>CAZYHC010000012.1:0-7673 GCA_964646625.1 uncultured Anaerolineales bacterium
CCTGACCAGGCACCACGAAATCTTCCATCACGGGCGCGAAGGGGATGGGCACGTCGTAAGCGGCCACCCGCTTGATGGGCGCATCCAGCAGGTATAAGCCCTCCTCGGCCACGCTGGCCGCCACTTCTGCGCCCCAGCCCCCGCGTTTGGTATCCTCTTCCACGATGACCAGCCGTCCCGTCTTCTCCAGGGAGTTCAACACCGTCTCCAGGTCGAAGGGCACCAGGGTGCGCGGATCGACGACCTCCACGCTGATGCCTTCCTTCTCCAACTCCCCGGCCACCGCCAGGGCGCGATGCAGCATCAGCAGGGTAGCCACTATCGTTACGTCCGTGCCTTCCCGTTTGACGTCGGCCAGGCCCAAAGGGATGGTGTACTCTTCGTCGGGGATGTCGCTGGAGGCGTCGATGCTGCCCACCTCGGAGCGCGGCCCCTTGCTGCCGTAGAGCAGTTTGTGCTCGAAGACCAGCACCGGGCTATCGTCGCGGATGGCCGTTTTCAGCAGGCCCATGGCGTCGTAGGCGGTGGCCGGGACGGCCACTTTCCAGCCCGGTACGTGGATGAAGAACCCTTCCGGGCTTTGGGCGTGTTGTGCGCCGCGCGTGGTGGCCCCCACAGGGGCGCGCAGCACCATGGGCACCTTGACCTGACCGCCCGACATGTAGGTCATTTTAGCGGCCTGGTTGACGATCTCGTCCATGGCGCAGAACAGGAAATCGGAATACTGCACGTCGGCCACGGGCCGCAGCCCCATCATGGCCGCGCCCACTGCCGCGCCGATGAACCCTTTCTCCGAGATAGGGGTATCCAGCACCCGCTCACGGCCAAATTCCTCGCTCAGACCCAGGGTGACGGTGAACGCCCCGCCAAAACCGCCGGGGATGCCGATGTCCTCGCCGATGAGAAAGACCCGCTCGTCGCGCCGCATCTCTTCCCGCAGAGCCTCCCGCAGAGCCTCGGCCACAGTCAGATGTCTCATTCCAGCACCCCCTCGATCTGCGGTGAGCCATAAACGTCCTTCAGCGCGTCCTCTGGAGCAGGGGAGGGGCTGGAGCGGGCATATTCCACTGCTTCCTCGATTTCCTCGATCACGTCCTCTTCAACGCTCTCGGCCTGCTCCTCGGTCAAAACGCCTTCTTCTACCAGCACCTTTCGGAAGCGGGGAAGGGGGTCTTTAGCCAGCCATTCTTCCACCTCTTCCGAGGGCCGATAGTGGCCGGGGTCGCTGCGGGAGTGTCCTCCCCGCCGATAGGTCTTGCATTCCAGCAGGGTGGGGCCCTGGCCGGCCCGCGCCCTTTCGACGGCGGACCGGGCGGCCTGGTAGACGGCCAGCACGTCGTTGCCGTCCTCCACCACCACGCCGGGGATGCCGTAAGCTGCGGCCCGCTCGGCGATATCCTGGATGGCAAAGGCCAGCGAGACGGGCGTGGAAGCGGCGTACTGGTTGTTCTCGCAGACGAAGACCACCGGCAGCTTCCAGATGGCCGCCAGGTTGATCCCTTCGTGAAACGCGCCCTCGTTGGCCGCCCCATCGCCGAAGAAGCAGGCCGCCACCCGGTCGGTGCGGCGCATCTTGAAGGCCAGCCCCAGCCCGGCGGCGATGGGAATGCCCCCGCCCACAATGGCAATGGCCGGGATGATCCCCACGCTCACGTCCCCCAGGTGCATCGAGCCGCCCTTGGCCTGGCAGCAGCCCGTCGTCCGGGCAAAAAGCTCGGCCATAGCGCCTTTAACGGAAATGCCCTTGGCGATACAATGGCCGTGAGGCCGGTGGGTGGTGGTGATGAAGTCTTCGTCCCGCAGGGCGGCGCACACCCCTACGTCGGTGGCTTCCTGGCCCTGGCTCTGGTGGATGGTGCCTGGCATCTGGCCTTGCAGGAAGAGGGACTTGACTTCATCCTCAAAGTGGCGGATGAGCAGCATCCGCCGGTACATCTCGATCAGTTTCTCGCTCGAAAGTCCTTTAATCATCGATAACCTCGATATCCAGCTTATTTTTCTCCAGAAAAGCGGTGGCCTCGTCCATGGTGAAGACGCCGGGCGTGCAACCCAGTTTCAAACAGGCCGACGCGCCGATGGCGGCCGCAAACTCCAGGGTGCGGCGCAGGTCCCACCCTTGTAACATGCCCCAGATGAAACCGGCGTCAAAGGCATCGCCCGCCCCGGAAGGATCGACCACCTCCACCTGAAAGGCCGGCGCTTTCATGATCTGGTCTGTGGTCCTGAGCACTGCCCCTTTCTCGCCCCTGGTGATGACCACCGTTGCGCAGCCGTGCTCCAGGAAAACGCGGGCCTGCTCCAGCGGATCGTCCTGGTGGGTCAGCAGGGCGGCCTCGTCGTCGTTGGGCAGAAAAACGTCGGTGTAGGGGAGAGCCTGGCCTACGGTGCTCTCCACCTCGTACTCGCCGCCCGAAGGGACGATGACGTCCAGGACGGTCAGCAGCCCCTCATCTTTGGCGAACTTGAAAAGCTCAAGCAGGGCGTGCTGGTCCAGTCTGGGCTGCACCAGAAAGCCGCCCACGTAAAGGGCCCGGCTGCGGGCCACCAGGTCCAGCTCGACGTCCTCGTAGCCCAGGTCGGCGTTGGCCCCGATGACGTGGATGAACCGGCGGTCCTGCCCCATGACCGGAATGATCATCGTCTTGGAGGTGGGCATGGTCTGCGAGACCTTTACCCCGCGGGCGTCCAGCCCCTTGGCGGTCATGTCCTTGACGATGAATTCGCCAAAGATGTCGTCGCCCACCTTGCCGATCAGGCCCACCCGCCCTCCCAGCTTGACCAGCGAGACGCCCGTGTTGGCCGCGCACCCGCCGGTGTCGGGATAAATCTCATCCACCAGCCTCAGCTCGCCCTCTTTCGGGAGATCTGGCAGCGGCGAAGCAAACATATCAGCCACCAGGATCCCCACACAGGCGACGTCGTAATCACGATCCTGCATCTCAACACCCCCTTGATCCTCTGGCTTATGGCCTGGAAATCAATTTTCCGGTAGTCTCCCCCAATTACGTTGAGGCAAACCCGACTTGCCATTTTACCGCAGAGACCGCCGAGAACGCTGAGAAAATTGATAAATCTCTGCGAACTCTGCGTGCTCTGCGGTAGAGAAAAGTCATCAACACGAAAGAGGGGGACCACCAATTTTCCAGGCTGATAGCCCAAGTGCGCTTCAGCGCACTCTCAAGATTTTTCAAATAGCAAACTTTAGTTTGCTTCAGCTCTTAGCCTGGGAGTTTGACTCCCAGGTTTTTAATTCTGGTCCAGCGGAGGGTGTGGCTCATCAGGCAGAGTGCCAGCTTCCAACACCCCGGATTCTGCCCCGCTCACGGTGGCAAACGTGATCTTTCTGACAGCGTAGCATACGCCGTAACCGTGCGTACCGTACACCTTGACATCCCAATAGTACTGTTTACCCGCGTCTATGCCGCTCGGCCGGGAGTTCAAGGTGTAGCTGCTCTGGGTGCGAAGCAGCGGCGATTCCCAAAGCACAGTGGTCTGGTCCGCGGCCAGCAGTCTGACCTGATAATAGAGGTCCGAGGACACGTTCCGCCGAGTCCAGGAGAAGGTGACGGGCAGGGCTACGGTTGACCCCGAAGAGGGCTTTACCAGCGTAACGTCGGCCAGGTCGAAGTCGGTGCCCCAGAGGGTGGTGCCGGCGGTATAAGTGTTGATGTAATCGGCCCACCAGTAGTATAGCTGGCCGGGGATGGTAGTGTTCGGGCCGTAGCGCACGTAGTATATTCCTCCCGCGCCCAGGCTGGGGATGCCGGTGAAGAGGTAGTGGCCCTGGGTATCGGTGTTGGTGGTGGCCTTTATCGACCACGTTGACCCATCGTAGTAGCGCAGGGCCAGTGCCACGCTGCAATTAACGCCGGTGGGACAGGGGATAGTCACCTGACCGTAAATGCCGGACCCTGCCGGCGGCGCGTAGCCCTTCACCACGATGGGCACCTGGACGCTGTAGGTCGGCGAGGGAGAACTGCCTATGCCCACCGCCGCGAACCCGGCCTCCACGTAGTCGCAATCGGTGGTGGTGACGGTCGTGGTGATGCCCAGCGTGGGGCTGATCAGATCGGTGCAGGACTGGAGCGAGGCGGCCTTAAAGAAGCTAAAACCCGACGAGGGGGTCAGGTACTCGGTCAGAGCGCGGTAGAAAATCAGTTCTGCTTTGCCTCGGCCTATGGTCTGGGCGATGAGGTAGGCCGCCTTGCCGGGGATGCCCATGTTGATGTGCACCCCGCCGTTGTCCAGCGAGGTGGGCAGCGCGGCGTATTGATTCATGTGGCCGGGCAATCCCTTGCTGTTCATCGGATCGTTGACGTCGTATTGCCCCCCCAGCGTGGGGTCGGCCAGACTTCTCAGGTAGCCGGGCGCGGGCAGGTAAGAATCCTCGCCTATCGTCCAGTCGCCGGGATCGGCCATAGCCGCGAAGATGTCCGAGAAGGCTTCGCTCAAAGCCCCGGACTGATCGTAGTAGATCAGGTTCACCTCGTTATCCGTCACGGCGTGGGTGTATTCGTGAACCACAACGTCCTGATCGCGGGCCAGGGCACTGAACTTCACCCCATCGCCATCGCCGAACACAAACTGCTCTTTGCTGGTGCTCCAGTAGGCGTTGTTGTAGTTCGTGCTATAATGCACGGTGGCTATGGTGCGGGTATCCGCATCTTTGTCGTAGTTGTCGCGGCCCCAGCGAGAGTTGTAGTAGTTATAAGCCGTCCCCAGATGGGTGTAAAGATCGTCTACACTGAGGTCGCCTGTGGCCGCAGCGGCCTCGGATCGTTTCAGGACGCCGGGCAGGGTGGTCCCGTGGTTGGCGTCGTAAATCATGCGGAAGAGGCCGCTCTTGAGGTCGTTGTACCTGTCGATCACTGCCCCGCGGTGGGCGTCCACAAAGTATATCCACTCGCCCGGCGGCTCGTCCGAGAGCAGCCTCATTTTCCAGGCCAGGTGGTACTCCCCATCGTCGAAGCCCCGATAGAAGACCAGTTCCGTATCCGCCTCCCATAGCTCGGCCTCTGCATCGTCCAGGTGGGCTCTGGCCGTGGCGATAGCTGTCTCCACAGGGACGTCCGGCCGGGCAGAAAGGTCGATGTCGGGTAGGTACTGGCCGCCGACGGCCACTATCCGCTTTCCCCCATCGAGGTGTACCGCCAGTTCCATGCCGAAGACCTTGACCCCCTGGTGCTCCTGAGTGAACCACACGTGGGTCAGCCCCAGGTGGTCGCGCTCTACCTTCTTCAGCGCCAATTCCGTCCCCGGGTCGTCCATGCGATAGAGCTGCTCGTAAGCAGCGAAGAAGGAGCGGGCTATCATTTCAGGGTCGCCCTCTTCGGCGGCTGAAACGTCGGTGGGGATAGCGCCGCTCAGAAAGTCAGGCACTCCGGTGTCCGGGTTCCAGTAGATTTCCAGCTCTCCGCTGGCCTCCTGCTGCATCTGGGCAAAGACCTCCTGAGGGGAGGGCTCCTGAGCAGGCGGGCGGGCCGAGACGCTCCCGGCCAGGCCCAGGCTCAAAATGCTCACCAGGATGACGATGCTCACTGTTCTGAGATGTCTGCTCACTGTCAAAAACCTCCTTAAATGCGCTGGCTTATCTCGCAGGTATTGTTCCTGATACGGCTGGCTCACAATATAATACCACATTCGAGCCTTTTTGGGAATTTGACCACAGCCGATAGTTTACTCAAATCGCCAGAAAAGGCAACCGTTTTTGCCTCGTCTGTTGTTATAAGCTTTATTTGCCTTTTCTGGCAAAGTCAGGTATTATAAATCAGGAAGTTTGTGACGAAAGCATTTGTCACGATTGGGATCCCTTTTTGAAAGAATTTATGGAAAGGAGGTTCGCCGATGAAGGCACAACGCTCCTGCTCGCCAGGGTGCTCTGTTCGAGTGGGGGCAGACTCATCAACGAAACCCACCATCGCTGAGGTGATGTACCAGATTCAGTTATTTCAGCTTTTAATAAGAAGGAGGAAGCAAAATGAACAATCTTATTTCTAGGAAAGCCCTAAACAGGCTTGCGGTCACGATTATTTTGCTCAGTCTACTGTTCCTGAGTTTTGGATCGGGCGCGGTATCGCAGGGTCCAGAATCGCTGTCTGGTGGGAGGTTCGTGATCCTGCTGGCGGGTGAAGATAACGCCTTCACATACGTTCCTCCTCCTGAGGAGTTTGAGGTAGGCGTCAAAACCGCCACGATCACTGTAAATTACATTGGTGGCTGGGACGCCGCGGCCAAGACCGCTTTCCAGCACGCGGTGGATATCTGGGCCTCACAGGTCACCTCGTCGGTGCCGATCACAATCGACGCCCAGTGGAAGCCGCTGAGCCCGCCAGGGGTGCTGGGCATGTGTGGCCCGACAAACTTTTTCCGCAACTTTCCCGGTGCTCCGCGCACCAACACGTGGTATCCAGTAGCACTGGCTAATAAACTGACCGGGTCCGATCTCGATCCTGGAGTAGCCGACATCGACGCTCAGTTTAACAGCGCCCGCCCCGACTGGTACTTTGGCACCGACGGCAACACGCCTGCGGGCAGGCTGGACTTTGCCAGCGTGGTACTGCATGAAATTTGCCACGGCCTGGGGTTCATCGGCTCTATGGAGGTGGTAGGTGGCCTGGGCAGGTGGGGGTATGACAGTCTGGGGAATCCATCGGGGTCTCCTTTTGTCTTCGACCACTTCGCCGTAAATGGCTCCGGCCAGAGCCTCCTCAACGATTTCACCAATAACTCCGTGGCGCTGGGGAACCAGTTAACCAGCAACAACATCTTCTTTAACGGGCCCAGCGCGGTGGCAGGGGCGGGCGGTACTAATCCCAAACTGTATGTGCCCGGCTCGTGGCAGGAAGGCTCCAGTTACTCCCACCTCGATGAGATCTACAACGGGACCCCTAATGCGCTGATGACCTACTCGCTGGACATGGCTGAGGCCAATCACGATCCAGGGCCTATCACGCGCGGCATATTCACGGATATAGGCTGGGATGTCAGCGGCCCTGTCGTCTCGCGGGCCACCGAGCGGGTCAGCGTGGACTCTAACGGCAACCAGACCACCGACGGCGATAGCGGCTGGCCCTCCATCTCTTCCGACGGGCGCTACGTGGCCTTCCATTCCTTTGCCACCGGCCTGGTGAGCGGCGACACTAACCTGCGGCGGGACGTCTTCGTGCACGACCGCCAGACGGGCGCCACCACGCGGGTCAGCGTGAACTCCTCCGGCACCCAGGCCACCGGCGGCAACAGCGAGGATCCAGCCATCTCGGCCGACGGGCGCTACGTGGCCTTCGACTCCGCGGCCACCAACCTGGTGAGCGGCGACACTAATGGGGTGTGGGACATCTTCGTGCACGACCGCCAGACGGGCGCCACCACGCGGGTCAGCGTGAACTCCTCCGGCACCCAGGCCACCGGCGGCAACAGCGAGGATCCAGCCATCTCGGCCGACGGGCGCTACGTGGCCTTCGACTCCGCGGCCACCAACCTGGTGAGCGGCGACACTAATGGGGTGTGGGACATCTTCGTGCACGACCGCCAGACGGGCGCCACCACGCGGGTCAGCGTGAACTCCTCCGGCACCCAGGCCACCGGCGGCAGTAGCTACTATCCAGCCATCTCGGCCGATGGGCGCTACGTGGCCTTCGAGTCCAATGCCACCAACCTGGTGAGCGGCGACACTA
>CAZYHC010000012.1:7773-16967 GCA_964646625.1 uncultured Anaerolineales bacterium
GGGCGCCACCACGCGGGTCAGCGTGAACTCCTCCGGCACCCAGGCCACCGGCGGCGGCAGCTACCGCCCGGCCATCTCGGCCGATGGGCGCTACGTGGCCTTCGAGTCCAATGCCACCGACCTGGTGAGCGGCGACACTAATGGGATGTCGGACATCTTCTTGCACGACCGCCAGACGGGCGCCACCACACGGGTCAGCGTGAACTCCGCCGGCACCCAGACCACTGACGGCGACAGCAGCGATCCGGATGTCTCGGACGACGGGCGCTACGTGGCCTTCGAGTCCAATGCCACCAACCTGGTGAGCGGCGACACTAACAGTCAGATTGACATCTTCTTGCGCGACCGGCAGGCGGGCACCACCGCACGGGTCAGCGTGAACTCCTCCGGCAGCCAGGCCACCGGCGGCCATAGCTACGACCCATCCCTCTCCTCCGATGGACGTCACGTGGCCCTCCGCTCCTTTGCCACCAACCTGGTGAGCAGCGACACCAACGGGTTTGCGGACATCTTCGTGCGCGACCGCCAGGAGGGCAGCACCGAACGGGTCAGCGTGGACTCCTCCGGCAGCCAGGCCACCGGCGGGATTCTTGGCAGCGACGACCCATCCATCTCGGACGACGGGCGCTACGTGGCCTTCAGTTCCGAGGCCACCAACCTGGTGTCCGGCGACACCAACGGGTTTGCGGACGTCTTCGTGCACGACCGGGGGCCCTCGGGCAAGGTTTACCTGCCGATCATCAGGAAGGACCAGCCTCCCCAATTTGGCCGGCTGGCAATCATCAACAATACCGGCGGCACACTGAGCATGACGCTCTCAGGATTGGGGACGAGGACTTTTGGGGCAGGCACGTCGTACTGGGAGGATATCCCGGTTGGTACGTACAGTTGGACCGCCACCACCACGGCGTGTGCAGGGAGCCTATCCGGCACAGTCACCATAACTGCTGGGGGGACGAAAACTTTGGGGCCCTTCACTTGCGGGGTAAGTAGCCTTTCCGTGGCTGAAGGCGAATAATAATCGCCCTCCCCTTGCCTGTAAAGCAGGTCTCAGGTGCCTGGCACTTCCAAAGTGCCAGGCCCCTTTCTTTCCAACCAGGCTAGCCGGGTATCAACTGCTGGGTCCATTGCAGGGGATCGACGCTCACCCCGCCCACGCGTACCTCCCAATGCAAATGCGGCCCGGTGGAGCGACCGGTGTTGCCCACCGCGCCGATTACGTCGCCTTTTTTCACGGCCTGATCCACCTCAACGTCCACGCCGGACAGGTGACAGTAAAGGCTATACACCCTCCATCCATGATCGATGATCACGGTGTTGCCCCTTATAGCCAGAGGGCCAGCCCAGGCCACGCGGCCGGCCGCAGCCGCCATCACCGGCGTGCCCGCCGCTCCCCGCAGGTCGAGGCCGCTGTGACGGTTGTGAAGCAGGCCGCCGTTGTAGGAGCGGTAGCTCCCGAAGCCCGAGATGACCGGAGCGTGGGGTATGGGGGTCAGGAACGAACCTCGCCAGGCCCGTTGGGGATTGAAACGACCGCAGAGCAGGGCCAGCCGTCGGTCCTCGAAAACGTTCAGGCTTCGCTCCAGGAGAGGGAGGCGGTCCGCGGGCAGGGTGATATCCTGCCGGGAGAAAAGTCCGCCAAGCACCTGCAAGGTGCCGGTCAAAATGGTCGTATGGCCGCTCTGGTCGAGGGCCGTCAACTCCACCTCGTGCGGGCCGGGAGGCGTCCAGAGCGGGATACTGATCAAAGCCCGGCGCCGTCCCCCCTCGTCCGCGAAAGTCAGGGCGCGGTTCGCCACCTGGCCGGTGACGGTCAGCGGGTGGCGGGCCTCAATCTCGACCATGAGGGTCTGGCCCTGGATCACTGGCCCCGGTTTGAGCGTAACGGTCAGGGCCGCCGTGGCCGATAGCAGGGTAGTGGTCTGGAGGAAGTCACCTGCGGGGATGACGAGCTGCTGGCCGACGCGGAGGATAGTGGGATCCATGATGCCGTTGGCCTGGCTCAACGCGGCCAGCGTTACCCCATAGCGTTGGGCAATGGAAAAAAGGGTTTCACCCGACTTCACCACGTGGATGCGGGCCCCTTCTGGCGTCGGCGTGGCGGTAGGAGTAGGAGAGGGAAGCGGTATGACCAGGCGTTGGCCGGGGTGAATCAGCCTGGGGTTGTCGATATCGTTGGCCGCGACAATGGCTTCCACCGTCGTCCCGTAACGTTGGGCGATGGAGAAAAGGGTCTCGCCCGGCTGCACCAGGTGGATGAGGTGAGGGGGTTGAGTCTGTGGAGTCTGCGCCAGGGCAGAGAGCAGCCCCAGTTGAATCAGCAATATCGTTAAGGCCAGCACTTTTATCAAAGTGGTTTTCATCGCTTCGCTCTCCTGCGTTTAACGATGCATATCAGGTGCCTGGCACTTCCAAAGTGCCAGGCACCTTAGAGCTTCCTGCCTTTAACGGCTTTTGCATTTTAGCAGATAAAGCCCTCGAAGTCAAAAAATGGTCTTTGACCCCATTATTACTATCCGCCCCTTTCTTCTTTCAGGGCGGTGATCATATCGGTGCGGGCCGCCACTTCGGCCGGCCACAGGGCGGCCAGATTGGGCACCAGCAGCGCCGTGACCAGGCTGGAGATCAGCGCAAAGGCAGGGACGAAATAATCCAGGGGATAGCCGCTCAGGATGCCCAGCACGTGCAGAAAAGACCGCGACAGGATAAGCCCCCCCACGATGCCCAACGTCCCGCCTATGGCCCCGACCGTGCCCGCTTCGGACAGGATGATCCGGCCCACCTGAAAGCGAGTCATGCCCAGGGCGCGCATCGTGCCGATCTCCCGTTGGCGCTCCAGGATGTTCATGAACAGGGTGTTGGTCACCCCCAGGGCGGAGATGAGCAGGGCGATGAAGAGCATCATGTTGTTGATCTGGTCAAACTGACTGATGTTGGACAGGTTGCGCTCCTTGAAATGTTCGATGTCCTCCACGTTGAGATTATAGCGCGTGCCCAGGCGCTTTTCGATGCGGTCTGCCACCTCGTTCAGGTCCGCCCCTTCGGCCACTATAACGTCGATCAGGGTGGCGTCTTTCAGGCGGAAATCCCGCTTCAGGGTAGACCAGGAACCGACCACCACGTTGCCAAAAGCGGTGAAGTCGATCTCTATCCCTACCACCTCAAACTCTTTATCTCCGCGAGCCGTCCTGAGAAACACCCGGTCGCCGATCTTGATGTCGTGGCGCTCGCTGAGGAAGGAGGAAACCAGGATAGCCTGGCCGTCCTCCATAGCTCTCAGGGCAGCTTTAACGTCTCTCGGCTCGTCGCTGAAAATGAAGTTAGCCTTCTCGTCCAGGTAACGGGGGATAGAGACCGCCATGAAAACAAGGTCGATTTCCTGGCCGTTTTGAAGAGTCAGGGTAGTGGGCAGATAGCGGACGGGGTGGACCTCGGTTACGCCTTTTATGGAAGCGATGGTCCGCCCCACCCTGCGGTAAGGCATCGGTGAGGGGGAAACAACGATCAGATCGGTGTTGGCTACCTCGTCGATGTACTCGGTAAAGCGTGCCCGGAAGCTGGTCGTCCAGATGTTAAGCGAGATCAACATGATCAGCCCCAGCATCAGGGTGCCGGTGGTGGATATGGTGCGGCCCATTTCACGGCGGACGTTGTCGCTGCCTATCTTGCCCTCCCGCCCGTAGAAGAGGGCCACAAAGGGGCGCCAAAGCCGCTGGAGCACGGAGACAGTGGTGGGTAACAAAAGGAGCATGCCGACAATGAAAATGAATAGCCCCCCCTGGAGCATGGTGGCGTCGGACATGAAGCGCCGCAGCGTGTCGGTGATGGCTGAACTGTACAGGACAGCCAGGGAGCCAGTGACCAGGGCCAGGCCCAGGAGACGCAAAAGAGGGCCTCTGCACCCTCCTGCTCCTCCCCGCCGATGGCGGGAGCGGACGGCCGCCAGCGGCGAGACCCGGCTGGCCTGCCAGGCCGGCCACAAAGCCGCCACCAGGGTAACGGACAGGCCCGTCAACAGGCCGGGGATGAACTGGCCGGGGGCCAGGGTGAAACTTCTGAGATCGCTTCTGACCAGCTCTTCCAGGACGCCGCGCGAGAAATAGGCCAGGCCCGGCCCCAAAAGCAACCCCAACGTGGAGCCGAAACCGCCCAACAGCAGAGACTCGGCCAGCAAGAGAACCATGATTTGACCGGCGGTCACGCCCAGGCTGCGGAGCAGGCCGTGCTCCCTGGTGCGTTCCACTACGGTCATGGCGAAGGTATTATAAATAAGAAACGCCCCGGCAAAAAGAGCCAGGACGCCCAAAAGGCCCATACTGATCTCGAAATATTCCAGCACCCGGCCTACCATGACGCCTTTGGCCGCCGGAAAAGTGACGCTGTACTCCGCCCCCAACTGCTCAGCCAGGAGACGCAGGACGCGGTCGGCGTCGGCCCCCTGACGGAGAACGACGTCGATCTGATGCACCTTGCGCCTGAGATCGTAGGCCGTTTGCACCGCTTTCAGGGGAGCGATGGCTACCTGGCCCTGGTTGGCCGCAGCCAGACCCTCCTGGGCCAGCAGGCCGACGATGGTGAAACTGGCCGTCCCTTCGAGAGCGATCAACTCCAGGTGATCGCCCACCTCCAGTTCCAACTCCTCGGCGTATTGCTCGCCCAGAAGGAGGGGGAATTTTTCCTGGCCCGCCTCCTCCAGGGGCTTTCCGGCGCTCAGCCGGTAGGGGTGAAGCGGCTCGTTCTGCGCCCACAAGGACGCTGAGGACGAAGAATGACGGGCCAGCGCCGCAGGAGCTTTTTCCAGAAGGGGGTCGAGACCGTACAGGATCATGCCGGTGAAGAGTATGGCCCCATCGAGCTGCCAGTTGTCCACCTCGGAGGTGGGCAGCGTCAGCAGTTGGATGAGAGGTGCGGCCCGTTCCACGTCGGGCAGGTCCTGTACTTTGGTCAGGATCCTCTGTTTAAAGGCTTCCTCCTCCACGGCGTTGCTGATGGTGATGTCGGCATCACCGGCGACTTCGCGGAAGACAGTATCTACCGAGTCAACGGCGCTCTGGCGGGTAATGGCGATGGAAACAATGGCGGCCACGCCCAGGACGATGCCCAGAGTGGTGAGCGCCGTGCGCGTTTTGCGGATCCACAGGTTGCGGAGAGCCAGTCTAAATAGATAACGCATTAAGCCATTTCAAAACCTGGGGGTCGTTCGCTTTGGGCACTTACTCTCTGATACGCCTGATCTCGAAGACCACCGGGTTGAAGGCATCGGGGCAGGCGTGGGTGGACACGTCCTTGTCTTTGAGCCAGGGAAAGTCGGCCCCGTAGCGCATGGCGAACACCTTGGGCAGGAAACTGTACAAGGCGTGGATACAAACCTTGCCCTCCACCGTCCGGCCATCGAAAACCACCGTATCCCCCACCTGGTGACCGGCTGGACAGCTCCCCTCCCGACTGATCACCCGGGCCACGATCTTATATCCCACGTCCTCGTAACCTTCCTCTTTCTGGTTGTAATCCTGTTCCATTGCCAATCTCTCTTTCAGTTCAACAGAAATCTAATAGGAATCCGGCCGCCGGTCGGCAAATACCTGGATCCGTTGACGTACCTCCTCGACCAGATCGAGGTCGATCTGGGCGGTGAGGAGTATCTCCGTCTCGCCTGCTTCCACCACCGTTTCGCCCCAGGGGTCGTAGATGGCCGAGCGACCGAAAAACTTTAGGCCCTGGTCCCGGCCCACGTGATTGCAGGCGGCCATGAACATCTGGTTCTCGATGGCCCGCGCCCGCAGCAGGGTTTGCCAGTGCATCAGACGGGGATGCGGCCACCCGGCGGGCAGGAACACGATCTTTGCGCCGGCCAGAGCGTACTTGCGGAACAGTTCCGGGAAGCGCAGATCGTAGCAGATGGCGATGGCGCTCCGGCCCCAGGGCAGGTCAAACAGGGGCGTGGTCTGCCCGGCCGCCAGGTACCTGTCCTCATGCATCAGGCTGAAGAGGTGGATTTTGCTGTAGTGTCCCAGGCGCTCGCCTGTGGGAGAAAACAGGGGAGCGGTGTTGAAATAACGACCGTTCTCTTTGGAAAGAAGGGAGCCGGCGATGTAAATACCATGCTCACGGGCCATTGCGGCCAGTTGGACAAAAGGGCCTTCGTCGAGGGTGGTGGCATATCGGTCGGCGTTTTCCAGGTCAAAGAAGGTGGTCCATAACTCAGGAAAGACGATGAGGTCCGAGCCGCGCCGTTTGGCCTCGGCGATCCATTCCCGTCCTTTAGCCAGGTTGACCTCCGGCTGGCCGGGAACCGCCTCTATCTGAGCCAGGGATATCGTCAGTTTCAATTTATCACCTCCCGAAGGGCGAACGGTTTTCTGAACGTCTATAGCTCCAGGTCGGGGCCCTGGGCCGCTTCCCAGAGCAGGTCCCTGGCTTTGAACATGAGCACCAGGGCTCCTTTTTCCGAGCGGGAGCGATGTACTTCATGGGCCTTGGCTACCAGGACGTCCTTCTCCCGCAGGAGCACGCTGCGGCCATCGGCGTAGTCGATGTAGATCTCTCCTTCCAGCACCAGGTAAAGCTCATCCTGGGGATGTTTGTGGTAAGCGTGTTTACCTTCAAAACGGCTGAGGTAAGCGTCATAATCATCGACCCGGCCCAGTATAGCCAGGGTAAAGGGTTTGGCGATCAAAGCGGCAATCTGCTCAACGCTTACTTTAGGGGGCATGGCCGTCTCCTTTACACCAGGCGATGAAGTCCTTTGAGTTGGACGATGAGGTCATCGACGGAGCGCTCGGGCCGCGGGGAAGGGCCAAGGGGATCGACGATTTCCGCTTCTCCTTCTCCCAGCAGCACCCGACAGGTCGCCAGCACCGCATGGGAAAGAACCTGCAGGTTATAGCCCCCTTCCAGGGTAAAGACGATCTTGCCTCCACACAGGTCGTCGGCCATGTCCTTGAGGGTGCGGGCCAGACAGGCGTAGCCGGTCACCGAGAGCGCAATCGCGGCCAGAGGATCGTTCCAGTGGGCATCGTAACCGGCCGAGACCAGGATCAGTTGTGGACGGTATCGCTCGGCCAGGGGGTAGAGAAATTCGTCAAAAATACGTTTGTAGCCCTCGTCTCCCACCCCGCCCGGCAAAGGGACGTTGGCGGTGTAGCCCTCCCCCCTGCCCTGCCCGATCTCTTGCCACCGGCCCGTGCCCGGATAGTGAGGATATTGGTGGGTGGAGAAATAAAAAACGCCGGCCTCCTGATAGAAGATGTCCTGGGTGCCATTGCCGTGATGCACGTCGAAATCGACGATCAACACCCGTGAAAGATCGTGTTCTTCCAGGGACAGGCGAGCGGCTACCGCCACGTTGTTGAAGATACAGAAGCCCATACCTCGTGCGGGCAGGGCATGGTGCCCCGGGGGCCGCACCAGGGCGAAGGCGTTGTCCACTTCTCCGGCCAGCACCGCTTCCACCGCCTTAACCAGCCCCCCGGCCGCCAGCAGAGCAACCTCGTAGGAGCGGGGAGCAACGTAGGTATCGGGGTCCAGGTGTCCTCCGCCTCTCTCGGCCATCCGTTGCGCCATATCGATGTAGCCTAGTCTATGCACCGTGGACAGACGTTCCGCGGAAATGGGCTCGGCCGTCAGGGGATGCATTTTTTCTAACACGCCCTGCTCCTCCAGCAGACGCATGGTCACCACCAGCCGCTCCTTGTTCTCAGGGTGTCCCGGCAGGTTGTGTTCCAGGAAGAGGGGATCGTATACGTAAGCAGTAGTCATCTTTCACTCCTCCAAGGGCAATTGCACCCACCGCTCCTCTCTGGCCGAGAGGTAAGCGGCTTCCATAACTTCCTGTACCTTAAGGCCATCCTCGAAGCTGGGAGAAGGGGGCCGATCCTCGACGATGCTGGTCAGGAAATCGTGCTGGCTGGCCACGTGGAAACGCATCCAGCCCACCGTGAACTTGGGCGAGGGCAAAGCGACCGGCCTGGGGTAGCGTTGCGTGGTCTCGATCTTGGTGAAGCCCCGCCGCCCGCCTATGGGGCCGCTCTCGGCCCGCACGTCGTAGACCCACAGCCAGTTGGGCTCCATCAAATTGAAGTAGAGCGCGCCCCGGGTGCCGTGGATTTCCAGGCGCAGCTCGTCGTTGGTGCCTGTGGCTACGCGGCTGGCCTCCACTGTGCCGATCCCTCGCCCCTTCAGGCGCAGTAACATCAGGGCCAGGTCGTCCACCTCCACCTTGCCCCACTTGTCGGGCTGGTCGGCGAGGCGGCGCTCCTTGATGAAGATTTCGGTCGTGGCCTGGACTGCCTGGAAATCGCCCAGCAGGAAGCGGGTCAAATCCAGCGCGTGAGAACCGAGATCGTAGATCGCTCCGCCGCCGCCCTTCTTGAGGTCCGTCCGCCAGGTGAGAGGACGGCTGGCGTCGATGTAGCCCGAATGGAGGTAAGCGGCCCGAAAACTGAAGATGTCGCCCAGAAAGCCCTCCTCCACCAACTGCCTGGCCCGCATCATGGCCGGGATGAAGCGGTATTCAAAGGTCATCTGGTGCTTGACCCCGCTCTCCTGGGCCACGGCCAAAATCTCCCGCGCCTCGGCCAGGTTCATAGCCAGCGGCTTGTCGCAGTAGACGTGTTTGCCGGCCCGCATGGCCTCGATGAGTATCGGCTTGTGCAGGTAGTTGGGGGTACAGCAGTCGATGATGTCGATGTCGTCCCTGCTCACCAGCTCGCGGTAATCGGTGGTGCCAAATTCAAAGCCCGCCTGCTCGAGGCCCTTCTGCACGCTGGCCTGGCTGGCCGCGCAGACGCCCACCAGCCTGACCCTGGCCGGAAAGGGATCGTAATAAAAGGGCAGGGCGCGGTAGGCGTAAGCGTGCACCTTGCCGATGAAGCCGTAGCCCACCAGCCCGATGCGCAATTCTTGCTTGTCGCTCATTTGTATCTCCTCCATCATTAACCCAAATCTCCTGGATGCTCCTGAGTATACCATGCCCCTGGTCGAAAGTCAAAAGCCTATGGTGCGCGCGAGGAAATTACGTTAGAACTTATGTTCTGTAACCAAAATTTTTAACCAAAAAATAACCAAAAAAGTATTGACAACAGGGAGATTTTGTGGTATAGTAAAAAAAAGAGAGAGCTATATATCGATTCAGCGCAGGTGGTTTTTAAAATCCTGCACAAAGAAGTTCGTCCACAGAAAACTCCCACACTGAA
>CAZYHC010000012.1:17067-107779 GCA_964646625.1 uncultured Anaerolineales bacterium
CGCCCCATTCACACTTCGGTCTTAAAACCCCGCACAACGAAGTGAGCCTGCAGAATACCCACACTGAACGCCCCATTCACACTTCGGTCTTAAAACCCCGCACAACGAAGTGAGCCTGCAGAAAATACCCACACCGAACGCCTCGTTCACACTCCAATCTTAAAACCTCTCACAACGAAGTAAGCCCACAGAAAATGCCTACACCGAACGCCTCATTCGCACTCTCAAGGAGGAGATGGTGTATCTGAACACATACGAAGATTTCGAGGATGCATATCGCCGTCAGGCAAAGTGTTGCCTAGCATCCATCTAAAAGTGCTCAGTTTTAGAGGCACTTCAAAAGACCAAGTACTCAAACACTACCACGCTAAAGTCCCCGAAACAACAAATATCTAAGACCAATATCAAAATGAGGAGGATGAAAAAGTGAAATACAAAACATTTGTTGGGACGTTATCTGTTTTGTTGGTGGGCGTGCTCTTCGGAGCTTTAGTCACTGCCAGGTTAGATCTGGTAAACGCCCAAAAGCCGGAACCATCTGGCCCAATTGAACCCCAAGCACCTGTGCCCTATACACTTTGGGCTAGAAATTCTGGTAGTGGAAGTGGAGGAACAGAAATTTGGAGATGGCCACAATCTTACTCCCTTGATGAAACTGGTGGTTTACGAGGGAGTAGTGCTCTCTCCTCCAGAGACCCTGTCACAGTTTTTCCCTTTGTCCCACCCAGTACCGAAAAAATAATAGAGTCAATAAACTTTTCGGCACTTAAACGAACCGGTTCATACGCGGACACCTTTACCTTGACCTTTGAAGTACGTGACTTTGCTGGCAATATCCAGCATACTGTATCGCCTTCGAGCATCGATCTCAAGACTGTATCCACGCGTGTTTGGATTTCCGTAACACTATCAAGCACCCTTGGGGATTTAGTAGTTTCACCTGGTGAATATTTAGCTATACATACCTCTCTGGGAGGAGCACCAGGAGGCGATTTGATGGTATGTCCAACATTTGAGGTAAAAGTACGGGACCATACAGTTTATCTACCTGCCATTATGCGTGATTAGGCAGTGTTGCAGTGCTTCCCAAAAACTGGACACACCCGTAACCAACGTTCACACTTCGTGTCATCCAGTTAAGGAGAATTGGCCCCCGACGTGAACCAAACCCTTCCTCCTGGCCCCCCCTGCCATCTCTCGCCGCCACCGGTAGCGACCTGCAAGAAGCTATCGGTGGCGGTGAATTTTTTGCCAAAAAGCATTGACAGTGGAGAGTTTTTGTGGTATGCTAAAGGCTGGCAGGCTGGCATAGATCCAACATGAATAATGAAGGTGGAACATGCAAGTATACCGTGTAGAAACGACGGTCTCGAACGAGGGAACGATCACGATCAAGGAATTACCTTTCGAGAGCGTTGCTGAAGACGAAAAGTTTAAGAAGGGAGAGAGCAATGGGGGTCTCAATTCCCGATCCACAAGTACCGGCCGGTAGCCGGGTTACGCTTAAAATCGAGATCACCACCGATTTCAACATCTCCTCTTTTGTAGCCAGGCAGAGAGTCAACCGTTTTTTAGCGGTGAACGTAGGTAATATGCTGGCTGCTGGCGAACCGGAGTTAGTCGTTAGCAATGTGTTACGCTGGCGCGTTCCTGTACTTTTTGGCACCCCTGTCAAAGGGCCTTTAGGGAAAGTCGGCGAATTGGTGGTGGATGTCGATACAGGCGAGGTCATTGTCGATGACCCCACTCAGTTGGAGGAGATGATGGATCATGCCGAGATTCTTTATACCCGTGCCGCATCTTCCCCAGGAATTTGACTATAGCTGTGTTCCTGCTTGCGTGCGTATGGTACTGGCCTTCCAGCTTTCCCAGACGCACCGAAGGAAATACCCAGGGAGGAATTTCTGAAAGCTTGGGCCATGGCCGACCGATTGATTATTAAAATCGAGAAGTTACGTTAAGGTGAGTACCGTTATGAAAGACAAATACGAATAGGAAAATCCTCTGTGTTCTCTGTGCCCTCTGTGGCTTAAATTAAAAAAGGGAGGTATATTAGCATGGTTGACGTAGTGGACTACAAGATTTATGGGGACGACATGCAGATGGTGGAGATCGAGTTAGACCCTGGCGAAGGAGTGAGGGCAGAAGCCGGAGCAATGATGTACATGGAAGAGGGCATTGTAATGCAAACCTCTACCGGCGGCGGTCTGTTCAAGGGCTTTAAACGCATGGTCACCGGGGAGAGTTTCTTTATCACTACCTTTATGTACGATGGGGCGGGGAAAGGACACGTGGCCTTCGCCGCTCCCTATCCGGGCAAGATAATACCTCTTGAGCTGGGGGAACTGGGAGGGACATTCTTGTGTCAGAAGGATTCCTTCCTGTGCGCGGCCGAAGGTATTGAAATTGAAGTGGCTTTCACCAAAAGGCTCGGCGCGGGGCTCTTCGGCGGCGAGGGCTTTATCTTGCAGCGGCTTGAGGGCGATGGCCGGGCTTTCGTCCACGCCGGAGGGACGATCATTCAAAGACATCTGGCCGCCGGGGAAACTTTACGTGTAGATACAGGGTGCCTGGTGGCTTTTGCTCCCTCTGTGGACTATGATATCCAATTTATTGGGGGATTTAAAAACGCTCTGTTTGGCGGAGAAGGGCTGTTCACTGCCAGGCTGACCGGCCCGGGGTTGGTGTATTTACAAAGCCTGCCCTTCTCACGTCTTTCGGATCGCATCCTGGCCGCGGCCCGTTTTCAAAAAAGGGGTGAGGGTGGACTATTCATAGGAAACAAGTCCTGGTGATCGCACCTACCGAATAACGCGGATGACTTCTTTCAACAGCACCCTGTCGCCAGGAAGTTGTCTATTTTCATCCTCATCCCAGGCGGGCAGACGTTCGCCGCTCTTAGCGTCGTACATTCCTACCTCGATTAAATGCGGACCCGGTTGGGCCTGGGTTTTAACCTGGAATTGATACTCGTCTTCCAGGTACTCGCCTGGCACCCAGCCAGTGGTGGGCAACGTGCCCAGGCCGGGAATGGTATCGATCTGGCCGGCGGTGTGTTCGTCGGCGTCCAACAGGTGAACGAAAACCGTATATGAGTGCTCCATAGGGGCCAGCGCCTGCCAGAAGAGGGTCAGGCGTAAAGTCTGGCCTGGCCTTACTTCTTGGCGCTCAAGATCGTACCCTATCAGGGCTGCCCCCTCGCCGAGCCGGACCGCCAGCGGGCGGCTGATGGCCGGTCTCTGGTAGTTGTGGTCTCGGCCACCCGCCACCTGCACCACCTGCAACTCGACCTGATCCTGGCCGCTTTTTGCCCGCAAACGCTCGCCGTCTTCGGGACGGTAGAGCCCAGCCACCAGGTGATAATCGCCGGGGGGCAGGTCGGCGGGCAGCAGAAGGGTCTGGGGAGCGCGGATGAACTCTCCAGCCCTCCAACGGCTGGCCGGATACTGTTCCTCCTCAGCGGTCCACACCTTTCCATCCTTCTGGAACTGGGTAAAAGCGGTATAATCCTGCCCGGCCTCCTCCACGATTTGCCAGAAAAGGGTCAGTCCCACCTCATCGCCCGGCGCGAAAGGCCCTCGGTTTATGTTGTAGCCCAGCAGGCGGGTGGTGAATCCGCTCTGGGCGTCGGTCAGGTCGGCCTCCAGCGGACGTTGGATGTTCAGGGCCTCCAGGGGCGGCTGTCGTTCGGGCGGCACGACCTCCACCGTGCCCAGGGTAGCCTCCACCCCCTGGGGGATAAGATTACGATCGATAACGTCCAGGCTCCTGCCGTGAGCCGGCGCGCCTTGTGCCGCAGGTTGGGCAACGCTCAACCTGACCTGATAGAGGCCAGGCGGCGTTCCAGCCGGAACCAACAGCCCGTGCCGCTCCCGCACCTGCTCGTCGGGGTGCCAGGCAGAGAAAGGATATAGCCCCCCCACAGGCTCGCTATCTCGCTGTCCCCAGGTGGTCCCTTCCTCGTCCGTCAGGTGCAGACCGATGCTGTAGGGGCCGTCCAGGTGGCCGCTTTTTTGCCACAGGAGATCGACGCCGATCACTCCCCAGCCCGCTTCAAAAGGGCCGCGCGCTAAACTGCCCTCGACTAACCGCAATTTGTGGTCGAAATTCACCTCACCGCTGGTCGTCCTGAGCCTGTCGGCGGCGGCGTAGAAAAGAAGGCGGGTGTGGGCGTTGGCCCATTCGGTAAAGATGGGGTAATAATGGCGGCTTAGATAGCTCTCGATCTCTCCTTCCAGGATACGGCCCTCCGTCTGATGGGCCGGGAACCATAGTCGCCGATGGTGGGCCAACAATCCATCACAGTATCTCCCTATAAGCCCCGGATCGCTGGTGCGAGAGGGCCAATCTACCTCAAAAGCAGCGTACAGGTGGGGCGGCTCGTGATCCCAGTAAGCCCTGAAATAGCCGATTTGCCAGGGATAGAGACAGATGACGGCATCTTCGGGACGGGCCAGGGCCCGCATACGCCCCAACAGAGGACGGTAATCGTCTTCGGGGTAACGGGCCACGGTGTAAAAACCGTACAGAGAAAGGCCGCAGAGGAGCAAAACAACGGACAGGGCCACGCCCCAGAGGGGCACAGAAAATTCTTTCAGCCGGGCCAGCCCCAGGCCCATCAGCAGATAGTAGGCGGGAGCGACAAACAGTAGCAGCCGCTCAAAGCCATAGGGGGCGAAGGGATACAACAGGTTGACGATGTAGGCCAGGCCCAAAGGAATGAACAAATAGAGAGCTAAAAACAGGATGCCAGCGGCGGGTGCCTGGCACTTCCAAAGTGCCAGGCACCTTGTGCTCTGGCACGGTATTTTGTGTCCGATAAGTCCTAAAACGGCCAGGAGGAAGAAAAAGCCCCCCGCCCAATACAGGCCAGACATATTGTCGGGCAGATGGCCCAGCCCCAAGGCGGCCAGATGTCGCTCGAAGAAGGTATACATATCTACAGGGGCGTATTGCTCGATAGCCACTTTACCCGCCACGTAGCCGGTTAACCTGGACGCGGTGTAGACCAGCCAGGGCACGTAGAGCGCCAGGAGCACTGCCTGGGCCATCAGCCACCTGGCGATAGCCCGTCTACAGGCTACCAGGACGAAAATCGTCTGGAAGATAGGAACGAAGGCCGCGTAGTAATGAGTGTACATGGCCGCCGAGGTGACCAGAACGTACCCGCATAGTAGCCAGGGGCCTGGCACTTTGGAAGTGCCAGGCCCCTTTTGTCCGGCCCCGATATTCAGCCACATGGACATGAGATATACGGAAAGCAGACCCAACGCCGTCTCCAGGCCGTACATTCTCACTTCCTGGGAATAATAAACGTGAAAGGGAGAGACGGCCACGATGAGCGCCGCCAATATCCCCACCGTAGAACCGAACAGACGGCGGCCAACCAGGTAGAGCAGCGGGATGGTTACGATGCCGCTCGCCACCGAGAACATGCGCACCGCCACCGCTTTGGAGCCTGCCAGGACGATCCACAGGTGCAGCAACGCGTAATATAAGGGCGGATGAATGTCCTCGGCGGTGCGGGCCACCATAGAGGGGATATCCATGGTGGAGACGTAGAGGCTGTAACCTTCATCCCACCAGAGAGGCTGAAAGTCGAGGCCCATGGCCCGTAAGACCCAGGCCAGGAGGATGACGATCAGGATGGAGGTCAGGCCCCGGCGAAAACAAAAAGGCGCAAGGCTCTGCGCCTTGCGGACGATAACTGAGGTGTCTGGCACTTTGGAAGTGCCAGGCCCCTGCCAGGTATGCGAAGCTACCAATTCTTGACGATTTCGAGCATGGGCCATTGTACCGCGCCCTCTCCGTTGCATTCAAAAGTGGTGACCAGGTCGACGACGTTGGATATTCGGGTGCCTCCTTTGCCGTCCGCCACAGCCACGTGCCAGTTGCCTCCCAGGGGGCCGTCATGTCTTATCACCACCTCCCAGTTCCTGTCTTGAGACTCGCCTTGCCACTCGCCCCGGCTGTGTGTCCACCATATCTTCTCCTTGTCATCCCTCCAGACGCAAACCCAGATATCACGTATGGGGTTGCCTGCTCCATCTTTCAGGGTACCGAACACGCCGGTGGACCCGCAGTTGGCGAAGCCGGTGATGATCCTGATGGTGTATTGAGTTTGCGGGGTAGGTGTGGCGGGCACCGCGGTGGGTTCAGATGGCGGCGGGGTATCGGTGGGCGGGCGAGGCACCGGGGTGGGCCTGGGCGGCACCGGGGTAGGGGGGGGCGGTATGGGCGTGGGGGTGGGCGGTATGGGCGTGGGGGTGGGCAGCGGCGTATAAGTAGGCAGGGGAGTGTAGGTAGGCACCGGGGTGAACGTGGCGGTGGGCATGGGCGTATAGGTCGGCTGAAGGGTCTCCGTTGGAGTAGGAGTCGAATTGATCGCCCTGGCTATAAAACGGCGGGTGGCACAACCCAACGTGCCCGCCAGGGCCAGCACGATGACCAGAACCGTGATCGTTCTTCTTGACATTCTCTCTTCCCTCTTGGTGCTCACCAGTTCTGTTTCCAGTTGACAATAGCCACCTGATGGCCTCCGCCGCCAGGGCTGCAATTCACAGTATCGAAATAGACGCTGATGGTTTCCGATTCTACGGGGATACCGTTCATGTCGTAAATGGCCACCTGCCACGTTCCGGCCACGGGGTACGATTTAATGAAGCAATTGTAGCTTCCCGGCTCAGGGTTAGCCGGGGGGCCGGACGGGTCGCACAGGTAGCCTTCCCAACCCTCGGTCCAAACCCTGGCCCTGACGTTATTCAATGGTTCACCGTTCAGGCCCCAAATTTTACTCCGCTTTCCGATCTCCACCGTTCCGCAGTTCGCCGAATACTGGGGGTCCCAGATGACCTCGCCGGTGAACTGGTGTTCAGGCATAGGAGTCTCTGGAGGCGGCTCCGGGGTATCCGTCACCTGCGGTACGGGCGTATCGGTGGGTATCGGGGTCGGCGGGAGTGGGGTGCCGGTCGGAGAAGGCGTATCGCTCGGCAACGGGGTATCGGTCGCCGTGGGCATAGGGGTGGGGGTGATGGTGTTCGTCGGAGTGGGCGTGGACGTGCCCGTCGAGGTAGGGGTATAAGTTGCCCGCCGGGTCATGGTGGGCGTTGGGGTCGGAGTTGGCCCTCTGACGATCAGACGGCCGACAGAGCAACTCAAAGAACCAATGGCAACCAGCACCGTTATCAATATCAATATGGTTAGCGTCCGAGAACGGGTTTTCATGCTCGCTTTCGCTCAAAAACAGGTTTACCAATGACTGTACCAGTTTACAACAGCTACCTGATGGCCGTTACCCTGGGGTTGGCAGTCATCGGCCTTAAACTCCAGGGTGATCACCTCGGAGTCCAACGGGACTCCATTCCAGTTGTCGGCTTTGAGATGATACGTTCGCTGGCACGGAGAGAGACATAAGTTGGCGATGTCGTAGTGACCGGCTCCATGCCTCCCCCCGGAGGGCAAGGATAGGGCTTCCCCGCCGCTCGCGGTCCAGATTTTTATCTGTACTCCGTTGAGGGGGCGGCTGGTGTTGGCATCCAGCACCAGGCTCTCCCTCGATATTCCCACCTCGCCGCAGTTCGGGAACCATTTGATGATCTGGCCCGTGAAACGATGTCCGGCCCTGGCGGTAGAGACAGGCTGGCCGGGCGGAGATGGGGTCGGGGTGTCGGTTGTCAATGGCGCTTGTGACCTGGCTTGCAGCCTGGATGGAAGGGCGGTCAGGATGAGGGTATCGGCCAGACGTGGCTCGACGGGCAACGTCGGTGTGTTGGTAGATCGCGGGGTGGGCCTGAGCGTTGCTGTATTTGTGTAAGTGGGTCGCAAAGTTCGGGTGGGTGGCGGCCTCTCCACGACGGGGCGGGCCACCGGATAACACAGGGCTAGCCACACCAGGGCCACGACCGAAATAGTTGTGGTCAAACGTGTACCCATCCCTCTGCTCCCTGCGCCACAATGCACCAGACCAAAGATGGGAGCCGATCGGTTCAACCCATCAAATCCAACTCCCGTCTCGTTTAATCTCCCGGGCCGGGTTCGCTCTCATACCGGTCGTTCATCATCGAGTTTACCAGTGACGATACCAATCCACCTGGACGGCCTGATGACCGTTACCTTCGGGCTGGCAATCGTTGGTGTCAAAGTGCAGATCGATCACTTCGGAATCCACCCTCACGTATTCGTCGGGGCCGGTTTTCCAGTCCCAGATGGTCATGTGGAACACCACGTCGATGGGATGGTCGATTCCCAGGGAGAAATCGTACTGTCCAGGCCCGTAGTCCATGCCTATGCCTGACACGTGAGAGAAGAATTCCAGCCCCGCGTCGTTCCAGATTTTGACCCGCAAGCCGTTGACGGGCTCACCGGTGCCGGCCTCCTGTATCTTGCTCTTGGCCACCCCCACGAAGCCGCAGTTGGGCCACCACCGCACGATCTCGCCGGTGAATTGGTATTGTTGTTCGGCCGGGGCCGGCTGTTCGGCGGGCGGCGGTTGCTCCTCGGCGGGTGGCGGCTGTTCGGCGGGCGGCGGTTGTTCGGCAGGCGGCGGCTGTTCGGCAGGCGGCGGTTCCTGGGCCGGCTCCGGCGTGGGCGGAGGCGGGACGTTCTCGCCGGGGGCCGGGATGATCAATTCCTGCCCGGTGCGAATAAAGCTCCGGTTAGCAAGGCCGTTAGCGCCCATGATAGCCTCGACGGTTACTCCGTACCTGGCGGCGATGCCCGACAGAGTTTCACCGGACTGCACCACGTGAATGGTGCGTTCGCCGGAGGTTGGCGTCTCGGCCGGGGGCTGCTCCCCGGCGGGCGGCTGTTCGGCCACGGGTGGCTCGGTGGGCGGTGGGGTATCGGTCGGTATGGGAGTATCGGTAGCTGGTGGAAGCGGAATGTCGGTCGGAGTCGCGGTGAAAGTTGGCTTAGGTGTGTTGGTGGGAGGGGGAGGCACCGTCCTGGCCTGGGCCCGATTACGGGACAGCAGGCCACAAACGGCGCAGCCCAAAGAGCTGATCATAACCAACACCGCTATGATCACGACCACCTTCGATCCGTTCTTCATTAGCAGCGTCTCCTTTTTCCTTTCGGAAGCATCGTCATCTCCTTTTAAACCCTATCCAGAAGGCTTTCTCGTTTGGATCCTCCGATGAGGTGAGGATCGCCGCCTCAGAGATCTGATTGCCACTCTCATCGACCAGGTAAATCGTCCACTGGCCTGCTACGTTGCCCGCCCCTCCCAGGTTAGCCCCGGCGTTGTACCTTTTGCCACCCTCGGGGGCAAAGAGGGCGGCGGTGGTGGCGAAGGTCGGCGCAGACGGATCGGTAATCGTTTCAAAGGGGAAGCTATTGGAGATCATCTTCGCCCTGTAGCCGGGCAGCGTGGTGTCGCCATCGTGAATGTAAAAGAAGAAAGCCAGGTAGTCATTATCGGTGTACCACGTTTTGGGCCCCTCTTTCTCAAAAGGGAATTGGGGGGCGGGAGTATCGGTAGGCGGCGGGCAGCCGTTGGCTTCGGCCGGGCCGGCCTCCTGCGGACATTGATCCACGTCGTCGGTCAGACTATCCCCATCCGTATCCGGTATCCTGGTCGGGGGCGGCGGACGGGGGGTGTCTGTGGGCGGGATAGGGGTATCCGTAGGTGGTATGGGGGTGTCAGTGGGGATGGGAGTGAAAGTCGGCGTGTCAGTGGGCAGCGGGGTAAAGGTAGCTGTTGGGGTATCGGTGGGTAGGGGGGTCAGCGTGTAAGTGGGCCTGGGGGTCTTGGTGGGAGTGGGAGTGGGCACGGCCACCCTGGCCACCAGACGGGCCAGAGCGCACCCCGAAGCGCCTGCTAAAGCCAAAACCATTATCGTTACTAAAAAAATCGATCTAACCTTCATCGGATCCTCCTTCTCCAAAAGCCGGGCTCCCGCTGGCAAAGATAAGCGAAGAGAAAAAGCGTCACCTCTTCGCCAGCCTCTATTATACCATATCTTGTGAGGAAAGACAAAATTACGTTCCGGGGACTTGGTTGCTGCGTCCAGAAATTTTGACGACTGCTCATAGCCCTCGTCTCCGAGGGAGGTCCAAACAAGCTGTCTCGCCCCCGAGACGGGGGCTTGAAGCTTGTCTCTCACTCCTAACCTGGTGATGCATGTGATTACGCATTATCAAGTACGATGCGCGCTATCAGGCTAAAGATTTTTATCGATTATGTTTGTTAGTACAACTCAATCGGAGGGTTGCAAGCTATATTCCGTAACTTCATACGGCCTGGCGATGACCACAACACGATGGGTATTGTTGGTATAAGGCCAGCAGGTAACCAGGGTCAGTCGCTCGTCGTTGGTGGGAGCGATCCATTTGGCGTTCTCCCGTCTCTGCTCCATCGAGACGTGCTTGTCAGGGATGATGAAATTTCTTTCCACGAAGTAAGTATAGACTACGTCCCCCACATAAACGTATACCTCATCGCCCACTTTCAGCTCGACCAGGTACCGGAAGACCTCACCTTTGATGTTATGGTGGCCGGAGATGACGATGTTGCCTGCGTTACCGGGGTAAGCCGAGCCTTTATGCCAACCGGCCGCGTAATCGGCCACCTTCCAGACGCTAACCTTTTTTCCATCTCTCTCGATGGACTGCCAGCCAACCTCCACCACTTCGGCGTCCAGGCCGATGGAGGGAACTATGAGGCGCGTGGGCGGCGAGGTGGCCGGCATTGATTGGGGGGTGGGAGTGGAAATGGGGGTAGAGGTTGGGGGCGGGGTCGGGGTGAAGGTGGGGGTGTTAGTCGGGGTAGGGGTATAGGTTGAGGTGGGCGTATTGGTTGGGGTGTCGGTGAGCGTCGGGGTATCGGTCGGGGTAGGGGCCTGAGCGGTCATTGTGGCGCGAGCGGCCTCTTGCATTCTCGCTTCTGCGGTCGCAGTAGCGACCACGGCGGCTTCCTGAGTAGCTAAGGCATCAGGCGTAATGGTGGAGGTCGGCGTATCGGTCGGTGTTGAGAGGGGGGTGGAGGTCAAGACAGGCCGCGGCGTACTAGTCGAGGTGGGCAACGGGGTATCGGACGGCGTGGGGGTGGAGGTAGGGGCAGGCGCCGCTGTCAGGCTCGGCAGGGTAGTAGGCATAGGAGTGAGTGAGGCGGTGGCCGGGGGTTGGGCGGGCAGCGCGGTAGGGGTTGGCGTCTTGGTGGCGAGAGCCAGGTCGCCAATGTCCCTGAAACCAGTGCCCAGGTAGATGTAGATTAAGACGCTTACCAGGCAGAGTAACAACAAAGCCAGGCCGCTTACCAGGGCCAGCGCAGTGGCGATATGTCTAAATTTTCTGCCTGGAGGCTGGGCCTTTGCCGGCCGCAGCTCTTTCCCCTCGCCCTCCCTCTGGCGGGGAGCAGCCGCCATCGCCCCGGGCTCATCGGCCAAAGAGGTCCTTTCGGGTAGTGAAGGGTCTTTTTCCGGTCTGGGGGCCCTGGTAGACGTAGCCTTACAGCGTTTGGCAGAGATAGGGAGGGTCTCGGCTTCCCGCACTCTGCTCAAAAGGTGCCGCGGCTCTTCATCTTGACGTTGATGCTTTTTTGCAGGAGGTATCTCGGTCGGAGGAGAGGCCCTGCCGTCGGAGGGGCCTTCGCTTCTCCGCCTGATCGGACACCAGGCCCACTGGCCGCTCAGACAAAACCCGGTCTGGGCAGTAACGGAAACAGACTTACCCTGGCCGGTGACATAACACCGGTTCTGGTAAGTGGGATAAGGTAGATATTTTGTCCGGTCGCTAGAAGAGCGCAGATAGGGGCAGATATTGGTCATAGTTCTCCTCGTCGCTGCCCGGAGAAATGACGGGCCTGCTGAAATATTATCATGCCTGGCCCAATCTGTCAAGGACGGGTTACTATTACCCAGGGGCCTGTCAAAGTCGGACTGGAGTCAATTGCTCCAGCCCCCGTCCCGGGGGCGGTAACCGTAACCGCCGATAAACGCGGATAAACGCCGATGTTATGTCTTTTTATCTGCGTTCATCGGTGTTCATCGGCGGTGAAGTATCGTAATTCTAACAACGAACGTTCGCTGTGGTCGTCCCCGAGACGGGGACTGGGAGCGGGCGAAAAGAGACTCGCCTAAAATCTGGACGCACCTCTGTCGTTCTGTTGTCGTCCCCCTTGACAAATTAAAGTATTAATGTTATAATGTTAGCAGGTTTGGGCGCGATGCAGTTGTGAGGCCGCTCACAGCGCGGCGAGGCTACTATTACCTGGAGAGATGATGCCCTGATGGAGCGTATCGACCGCAATAGCAAGCTGCCGTTTTACCATCAGTTATACGAGATTCTGCGCGGCAACATCCTGCGTGGTGAGTGGCAGCCTGGCGATATGATCCCCCCGGAATCCGAGTTGACCGAGCACTTTCAGATCAGTCGTACCACGGTACGCCAGGTGCTCGATATGCTGGTCAACGAGGGCCTGATCTACAGGCAGCGGGGCCGTGGCACGTTCGTGGCCCATCCTACCCTCGAACAAGGTCTGGTCCGCATCGTCAGCTTCACCGAGGACATGCGCCAGCGAGGATTCGAGCCTGGTACACAAGTGCTGTTTTCGGGCCTCGTTCCGGCTCCAGAAGATATTGCCGAAAAACTGGAGGTCGAGCCGGGTGAAGAACTGGCCTGCCTGGAACGTCTGCGCCTGGCGAATGACGAGCCTATGAGCATCGAGGAATCGCACCTGGTGCACCGCTACTGTCCTGGCATATTGCAGCACGACTACGCCGTGAATCCCCTGCGCCAGGCCCTGGAAAATGACCACGGCCTCCGGCTGGTGAGTGCCAAACAGGTCATTCGAGCGATCCCGGCCTCGCGTAACCTGGCCCGTTTGCTGTCGATACAGCCCCGGTCAGCCTTGCTCTACATCGAGAGGGTCTCCTATTCGCAACAAGGCACCCCTGTCGAATTCCTGCGGATCTACTATCGAGGGGACCGTTACTCTCTGTACAATGAACTCCACAAATAAACTGAGGAGGAGGAAAAATGCGAGAATTAAAGGTTTCGGCTGGAGTCTGGTACCTGGGCGCCACGAGCGATCGCTTCGTGAAGGAGGGGTATCGCCCGGACAGGACCATGGAGGAACGTTTCAAGCTGGCGGCCACCATCGAGGGCGTCGGCGGCCTGGAGATGCATTACCCCACGGAGGTAACAGACGCCAACTACAAATCCTTGAAGGCCCTGGCCGATGACCTGGGACTGAAAATCGTCCAGTTCTGCCCGCACCTGTGGGTGGACCCCCGCTGGCAGTTCGGTCAGTTCAGCAACCCGGACCCGAAGCTGCGCCAGGAGGCCCTGGACCTGGTCAAGCGCACCACGGATATCGCCCAATATATGGAAGCGGAGATCATGGTCTACTGGCCCGCCCAGGACGGTTACGACTATCCCTTCCAAGCCGATCACCGTCAACGCCTTGATAATCTGGTCGAAGGGCTGACCGCCTGGGCCGACTATAACCCCGACCAGAAAATAGTGGTCGAGTACAAAGCCTTCGAGCCACGCACCCACATCATGCTCCCCACCATCGGCCACTGCATGACCATCGTCAACGAGATCAACCGCCCCAACCTGGGGATCAACATCGACGTGGGCCACGCCCTCATCATGAAGGAGAACCTGGCCGAATCGATCGCCCTCTGCTGCCGGTACGGCAAGCTGTTCCACACCCACTGGAACGACAACTGGAAGCTGTTCGACGACGACATCATCGTGGGCACGGTCAACCTGTGGGAGACGCTGGAAGCTCTCTTCTGGCTGGAGGAATGGGGCTACGAGGGGTGGTACGGCCTGGACCTGTTCCCCTACCGCGAACCGCCGGAGAAGGCGGTCGAGGAAAGCATCCGCAACCTCCAGTTTGGCTTTGAGCTGCTGGATCGCGTGCCCAGGGATGAGCTACGGGAGTGCTTCCAGACCTCCGACGCCATCAAGATCTCGCAGTTGATGCGGCGGATGTTAGGGGGGGTATGAATAGAATTTTTAAGTTGAACTTAAAAATCGTTTTTGTGCTTTTTATCGTCGCCGACGTGCTGTGTGTGGGAATGGGGATGGGCGTTCCGATCTTCTGCATATTGTTCGGCTTTCCCGTGGGCTGGTACGTCGCCAGGAGAGCAACCATCGACGCGGAAAGCGTGGGGGACGTTCTCAGGAAGGTTCTCGTCTACGCCGTCGTCACTTCGCTCTTTACTTTCGTTTTAATGGGCATTATCTGGGGAAGCGTCGTCCCCATGCTTTTCGATCCCGATGCCGATTTTCAGAATTTCGGGCACCCGTTCATTCTCTACGATCCTAAACTGAGCTTTATCGGCTGGCTGGTTCTGATGATACTTATATCTCCCTTTTTGCAGCTATTGACCACAATTTTTGCTTCTTATTTAACGTTACTAAACTGGCTGAAAAATTATAGCAATCTGAGGAATTAAGGAGACTACATGCCCGAAACTCAAACTCAAGCAATGGACTTACCAGCCTTGAAGGAGAAGGCCCGCGAGTTACGACTCGACATCCTGGACATGACCACCCGCGCCGGTTCGGGCCACCCTTCGAGTTCTTTCTCCGCCGTGGAGATCGCGGTAGCCCTGTTCTTCGGCGGCATCCTGCGCTATCGCAGCCACGAGCCACACTGGCCCGCACGCGATCGCTTCATCATGAGCAAGGGCCACGCCGCCCCGCTGCTCTACGCAGTGCTGGCCCACGCCGGCTACTTCGACCGTGAAGAGCTATGGCGCCTGCGTCAGATCGACAGCCCGGTGCAGGGCCACCCCATCCAGGACGTGATGCCCGGCGTGGAAGCCACCACCGGCTCGCTGGGCCAGGGGTTGTCGATCGGGCTGGGCCACGTCCTGGGTGGCCGCCTGAACCGGCTCGATTACCGCGTCTACGTGGTGCTGGGCGACGGCGAGTGCCAGGCCGGCCAGACCTGGGAAGCAGCCATGGCCGCCGCGCACTTCAAGGCCGATAACCTCACCGCCATCGTGGATTACAACAAGTACCAGGAGACCGGCCCGATCAGCCGGGAGATGGCCCTGGAGCCGTTTGTCGAGAAATGGCGGAGCTTCGGCTGGCACGTCGAGGAAGTGGATGGACACCACATCCAGGCCCTCATCGAGAAATTCAAGGCGGTGCAGGAGGTCAAGGGCCAGCCCTCAGTGCTCATCGCCCACACGGTCAAGGGCAAGGGCGTTTCTTTCGTGGAGGCAGACTATACTTTTCACGGCCGGGCGCTTAAACCCGAACAGGCCGAAAAAGCACGGGAGGAAATTCTATGCAGCTAGGCCAAAAGGCAGGACTGAAACCCTGCGACAAACCGCTGCGCCAGGTATTTGGCGAGGCCCTGCTGGAGCTTTGTCGCCGCAATCCCAGAGTGGTGGTGCTCGACGGCGACCTGGGCAACTCGACCAAGGCCGAATACGTGCGCCAGACTTTCCCGGAGCGTTTCTTCAACCTGGGCATTGCCGAAAGCAACCTGGTGGGGGTGGGAGCAGGGCTGGCGGCCTGCGATTTTATCCCTTTCATCGTCAGTTTCTCGTCCTTTCTGCTGTGCAATGCCTACGACCAGATTCGCCTGTCGGTCAGCATGTCGAACCTCAACGCCAAGATCGTGGGCAGTCACGGCGGGATCACGCTGGGCAAGGATGGCCCCACCCAGATGGGGCCCGAGGACCTGGCCCTGGTGGGCGGCTTCCCCACCTTCGTCATCCTGGTGCCCGGCGATCCGGCCTCGATGCGCAGGGCGGTGAACGCCGCGGCCGAGCACGTCGGGCCGGTGTTTCTGCGCTCCAGCCGGGTGGCAATGCCGCACCTCTACCCCGAAGACGATTGCCCCTTCCAGATCGGCAAAGCCAACGTGGTGCGCCAGGGGGATGACCTGACCATCATCGGCTGCGGCCTCATGGTCTCCCAGGCTTTGGACGCGGCGGCCATGCTTTCCGAAGAGGGCATCGAGGCCCGCGTGCTGGACATGCACACCATCAGACCGATGGATAAAGAAGCGATTGCCGCCGCGGCGCGCGAAACAGGGGCCATCGTTACGGCGGAGGAGCACTTTCTGCACGGCGGCGTGGGCAGCAACGTCGCCCGCCTGGTGGCCGAAGCCCACCCCGTGCCCATGCGCTTCGTGGGCCTGGCCGACACCTACACTGATTCGGCCGAGCCGGAGGCTTTGTTAAAGAAATATGGGTTGACCGCCCAGGACATCGCCGCCGCCGGGCGCGAAGCTGTGGCCGCGAAAGGGTGAATGAGAAATGACGCGATACATGATACAACAGGAGATGCTACGGCGTGAGGCCGAAGGCCGGCCCATCCGCCTGGGCGTCAGTGGCGCGGGGTGGATGGGAAGCGGTTTCGTCACCCAGGTGGCGCACGTGCCCGGCATGGAAGTGGTCGTGCTGGCCGATGTCGAGGGGCGCGCCGCACGGGAGGCGTTCACAGCCACCGGCGTGGCGGGGGAAAACGTCGTCGAAGCCAGCGCCCCAGGCCCCGCCATGGACGCCCTGCGCGCTGGAAAGCGCGTGATCACAGGGGACTATACCCTGGCGGCGCGGTTGGAGCAGGTGGATATCGTCGTTGACGTGACCCCCTCGCCCGCCACCGGGGCCGAAACGGCCTACGCCTGCATCCAGCACGGCAAAGACGTGGTGCTGGTGAACATCGAGGCCGACGTGACGGTGGGGCGCATCCTGAACAGGCTGGCCCAAGAGGCCGGGGTGCTCTATACCGTCTCCTCTGGCGACGAGCCGGGCTGCCTGATGGAGCTCTACGACTTCGTGACCACCCTGGGCTATGAGCTGATCGTCATCGGCAAAGGCAAGAACAACCCCCTAGACCCCGCCGCCACGCCGGACACGGTGGAGAAATCCGCCAGGCGCGCCGACAAAGACCCCTTCCAGGTGGCCTCCTACGTGGACGGCACCAAGACCATGTTCGAGATGACCTGCGCGGCCAATGCCACGGGCTGCCTGCCCATGCAGCGGGGTATGATCGGCCCCGAAGCGACCCTCCAGACGGTGTCGGATATCTTCGCCCTGGAAGAGGATGGTGGTCTCACCAGGTTCCCCGGCGCGGTGGATTTCGTCCAGGGCCGCTCCATGGCCGGGGGAGTGTTCGTCACCGTCCGGGTCGAAGATGAGCGCCTCCGGGCCGACCTCGAATATCTCAAGGTGGGGAAGGGCCAGTATTACACCTTCTTCCGGCCCTATCACCTCTGGTTTCTGGAAGCGCCAATCTCGGTGGCGCGCGCTCACCTCTATCGCCAGGCCACGCTGGTCCCTTTGGACCGGCCCGTAGCCGAGGTGATGACCGTCGCCAAACGAGCCTTGAAGCCGGGGGAGCGGTTGGACGATTTTGGCGGATTCACTTTTTATGGTATTATAGAGTGTGCCGAAGAGGCGCGCGCTTTGAATGCTCTTCCCGTCGGGCTGGCGCCTGGCGCCGAGGTCGTCAGGGCGGTGGAGGCCGGCGAAATCCTGGCCTGGGACGACGTCAGGCTGGACGAAGACAGCACGGTGGTGAAGCTGCGCCGCCGGCAGGATGCGCTGTAAATTGGCAACAGAATACCAGGGGGTTGATTTATTATATGGCAGTAAACACCGAAACTTCAAACGGAAATGAGGTGTGGGCCGGGCTTGCACCGCAAGTCCTCCACGAAGCTCTGCGGCAGATGTATATCATCCGCTATTTCGAAGAGAAAGCCGAAGCGCTGTATGCTATGGGCAAAGTCCACGGCACGATGCACCTCTCCATCGGCCAGGAAGCATCTGCGGTCGGCTCGTGTCTGGCCTTGCGCCCCGACGACTACATCCTAAGCACCCATCGCGGGCACGGGCATTGCATCGCCAAGGGCGCCGATCCCAACCTGATGATGGCGGAGTTCTTTGGCAAGGAGGTGGGCTATTGCCGGGGACGTGGCGGCTCGATGCACATCGCCGACGTAGAGGGCGGCAACCTGGGCGCCAACGGCGTTGTAGGGGGCGGCATCCCCATCTCTACCGGGGTGGGCCTGAGCCTGCAACTGCAACGCTCAGACCGCATCTGCCTGACCTTCTTTGGCGATGGGGCCACCAATGGAGGAGCCTTCCACGAATCGCTGAACCTGTCCTCGATCTGGAAGCTGCCGGTGGTCTACGTGTGCGAAAACAATCAGTATGCCATGTCCATGTCGGTGAAAAGAGCCTTCGCCATCGAAAAACTCAGTGTGAGAGCCGTTGCGTATAACGTCCCTGGGGTGACGGTAGACGGCAACGATCTGATCGAGGTCTACAAAGCGGTGAGGGAAGCCGCTGAATGGGCGCGGGCCGGCCACGGCCCCTCCCTGATCGAAGCGGTGACCTATCGCTGGCGTGGTCACTCCAAGAGCGACCGCCAACTCTACCGCACCCGCCAGGAGGTCAAGGAGTGGCAGGCCCGCGACCCGATCAAGCGTCTGCGTGAAAGACTGGCGGAAGCCGGTTTGTTCAGCCAGGAAGAGCTTGACCAGGTGAAGGAGCAGGCATACCAGGCTATTGAAGATGCCGTGACTTTTGCCGAGGCCGCGGCAGACCCCGATCCGGCCACGATCATGGACGGGGTATATGCCTGAGACTGGCAATCAATTGCCAGTCTGATAGCTGAAGTGCGCTCAAGCGCACTGGATGCTGTATGAACATGCTTGAGCTATCAGCATTGATTCGCAGGCCAGACTGGGAAAATCAACTACCACAGAGAGGAGATAACCGATGCGTATTGGAGTAATTACCGTTCTTTTCCAGGAGCTACCTTTCGAGGAAATGCTGGACCGCGTGGTGGCGGCTGGAGTGTCGGCCGTCGAGATCGGGACGGGCGGCTACCCTGGCAGTCGCCATTGCCCCGTGGATGAACTGCTAGAGAGCGAGCGCAAGCGCCGGGAATACGTGAAGGCCATCACCTCGCGGGGCCTGATCGTCAGCGCCTTCAGTTGTCACAGCAACCCCGTCCACCCCGACAGGGAGGTTGCCAGGCTCGCCGATGAACTTTTCCGCAAAACGGTGCGTCTGGCTCAATTGTTAGAGATTCCCGTGGTCAACACTTTCTCCGGCCTCCCGGCGGGCGCGCCGGGCGATGCCATGCCCAACTGGGTCACCTGCCCCTGGCCGCCTCACTTCCTGGAGATGCTGGACTACCAGTGGAACGAGGTGGCGATTCCCTATTGGAAAGAGGCCGGCAAGTTCGCCGAAGATCGTGGGGTGAAGGTTGCCTTCGAGATGCACCCCGGCATGTTGGTCTACAACGTGGAAACCCTGCTCAGGCTGCGCGAAGCGGTGGGGCCGGTCATCGGCTGCAACTTCGACCCCAGCCACCTGTTTTGGAACGGGGTGGACCCGGTGGCGGCCATCCGCAGGCTGGGCCAGGCCATCTACCACATGCACGGCAAGGACGTTTACGTCGATCGGTTAAACGTCTCGGTCATCGGCTGCAACGACAACAAGCCCTACGACCGCATCGCCGAGCGGGCCTGGACCTTCCGCACCATCGGCTACGGCCACGACGCCAAAACCTGGAAGGACATCGTCAGCGCCCTGCGGCTGGTGGGCTACGACTACGTGATCTCCATCGAGCAGGAGGACGCCCTGATGTCAAAAGACGAGGGCCTGGCTAAGGCCGTGGCTCTGTTAAAGGAGGCGATCATCGTCGAAGAGCCCGGCGAGATGTTCTGGGTTGAGGGTTAGGGTTTCGAGTTGCGGGTTGTGTGTTACAAGTTGGATGGGCCAGCCTCGCGGCCCCCGTCGGCGAGGCCGGGGCGCTGCCCTGAATTGTCTGACTTAAGGAGGTGAGGCAACTAATAGCTACTCGTATCGTCGCATAACCAATGACGACTGAGGTCGTCGCTAGTATTTCTCTAGTCAGGAGGAGACTAAAATGTATCACAGACGATTTACCTGGGTCATAGTGGCCGTCCTGGTACTGCTGTCCATGGTGGCAGCGTCCCAGCCTGCGGTCACATCTGCTCAAAAACCGGAACTGTCCATCATCTGGTTCGACTGGCCGCCCTGCCACGCCCTGGGGGAACTGGCGGCCACCTATCCCGATGCTGACGTCAGCATCACCTGCATCCCCATCGCCCAGTGGCACGACCAGATCTTCACCGACTTCGCCGCCGAGGGTGGCCCGGACCTGACCGTCCTGGACAGCCAATTCATCGGTGAGGCGGTGGTGGGCGGCCACATCCTCGATCTGACCGACTGGATGAAAGAAAACCTGGAGATGGACGACTACGTGCCCGCCGCCCTCACCTACTACGGCGAGTACCCGCTCGGCTCCGGCAAGTACTACGGCGTCCCGGCCATGGCCGACACCCAGGTGTTGGTCTACCAGAAGGACGTTTTCGAGGCGGCTGGGTACGAGCCTGCCGAGAAGTGGACCGAGCTGCTGGAGCAGGCGCGCGCCTTGAAGGAGGGCGACCTGATCCAGGACGGCTTCACCTGGTTCTGGTGCGGCACGCCCGCCTGCTACGACCAGCTCGCGGTGGCCGTGAACGAGATCCTCTGGTCGTGGGGCGGCGAGCTGTGGGATCCCGAGACCTACCAGGTCGAGGGGGTGCTCAACAGCGAGGAGAACGTGGCCGCCCTTGAGTTCGCCCACGAGCTCTACCTGACCGGCCCCGAAGGCGCCGGCAACTTCACCTATAGCGAGGTGGTGGACGGCATCTGCAACGGCACGGCGGCCATGACCTCGATCTGGGTCGGGTTCGCCCCCAGCCTGGTCAACCCCGAAACCTGCCCGCAGGCCGACAACCTGGGGTTCGCCGTGCCACCGGGCGAGGTGGAACACTACGTGAGCCTGGGCGGCCAGCCCATCAGCGTCAGCGCCTACAGCAAGAACCTGGATGCAACCCTGGCCTTCCTGGCCTGGTTCCAGTCGTATGACACCCAGATCGAGTGGGTGAAGCTGCTCGGCTACAGCGCCCGCATCTCGGTGCTCGAATCCGAGGAGTTCCTGAACGCGGCGCCTTACAACCCCGTGTTCGCCGAATCCTACAAGCTGGTGAAGGACTTCTGGAACCTGCCTGAGTACAGCAAGATGCTGGAAATCCAGAGCGAGTACATGAACCTGGCGGTCATCGGGGAGATGGGCGCCAAAGAGGCCCTGGACACGATCGCGGCCGAGCAGCAGGAGATCCTGGACGAAGCCTATCCCGAAGGCCCACCGAAATAAAAACCGCTCGGCCTTGTGCCAGCGGTGAAGCTGCTTTGTACAGGGGCGGGCACATGCTCGCTTGCTTGTCGCCCGCCCCCTTATCTCTTTTCCTGATCTTGGAGGTGTCTATTGGTTAATCAAGTTATAGACTCAAGCCAGGCCATCTCGGCCGAAGCCCAACCGCGCCTGCGTTTCCGGTGGCTGAGCGACCGCCTGCTGACAGGAGCGTTCCTCACGCCGACCATGCTTTTGCTGCTGTTCATCACCATCTTCCCCCTCATCTGGTCGCTCTACTTGAGCTTCACCAGCTACAACGTCAACAGCGACCCCAGTTGGACTGAAGCCCAATGGGTCGGGCTTGAAAACTACGAATACCTGTTGAACACGGAAAAGGTCTGGCAGCGCTTTGTGGAATCGGCCACGTTCGTCATCCCCACGGTGACGCTCGAGTTCCTCCTCGGCTTTGGCATCGCCCTGCTGTTCAACCGCAAGTTCGGAGGGCGCGGTTTCATCACCACCGTTATCCTCATCCCGATGATGCTGGCCCCGCTGGTGGTGGGCATGTTCTGGCGCTTTATGTTCCAGGCCGACATCGGCATCGTCAACTATTTCGTCCGCGACGTTTTCGGACTGAGGCCCGTGCATTGGCTCACCCAACGGACAAGTGCCATGATCTCCCTGATCGTGGTCGATACCTGGCAGTGGACGCCCTTCATGTTCCTGATCTCGCTGGCCGGGCTGTCGGCGGTGCCGAAATACCTTTACGAGGCGGCCGACGTGGACCGCGCCTCGGGCTGGTTCAAGTTCTGGCACATCACCTTGCCGCTGGTCTGGCCGCTGCTGCTGATCGCCATCCTCTTCCGGCTCATGGACACCTACAAGCTGTTTGAGCTGGCCTGGGTGCTCACGGGCGGCGGACCGGGCACCAGGGTGTTGCCGATTCACCTGTATAAAATCGCCTTCGGCGACTTCCGCACCGGACGCGCTTCGGCGCTGGGCTACATCATGCTGGTGGTCATCATTGCCCTGGCTAATTTGCTGATTCGGGCCATCAATCAGGCCAAGGCCGAAGAAGTGTAAGGCAGGGAGGATACTTATGAACTCTGGACAGATACAAACCCGCTCTCTCCTGAGACGAATTCTGTTTTGGGTGGCGGTGGTGGCGGTGCTTTTCTTCTTCCTCTTCCCCCTCTACTGGATATTCGTCACCGCCTTTAAGCAGCGCCCCGATATCACCCAATTGCCGCCCAGGTTCATCCCGTGGGGGCAGTTCCAACCCACACTGTTCAACTTCAGAGAAGTCCTGGTCGAGATGCAGGCCTCACAGTTCGGGACGGCCATGCAGCAAAGCGAATTGCCCGGCAAGCTGTTGAACAGCGTACTCATCAGCGGGACAGCCACGGTGTTGGCCGTGCTCCTGGGCACGCTGGCGGCCTATGCTTTCTCGCGCTTTCGCATCACGGGGGAAAGCGACATGCTGTTCTTCATCCTCAGCACCCGCATGTTGCCGCCTGTGGTGACGGTGATTCCCATCTTCCTGATGTTCAAAGAGATAGGACTGCGGGACACCCTGCACGGCATCACCCTGTTGTACGTCACGATGGGGTTGCCGTTCGTGGTGTGGATGATGAAAGGCTTTTTCGACGAAATCCCCCGCGAGTACGAAGAGGCGGCCATGATCGACGGCTACTCTCGCCTGGAAGCGGTGTGGAAGATCGTCATTCCTGAAGCCATCCCGCCTATGCTGGTGACGGCCGTGTTCGTGCTCATCACGGCCTGGAACGAGTTTGTCTTCGTGCAGTTGCTTAACCCCAATAAGTACACCACCGTGACGCCGTTCCTGTACGGCATCGTGGGCTATGGGCGCACGGAATGGGGACGCATGACGGCCACTACCGTAGTCTTTGTGGCCCCCATCGTCATCTTCACCTTTTTGGTGCGCAACCACCTCCTGCGAGGGGTAACTTTCGGAGCTGTGAGGCGCTAATGGCTGAAATAAAGATCGAACATCTGGTTAAAATTTTTCCGGGCGGCACGCTGGCGGTGGATGACATCAGTCTGCACATTGCCGACGGGGAGTTCCTGGTGCTGCTCGGCCCCTCGGGTTGCGGCAAGACCACCACGCTGCGCTGCGTGGCTGGCCTGGAGCGTCAAACCTCTGGCGACATCTGGATCGGCGAGCGGGTAGTGAACGACCTGGTGCCGGCCGATCGCGATATCGCTTTCGTGTTCCAATTTTACGCCCTCTACCCGCACCTCAGGGCCTACGACAACATTGCCTTCCCCTTGCGGGCGGCGGGAGTGCTCAAGACTGAGGTGGATAGTCGCGTTCGCAAAGTGGCGCAGCTATTGAAGATCGACCACCTGCTGGGCCGCCGACCCAACCGCCTGTCGTCCGGCGAGCAGCAACGGGTGGCCCTGGGACGGGCCATCGTGCGCCGCCCGCAGGTCTTCCTCCTGGACGAGCCGCTCACCAACCTGGATGCCTCCCTGCGGGCTGACATGCGTGTGGAGCTCAAACATCTACAGCAGGAACTTGGGACCACCACCCTGTACGTCACCCACGACCAGACGGAAGCCATGTCCATGAGCCAGCGCATTGCCGTGATGAACCTGGGTAAACTGGAGCAGGCAGGCACGCCGCTGGAAGTGTACAACCAGCCTGCCACCCTGTTTGTGGCCGGTTTCATCGGCTCGCCGCCCATGAACTTCCTGGACGTTGCTTTGGATGACGGCCCTGCTCTGGTCAACTCCGGGGGCGAATTCCACCTGCCGATTGACTCCGCCCTGGCTGAAAAACTGCCGCCCAAGACTCCCCTCAAGTTGGGGGTGCGCTCTGAGGACCTGAACATCGTTGCCGATCCTGCGGCGGGCGATCTACCGGCTGAGGTGTACGTCCGCGAGCCGCTGGGCGACGAGACGATCTATGGCCTGCGGTTCGCCGGAGGCCACCTGATGTTGGCCAAAGCCCCGGCCACCCTCGAACTGGACACCGGGCAAGGGGTGGGGGTAAATCTTGAACGGTCGCGTCTACACCTCTTTGATACGACCACTGGCAAGGCATTGAGGTAATTATGGCTCATCTTGAAATTGTAAATCTGACGAAACGTTTTGGCCCCGTAACGGCCGTCAATGATCTGACGCTCGAAATCGCTGACGGCGAATTCCTGGTGCTGCTCGGCCCCAACGGCGCAGGCAAAACCACCACCTTACGTTGTGTGGCGGGCCTGGAGAAGCCCGATGAGGGTCAGGTCAAGTTCGACGGCCAACCGATGAGTGAGGTCTCACCGGCCGAGCGTAACGTGGCCTTCGTGTTCCAGAGTTATGCCCTGTATCCGCGTAAGACCGTGTTTCAAAACATGGCCTTCCCGTTGGAGGCGCGCCGCTTCTCGAAAAGCGAGATCGAGCAGCGCGTGCGTCAGGTCGCAGGCTTATTGCACATCGAACACCTGCTGGCCCGCCGGCCTGCCCAACTCTCCGGCGGCGAACAGCAGCGCGTGGCCCTGGGGCGGGCTATGGTACGCCAGGCCCGTGCCTTTCTGATGGACGAGCCCCTGACCAACCTCGACTTCAAACTGCGGGTGGAGATGCGCACCGAGCTTAAGCGCCTGCATCAAGAATTTCACACCACCCTGTTCTACGTGACCAACGATCAGACGGAAGCCATGGCTATGGCGGACCGGATCGCCGTGTTGAACGAAGGCCGTTTGCAGCAGGTCGGCTCGCCGCGTGAGGTGTACCACCACCCGGTCAACCGCTTTGTGGCCAGCTTCATCGGGTTCCCCAGGATGAATTTCCTCGACTGCCTCCTGACCACGGAAGGCACCGCAGACGCCTGGCAACAGCGAACGTTCGTTGTTAGTGCCAGGCATCGGGAAGCCCCGGAGGATAATTGGGCCATACCCGTCCCGGCTGGAGTGCGCGAGGCTATCCGCAAGGCCGGCGGCGAACGAGTGATCCTGGGCATCCGCCCGGAAGACCTGGCTCTGAAGTTGGAGCCACAACCAACCACGGAAGCGGTGGCTGCAACCTCACCCGGCGACCTGGCGGGGACGGTGTTCGTCCTCGAACCGCTCGGCGACCGTACGATCGTGGATGTGCAGTTGGGGGAGGATACGGTCAAGGTGAAGGCTCCTCCCGACGTCAAGCTTGAGCCAGGTCAACCTGTCTGGCTCATGCCGGATCTGGATCGGGTGCACGTCTTTGATCCAGAGACGGAACAGGCGTTGGTGTGAGAGAACAGAAAACAGGTGCCTGGCACTTCCAAGGGGCCAGGCACCCGATACAGTGGGAGTTATAGCTATGAATGAGCGCCTCTACTCATTCCTGATCCGGTGTATTATCGCGGGCTTATTCCTGGGCATTTTGGGCATGATACAGCCCTGGCATCTGCCCTTGTTCAAACTGGGCTTTCAGGTACTCCTGTACTCGACTCTGGCCTACATCGTCCTTTCGCACATCACCCCGCGTTCCCAGGACTCATCCGACGGCGGGCCCTGATCGAGTATCGAGCATCTGGTTTCGCGTTTAAAGGGCCACGATGCGCTTCCGCACCAGGCCCAGCGCATATTCGATGCCGCTCTGGAGGTTGCTCCTGGTGACGATGCTAGACAGATCCACCCCCAGGCTCACGATGGTCTGGGCCACTTCGGGAGCGATGCCGGTCAGAACTACTCGTGCTCCCAACAGCCTGGCTGCCTGGGTGGTCTGCAACAGGTGGTTGGCTATCCCGGTATCGACCACCGGCACCCCGGTGATGTCGATGATCACCACTTCGGCCTGGTAGTGGCTGATGGCTGTCAGCAGGGCCTCCATGATCTGCTGGGCGCGGGCGGTGTCTATACTGCCGATGAGCGGCATGGCAACGATCTCATCGCTGATAGGCACGATAGGGGTAGATAGCTCATGGAGGGCCTGACGCTGAGCCAGGAGTTGGGTGTTCATCGTTTCGGCTTCGGCCCTGGCGCGGATCAGGTCCTGGGTCAGACCGGCCAAAGCTTGCAGGTTATCCATGGCCGCCTCGTGTATGTTGTCCCGGCTGATGAGGGCCGTGCCGGTATCGACGCGGGCCGGGACTTCCTCTCCGCGGATGACTTTGAGGGCCATTTCCACCCCTAAGGCTCCCATCCTGTCCGGAAACTGCTGCACGCTGGCATCAACCTCACCTTTGTCGATGAGCACCAGGACTTCAGGAAGGGCGTCGAAGCCCACCATTACCATCTGGCCCAGCTTGCCCGCTGATTTGACAACCTGGAGAGCGCCCAGCAGCATCGGGTCGTCGGCGGCAAAAAGGGCCTCGGCATCAGGGTGGGCGTGTAGGGCCTCGGCTGTGGCCTGCCGACCACCTTCCCTCGTCCAGCCGGCTTCCCGTTCAAAGACTACCTCCAGGTCCCCATAGCGGTCCAGAACGTGGTGCAGCCCCTCCGAACGGTGAAGGCCGGTCTGATGAGTCTGAGGGCCCTGAATGTTGATTACCTGGCCTTTGTATCCCAAACGTTCGGCGATGTACTCGGCGGCCAACTCCGCGCCCTTGATGTTGTCGGTCTGTACTGTGCAGGCGACTTCCCCACCCCATATCTCCACGTCAACGGCGATGACCGGGATGCCAGCCTGGTTGGCTTTTTCTACCGCCGGGACGATGCCCTTTGAGTCCGCGGCCCCGATGATGAGAGCGTCCATTTTCCGGCGCACGAAATCTTCGATGATCGATATCTGCTCGGCCGCGGTATACGCGGCAGGATGAGCAGCGGTCAGTTCGATGCCCAACTCGGCGGCCTTCTCCTCGGCCGCTTTGTTAATGAGAACGAAGAAGGGCAGCGTAATGTCAGAAAGAGTCAGTCCAATACATACGTTCTTAGTCGATTTCATAGTGGTAACGGCCTTCCTTTCTTAACTTAATAGGGAGGGATCTCAATGCCGTTAACTTGAGGGCCAGGACGTTGAAAACAACGGTCTGATCACGCCCCCAAATCCTAATGTCCGAGGACACTACTTACCATCTATTATAAGGGAGTAAGATAAAACCGACATAAATGAAACCTAAACAAAACATAAAGAAAGACTCCTGAGATTCGCTGGGGTAGCAAAAGCTCTTGTTTCAGAGCAAAGTTTCATATTCTTATTCTACCATATTCTTAATGCGCGGGGAGAGATTTTATCCCAGGGTGGGGATGGGATATAGATTTGGTTGCGCTTTTTCGGGTAGGCTCTAAAGGGCCACGATGCGCTTCCGCACCAGGCCCAGCGCATATTCGATGCCGCTCTGGAGGTTGCTCCTGGTGACGATGCTAGACAGATCCACCCCCAGGCTCACGATGGTCTGGGCCACTTCGGGAGCGATGCCGGTCAGAACTACTCGTGCTCCCAACAGCCTGGCTGCCTGGGTGGTCTGCAACAGGTGGTTGGCTATCCCGGTATCGACCACCGGCACCCCGGTGATGTCGATGATCACCACTTCGGCCTGGTAGTGGCTGATGGCTGTCAGCAGGGCCTCCATGATCTGCTGGGCGCGGGCGGTGTCTATGCTGCCGATGAGCGGCAGGGCAATGGTCTCGTCGCTGATAGGCACGATAGGGGTGGACAGCTCGCGGAGGGCCTGACGCTGGGCCTCGATGATCTCCTGGCTTTGCCGTTGTAGTTGGGCGTTCATCCTTTCGGCTTCGGCCCTGGCGCGGATCAGGTCCTGGGTCAGACCGGCCAAAGCTTGCAGGTTATCCATGGCCGCCTGGTGTACGTTGTCCCGACTGATGAGGGCCACGCCGATACTCACTTCGGGTGGGACTTCCTCGCCGCGGATAGCTTTGAAGGCCATTTCCACCCCTACGGCTCCCATCCTGTCCGGGAACTGCTGCACGCCGGCATCGATCTCACCTTTGTCGATGAGCACCAGGACTTCGGGAAGAACGTCGAAGCCCACCATTACTAGCTGGCCCAGCTTGCCCGCTTCTTTGACGGCCTGGAAAGCGCCCCGAAGCATCGGGTCGTTGTTGGCAAACAGGGCCTCGGCCTCGGGGTGGGCGCCCAGAGCCTCGGCTGTGGCCTGCCGACTACCTTCCACCGTCCACCCGAGGGCTTCCCCTTCAAAGACGATCTCCAGGTCCGGATAGCGGTCCAGAACGTGGTGCAGCCCCTCCGAACGGTGGAGGTCGGCCTGATCAAGCTGAGAGCCCCGAATGTTGATTACCTGGCCTCTGTATCCCAGCCGTTCGGCGATGTACTCCCCGGCCAGCTCCCCGCCCTTAACGTTGTCGGTCTGTACCGAGCAGGCGATCTCTCCGCCCCATATCTCCACGTCCACGGCGACGACCGGGATGCCGGCCTGGTTGGCTTTTTCTACCGCCGGAACGAGGCTTTGTGAGTCCACGGGCGCAACGACGATAGCATCCACTTTCTGACGCACCAAATCCTCGACGATCGCTATCTGCCCGGCGGCGTCATACGCGGTAAGGTGAGCGGAGACCAGCTCGACGCCTAACTCGGCGGCTTTCTCCTCGGCTGCTTTGCTCAGGACCACGAAGTAGGGCAGCGTAATGTCAGAAACAGTCAGTCCAATGCGTACGTTCTCGGTCGATTTCATAGTGGTAACACCCCCCTTTCTTAACACACGGGGAGAGATTTTAGCCTGGGGGGAGGGGGGGATGGAATTGGAGGCGCCTTTTCGGGCAGGCTCTAAAGGGCTACGATGCGTTTCCGCACCAGGCCCAGCGCATATTCAATACCACTCTGGAGATCGCTCTTGGTGACGAGGCCCACCAACTCCACCCCCAGGCTGACGATGGTCTGCGCTACCTCAGGAGCGATGCCGGTCAGCACCACCCGCGTCCCTAACAGCCTGGCCGCCTGGGCGGTCTGCAACAGGTGGTTGGCTACCCCGGTATCGACCACCGGCACCCCGGTGATGTCGATAATCACCACTTCGGCCTGGTAGTGGCTGATGGCTGTCAGCAGGGCCTCCATGACCTGCTGGGCGCGGGTGGTATCTATACTGCCGATGAGCGGCAGGGCAATGATCTCGTCGCTGATAGGCACGATAGGGGTGGATAGCTCGCGGAGGGCCTGACGCTGGGCGTCGATGATCTCCTGGCTGTGTCTTTGTATCTGTTCCATAAGGCGGGCGTTTTCCAGGGCCGTAGCTGCCTGGTTAGCCAGCAGAGAGAGGATCTGAAGGTGATCCTGGCTGAAAGCCTGGCGCTCTGTTTTGCTGTGTACGTCCAGGGTGCCGATGATCCCTCCGCCCACGATTATGGGGGTGCTGACGATAGCCAGCAGACCCTCATCCTGGGCAGAGGGGTTGTAGAACAGGGGATTGTTGGGGAGGTCGTTGGCGATGATAGCCTGTCCCTCCTGCGCCACCCGGCCGGCGATGCTCTCTCCCAATCTATCATGGGTGCCTTCCACCACTTTGTGGCTCAGGCCGCAACTGGCCCTGATGGTCAGCGCTTCCCGTTTGTCATCCAAGAGGAGTATAGCCCCGGCCTCTGCCTTCAGCAAGTTCATGGCTCCATACGCAATCTCCTCCAGGAGGGTTCCCAGGTCAGGGCGAGTGTTTATCTGGGTGGCTAACTGGTGGAGAGCCAGGAGTTGGGCGTTCATCGTTTCGGTTTTGATCCTGGCCTGGATCAGGTCCCGGCTCAAATCGGCCAAAGCTTGCAGATTGTCCATGGCTGCCTGGTGTACGTTGTCCCGGCTGACGAGGACCGTGCCGGTATCGATCCGGGCCGGGATTTCCTCGCCGCGGATAGCTTTGAGGGCCATCTCCACCCCTATTTCTCCCATCTTGATCGGGAACTGCTGAACGCTGGCATCGACCTCACCCTTGTCAATGAGCACCAGGACTTCGGGAATGGCGTCGAAGCCCACCATCACTAGCTGGCCCAGCTTGTCCGCTTCTTTGATGGCCTGGAGAGCGCCCAGCAGCATCGGGTCACCAGCGGCAAACAGGGCCCCGGCCTCGGGGTGGGCGCGTAGGGCCTCGGCCATTGCCTGTTGTCCCTCTTCCGCCGACCAACTGGTTTCCCGTTCGAAGACGACTTCCAGGTCTGGGTAGCGGTCCAGAACGTGGTGCAATCCCTCCGAGCGCTGAAAGCCGACCTGCGCAACTTGGGGCCCCTCAATGCTGATCACTTTGCCTCTGTATCCCAGCCGTTCGGCGATGTACTCGGCAGCCAACTCTGCGCCCTTGACGTTGTCGGTCTGTACCGTGCAGGCGATCTCCCCGCCCCATATCCCCACGTCAATGGCGACGACCGGGATGCCAGCCTGGTTGGCTTTTTCTACGGCCGGGACGATGCCATTTGAGTCCACGGCGGCAATGATGATAGCATCCACTTTCTGGCGCACGAAATCCTCGATGATCGGCATTTGTTCGGCGGCGGTGTACCTGGCAGGATGAGCAGCGATCAGTTCGATGCCCAACTCGGCGGCCTTCTCCTGGGCTGCTTTGCCTTCGATAAACGTGAGGGGTAGTGTAATGTCGTCAAGGGTCAGCCCAATGCGTACGTTCTCAGTTGATTTCGTTGATTTCATGATGGTTGTGCTCTCCTTTGTATTATTATTTTATTGTTAATGTAGGAAATCCTGGGTTAGCTGGGGACGGGGTATATTTGGTTGCGTTTGGCGGATAGGCTCTAAAGGGCCACGATGCGCTTCTGCACCAACCCCAGCGCATATTCGATGCCGCTCTGGAGATCGCTCCTGGTGACGAGGCTCGACAAATCCACCTCCAGGCTCACGATGGTCTGGGCCACTTCGGGAGCGATGCCGGTCAGCACCACCCGCGCTCCCAGCAGCCTGGCTGCCTGGGCGGTCTGCAACAGGTGGTTGGCTACCCCGGTATCGACCACCGGCACCCCGGTGATGTCGATGATCACCACTTCGGCCTGGTAGTGGCTGATGGCTGTCAGCAGGGCCTCCATGATCTGCTGAGCGCGGGCGGTGTCTATGCTGCCGGTGAGAGGCATAGCGATGATCTCGTCGCTGACAGGCACGATAGGGGTGGATAGCTCGCGGAGGGCCTGACTCTGAGCATCGATGATCTTCCGGCTTTGTCTTTGTAGCTGTGCCATAAGGCCGGCGTTCTCCAGGGCCGTGGCTGCCTGGTTAGCCAGCAGAGAGAGGATCTGGAGGTGATCCTGGCTGAAAGCCTGGCGCTCTGTTTTGCTGTGTACGTCCAGGGTGCCGATGATCTCTCCCCCCACGATCATGGGGGTGCTGATGCAGGCCAGCAGACCCTCATCCTGGGCAGAAGGGTTGTAGAACAAGGGATTGTTGGGGAGGTCGTTGGCGATAATGGCCTGTCCGTCCTGCACCACCCGGCCGGCGATGCTCTCTCCCAATCTATCACGGGTGCCTTCCACTACTCTGGCGCTCAGGCCATAACTGGCCCTGATAGTCAGTGTTTCCCGTTTTTCGTCCAGGAGGAGTATAGCCCCGGCGTCCGCTTTCAGCAGGCTCACCGCCCCCTGCACGATCTCTTCCAGGAGGGTTCCCAGGTCGGGATGGGTGTTTATCTTGACGGCCAACTGGTGGAGGGCCAGGAGTTGGGCGTTCATCGTTTCGGTTTTGATCCTGGCCTGGATCAGGTCCCGGCTCAAATCGGCCAAAGCTTGCAGATTGTCCATGGCTGCCTGGTGTACGTTGTCCCGGCTGACGAGGACCGTGCCGGTATCGATCCGGGCCGGGATTTCCTCGCCGCGGATAGCTTTGAGGGCCATCTCCACCCCTATTTCTCCCATCTTGATCGGGAACTGCTGAACGCTGGCATCGACCTCACCCTTGTCAATGAGCACCAGGACTTCGGGAATGGCGTCGAAGCCCACCATCACTAGCTGGCCCAGCTTGCCCGCTTCTTTGACGGCCTGGAGGGCGCCCAGCAGCAGCGGGTCGTTGTTGGCAAACAGGGCCTCGGCCTCGGGGTGGGCGCGTAGGGCCTCGGCTGTGGCCTGCCGCCCGTCTTCCACCGCCCAACCGGCTTCCCGTTCAAAGACGACCTCCAGGTCCGGATAGCGATCCAGAACGCTGTGCAGCCCCCCCGAACGGTGGAGGGCGGTCTGCTGCAACTGGGGGCCCTGGATGTTGATCACCCTGCCTCTGTATCCCAGCCGTTCGGCGATGTACTCGGCGGCCAACTCTGCGCCCTTGACGTTGTCGGTCTGTACCGTGCAGGCGATCTCCCCGCCCCATATCTCCTTATCCACGGCGACGACCGGGATGCCGGCCTGGTTGGCCTCTTCTACCGCCGGGACGATGCTCCGTGAGTCCACGGCCACAACGATGATAGCATCCACTTTCTGGCGCACGAAGTCCTCGATGATCGCTATCTGTTCGGCCGCGTCATACGCGGCAGGATGGACGGCGATCAGCTCGATGCCTGACTCGGCGGCCTTCTTTTCGATTGCTTTGCTGAGGATAACAAAGAAGGGCAGTGTAATGTCAGTAATAGTTAACCCAATTCGTAAGTTCTCGTTTGGTTTCATAATTCTCCCTTCCTTGTCTGAATACGCGGGGAGAGATTTTATACTGGGATGGGGATATGAAATTGGTTGCGCCTTTTCGGACAGGCTCTAAAGGGCCACGATGCGTTTCTGCGCCAGCCCCAGCGCATATTCGATGCCGCTCTGGAGATCGCCCCTGGTGACGATGCTCGACAAATCCACCCCCAGGCTCACGATGGTCTGGGCCACTTCGGGAGCGATGCCGGTCAGCACCACCCGCGCTCCCAGCAGCCTGGCTGCCTGGGCGGTCTGCAACAGGTGGTTGGCTACCCCGGTATCGACCACCGGCACCCCGGTGATGTCGATGATCACCACTTCGGCCTGGTAGTGGCTGATGGCTGTCAGCAGGGCCTCCATGATCTGCTGAGCGCGGGCGGTGTCTATGCTGCCGGTGAGAGGCATAGCGATGATCTCGTCGCTGATAGGCACGATAGGGGTAGACAGCTCGCGGAGGGCCTGACGCTGGGCATCGATGATCTCCTGGCTTTGTCTTTGTATCTGTGCCATAAGGCGGGCGTTTTCCAGGGCCGTAGCTGCCTGGTTGGCCAGCAGAGAAAGAATCTGAAGGTGATCCTGGTTGAAAGCCTGGCGCTCTGTTTTGCTGTGTACGTCCAGGGTGCCGATGATCTCTTCTCCTACGATCATGGGGGTGCTGATGCAGGCCAGCAGACCCTCATCCTGGGCAGCAGGGTTGTAGAACACGGGATTGTTGGGGAGGTCGTTGGCGATGATAGCCTGTCCCTCCTGCACCACCCGGCCGGCGATGCTCTCTCCCACTCTGTCACGGGTGCTTTCCACCACTTTGTGGCTCAGGCCATAGCTGGCCCTGATAGTCAGCACTTCCCGTTTTTCATCCAGGAGGAGTATAGCCCCGGTGTCTGCCCTCAGCAAGTTCATGGCTCCATACGCAACCTCTTGCAGGAGGGTTTCCAGGTCGGGGCGGGTGTTTATCTTGACGGCCAACTGATGGAGGGCCAGGAGTTGGTCGTTCATCGTTTCGGTTTTGATCCTGGCCTGGATCAGGTCCTGGGTCAGGCCAGCCGAAGCCTGCACGTTATCTATAGCCGCCTGGTGTACGTTGTCCTGGCTGATGAGGGCCACGTCGATACTCACTTCGGGTGGGACTTCCTGGCCGCGTACAGCTTTGAAGGCCATCTCCACCCCCATCGCTCCCATCCTGTCCGGGAACTGCTGCACGCTGGCGTCGATCTCACCTTTGTCGATGAGCACCAGGACTTCGGGAAGAACGTCGAAGCCCACGATTAGCATCTGGTCCAGCTTCCCTGCTTCTTTGACGGCCTGGAGGGCGCCCAGCAGCAGCGGGTCGTTGACGGCAAACAGGGCCTCGGCCTCGGGGTGGGCGCGTAAGGCCTCGGCTGTGACCTGCCGTCCCTCTTCCACCGTCCAACCGGTTTCCTTTTCATAGACGACCTCCAGGTCCTCGTAGCGGTCCAGAACGTTGCACATCCCTTCCGAACGATGGAGGAAGGCCTGATCGGCCTGGGAGCCCCCAATGTTGATTACTTTGCCCCTGTATCCCAACTGTTGGGCGATGTACTCCCCGGCCAGCTCCCCGCCCTTGAGGTTGTCGGTCTGCACCGAGCAGGCGATCTCTCCGCCCCATACCTCCACGTCCACGGCGACGACCGGGATGCCGGCCTGGTTGGCTTCTTCTATGGCCGGAACGAGGCTTTGTGAGTCCACGGGCGCAATGACGATAGCATCCACTTTCTGGCGCACCAAATCCTCGAGGATCGCTATCTGCCCGGCCGCTTCATACGCGGTAAGGTGCATGGGGACCAGCTCGATGCCTAACTCGGCGGCCTTCTCCTCGGCTGCTTTGCTCAGGACCACGAAGAAGGGCAGCGTAATGTCGGGAGTGGTTAGTCCAATGCGTGTTTTCTCAGTCGATTTCATTTTGAACATATCCTTTTTGTCATTGATGCTCGGGGAGGGATTTTATCCTGGGGTAAGGATGGGATATAGATCAGGGTAGTTTGTCACAGAGAGCATTACTGGTAGCTAACTGCCAGCAGCTCTCTGTGACTCTGAGCCGGGCGCTGTTTTAGGCCCCGAACTTCATCATCATTTCTTTGATTTTGGCCGTCATAGCCAGGCCCTCTTCAAAGGGACGCTGCCACATGTTACGGCCGAAGATAAGCCCCGTGGCTCCGGCCTCCATGCAGATGTGGGCTTTCTCCAGCAGGTCTTCGTCGCCGATCTTGCTGCCGCCGGAGAAGAGCACCAGGGTCTTACCGGCCGATTGCACTACCCTTTGCACCGCCTTGAAGTAATCGATGCCCTCCAGGCCATCGTATGGTTTGCGACCTCGCTCTTTAGCGGTGGCGAACTTGGGGACGTTCAGTTTTACTATGTCGGCCCCCAGTTCGTCGGCCACGCGAGCCGCGTAGTCCACGGCGTAGAGGCTATCTCGTCCGCCCACTTTTTCGGTCTCCACCGCCTCGCCGCGCGGATAGGCCCAGACGATGATGGGCATGCCATAGCGTTCGCAGTCGGCACGGATTTTGTGGAACTGGATGAAATCCTCAGACTGGGCAGGCGAGCCCACGTAGATGGTGTACCCTACCGCGTCGGCCCCCAGGCGCACGGCATCCTCCACGGTAGCCGTCTGGGGCGAGAGGGCGTAGTTATCGGGCGGGATGCTGGTCTTGCCGTTGAGTTTGAGGATTAGCGGCACATCGCCCACGTAATCACGCATGTACTTGGTAGCCAGGCCGATGTGGAACACGATACCGGAGTAGCCGCCTTCTTTGGCCAGGCGCAACTGGAACTCGGGATCCTCGCTGTCCGGGTTAGGGAAGAAATCCATAGGGCCATGCTCCAACCCCTGGTCGATGGGCAGGAACAGCAGGGTGCCGTTGCGCGGCCCATGCTCGTACAGGAGTCGATGCAGCCTGGTGCGCTTGCCCAGGCTCAGGTCCAGGTCGTTCAAAGTAGGTCTTTTGATCTCCATCTTATTTTTTACTCTCCTCATATAGTATTTAGTATTGTTTTTATGGAGGGGCGTGAGCCCACTCCTCATTTACAAATCCTGAAATCCTCCGCCGCCATCGCGGCTGCGCCCTGGTGGCTGGCGCAGCAATGGTCATCTCCGCCAGGGGGTGCAGCCCGTCCACGTTTATTGAGGGATAAATCCTTCAGCATTTATCTTCACGGGCGCGCGCCAGGCTGGTCTATCTTCCACCTCCTCCTGTAAACACAGTATCTCCCTCCGCATCTGCTCCTGGTCCCGGAGCTGAAGATCGTATATCTCTTTATAAAGGCCGCCCAGGGCCAGCAGTTCTTGATGGCTGCCTTGTTCGGCGACGCGGTCCTCCGCCAGAACCAGGATGACGTCGGCGTTGATGACCGTGGTTAGACGCTGGGCAATGACGAAAGAGGTGCGTCCTTCCATTAGAGCGGTCAGAGCTTGTTGGATGATGTATTCTGTCTCGGTATCCACGCTGGAAGTGGAGTCGTCCAGGATCAGGATCCGAAGCTCCATCAACAGGGCACGGGCGATGGCTATCCGCTGGCGTTGTCCGCCGGAGAGAGTGATGCCCCGCTCGCCGACCAGGGTTTCATAGCCTTCGGGAAAGGAGACGATGAAGTCGTGGGCCCCGGCTGCTTTGGCGGCGGCTATAATTTCTTCCATCGGAGCCTCGGGCCGACCGTAGGCGATATTTTCCCGGATGGTCATGGAAAAGAGCAGGCTGTCTTGCAAAACGATCCCTATCTGACGACGCAGCGACTTCAGGCTCACGTGGCGAACGTCGTAACCGTCAACGGTCACCCGTCCGGCGGTCACGTCGTAGAAACGAGGGATAAGGTTGATGATGGTGCTCTTGCCTGAGCCTGTGGCTCCCAGCAAGGCGATCGTCTGTCCTGGCTGGGCTTCAAACGAGATGTCCTCCAGGATCAGCCGCTCAGAGTCGTAGCCAAAAGAGACGTTTTCAAACCGTACCCGGCCCTCCAGAGGCGGCAACTCGATGGCCCCCTCTGTTTCCTCCACGTCTGAACCGCTGTCCAGTATCTCGAAGAGGCGTTCGCCCGAAGCTAAAGCGCCGGCGGCGATGTTGATCAGCCACCCCAAACGCTGGATGGGCATAGACAACATGATCAGGTAGCTGGTAAAAGCCACCAGAGTGCCTACGCTTAGCCGCCCGGCCACCACCCGCTGTCCCCCGAACCACAGGATGAGGGCCGTGCCTACGCTGATCAGAAAAAACGTCAGGGGAAAGTTGCTGGACCACAGTCGGACGAGGGCCAGCCGTTGGGCCATCAACTCCTGGTTGGCGTCGGAGAATTTGTCGCTCTCGTAATCCTCACGGGCGAAGGCCTTGACCACCTGCACCCCCACCAGGTTTTCCTGCAAAATGGTACTGACCAGGGCAAATTGCTGCTGGAGGGTCTTGAACATGGGGCGGATGAAACGCCCCAGCCGGATGGCAACCAGGGCCACCACCAGCAGGGGGGCCAGCGTGATCAGGGCCAACTGCCAGTCGGTGGCGAAAAGGATAACCAGAATGCCGATAAGCAGCAAAGCCGCGTTGGCGCTCTCCATCAGGCCCACGCTGATGAAGCGTTGAACGGCCTCTACGTCGCTGGTGGCCCGCGACATCAATCCCCCTGTCTGGGCCCTGTCGTGGTAAGCGAACGAAAGACGTTGAACGTGATCGTAGAAAGCGTTGCGCAGGTCGTAGGCCGCGCGGTGGGAAAGCCACTCCGACAGGTAGATGCGACCAAAAGCGAAAAGAATCTTGATCAGGCTGATCCCAATCATAGCCAGGGCCGCCAGGATGAGAAAATGGCTCTGCTCTCCGGCCAGCCCTACGTCGATAACCTGCTTGATCAGCCAGGGGATGATCAGCCCCAGGGCCATAGTAGTCAGCAGGCAGAAATAGGTTACTACCGCCCGCCGCCAATACGGTTTTAGATAGCTTAACAACCTCCACAGAATACGCATCGTTTTTAATTCAGGTGGCTTCACACCCTGGTCAGGCCGCTCCCGCCCGGCCGGCACAGGAACTCTAAAATTTCTATGTCGAAGAACGTCTGGGCGTTGGCGGGACGCATGATAATGGCCGTATCCGCTCCCCGTCCGGTCCCGCCGATGACGATGATCTCCTCGTCGGTGCGCACCAGTCCGGCGTCGGCGGCCATCAGAGCTATTTCAAACGCCACTTTCGTACCTTCACCGAAAATACGCAGGGTATGAGCCACGATCTCTTCTAACTCGTAGGTGTTCAGTTTTTTACGCACGGCCCGCCCTACCCCACCAAAGGCGTGCTGGCAGGTCAGTACCCTGCCGCCGGCGGACTCGATGGCCGCCCGGGTTTCGTCGGTCAACTCCTGAAAGTTGGGTTTCACAAAGCCTGTTGAATGGGTGACGGCGATGACTTTGCAGCCCCGAAAGAGTTCCACGGCCCGTATGCCGGTGTCTCCCTGGGTGCTGGCTACCAGGATGGTCTTGATCCCTAACTCTTCGGCCCGTTTTTTGGCTATTGCCAGGGTGCGCTCGGTGTTGGCCGCACCTGGTTTCTCAAAGTAGACGGTTTGGGCCACGACTTCAGACATGCTATAACCCCCTTTGATATTTGTCCCATTTATTTTACCTCAAATTTGGCAGAAAGACAAACCATACTTGCTACCTGACGTAATCCGTTGTTCTACACCCCTATCAGCGACTCGCTGAGAGTATACAGCGGCCGTGGACCTTCTGCCAGGGCCTTCTGGCCCACCGCGCTCAGGGGGAGAAGCAGAGCTGGTTCACTCCCATCCTGCTGGAAGCCACAGCTCTCAAAGAGGGTACACAAGCGGTAGTCGGTGGCTCCGCACACGGTCACTATCGGCGCTCCCGATGGCAGCTCCGACGTTAGCAAGGCGCTCAATAGCTCGGCCGCGCCCTGGGACGTGTAAGAACTATCGAAGGCTACGTCCGTCAGGATATAGGTCGTTTGTACACCGTGCTCCTCGTTCAAAGGGGCAGCGCAAAGCGTGGCGGTGGCTTGCAGGCTCCCTTGCTCGTCTTCCAGGAGATAGACGGTGGTCGGTATGGAAGGAAGACGGTCTTCCTTTCGCCAGCGCCAAAGGGCATCGTCCAGGGGGATGAAACTGTCGTGAGCGGCGTAATAATCGTTGATAAAAATTTTCAGCCGCTCGCGATCGGCGGCGCCTGCTCGACGAAAGGCCAGGGGCGGCCCCGGATAGGGAAGCCGCTCGGCCTTGGGCCGGAAGCCGCTTGGCCCTGGGCCAGCGGCAGAAAGAGTGTACCAGTTGACCTCGGCCCAGGATACAAACCCCAGCTTGCGGTAGAGGTGAAAAGCGATGGAGTCAGCTTCTGCGTAGAGAAAAGCGGCGTCGAAACCACGTTGTCGAGAGACGCGAGCGAGACATTCTTCCAGCAACCAGCGGGCCAGCCCCCGGCCACGGTGGTCTGGATGGGTCATTACCAGATCGATCAGCCCCACCCTGGCCGACCGACCGGCCAGCCGCACCTCCGCCACCATCAGGGAGACATTGGACACCACCTGCCCCTGGGTCAGAGCGACCAGGCTCAGCGCCGGGTCTATTCCCGGCCAGGTCAGGTGCCAGCGCATGAATTCCTCGTCGGAGAGGGCCAACTCTCCCTCGTAGGTGCCAAAGGTGAGAGCGTTCAACTCGGCCAGCCCGGCGGCGATGTCTCCTGCCGTAGCGTAGGTTCGGAGACTGTATCCCTTTCTGGTGTCCATTTCTGCTCCCTGGCCTATAGAGGCTCATAAATCACAACCCCTATAATAAATGATTTTCCTGATTTGTCAACACTACCCATTATACCACCCCCGCCTTCCAACCGCCTTACAAAATGCCCTGCCCACCTTCCAAAAACCTTCCAAATAATGTCAACGACAGGGCCATCCCGCTAACTGAGGAAGGGGCGCATTTCAACCGAGAAGGACACACTACCACAACAGCAGGACTGTTTGACAACCTTACCCTTACATTTAACCGCCGACATAAGGTCGGGCGGCGTGCCTGGCACAAGGCCAGCCGCAACCGGGATAAGGTGGGGCTGCACTGCGCTCCAGCCGCCCACCGCACCCTGGGCACCTTTCCAGCGGGGACGGTGCGCTTTGGGCTGAGCGACTTCAATACTGCCGAGGGGGTGGAGGAGGCTATCGAGGCGGTGAGAGAGATGGCGAGGTGATTTACTGTCTCATTCGATCTCTCGTTGGAGCCGAATGAGAAAATTATCAGCCGCAGCCCATGCTTTCTGAAACTCTGCAATAGGAATTTGCTGGGGATGATCCTCGAAATAAGGGTCGTTGACCACCACAGTATCCTCGCTCATCCCAATAACTACCACGGAATGCATGTATGAGGCTGACCAGTAGCTCAACCAATTCGTCCAGAGAAAAACGATAACAGGAGTGCTTCGATCGAGACATCGCTTTAACTCGTCAAGGGAGGAATGCAGAAAGGTAGGGAAATAGCCAAGCTCTGAGAGGTACACAGCGTTGGCTGGGCTCGTTCCACTCCACTTCGTCCTCAGGATATCTCGCAAGTCGCTCTCTGCCAACTCCTTATCGTAGAAAGCTAAAATCATTCTGACGCAAGCGGGCAGACAGCTATTGTCCTTCTCCTGCCTGTAGTGCGGAACCGCCAAATAGCTTTTCAACCTTGCTCTCCAACTGTTCTATCGAACCAGGCTCTACCAGGCTAACTTCGCCTGTCTCTACGTTCACAGCGACCTCGCCCACTTTTCCCAACTGGCCCTGGCTGGGAGTGGAGTAGATAATCGGCAGTCTCCATACGAACTCCTCATTATCGACGACCAACTCAGGCTCTCCAGCCGAAAGCAGGTTGCCAACCCGCATGAGAAGGAAGACGTTAGCTTTTTGGCGGGCGACAAAGGGCGTGATATTGAACTCAGCCTGGATGTCTATTCGCAGGTGAACCTGAGCAGCTTTAGGAGCAGGTAAATCAGAAATATTTGCTTTCATTAGAATTTTTGCTCGATCCTTTCTCTATCTTTTGCCTCTTCAGCTTTAAATAGGCTTCCAGAGGAGTGTTGCCGGTCCCTATAGAGATGGTGCAGCCGGTTCGTTCAGAAAATAATTGCGATAACTCTTCACGTAAATTCTCATCGAACCCTTCATCAAACTCCGCGAATATACTGTCTCCGCCCCAAAAGATGAGCTTGCCACCGGTGGCTTTGATGCGTTCTACAATCTCTCGCATCGCCGCGTTCACGCGGTCGCTCAATTCTTTCGCTTCAGCTAAATTTTCCTGAAGCAACTTCACCTCGATGCGTGCCCCGATACGGTCGCCGTCGATGCTGCAATAGATTTTCATAGGCGGATCCTCCTCTGCTTTTTAGCTTGCGGACTGAAAGAACCCCTATTCTTCATGCAATTGCCAGCGTGCTCAGTCTCTCTCAGGCTACTCAGGCTTCGGAAAGAGCAACTCACGACGCACTTCTATGATTTTCTCATAGCTCCCTACAGTCGGGAACCATTGATAAAGATGCAGACGGTAATGGGTACCCAACATACATCCCACTGCAAAAGCTAGGCTCGCTGGAGCGGAGATGAACAAGTGGATTGGCCTGGCTCCAATTTGTTGTATAGTTGTGCTGAGTTGCTGGAAAAGCTCGGTAACGAAGTCCTCCCATTCCTCTTTGTCATCTTTAAGCTCTTGAGGAGTGGCGATCACCACGACCTCGGCATCGATTCCCTCTCCTCGTAGAAAGTCCATGACATAGGGCTGAATGTCACGGCTGATGTTCACGATGACCGCTACTTGATTTTTTTCTACCCTACTCCGGTAAACCTTAACCCGCTCACCCTCCCTCGTCAGTTCTACTTCCGTTTCGGGTTCCCCTATCTTTGCCTTCAGGATCGCTATCTTCTGACGAAGTTCTTCGATCTCCATGGCAACTTCCGGGGGGGCATTTGCTCCGAATTTAGCTTGTCGCAACTCCAGATGCTGGAGCCTTCTGAGATGTGCTTGCAACAGTTCGCGTTGGTAATCCAACTCTTCTATATTTAGATCGCTCATGTCTCCATCTCCTTAATCGAATAATCTGATCGCTATTCGTCTCTTAACAATGATTTAATGGTCCGACAGAGAGCCTCCTCTAGTTTCAGAGCCCCTTGTGGTGTGTAGTTGTAGATAATACACCGTATGAAACGAAGATCAAAGGGCACATCGTCTATCGATTGGGTAAGCAAAATCACGTCCTTGCCCAGAGTGTGGCAAATGCCCACTTCGTAAAAGACGTTGGGGTTGCGATCCGTTAGCTCGGCGATGATAATCCGGGCCTGGTTGATTCCCTTCCAAATATCTTCGATGATAGGGTTAGTGCTGAAAATGTCATAAGCCCGACGGCACTTCAGACCGCAGCTTTCCACGGTCTTTTTGACGTGGTCCTTGTACATTTGCTCCAAGGTCGAATCACCAGAGGGCATAAGCACGAAACAAAGATTATCATCAATGGTAAAATCTCGCTTTTTGAATAATTTTGGAGTAATTAGCATTGCAAATTGACGCTCAATATATATAATAGATTTTACAAATTTATCCCACGGGTCCACCATATTTTGACCGATTTCCTCCATTTCCTCGATAAGTGATGATGGAGCATCCCATCCCAACTCAAACCGCTCCGCCTCCAGCCGACGGAATCTTTTGTAACGTTCTGCTAATGATACAAGGTCATCTCTCAGCCCTTTTGGGATTGGGATTCGATCATCCATACTACTTGCCTTTCTAAGCTCTCACTCATCAAAGTGTAGTCGCGCTGCCCAACATATTCAGTCGCCCTATGAGCACCGAAATTTACACTACCATTATACAATACTATTCGTCCATCGTCAATACGACTGTAAAATAAATGTCAATAGATGCAATTGGAGCGCGGAGGATGGGGAGGGATGGAAGGCGCGGAAGCTTCCGCGTTCTCCGCGCCCTCCGCGCTTCCGCGATCAGACTTGACAAGAAAGGAGAAAGAGGATACGATCAGAACCGTGAATACTATCGAGGAGTGAGAACTTGAGCTTCACGGCTCTTTTGTTATTGGCCGGGCTGTGGCTGGTGGGTTACGCCGTCGTGTATTATCTGGGGCGGCGCGGCTGGCTCGGCGATACTTATCGGCGCGACGTGCTGGCCCTGGCGGTGCTGGCCCTGGCTACGGCGGGTTTTTTCTGGCGCATCCTCTTCACCGCCGAAGCCTGGATGCCGGCCGGCGGCGGCGACCTGGCCTCTTTCCTGTATCCTACCTACAGCTTTGCCGCCCGCAGTCTCAAGCGGGGAGTCATCCCCCTGTGGAATCCCTACCTTTACGGCGGGGCGCCTTTCGCCGCCGACATCCAGTCGGGCCTCTTCTATCCAGTCAATCTGTTGTTCTTCCTCCTCACCCCAGAACTGACCTACAGGACGATGGAACTGCTGGCCGTCTTCCACTTCTTCCTGGCCGGAGCCTGCATGTACATCTGTATGCGCTACCTGCGGCCGGGCCAGACGATGGGCAGCCTGCCTGCCCTGGCCGGGGCGGTGGCCTTCATGTTCTCCGACTATTTTGTCACCCACTTCGGCAACCTGAACCTGATCGCCGTGGGGGCCTGGCTGCCCCTCATCTTCCTGTGCTACCATCGTGCCCTGGTTGAGCGTCGGGCGGGGCTGGCCGCCTGGGCGGGGGTCTTTCTGGGCCTGGCGGCCCTGGCCGGGCACGTACATCCTTTTCTGTTCATCGTCTTCTGCCTGGCGCTCTATTTTGTCTATCGCGCTTTAAGGTGCCTGGCACTTCCAAAGTGCCAGGCACCTGGGTGGAGCCAAAGGGCCAGGCACCTTCTGCCCCTGGTCGGCCTTTTCGCCCTGACCCTGGGAGTGGGGCTGGGCCTTGCCGCCCTGTCCCTGGTGCCCGCCTACGAGATGACGGGCCACACCCTGCGCGCTCAGTTCGGTTACGAGCAGGCCAGCCAGTACGCCCTGCCCCCGGCCAAGCTGATCGGCCTGTTCATTCCCAATTTCTTTGGGCGCGACCCGGCCGTCCACTGGGGCCCCTGGGAGCGGGTGGAGGTGGGTTACGTCGGTATCCTGGCTCTGTTTCTGGCTCTATTGGCCGTCCTGCTGCGGCGGGACGATACGGTCCGCTTCATGGTCGGGTTGGCCGTGCTCTCTCTGCTTTTGGCTCTGGGGGGCCACGCCATCGTCCACGGCTGGCTCTTTAAGCTTTTCCCTGGCTTCGACCGGGTGCGGGCTCCGGCCCGGTTCGTCTACCTGATGGATTTTGCCCTGGCTGCCCTGGCCGCTATTGGCCTGGAGGCTCTGAGCCATCCGTTGTCTGCCGGTCAGCGGGCTCTTTTCCGCCGCTTCCTGAGACTGGCCCTCTGGCTGCTGGCTATTGCCGCTCTTGTGGCCGTGCCCCTGGCTTACGCGGCCATCCTCATGGCCCAGGACAAGGACCCTGGCATCTTCGGGCGCATCACTTCGGCGGCCAACGGCCTGATGTTCCTGCTGCTCATGGCTATCCTGGGGCTGGCCCTGCTTTACGCCCGGCGCTACGGCTGGCTGCGGCCTCGGATTGTGGGGGTGCTGGCCGTCGCTTTAATCGCCGTCGATCTGATGAGCCAGGGAGCCTACCTGGACACCGGCCCCGTCGAGCCTACGGCGGGCTTTCACCATCCGCAAGCCGTCGAATTCCTGAAAGCCGACGGCGATTATTATCGCCTCGATACCCGCACCGAGGTCTGGCACCTCTGGCAGCCGGACGCCAGTTTGTTGTATAATATATTTGACGTGTGGGGCATCGTCAACCCCCTGACCCTGGCCGATTACGACCGCTACTGGGAGAACATGGGCAGCCGCTCAACTCCCCTCTACGACTTCCTGAACGCCAAATACGTCGTCGGGCGCAAGGACGTGGTGCTGGACTGGGATAAATTCGTGCCCGTCTTCGAGGGCGATCCACAGGTCAACGTCTATCTCAATGAAAAGGCTCTGCCTCGCGCCCTGTTTGTGCATCGCGCCCTAGCCGTTGACGATCAGGAAGCGGCCTTTGCCGCCATCCACCAGGAAGGCTTTGACCCGGCCCAAACGGTGGTGGTCGAGGGAGGAAAGTCCCTGGAGATTTCTTCGGCCAAAGCCGCTACGGTGGACATCGTCTCTTACGACCTGAACGAGATCGACCTGACGGTAGAGGCTCCGGCCGAGGGCTACCTGGTTCTCAGCGAGGTTTATTATCCCGGCTGGCAAGCCCGGGTCGATGGCCGCCGGGCGCCCATCTTGCGGGCCAATTACGCCTTTCGGGCCATGTATCTGGAGCCTGGTTCTCACCAGGTGCGCATGGTCTTTTCTCCCTCCTCGTGGTGGGTGGGATTGGGTATCAGCCTGATCACCTGGGCAGGGTTGGGCGTTTGGGGTGGCCTGCGTTTGAGAGCTGCCTGGGAGTCAACTCCCAGGCTAAAAGCTGAAGCAAGCTAAAGCTTGCTATTTAGGAGCACTTTGGAGTGCGCTGATGGTTTTTGATGAATTATTTGGGTGATCCGGGGTATGAACGCTCTTGGCTCGTGATATCTTGGTGTCTTTGTGTCTTCGTGGTAGTAAACTTAACACCAAGCCACCAAGACACTAAGCAGAAAGGAGAAGAAGGATGAGCGATAAAATACTGATAGTAGGCGGTTACGGTGCTGTGGGAAGCCACGTCACCCGCGAGCTGTGGGACCGCTACGGCGAGAGGGTGATTGTGGGCGGGAGAAGTTCGGCCCGGGCCGCTCGACTGGCACGGGCTTTGGACGCCACCTTTGAATTTCGTTACCTCGACGTCTACGACCCGCGGACGGTGAACGAGGCCCTGGCCGATGTGGGGCTGGCTGTAGTCTGTGTCGATCAGCCCGCGCCCCACGTGCAGGAAGCAGCCATCGCCCGGGGAGTGCATTGCCTGGACGTTAACACCCGTCCCCGGCATCTGCAAGCGGTGCGCGCTCTGCACGACCGGGCGGCTAAGGCGGGCAGCACCATCCTGCTCGCCGGCTTCACGCCGGGCCTCTCCGGCGTCATGGCTCGCTACGCCCAGGAGAGCATGAGGAAGAGCAAAGCCCGTCTCGATTCCCTGGACATCGCTCTCTGTCTGGCCTGGGCGGGCGAAGCGGGGCCAGCCGGGGTGCGTTGCTTCCTGGACCTCCTGGTCGAACCCGTGCCCGTCTTCGAAGACGGCAAAGTGAGGCGTGTGCCGGCCCTGTCGCACGGTCGTCGGGTAGAATTTCTCTCCCCTCTGGGGGTCAAACCGGCCTATCTTCTGTCCCTCCCGGATCAAACCATACTGCCTGAAACCCTGGGAGTGCCGGTCACCTGCCGCTTCACCTTTGACAACGTGGCCGTCACCAACGCCCTGGCCTGGCTGGCGAAGCTCGGTCTATGGCGCACCCTGGACCAACTGGGCTACCTGCCAAGGCTGGCTTCCTTCAGCGGCTCTTTACAGGCTTCGCGTCCGCGGCCTGAAAGGGAAGAGGTGGGGTTGGTGGTGCAGGCTTACGGCCAGGGAAAAGATGGACAGCCCATCGTCCAACGCCTGAGCTTTCTGGGCCATTCCAATTACGGCGTGACCGCCCTCAGCACAGTTATCATGGCCGAGATGATCGACCAGGGCAAGGTGAAAGAGCGAGGAGTCTTCAGCCCGGACCAGATCGTAGAGCCGGAACCTTTCTTTGCCGCCCTGGATAGGGCCGGACAGCCAGTTTACATAACCGAGATCAAGGACCTGAAGAGAGCCGTGCAGCCGCCCGTCTCCCCTCGCACGCCGACTATAGTGTGGATCGCCGCAGGGATCGCTTTGTTTTTGCTGATCCGTTTCATGCGTCGCCGCCGCGATTAGGGGGAATTTACGGCTATTAAGGAGGCAAACAACGTGCAAGAACCCACTGTCGAAGAAGGCCAGAACAAGCGCAGTTGGCCCCACGTTATGGGGGCCATCCTGTTGCTGGTTATCCTGGTGGCGGGAGGCTGGTGGCTGACCTCGCCTCGCCGGGAGAGCCCGCCGGCCGCCACCACCGCCGCCGACAACGAAATCCCGACGGTGGTCGATAGCCAGGAAAGCCCCCCACCCGCCGCCGCCGACAACGAAGTCCTGGCGGTGGTCAATGGTCGGGAGATCACTCGCGCCGACCTGGAGAAGCAGGTCGCCCTCGAAAAGGTCATGTATTACATTCTGACCGAAGAGAAGCTGCCCGTCAGCGACTACGCCCAGGTGTTGGAACGGCTTATCACCCAGGAGTTGTTATTGGAGGAAGCCGCCAAAGAGGGGATCGCCGTCGAAGACGAAGAGGTGCTGGAGAGGATCGAGAACTTCAAGGCCAACACCGGGCTTTCCGATGAAGATTTGGAGGAACAGTTGACCCGGCTTGAGTTGGGCATGGACGATCTGAAAGAAGCTTTCAGGCGAGCCATGATCACCAACAGCCTGCTGAAGGCCAAAGAGGAAGAGTTGGGGCAGAGCGGGATGTCCCAATGGCTGCGGGAGCTACGGGATGGGGCCGAAGTGGAGATTAAGCGGGATTTAAGCGCGGAAGTGGCCCCCAAGGTGGGCGCCCAGGCTCCCGACTTCACCCTGAAAGACCTGAACGGCCAGGAAGTCACCCTGAGCAACTTCAGGGGACAGCCGGTGCTCATCAACTTTTGGGCCACCTGGTGTCCACCCTGCCGCCTTGAAAAACCGTTCCTGGAGAGGGCCTACGAAAAGTACAAAGAAGAAGGGTTTGTCATCCTGGCCGTGAATATGAGGGAAAGCGAGGCGACGGTGCAGGCTTTTGTAGAGCAGTCCGGGACCACCTTTACCATCCTGCTCGACAAGTCCGGGATGGTGGTCAGTCTGTACAGGGTATACGCCGCCCCGACCAGTTTCTTCGTGGATAAGGAAGGGATCATCATCGACCGATACATGGGGCCCTTGACCGAGCAAGCCATAGAAAAGCGTCTGGAACAGATGCGTTAAGGATCGAGCTGAACCGAGCCCAGGCGGATGCTATCGCCCCCCTCCCCTGCGCCGCCCAAAATCGGCAAGCGCTGCATGGTCGGCAGATAATAGAGGCCCGTCTCCAGGCTATACTCCCCTGGCGGGGTGCCGCCCTGGATCGGAATCCGATGGGTATCGACGATAACCTCGCCCGCTTCCCAGGCCGTAGTGGGGTAGCTGCCCTCTCCCGGCTGGCCGTCTTGCTGCCCCCAGAGGGGGCTGGCCGTGTTGGGGTTGTAGTCGCCCAGCAGATGAACGAAAACGGTATAATCTTTTTCCATTTCGCCCTGGGCCTGCCAGTAGAGCGTCACCTGTAGCACCTTGCCCCGCCCCACTTCCAGGTCGTAACCCAGGAGCTTCACCACGCCGCCCAACTCGGCGGGGAGAGGATGTTGAGGGGTGAGCAGTCGCCTGGCGCCGCCCGGCGCATGATAGACCACCGCCCGCAGCTTGCCCCTCCGGTCCAGGAATCTCCTGACTACCTCTCCGTCGGGCAGGTAACGGGAGAGCATACCCAGAGAACGGTCGTCCTCGTCCACGAGGATAATGTAGCTCGTGCCCCGCTCTGGACGAGCGGACAGGGCCAGGCAACGGCGTCCATCGAAGCTCTTGGAGGACCTTTCGCCCCCCAGGGTGAAAACGATGGTGGGATGGTTGCTCCTTACGGGCGAAAGATAAACCGTTTCATCCGGGGGCAGCCCCCGGATGTAGTGGGCGATGTCTACCAGGTCTTCGTCGAAAGCGTGGTACAGGTCGGGGCTTGACCCCCAGACGGTGAAATAATCGTGGTAGGTCGTCAGGGCGCTGAATACCAGCCCCCCGCCCACGATCAGCGGCGGCACCAGACCTGCCATCTTCGACCAGGGTGCCAGGCACCTTAGCCAATGGCCCGCTTTCAGGAAAGCTACCAGACCGATGGCGATCAGAATAGCCAGGGGCGGGGTGGCCCCCAACGCCCGCCGGAAGTGGGGAGCGTATTCGCTGAGGACGGTGGGCACGAGCATCGCGCCCAGCCACAAAAGTAGAAAGGTGTAAGCGGGCTTCTTTATCCGGCGCAGGCTGACAACGAGGCCCACCACGAAGAAAACCGATGTGAAAAGGTCCAAAACCGGCCGGCCCGGCAGATTGTTCCGGGGATCGACATCGCCCCGCAGGCTGAACATGGTCAGCATCCGCAGGGCGTTGACGGCCAGCGCTTTCAGAGGGGTCGGGCTGCCCTGACCGGCGGCCATAACTGCCACCTGGCTGGAGCGTAAAGTCATGACCTGGGGATGGGTCAGGAAATAATATCCCAGCGGAGCAAAGACCAGGAGAGCCACCCCCCACAGCCAGATCAGCCCTCGACCGTGACGGCGCAAAAAGCCCCTCTCCGAAAGAGCCCGGTACACCAGGAAGGCAAGGGGGATGAAAGGCAACAGTCGCCCGGCCGGATAAGCGTAGGGGCCAAGTCCCAGCAGACAGCCGGAGGCGACAAAGGCCAGGGTCTGGCCTGTCCTGAAAGCTCGCCACAGGCAGTAGAAAGAGAGGGTCGAGATGAGAGGCACCAGGATGGGCTCGATGCCCTCTCGGCTGAAGGTGACGTGCCAGTAAAGCGAGGCCAAAACCAGGGCGGCCAGGAGACCAGGTGCCTGGCACTTCCAAAGTGCCAGGCACCTTTCTTCGCGCTCTTCGGCCAGCCATTCCGTCACGCACAGGTAGAGGGCGGCTACCGTGACCGTGCCCACCAACGCCGCTATCAGGCGGCCGGCCAGCGGGGTGAGGCCCCACAGCCAGAAAAAACCGGCCATGGCGTAGATAAAGAGCGGCTCCACCCCAAAGTTGCCTTCAAAGAAGATGGGGTATCCCTTCCCCTCCAGCAGCCCGACGGCCTCCAGACACTCGAAAGCCTCGTCGTGGTGGAGGCCGGGAGGGATCTCATTCAGCCGATACAGCCTGAAGAAAGCGGCTAATCCTACGACGCCGACCAGAATAAGGTGTTTCCAAGGAAAAGACTTTATCACATCCCCCTATCATCTTCTACGACTAAATCCGTGTATCCGTGACCCGAATCCGTGTTGGCCGTTGTTCAATTAACAGGACAGGGTGGCGAAAGCCTGTTCCACAGCATAGCTATCGCCGGACAGACGCACCACCTGGCAGCCGGCCTGGCGCAACTGTTCCTCGTCGGCCTCGCTGATGGCCTCGGTGCCGCCCACGATGGTCACCCGCTGGGCCTTCTTAGCTTCATCGAGACTGAACCCACAGGCAGGCACACAGTTCAGGATGTAATCCTGGGCGATGATAAAGTTGGTGCGCGTACCGGGTGTGCCCGGAGGGGCAAAGAGCAGGTAGTGGGCCAGCACCTTCTCGACGCCGCCAACGTCAACGTACAGATTGACGGTCACCACGTTATGGCCGTCGGTGATAATGCCGCTCTCGGCCACCCCGGTGCCCTCCACCCTCAAGGAGAAGGTGCCTGCTCCCAGATTGGAGAAGCTGTAGCTTTCGTCTGAGCCGATGGTCTGGCTGGATACGGTCTGGCTGTCGGAAAGGAGCAGCAGGGCCATTCCCTCTCCTCCCATGACCACGCCTTTGATCACGCTCTGGTTACCGTCGCCATCCTGTACCATCTTCTTGAAAATCACCTCGAAGGAGTGGTGATAGAACCTGTTGCCCTCTCCCTCGTCGGGATGGGCGGTGTGCAGGTTGATCACCCTGTCGCTGGGCAGATCGCCCTTGATCTCGATTTCACAGACCTGTTTTTTCCACACCGGGAAATTGGTGCCCGGTTCGTTGAGCGGTTTGTCGATGACGGCTTCCCCTTCTCCGCTCTGCCAGGTCACCCGCACCCTGGTGCCAAAGAGACGTTTGCCTTCCGCGTCCAGGACATCGATGAAGATGTGGTGACGTTTGTTGTTCTCCTCTGGCGTCATGTGATGTACCCTGATCACCTTCCAGTAAGGCTGCCCTGCGCTGACGGTGGCTGGCTCGATTCTGACGCCGTAAGCCACGGCGTCGTTGATGTCCTCATAGGCCATGATCGTTCACCTCCTAACCTTAACCGCTGGCCCAGGGCCAGGCGGCTCATAGAGTCTTGAACCGGCTATCGCCTTGCACCAGGTCGTGGAGGGCCTGTTCCACTACCCCGCTATCGCCGCCCAGGCGTTCCACGCGGCACCCGGCTTCCCTGAGTCGAGTTTCAGCTTCCTGGCTGACCGTCTCCCCGATGATGGTCACGTGCTGGGCCCGGATCGCTTCTTGGGGGTTAAAGCCCACCACCGGGGCGAAGCGAAGGATGTATTTGTGGGCCAACTGGAAGTTGCGCCGGGTCTCAGGCGACGAGGCTGGACCAAAGAGCAGGTAGTGATAGAGCTGCTTTCTGGCTGAGGGCTTCTCGACGACCAGGTCGATGGTTTTGGAGCGTTTGCCGTCCAGAGCGATGTCGGCCTGTACCGCCCCCACCCCTTCCGCGCTCAGGTCATAGCTCCCGGCGGCCAGGTTGGAGAAGGCGTAACGGCCCTCGGCGCTGGTGAGGGTCTGATCCACCTCTCGACCGTCCAGGTGGAGGATCAGGCGTAAACTGGCCCAGGCGGCGCCCGTTTCGTCGGTGATCGTGCCCCGGATCACGCTCTGGGCGGGCTCCACCACTCCACCTTCTCCTCCTCGCCGCAGTTGGAAATCGACCTCGTAAGCAACGGCCTTGCCTTCCCGGCCAAGTACGTCTCGCGTTTTCAACCCCTCGGCCACCTGGCTCTCCCAATCGCCCTGCACAACTTTTAGCTGGAACTCGCCCTGGCTGGGAACGAACTCGTAGTAGCCCCTGGGCTTGCCCATATCGCTCCCGCTGCTGGTGGTGGGGAACACCGTGCCCGGCTCTGCTCCTGTCCAGCTCATCTGCACTTTGACTCCGTCGATAGGCCGTCCATTTTCATCCAGAACGCGCCCGTAGAGGCGGTAATGCTCCCTCGTCTCCTGGGGGGGCAAAAGGCGCTTGGTCACCACCTGGTATTTGTATTCCAGGCCCTTGGACACCAGCAGCTTGACGGTCTTCGTCTCCCGCCCGTCCAGTTGGATGTGCTCCACCGCCACATCGCCGGCGGTCAGCCTGTAGGTGCCAGCGGCCAGGATCGCCAGGCGATAGCGACCATCGGCGTCGGTGGAGGCGCTGGCGGCGATGTAATCCCCCACCCAGGCAGTGACCACCAGGCCCCTGATCTTCTTGCCTGCTTTGTCGATGACCGTGCCCTCGATGGCGCTTTGCTTGGCGGGCAACTTCATTTCCAGGGTTTCTGTGGTGTGGGAAGCGACCTGAAAGTCTTTAGCCATCAGCCCAAACACGCCATCGACCGTCAGGTGGTAGGTGCCGGGGGCCAGGCCCACGAAGTGGAAGTGTCCCCCCGCCCGGCTGGGCGTCCAGGCCACTGCCTGGCCGTCGCGGTGGATTCGGACAATGCGGTCCTCGGCCGCCGCTCCAGAGTCTTCCGCCAGTCGGCCTCTGATGACGGCATCGTTCACCACTGCCTCCCGTGTTTTACTGGGCATGGCTTTGACCGCGTCCACGGTGGGCAGACGGCCCTCCAACCCGAATTCCTTATTCCACCAGTTGGTATACCAGCATTGAGTTTCCCAGCCGGGCGTTCCCACCCCGATCAGGGTGTTGGCGATCAGCCAGTGGAAGACGGTGAAGTAGTAGTCGGGGGCCTTGCCCTTCAGGTGTTCGCTGAAGTCGGGGGCTTCGCCCTGGAGAAATTGGTTGATCCACAAGGTAAGTTCCGCGTGCGTGCGCGGATCGTTGCGCGGATAGCGACCATCCTGGCGGTCGGCGACCACCACCCCGCCCTCAGTGCTCATGATGGGCACGGGATGACCAAAAGCTTCTACCACCTGCCTGTTGGTCAATTCGTAGGCCAGGAAGCAGGTGGCGTCGTCGTCTAAGGTAGCGCCTGGCTCCTTGCTTTTCATCCGTTCCTGGTTGATCACACTGAGGGGAAGGTTATCCCAGCCGAAACGTCCTCTGAAAGCCTGGTAGGTGTAGCGTTTTCTTTCATCCTGGCCGGGTTTGAAGGAGAGCCGCTCCAGGCTTTCAAAGATGTCGATGATCCCGGCATATATCTCTTCATATTCCTTGGGATCGTCCCAATCCCACTGCTCTTCAAAGCTCGCGCATTCCTGTGGGGACAGGAACTGGCCGATGTATTCAAATATCCACTGCACGAGCCACAGGTAAACTTCTTCGTATTCCAACTCGGTCAGCGGCTGGCCCGTCTGTTTGATCGCATCGAAGGGATAATCCAGCGGGTGGTTGAGGGTGTAGTTGTGGATCGCTACCCAGGCGCCGTGGTGGAAGATGTCGCTTCGTCCTCTATCCACCACCTTGGCGAAGGGATTGACGATCGTGCCTACCCCCATCGAGGGCATGGCCAGATGACCGCCCATCGGCAACACCCTGTCGGCGTCGTAGATGAAATCGTCCACCACGATGTCCAGCCAGTTGGGCGGCTTGCGGTCGTCGTGCCACTCGATGTCCAGGTCAGGCTCGTTTTTGGTCTCGAAATAACGCACCCCGATGGAGATCAGGTCGCGGATGGTCTCTTCCTCCCGCATACGAATGTGACCAGGACTGTCCATATACAGCCGGACGACGGGGAAGATGTCATTCTCCAGAAGCCTTTCGCACAACTCTATGGTCGAGCCTCCGCCATCGTCGATGACCTTCACCCACTTTATCTGCATCTCCAGGAGCTCGTTGACCCAGCCCTCGATCTCGCCTGTTTCGAAAAGGTGATCGTTGTAGAGGCCCGGCGACCAGTGGATGCCCCGGCCATTGTCGTTCTTGGGGCGTGGGTAATCCTTCAGTTCCATAATTTTTCCCTCCTAATCCTGCCAAAACGCCAGGCAGTTCTTGCCTGCGCCATTCCCCTTAGCAGTGTACCGAAGAGTTACGATGGTCGGGTCCTCAGCGCCAGTTTTTCCTCCAGTTCAGCGCGCATCTGCTCGGATATTTTAAGGTAAGTGCCCCATCCCTCGGCGGCCAGGGTGCCATCCTCCAGCCTGATCTCCCCGTGGGCTTCCAGGAGCCGGCTGCGCCGACGTACGATCTCGCCCATGATGGTTACCTGCTGGCCGATGGCTACCGGGTGGTGGAAACGGGTTTCCATTTTGGCCGTCACCGACCAGAAATCGTTGAAAAAGGCGGTGCGGGCCAGGACCTCGTCCAGGAGAGTGCTGAGCAGTCCTCCATGTATCAGGCCCGGATAACCCTGGTGTTCTTCGCGGGGGGTGAATTGAGCCACCACGCGGTCGCCGTCCTGGGCAAAGTCCACTTTGAGGCCGATGGGGTTGTCTCGCCCACAGACGAAACACATGCTGGAACTAGGCTGCTTTTTCATCGAGAAGGGCCGTCAACTCCTTTCGGTGAGAGGCGAGCAGGGCGCGCTCCTTACCCCGGTCTTGCACCACGGTTTTAAGCTGATGGAGAGCCACGGCAGAGACCTCGGCGTCGCCGAGGTCCAGGTGGGCGTCGGGATGGGTGAAAACGATGATCCCCTCAACGGGCAAATCGGCCTCAGGCATGTTGTCTTGCAGGAAACGACGCACCGCTTTGAGATCTGTTTCCAGGTCTTTATGGGGATCGCCCAGCGATTCTTCCCCTCTGAAGGCGCGCAGTAGATATCCCCACTTGAACTTGCGCCGCCACTTGCCTTCCTTATAGCTTATCTCCCCATCCTGGTTTTTGGTGGTGATGACCAGGAGGCCATTGGGGGCCAGGAGCACGTGCGGAGCAGGTAAGACGTAGTTATACAGTTGGTACTTGTTGCTGAGCCCCTTCAGCACTTTGGCTAGAACCTGATCGGGGCGGGGGGGGCGAACCCAGCGGACGATATTGTAGGTGCCAAAGTTGCCCAGGATAAAGCCGATTATCAGGCAGCCGAAAGATATTTGAGCCAGGGCCGGTTGCTGGAAGGAGATGATCAGTCCCAAGACCAAAATGCCTATCCCTGCCAGGCTGGCCCATTGGCCCAGACGGGCTTTCTTTTTGATAAACCGTTCGTTAGTCACCACTTTCATAGTAGATAAACCTCACAAGCTGGCAGGCAAATTGCCAGGCTGATAGCCTAGGTGCGCCTGGGAGTCTCTCAGGCAGGTTGCTACCACTCAAAGCGACCGAAAACCAGGCAGGCGTTTTGCCCCCCAAAGCCGAAGGAGTTAGAGACCACCACGTTAACCGGCCTCTCACGGGCTTGATTAGGGACGCAGTCCAGGTCACAGTCGGGGTCTGGGGTCTCGTAGTTGATGGTAGGATGGATGATGTTATCGCGGATGCTCATGATGCAGGCCAGGCCCTCCAGCACCCCGGCTGCTCCCAGGCTGTGCCCTATCATCGACTTGGTGGCGCTGATAGGCACCTGATAGGCCCGTTCCCCGAAGAGCTTCTTGATGGCGATGGTTTCCGCCACGTCACCTGCCGGCGTGGCCGTGGCGTGGGCGTTGATGTAATCCACGTCTTGGGGAGTCAGGCCGGCGTCTTCCAAAGCCCAGCGCATGACCCGCAACGCCCCTGCGCCTTCCGGGTCGGGAGCGGCCACGTGGTAGGCATCCGACGAGGAAGCCTGGCCCAGCACTTCGGCGTAAATGCGCGCTCCCCTGGCCTTAGCGTGGGCCAGACTTTCCAGGATCATGATTCCGCCCCCCTCGGCCAGGACGAAGCCATCCCGATTTTTGTCGAAAGGACGGCTGGCCTTTGCCGGGTCTTCGTTATGGTAAGACATGGCGCGCATGGCGATAAAACCACACATGGTAGCCTCGCAGATCATGGCCTCCGTGCCGCCGCTGATCATGACGTCGGCTGCCCCACGACGGATAATCTCGGTGGCCTCGCCGATAGCCTGGCTGGACGAGGCGCAGGCAGTGGCGATGGTGGAGATGTACCCTTTGGTCCCATAGGTATGGCTCAGATGATGGGCCGGGATGTTGGGCAAAGAAGCGGCCAGCACAAAAGGGCTTAGACGTTTCCACCCTTTATCGCGGATGGTGTGAATGCCTCGTTCGGCTTCGTCGAAGCCCCCAATGGCCGAACCGATGAGCACGCCTACTCGTTCGGGATCGTCCCATTTGGGAGTGTCGCCGTCGAGCAGCCCAGCGTCGCGCACGGCCTGCTGGCCGGCCGCGATAGCCAACTGGGAGCAGCGGGCGATACGGCGGGCCAGCTTGAAGTCCATGTAATCCTCAGGGGCAAAGCCTTTCACTTCGGCCGCGATACGGATGGGCAGGTGGCTGGCGTCGAACTGAGTGATAAAATCCACCCCCGATCTTCCTGCTATCAGTCCTTGCCAGGTGTCCTCCACGGTCAATCCCAGCGGGGTTATAGCTCCCAGGCCGGTGATGACCACCCTTTCTTTGTCGGTACGCTCTTTGACCATTATAATCGTGTCCTCCTTAATCATTCAAGTTGTTTACTGTTGTGCACGTACTCTCGCACGCCCTCTTCGATGGCCGTCAACAGACCTCCCTCTACGGCCTGCATCGCCACCCGCACGGCGTTCTTAATGGCTTTGGGGTTAGAACGGCCGTGGGCCACGATGGTCACGCCTTTAACCCCCAGCAACGCCCCCCCGCCATACTCGGTGTAATCCAGCCGCCCTTTGGCCGCCCGCATGGCCGCGCGAGACAGTAAAGCCCCCAGCACAGCCTGGGGACGGCGCCTGATCTCCTCTTCCAGGATGCTGGTGATCAGCCGCGCCACCCCCTCCGACAGCTTGATGACCACGTTGCCGCTGAAACCGTCGGTGACCACCACGTCCGCCAGGCCCAGGGGGATGTCCTTTCCCTCCACGTTGCCTATAAAGTTTAGGCTGCTATCCTTGAGCAGGGCGTGAGCTTCCCTGGTCAAAGCGCTGCCTTTGCCCTCCTCTTCGCCCGTGGACAGGAGGCCCACTCTGGGCCTGTCCGCCCCCCACATCCGCTGGACGTAGGCGCTGCCCATGATCCCGAACTGAAGGAGATATTCCGGTTTGCAATCGGTGTTAGCTCCTATATCGAGAATAAAACATCTATCCTTCAGGGTAGGGTAGAAGGTGGACAGGGCCGGACGCTTGAGGCCCTGGATACGTCCCAGGCCGAACAGAGCAGCGGCCACCACCCCCCCTGAGTTGCCGGCCGAGACGAAGGCGGCCGCTTCGCCGCCCTTAACCAACTTCAGGCCCACCATCATGGAAGAATCTCTTTTGGTCCTGGCTGCTTCGGCTGGTTTGTCCGTCATCTCGATGACCTGGCTGGCGTGGACGACCGGCAAAGAGAGGCCGCTCAGGTCGTACTTGTCCAATTCGGCCTCTATCAGGGCCTTGGGGCCGACCAGGATGACCTCCACCCCGAACTCTCTGGCGGCCTGCACTCCGCCGGCCACCACCACTGCGGGGGCGTGATCGCCACCCATAGCATCGAGCACGATTTTCATGCAGCCTCCTTGCTCCGGGTCAGGGGCCTGGCGCTCCCAAAGTACCAGCCCCCTTATCGCCTCGAGTTATCCTGTTCCAAATTGGCGGTCCCCGGCGTCGCCCAGCCCAGGCACGATGTAGCCCGCGGGCGGATCGTCCGGGCCTTCTGGCTCAGGGGTCAGGTAGTCATCGACGGCCGCGATGTGGATGTCCACGTCTGGATGGGCTGTGGAGAGATGTTCGATGCCCTCGGGGGAGGCAATGATACCCACAAACTTGATGCGCTGCGCTCCCCATTTCTTGAGGATGTCCACCGTAGCCACCGCCGACCCCCCAGTAGCCAACATAGGGTCCAGGATGAGACACACCTGCACCGTAGGATCCACCGGCAGTTTGTTGTAATATTCCACGGGCCGCAAGGTCTGGTGGTCACGGTAGAGGCCGATGTGCCACACTTCGGCCGAGGGCATCATCTCCCAGATGCCTTCTACCATGCCCAGGCCCGCCCGCAGAATGGGGACCAGCCCGATTTTCTCTTTTAAAACGTAGCCCTGGGCCTGGCCCATGGGGGTGGTCACGGACATCTCGCTCAGGCTTAGATCGGCCGTGGCTTCGTAGGTCAGGAGGATGGCCAGCTCCCGGATCAATTCTCGAAATTTTTTAGGCCCCTGATCCACGTTGCGCAGCAGGGTCAGCTTGTGCTGAATTAAGGGATGGTTGGACTGAAAAACTTTGGCCATCGTCTTCTCCTCGATGTCGCCTGGCTATTATACAACGATTTGGACTTGAAATCAACCGCCTCACCAGGCGGCCGGGCCCTGGGTCAAAAGCGGGTTGGATTTCAACTTCCTCCAGTTACGCCCTTCAAACCTTAAAAATTTTAAATTAACAAGACAGTTACCAAACCTCTTATACCACAACATGTAGGGGTCTTGCTGGCAAGAGACCCTATATATAGTATAGATTTTCAGTAGGCACACCATTTAAGGGGCTGCGAACCTTAAAGTTTGCCCCAAAACCCTCCAGGGGGCTGGACAAAAATGAAAAATGCGTGTATAATGTGGGTATAAGTGGTGCGTAGTGGATCATAGTGGGGAAATATGGAACAGAACATATGTTCTTAGGCGAATACACTCACAATCTCGATGATAAAGGGCGCCTGACCATCCCTTCCAAGTATCGGACCGAACTGGCTACAGGCCTGGTCGTCACCCGCGGCATGGATCGTTGCCTGTTCATCTTCCCTATGGCCGAGTGGGAAAAGCTGGCCGGCCCCATCAACAGACGTTCCATCACCGACAAGGACACGCGCGACTTTCGACGGTTGATGTTCTCAGGGGCCAGCGACATGATCCCTGACAAGCTAGGCCGGATCCTGATCCCTCCTTATTTACGTGAATACGCTGGCCTCGACAGCGAGGTGGTCGTCGTTGGGCTCTATACCTACCTTGAGATATGGAACCCCCAGGTCTGGGACGAAGTCATGAAAGGGGTCGAAGAGAAAACCCTCAGCGAGCACTGGGACAACTTTGATCTGGGCATCCCAGCCCAGTGACCGCAGGCACAAGGCCATGCGGCTTAGCGATGAACGCTTGATGACGAACCCCGGGCGGATACGATGAAAGACAAGCCCGCTCACATACCTGTCCTTTTCAAAGAAGTCCTGACCGGCCTAAGGCCGAGGCCGGGCGGACGCTATATCGACGGTACCGTTGGCGCCGGGGGCCATGCCCGGGGCATTCTGGAGGCCTCCGGCCCCGACGGACTCTTGCTAGGCATCGATGCCGATCCGGCGGCTATAGGCCTGGCGCGGGAACGGTTGGCAGGCTTTGGGCCGCGCCTCACCCTGGTCGAGGGCAATTTTGCAGACCTGGAGGATATTGCCACTCGACACGGATTTCGCCCCGCCGATGGCCTGCTCCTGGACCTGGGACTGTCCTCCATGCAACTGGAGAACGGGGCACGTGGCTTTTCCTTCCAGAAGCCGGGCCCGCTGGATATGCGTTTCGGCGAGCAGGGCCCGACGGCGGCCGAGCTGGTCAACACCCTCTCCCAGGAGGAACTGCGCGATCTGCTCAGACGCTACGGCCAGGAACGCTACGCCGGACGCATCGCCCGTGCTATCGTAACCCGTCGTCCTCTGACCACCACCACGGAACTGGCCGAGGTGGTAGCCAAAGCGGTGGGCCGCAGAGGGCGCATCCATCCTGCCACCCGCACTTTTCAGGCCCTTCGCATCGCCGTTAACGACGAATTGGCCGCCCTATCGGCCGCCCTATCCGCCGCCCTGAACATCCTGGCGCCGGGGGGACGGCTGGCGGTGATCACCTTTCATTCGCTGGAAGATCGCCTGGTCAAAACCTTTTATCGGGATCACAGCCGGGCCTGTATTTGTCCTCCGCAGTTTCCCATCTGCACCTGTGGCGGACAGCAGGCTACCTTGCAGATTCTGACCAAAAAACCGCTCCGTCCCTCCGTGGAGGAGTTAAAAACAAACCGTCGTAGTCGTAGCGCCAGACTGCGCCTGGCTGTGCATCTTTAAAGCAAACGAAAATCAAACGACGCCTCCCCCTATTATAAAGTAAATATTAGATTTAGTCAATCGCAGGCTTATCTTATGAACAAGGAGCAGAAAGGTTTCTTCCGCATTCGTTTTCTGGGAGGACAGGAACAGGAAGAGGGAGGTACTGGCTCTAACGAAGCCAGAATAACGGTTGGCTCCATACTGGTGATCATTGTGATCAGCCTGATCGGCTGGCTCTATCTCACCCAGGCCAGCCAGGTCATGATTACGGGTTACCGCATCCACGAATTGGAGGCGGAGAAAACGGCGCTCGAACGGCAGAACGCCTTGCTACGTTTTCAGATCGCGGAGCTGGAAGCTCTGCCGCGTATCGAGGCCAGGGCCAGAGCACTGGGCTTTGGGCCGCCCCAGGAGATCAGGTACCTGCTGGTGGAGGACTATCCTGAGCCTGAGGAGGGCCCGCGTAGCGACCACTTAACTCGTCACTACCAACCGACTGAGACCGCCGCAGCAAATGCGCCTGGAGATGTGACCGCCGATTTGGTACGTTGGTGGCAGGAAGTAGTTTCCCAGTTCGCCACCTGGGTGACTACAGGCCCATAGATGATGTAGATGTAGAGGCAGGTGTGGGATGAGTCTCGCTGAACTGGAGAAAAAGCCCCATCTCCGTCTCAAAGTGCTATCTGCCGTTCTGATCGGATTCACTTTCGTCCTGATCGCTCAGCTCTTTCGCTGGCAGGTATTGGAACACAACTATCTGCTCGATCTGGCCAGGTTTGAACACACCATCCCGGAGATGATTATCCCCCCCAGAGGGGACATCCAGGACTGTAACGGTCATCTTCTGGCTATGGACGTCTTTCAGTACGAGGTATCCGCTACTCCTGACGAGATCGAAGCGCCCTGGGAAACAGCCGATCGTCTCTCCCCACACGTAGGCCAGCCTCGGCAACAGGTTTATGAATTATTGACGAAGGACGCCCCTTACGTCTTGCTCAGCCGTCACGTCTCTCAGAAAAGCGGCGAAACCATCCAAAGTTGGAACCTGGGGGGCATAATCGTTAAACCACGACCCAAGCGCGTTTACCCCGCCAAGGAGCTGGCCGCCCACGTCCTGGGTTTTGTCAACGAAACCCACGACGGCTACTACGGGGTAGAGGGCTACTACAATACTTTTTTGGGCAGTGCGGAGGAGATACTGACCAGGGAGAAAACCCCCTATGGGGAAGAGATCGTCACCGGGCCACAATATCCCCCCGCCACCTCCAGGGAAAGCCAGGATTTGATCCTGACTATAGACAGAACCATCCAATACGTAATCGAGCGGGAGCTGGCCACCGCCGTAGCCAGATATGGGGCCGAAAGCGGCACGATCATCGTGATGGATCCACGACGGGGAGCAATTCTGGCTATGGCCAGCTACCCGACCTACGACCCTAACCGCTTTGCCCAAACGCAGACCGAACTTTTCGTGAACCCGGCGGTTAGCAGCCAGTATGAACCAGGGTCGGTTTTCAAAATTATCACTATGGCTGCGGGCCTGGACGCCGGGGTTATATCGCCCCAGGACACCTTTTACGACAGCGGCGCGATCGAGGTCGGAGGACGCACCATCATGAACTGGGACCGCCAGGGACACGGCCTGGTGACCATGACCGATATTCTGGCCCACTCCCTCAACGTAGGGGCCGCTTACGTCAGTACCATGTTGGGCAAGGAGCGGTTTTATTCTTACCTGAGACGTTTCGGCTTCGGTCGCATAACGGAGGTCGATCTGGCCGGCGAGGGCCCAGGCACCCTCAGATTGCCCGGCGACAACGAATGGCACGAATCGGACCTGGGCACGAATTCTTTTGGACAGGGCATAGCCGCCACTCCGTTGCAGATGGTAACCGCTATAGCGGCGGTGGCCAATCGGGGTTTTCTGATGAAACCTTACATGGTGGAGCGCATCGTGGAAGGCGACAAGACCACCATCGTACAACCTGCGGTGGTGCGTCGAACCATATCGGCGGCGACGGCCGCCCAATTGACGGCCATGCTGGTGGAGGCCGTCGAACGGGAATCGGACCTGGCCGTCATCCCTGGCTACAGGATCGCCGGTAAAACGGGCACGGCCCAGATTCCCAGGCCCGGCGGCTACGATCCGTATCAGACTATCGCCTCCTTCGTGGGATACGGGCCGGCGGACGCTCCCCAGTTCATCGTTCTGGTCAAGATCGACAAACCCCAGGAATCGCCCTGGGGGTCTCAGGTGGCAGCCCCGATTTTCAAATCCGTCGCTCAGCAAATTATCGTCTACCTGGGCATTCCGCCGGACGGTGATATTTAACTATGGCTTATTCACTGGTATTGGGCACCATTTCGTTTCTGCTGGCTGTAGTATGGGGCGCGCCCTTGATCCGTCTGCTCAGGAATCACCACATCGGCAAGCAGATCCGGCTCGAGGGCCCTGTCTCCCACCAGGTGAAGACAGGGACCCCCACCATGGGGGGCTTGATGATAATCATACCCGTTCTGATAGTAACTATCGCCCTGAACGTGGCTAATTTGCTCAGCGGCCCGGCGGCGGGCCAGACCATGCTGAAGCGTTTTGGGTGGCGGGGAGATACCTTGATCGGTCGTTCCATCCTGGTCCCTTTGGGCGTGATGGTGGCTTACGGGGTGTTGGGCGCGATCGACGATCTGGCGGGGCTGCGGGAAGGCCGCAACGGGGAAGGACTGATGGCCCGGTACAAGATTCTGTGGCAGGCGCTGTTGGCCCTGGCTACCGCCATAGCCCTGCACTACGGGTTGGAACTGCGCAGTGTGGCTCTGCCCACCGTAGCCCAAAAAATCGACATTGGGTTATGGTACATTCCTGTTTCCGTGTTCATCATCGTTGGTTTTTCTAACGCCGTTAATCTGACTGACGGTCTGGACGGGCTGGCGGGCAGCATCGCCGCCATGTCCTTTGCCGCTTATGGAATTGTCGCTTACTTGCAGGGACAGGTTTATCTGGTGGCCTTTTGTTTTACGTTGGTAGGGGCAGTGGCCGCTTTTCTGTGGCACAACGCTTATCCGGCCGATCTGTTCATGGGCGACGTCGGTTCTATGGCGCTGGGGGCTACCCTGGCGGTGGTGGCCCTGATGACTGGACAATGGTTGCTTTTACCTATCGTCGGTTTCATCTTCGTGGCCGAGGCCATGTCTGTCATCTTGCAGGTAGCCTTCTTCAAACTGACCAGCGGAAAACGTTTGTTTAGGATGAGTCCATTACATCACCATTTCGAGCTCCTGGGTTGGTCCGAGACGCAGGTTATGCAGAGATTCTGGCTGATGGGAGCGATGTCGGCCATGTTGGGCATCGCCCTGGCTCTGTTGTAGAAGGTGAAGGGGCCTGGCACTTTGGAAGTGCCGGGCACCTGGGAGGTGAGCAGTCTCTTGGGCAAGCGCAAAAGAACACGTGGCTTTGATTACGTGCTCGTCGTCATCATCATTACGCTGCTGCTGGTAGGACTGATGATCGTCTACAGCGCCACCTTCGACCTGGCCTACAGGCTCTACGGTCAATCGACTTATTTCTTTGTCAGGCAGATGGTCTGGTCGGCGCTGGGCCTGGCGGTCATGCTGATTATGACTCGCCTCGAGTACCACTTCTGGCAGCGCCTCTCCATCCCCATTATGGGGAGCACCTTGCTCTTGCTGGCCGCCGTCCTCTTGTTCGGGAGTGAGCGGTTTGGGGCGCAGCGTTCCCTGCTGAATGGCTCGATCCAGCCCAGCGAGTTCTGCAAGCTGGCGGTGATCATTTACATTGCCGCCTGGCTGGCCTCCAAGGGGGATAAAATACGCCAGGCCACTTATGGGCTTATCCCCTTTGCCATACTCATCGGGCTGATTGCAGGTTTGATTGTATTACAGCCGGACTTCAGCACCGCCATTCTCATCGTGACCACTACGATAGCCATGTTTTTCATCGCCGGGGCCGACCTGGTACAGCTTCTCATCAGCTTAATTTTTGGGAGCGCCACTTTTGCGTTTCTCATCACCCGTTCGGTCCACGCTTCGACCAGGGTGGTTAATTTTCTGGAGTCTTTGAACGACCCTTACAGCAGCAGCAACTATCATCTCCAGCAGGCCTTGATCGCCCTGGGGTCGGGCGGGATCAGTGGGCGTGGTCTGGGAGACAGTCGGCAGAAATTTGGTTATCTACCCCTGTCCCATACGGACAGCATCTTTGCCGTGCTGGGCGAGGAACTGGGGTTGATCGGCTGTCTGATAGTGATGGGCCTGTTCGCGGCCCTGGCCTATCGGGGTTTCAAAATCGCCCTGAAAGCTCCAGACAACTTCGGGACGGTGTTGGCCTCCGGCGTCACCTGTTGGTTGACCTTCCAGGCCTTGATCAACATCGCGGTAGTGACCGCCACCCTGCCTTTCACCGGCCTGCCCTTGCCTTTCATCAGTTTCGGGGGTTCGTCTTTGGTGGTGTCGATGGCCGGTGTGGGGCTGCTATTGAGCGTTTCCAGAGGTACTGAAGGCGGAGAGTCTGAGGAAAGTGCGCGTTTTGATTTCCGGCGGCGGGACCGGCGGCCACGTTTATCCCGCTCTGGCCGTCGCTGAACGATTGGGGCCCTCAGATGTTATCTGCTACGTGGGCAGCGTGGGAGGGGTGGAGGAAGAACTGGTCGGCCGCGTGGGTTTACCTTTTAGGGCTATTTCGGCCGGCGGCCTGCGTGGTCTGGCTTCCTGGAGGGTGGTTTTCAATTTGATCAGACTAGCCAGGGGGACGGTCCAGGCCAGCCAGATCGTGAGGGACTTCCGCCCCGACGTGGTGTTTGTCACAGGTGGATATGTCTGCGTGCCGGTAGGGCTGAGCGCCTGGCTGCGGCGTCTGCCCATCCTGATCTATCTGCCGGACATCGTGCCGGGCCTGGCCGTCCGTTTTCTGGCCCGTTTTGCCACCAGGGTGGCGGTGTCTTCCAGCCAATCGCAAACGTTCTTTAACAGGGGCAAAGTGGTGGTGAGCGGTTATCCGGTACGGAGCGCCTTCTTTACCGCCCATAGACAGGCGGCCCGCAAGGCCCTGGGGTTGGAGATGGACCTGAAAACGGTCATGGTCTTCGGCGGCAGCCGGGGCGCCCGCAGTCTTAACCTGGCCCTGGAGGCCATCCTCGACCGGCTGCTGGAGGACTATCAGGTCGTCCACATCTGTGGCCTGTTGGACGCCGACAGGGTGGAGGGGCGGCGCCAAACGTTGAACCAGGTGGCCCGCAGACGTTACAAGGCTTACCCTTATCTTCACCAGGAAATGGTCAACGCGCTGGCGGCCGCCGACCTGGTGGTGGCCCGGGCCGGGGCCTCCACCCTGGGCGAACTGCCGGCCCTGGGGCGGGCCAGCATCCTGGTGCCCTATCCTTACGCCGGTCGGCACCAGGTGGACAACGCCAATTACCTGGCTCGTCACGGCGCGGCCCTCGTCATCGATGACGCCGAATTGGAAGAAAAGCTGCTGCCCACCATCAGCCGCCTGCTGGAAGACGATCAGAAACGGGCCGAGATGGGCCGCAGGGCTCGTGCCCTGGCTCAACCACAGGCGGCCGAACGCATCGCCGCTATACTTAGAGAATTAACAGGATAACTGATACCAATGACAATAAATGTAGATTATATGGCTATTGTCTATATGGTCATGGGCCTTTTCGCTCTGGTGGGTTTTTTCCGGGGCTGGCTAAAGGAGGGGATCACTACTTTTTTTCTGGGGCTCCTGACTATTATCCTGACCAACCCAGAACTGGCCGGGGTCGTCTTCAATTTCATTAACGGTCTCGTCAAACTGTTATGGGTAGTGCTGGAAGCCAAGAGCCTGGATGTAAGCGCCTTGAGCGCCGCAGCGGATGTTGTCGATCCGCCCCGTCTTGACCCAGAGAACCAGCAGCTTTATATAATCGCCCTGATCGTGCTGGTAGCTGCCTCTTACATGACCGGCAGGTTTACTATCGCCGATCCCCTGAGCCCTATCAGCCGTCTTGTGGGGGGGATCCTGGGCCTTTTCAACGGTTTTCTGGTGATTTCTCTGGTCAGAGAGTATTTAATGGGCTTTTTTCTACAGCCTGAGCCTAAGCTCATCAGTGCCCAGGACATACCTCAACAAATATCAATACAAATAACAGGCATGCCTCAACAAAGCCTGTTGATAGGGTACTTCCCTATGGTTATGATAGGTCTTATCGGGGTGGTAGTGCTCATCATCATGTTCCAATATATTACAAAACTTGCCGCTTGTGTTTTTGGTAGCAGTCGGGGCAAAGTGCAGCAAGGGTAGTGTAACCGTCTGTCTTGACCAACTATTGAAGTTTCGATTATCGATTGTTCGAAAATGATGGCTGAGAGGTTCAACCTGATTGGCAAAAAGAAGGCAAAGGAACACATCCATCTCGTGGGCATTGGCGGAGCGGGCCTCTCAGCCATCGCCAGGGTATTATTGGAGGAAGGATATCACGTGTCTGGCTCCGATCTGAAATTGTCGCCCCTCACGGCCAGCCTGGCCGCGGCCGGGGCCCGCATCTCCGAGGGACATGCGGCCCGGAACGTGGAGGGCGCCCAGTTGGTGGTCGTCTCCTCGGCTATCCCCTCCGACAACGTGGAGGTCGTGGCCGCCAGGGAAAAGGGCCTGCCGGTCGTGAAACGGGCGCAAATCCTGGGGAAAATGATGGCCGGCCGTTACGGCATCGCCGTAGCGGGCACGCACGGCAAAACCACCACCACAGGCATGATCGCCTGCATCTTGATGGAGGCCGGTTGTGATCCTGCTTTCATCGTGGGGGGCGTCCTCCAAAACCTGGGGACCAACGCCAGGGCGGGCCGGGGGCCACATTTCGTCGTCGAGGCCGACGAGTACGACCGTACTTTTCTGGGGTTAAGCCCCCGCCTGGCCGTAGTGACCAACGTCGAGATGGACCATCCCGATTGTTACGGCGACCTGGCCGACGTGCTCGACGCCTTCAGGGCTTTCTTAAGCCCCGTCCCCACCATCGTAGGCTGCGGGGATGACCCCCGGGTGAGAGGACTGCTGACCGAGTTGAGGTGCCTGGCACTAACAACGAACGTTCGCTGTTGCCAGGCACCTGGAAGCCGTAAGGTGATCACCTACGGTTTGAGGGAGGGAGTGGAATGGCGGGCCATCGAAATCCAATCCGGCCAGTTCAGCCTGCAACACCAGGGGCAAACGGTCGGTCGTTTCAGCCTTCAGGTGCCGGGGGTGCACAACGTTCTGAACGCCCTGGCCGCCATCGCTGCCGCCCGCGAGGTGGGGATCAGTTTGACGGACGTGGAGCGGGCCTTGCGCCGTTTTGGGGGCGTGGGGCGCCGTTTCGAGCACAAAGGCACGGCCGGCGGGGTGGTGGTCATCGACGATTACGCCCACCATCCCACCGAGATACGGGCCACCCTGGCTGCGGCCCGGGAACGTTACCCGGACAGAGAGTTGTGGGCCGTTTTCCAGCCCCACACTTACAGCCGCACCAAAGCCTTGTTCGCGGAGTTCGTCCGCAGCTTCGACCGGGCCGATCACGTGATCGTGACCGACATATACCCCGCCCGGGAAAAGGACGACCTGGGTATCCAGGCCCGCGACCTGGTGGCGGCCATGCGCCACCGCGATGCCCGTCACATCGCCAGCCTGGATGAGACGGTCGATTACCTGCTCCAACACCTGCGCCCCGGCGAGGTGCTCATCACCCTGGGCGCGGGCGACGGCTGCATTGTAGGAGAGAAAGTTCTGGCCATCCTCAAACGCGAATAAGCGAATCAGAATGAAGGAGATGGGAGATGAACACAGTTATATCTAGAAATGGAGCTAAAGTGACCATTGCCGAGGACGGTTCGGTGATCATCCCCAAAGAAGTCCTCGACAGATTGGCTCTGTATCCCCAGGAGAACAGTCATTTCAGGTACCAGGGAGGTAGCCTGATCATGCCTGGTCTGCTGAAAGCGCACCTGGAACGGCTCAAGGAGATGTGCCGGGAAGCCGCGGTGTAAACGATAAACGTGGATGAGCGATATCGGTAGTAACGACTTGAGTCGTTATGCGGCCTTCGAAAAGGCTGTGGGGAAAATCGAGCCGCATGGCCTGGTGCCTGCGGTGGCCGAGCCTCTGTCTCGGCACACTTCCTTCCGCATCGGGGGGCCGGCCGATCTGTTCGTCACCGCCGAAAGCCTGGACGAGTTGTGTGAAATCGTCGTTTTGGCCAGAGAGTTCGAGGTGCCTTACTTCCTGCTGGGAGGTGGGACCAACATCCTGGTCTCCGATCAAGGGATACGGGGGGTGGTCGTCGCCAACAGGGCCAGCGGAAGGCATTTTGAGGGGCGGACTCTGCACGCCGAGTCAGGTGCTTTGCTGAGCCGGGTGGCCCGTCAGGCGGTGCGCCACAGTCTGAGCGGCCTGGAATGGGCGGTGGGCATCCCTGGCACGATAGGCGGGGCAGTGGTGGGCAACGCTGGAGCCTACGGAGCCTCGATGGCCGACGTGGTGCGGCAGATCACCGTATTGGACGAAAGCCGCAACGAACGTTCGCTGTTGAAGCGGGATATGACCGTTGGTGAGCTAGGGGCAGGCTACCGCACCAGCCGTTTGCGGGGACGAGGGGTTATCGTGCTTGCGGCAGAACTGGGCCTGGTTTACAGCCCCAGGTGGCGCCTGGAAGCGATAGTGGCTATGCGCACGGCCCAGAGAAAGGCCACACAACCCTCCCTGCCCAGCGCCGGTTCAGTCTTCCTGAATCCGCCGGGAGACTTCGCGGGCCGTCTGATCGAGGCCGCCGGGCTCAAAGGGCAGCGCTTCGGCCAGGCTTGCGTCTCGGAGGTGCACGCCAACTTCATCGTCAACCTGGGCGGCGCCAGCGCCGATGAGGTGCGGCGCCTGATCGACCTGATCCAGCAGACGGTTTGGAAACTTTTCCAGGTGCAACTGGAACTGGAGATAGAGCTGGTCGGCCAATGGTAGGAGGTATTCCATCATGACCATCACCGACGAAATAATCGACGACGTGACCGACGACGTGATTGACGACGTGACTGGAGACGTGATTGACGACCTGAAACTGGCTGCTCCCTGTGGGCTCTATTGTGGCATCTGTCCCGATTACGAGCAAGGCATCTGTCACGGTTGCGGCTGTACCTGTGCGGACCCGGACGAGCGAACGAAGACGAACGAAGAGGAATGCCTTGTTCAGGAACGTCACCAGGGCTGCGCCATATATCAGTGTTGCGTGGAGGCCAAAGGGCTTAGGGACTGTTCCGCCTGCTCCGATTTTCCCTGTGTGCTGTTCGTCTGCTTCACCCACGATCCGCTGGATAGAACCCGCCTGCCGGCCCTCATGAACCTGCAACGTAGACGACGCCTGGGCCTGGTTCGATGGCTGCGGGAAGAGAGAGCCTTTTGGCAGAAGGAGGAAAACCGACGTAAATGGCGCGCGCTCCGCGAAAGCCTGGAAAGCAAAGGGCAGGTCTGGGGAGAACGTAAACGTCGGGGCAAAAGGGGGGACGAGGATTGGTCCCATTTTTTGAGCACGCTCCGCGAGATCAGCAGCCTGAGTGATAACGAGCGACGCCGACGAAGGTAACGATCATGCATCTTTCTTTATCGCAGCGACGGAAAGGCCGTCGGTCCAAAACCAGATTGGGACGCACCTACGCAGCCACCACGCCGGCCTTAAGGCTTTCCCTGAAGCCCGTAATGGGTTTCTGGCAGAACAAAGGCGGCAGGGTGCCTGGCTTCCTGTTGCTGGCCGCCATGCTCTGGGTGGTCAACCAGTTCTTTGTGTCAGACCTCTTTTACGTTTACGAGATTACGGTGCGGGGCAACGCCGCCGTCTCAGCGGCGGAAATTTATCAAGCCAGCGGCCTGGAGGGGTTCAGCGTTTTCTACCTCGATCCCTGCCAGGTAGAAGCCGCCGTGACCAGTCTGCCTAATATCAAAGAGGCTGAAGTACACTACCAGTTGCCTGCGGTAGTAACCATCGAGGTGGTGGAACGCCGTCCCCAGATTGTCTGGCTGACGAACGAAACTCAATACTGGATAGACGAGGAAGGCACCGTTTTGCTGATTAGAGGCGACCTGCCCCCGGACGTTACCTTTGTGCAGGACCTGGCAGGTCGTTCTCTACAGCCAGGGTCTCGCATCGACCCTGGGGTGCTGGAGGCTATTGGGAGCTTACGCTCTGCCTTGCCGGGAGTGCAGGTTTTCCAGTATGCGCCTGGCGAGGGGTTTAGTTTTATCACCACCCAGGGCTGGCCCGTCTATCTGGGGCTGGGGGGCAGGGCCGAGGCCAAAGCAGCTATCTTGAGGGCTTTGCTCCGCGAACTGGAAGCCGGGGGCCCGCAGCCCGAGTTTCTCGATCTGCGTTTTGAGGAAAGGCCCTATTATCGCGCTGGACCTATTTGATTCTAACAGCGAGGACTACCTTGGACAGAACCATTGTGGGCATTGACGTAGGCACCACCAAAATATGTACCCTGGTCGGCGAGGTAAACGAGGAGAAAGGGTTGCGCATCGTGGGGGTCGGGGTTGTGCCCTCGCGCGGGTTGCGCAAGGGGGTCGTGGTTGACGTGAACGCCGTGACCAAGGCCATCGTCGCCTCGGTGGAGAAGGCCGAACGCATCTCCGGCTACAAGATCGCGAGCGCCTTCGTGGGGGTGAGCGGCAAACACATCGCCGCTCTCAATAGTCGTGGGGTGGTAGCCATCTCACGCGGGGATCGAGGCATCAGCGACGAGGATATCGACCGCACCCTGGATGCCGCCCGGGCCATCGCCATCCCCCACAATCGGGAAGTGCTTCACACCATCCCCCGCTACTTCACGGTAGATGGTCAGGATGGGGTGCGCGATCCCAGGGGGATGCTGGCTTTTCGCCTGGAAGCCGAGGTGCACATCGTCACAGGGGCCTCGTCCCCCATCGGCAATTTGATCAAATGTGTGCAGGCCGCAGGCATCGACATAGATGATCTGGTGCTGGAACCTCTGGCTTCAGGGGAGGCCGTTCTGACCGAGGCCGAGCGAGAAATGGGCGTGGTGCTGGCCGACATCGGGGGCGGTACGACGGACATCTCCATATTTATCGAGGGGAGCATCTGGCACACCGTCATTCTGGCCACGGGGGGCAATCATCTGACCAACGACGTTGCCATCGGGCTACGCACCCCCTTCACCACCGCCGAAGACCTCAAAAGAAGATATGGTCACGCCCGGCCCGAGGCTACCGTTGAGGACGAAGATGTAGAGATCTCCACCTTCGGCGAGGATGGTCGCCAGGTAGTCTCTCGCCACCTGCTTTGCCGCATCATCGAGGCCAGGGCGGAGGAAATACTGAGCCTCATTCTGCGTGAGATCAAGCGCTCGGGCTACGACGGCCTGTTGCCGGCCGGGGTGGTGTTGTGTGGCGGCACCGCGGAACTGGCCGGCCTGAAAGAGTTGGGCCGTGAGGTTTTGGGGTTGCCGGTGCGGATCGGCGCCCCCCACGATCTGGAGGGGCTGGTGGATATCATCAGCAGCCCGGCTTACGCCACCAGCGTCGGTCTATTGCTGTGGGCGCTGCGGCGAAACGCCCTCCAGCTTTACAGACGGCCTAAAAGTGGCTTTCCCCAGCAGATTGGCCGTTTATTCCGGGCCTTCCTGCCCGGCTGATTTCTGGCTAATAAAACGAGCCTGCCGCTAAGTTCGAAACCTGCGGGGGTTAGAAAGGAAGAAGAGAGGAGGCGACAAAATGCAGCGTACAATGGATGTAGAGAATTTTGCTCATATCAAGGTGGTAGGGGTTGGCGGGGGAGGGTCCAACGCCGTCAACCGCATGATCGAGGAGGGCATAGCCGGCGTGGAGTTCATCGCCATCAACACCGATGCTCAGGCCCTGCTTCTATCCAATGCCCCTCAACGCATTCGTATCGGCGACAAGCTGACCAGAGGGCTGGGGGCCGGCGGCGATCCGGTCATCGGCCAGAAAGCGGCTGACGAGTCCAGCGATGAGTTGTACGAGGTGCTCAAAGGGGCCGACATGGTCTTCATCACGGCTGGTATCGGGGGAGGGACGGGCACCGGGGCCTCGCCTATCATCGGGCGGATCGCCAAAGAGACCGGGTCGCTGACCATCGGGGTGGTGACCAGACCTTTCACCTTCGAGGGGGCCAAACGCAAACAGGTCGCGGAAGAGGGCCTGACCCAACTCCAGGAGAGTGTCGATACCCTGATCGTGATCCCCAACGACCGGCTGTTGGAAATTGTGGACAAGAGAATATCCATCCAGCAGGCTTTCAAGGTGGCCGACGATGTGCTGCGCCAGGGCATCCAGGGCATCTCGGAGTTGATAACCGTGCCTGGCCTTATAAATCTGGACTTCGCCGACGTGCGGGCCATTATGTCCGAGGGTGGCTCGGCCTTGATGGCCGTGGGACGGGCCAACGGCGAAGACCGGGCGGTCCAGGCGGCCGAGCAGGCTATCTCCAGTTCCCTGCTCGATATCACCATCGAAGGCGCCAGGGGCATCCTCTTCAACGTGACCGGGGGGCTGGATCTGAGCCTCCACGAGGTCAACGAGGCCGCCGAGATCGTGCGTAAAATGGCCCATCCCGAAGTTAATCTCATCTTCGGGGCGGTCATCGATCCCGAGCTGGAGGATGAAATCCGCATTACGGTCATCGCCACCGGCTTCGATAAAGCGGGCGCACAGCGTAAAGCAGGCGCGGCCGGGGTCTCGCCCAAGATCAAGGAGTTTCCGGTACGCACTTTCGATAGCGATGATCTGGACATTCCTTCTTTCTTACGCCGTCGTTAAGCGGTTACAACGTCCCCCTTACCCTTCGCCACCGGCAGATGGCTGGCAGGTGCCGGGATGAGGATAGAGATACGAGAGTAGAGAACAGGCAAGCCATCTCCTCCTGTCTCCGTCTCTGTCGCTGGTGCGCGGGCCTATCCGCCCGCCTGGGGGACCGCATCCCCTTTCTCCCCCTCCTCCATAAGTGAGGAGGGGGAGTCTTTTGGTTAAAAAGTAAAGAATTTATAACCTGGTCAAATTTTAAGGTTTGAGCGCCCTTTTGCCCTTGCAATCCTACCCCCTTTGTGGTATATTAGAAAGCGTGTGAGCCCCAACATCTTGTGTTGGTCTGCGGATCAGGCACAATATGTTGTACATCTCTCATCACAGAGCTTTGATCTGTTCACTCCCCAGGCTTGTCTTCGCTACCGAAAAGGTGACTGTATAAGCTTCGCGACGCCTCTCAACATAAGGGATGATGTCTGGTGAAATGTCCTCATTGCGGTAAGGCCAGTTCCAGGGTCATTGATACCCGTGCGGTGAACGACGGTATCCGCCGTCGCAGGAAGTGTCAGAATTGCGGTCAGCGTTTCACTACCTACGAACAGTGGGCCAGCAACGATCCGCTGGTAGTCAAAAGCGATGGCCGACGAGAAGAGTTCGACCGTAACAAGTTGCTCATCGGCGTGCGTAAAGCCTGTGCCAAACGTCCTATCGCCAGCGAGGACATCGAGAGGCTGGTGGATCAGGTGAAGTGCCAAGTTTACGCCCTGGGCAAGGCTGAGGTCAAAAGCAAGGTTATCGGAGAGATGATGTTGGCCAGACTGAAACAATTAGACGAAATAGCCTACATCCGTTTCGCCTCCGTCTACCTGCCTTTGGACGACCTGGAGAGCATAAAACTGGAGGTGGATCGCTTGCTGGAACGGCGCTGAAGCAGGGGCATAGTTCCGTCGAAGTACTACTATATGTTGTGTCTTACGGGAAGAGAACCACAACATGTTGTGGTTCTCGGCTTGACAAAAGCGTTTTTTGCGGGTATACTCTGGTCACATTGAGGACCGAACTGACAAGTTCATGACCGAAGGAGGTTAACGTGCTCGCCCCGTCCCACATCGATTTGAAACTATCAGAAAACGCCCTGACCGTGCTGGAAAGAAGGTACCTGCGCAAAGACGAAAACCGCCACCTCGTCGAAAGGCCGGAGGAATTGTTCTGGCGAGTGGCGCGGGCGGGAGCCGAGGCCGATCGCACCTTTGACCCGGCAGCCGACGTGGAGGAGACGGCCAGAGGCTTTTACCAGTTGATAGCCAGCCTGGATTTTCTGCCCAACTCCCCCACCTTGATGAACGCCGGGACCGAATTGGGGCAACTGAGCGCCTGTTTCGTCCTCCCCATCGAGGACGATATGACCAGCATCTTTGAGGCGGTCAAGAATACGGCCCTGATCCATCAGAGCGGCGGGGGCACCGGCTTTGCCTTTTCGCGGCTGCGCCCGGCCGGCGACGTGGTCAAATCCACGGGCGGCATTGCCAGCGGGCCTATCTCCTTCATGCGCGTCTTCGATACGGCCACCGAGACGATAAAACAAGGGGGCACCAGACGCGGCGCTAACATGGGCGTGTTGCGGGTCGATCACCCCGACATCATGGAATTCATCACCTGCAAGGAGCAGGAAGGAGCTTTCAACAACTTCAACATCTCGGTGGGCCTGACCGATAAATTTATGCAGGCTGTAGAGAAGGACGACGAATACGAGCTGGTCAACCCCCGTACCGGTCAGGTGGCCGCCAGGCTCCGGGCCAGGCAAGTCTTTGACGCCATTGCCGGGATGGCCCACCGCAACGGCGAGCCGGGCATCATCTTCCTGGACCGTATGGACGAGTTTAACCCTACTCCAGCGTTGGGCCGTATCGAGAGCACTAATCCGTGTGGTGAAATGCCTCTCCTCCCCCACGAAAGCTGCAACCTGGGCTCCGTCAATCTGGGCCACATGGTGGTCGAGGGTGCTATAGATTGGGCCAGGCTGGAGAGGACGGTCAGGCAGGCTGTGCACTTCCTGGATAACGTCATCGCCGTCAATAAGTTTCCCCTGCCGGCCATCCGGGAGGCTACGCTCCGCACCCGCAAGATCGGCCTGGGGGTGATGGGTTTCGCCGACATGCTGGTGAAACTGGGTATCCCCTACAACTCCGAGGAGGCGGAGGGCGTGGCCGAAACGGTGATGGAAGCCCTCAACTACTGGAGCAAGGAAGCATCGGTGGAGCTGGCCCTCACACGGGGCAGTTTCCCCACTTTCGAGCAGTCCATCTACCTCGAGGGCCGCCTGCCCCTGCCTGAGAGGCAACCCCGAAACAACGAACATGACAGCAGGCCCGCCGGAGCACCCGACCTGGACTGGGAATCTCTGCAAGAGCGCATCCGCCGGGAGGGATTACGCAACGCCGCCACCGTTACGGTGGCTCCTACCGGTTCGATCAGCATTATTGCGGGCGTCTCCAGCGGCATCGAACCTTTCTTTGCCCTGGTCTATACCCGCAACATTCTGGATAACGACCTTTTACTGGAGATCAATCCCCTGTTTGAGCAGGTGGCCCGGGAGCGAGGTTTCTATAGCCAGGAGTTAATGCGCCGCGTGGCCCAAACGGGGAGCATCCAGGATGTAGAAGAGATCCCGGTTGAGGTGCGCCGGGTCTTCGTCACCGCCCACGACGTTTCGCCGGAATGGCACATCCGCATGCAGGCTGCCTATCAGCGACATACCGATAGCGCCATCTCCAAAACCATCAATCTCCCTCACCGGGCCAGTGTGCAGGACGTACAGCGAGCCTGTTTGCTGGCCTATCAGCTCGGCTGCAAGGGGCTCACCCTTTATCGCGATGGGAGCCGCGATGTCCAGGTCTTGACCAAAGGCCAGAAGTCGGCTGCCACCCCTGGCACGAGGGCCAAGAAGCCCCGGCCCCGGCCGGTCACGACCCACGGCCTGACGGAAAAGATCGCCCTGGGGTGCAATCGTACCCTGTACGTCACGATCAATGAGGACGAGATGGGGATGTGCGAGGTCTTCTTGCAGATGGGCAAATGTGGGGGGTGCACTGCTTCTCAGTCAGAGGCTATCGGCCGCCTCATCTCCCTGGCTTTGCGCTCCGGCATCGAGACCGAAGCGATCATCAGACAGCTCAAGGGTATTCGCTGTCCCTCTCCCTCCTGGCACAACGGCGGCTCAGCCCTGTCCTGTTCCGACGCTATCGCCAAATCCATCGAGCGTTATCTCAACGGCAAACACGCTCCGGAGGAGCAGGTAGTGGTCAAAAGCCTGCTCGATATCTGTCCTGAATGTCCGGAGTGCGGCGGCCTGGTCGAACTGGCCGAGGGCTGCGCCGTGTGTCGTCTGTGTGGCTATTCCCAGTGCGGCTGATGAAAAACGGTGCTCCTATCCGGTTCATTTTGATGGAGAGACTTGACAAGATCATAATTTAATAATACAATTACGGTGTATTATTCCTATGTATCGGGGCAAATGTGCCGGTCGGATAGGCCAGCCTCGCGGCCCCCGTCAGCGAGGCCAGGGCACTGCCCCGAATCTGTCTATCTCAGGGAAGGAAGGAGGGTAAGCGCATAATTCAAGTATAGTCCCTATCGGAGCAAGTGTGTTGGATAGGCCAGCCTCGCGGCCCAGCAGCGAGGCCGGGGCACTGCCCCGAATCTATCTATATTATAAAGGGAGGATAATAAGGATGTATACAAAAAGGCTTAAGACAGCCCTTCTGGTGCTGACTGTGATCGTATCGCTCTTGTTCGTGCTCTCGGCCGGCCCGCCGCCCCGGCAGGTATTGGCCCAGGAAGAGGGAGGGTGGTGTAAAGGCGTCCACATCCGCTTCTTCGTGGGCGGCGCCGAAGGCGATGCCTTTGCTTCGATCGTGCTCAGGGGCGCGCAGCAAGCCGAAGCCGACCTGGGGCCGACCGTGGACTACATCTTCTCCGGCTGGGATGTTGACGTGATGGTCCAGCAATTCCGCGAAGCCGTTGCCGCCCAGCCCGACGGCATTGCCATGATGGGGCACGCGGGCGATACCGCCCTGATGCCAATTGCCGAAGAAGCGTATGAGGCTGGCATCGCCATGATGTACCAGAACGTTCCCGTCCCCAAAGTGCAGGCCAAGTTTGGGGGCGGCTATGTCGGCGCGCAGCAGTACGAGCAAGGCCGGGCGCTGGGCGAAGAAGCGCTACGGCAATTTGAACTGCAAGAAGGCAACCAGGTGCTGGTCTTCGGCGCCTGGGAAGAAGAAGGCCGGGTCTGGAGAGAACTGGGCACCGCCGATGTGTTTGAAGAAGCCGGGATGGACGTCATCAAGATCGTCGGTGAACCCGAATGGACGACTGACCCCAACCTGCAAATCCCCGTCCTCACCGCAGCCATTCTGGCCAACGATATCAAGCTGATGGTTAGCACTGGCGGCCAAATGTTGGGCGCGGTCCCGGTCCTGATGGAGGCCGTGGACGTAGGGCCGGGCGAGATCATCCACATCGGCTTTGATACCAGTCCTGCCGTCATTGAGGCCTTTAAAAGCGGCTACGTGCAACTGACCGCCGACCAGCAGCCGTTCCTCCAGGGCTACCTGCCCATCTTGAGCCTGTGCGGTACGCTCGTCTATGGCTTTAGCCCCATGAATGTGGACACGGGCGCCGGCTTCGTGGATGTAAACAACTACGAACAGGTTGCCGAAATGGCAATCGCCGGCTATCGCTAACGCATCGTCGTGGATTGACCGATAGAAGGCCGGCGGATGCAGTCACAACGCAGCATGTGCAGATCGTATGACGTTCCCCTTCGCCGCGTTGGTTGCGCCGCCGGCTTCTTCGCTTCCCGTCCGCTTTCATGCCCAAAAGCCAAACCCTGCTTGCCCAAGGAGCCAGCCCATGGGAGAAAAGCTCGTAGAATTACGGAACATTACCAAATCTTTTGGGAATGTGTGCGCCTTGAATCAAGTTAACATGCACGTCAATGCAGGCGAGATTATCGGGCTGGTCGGGGATAATGGCGCCGGCAAATCGACGTTGATTAAGATTTTGTCAGGCGTCTATGCCCCCGACTCCGGCGAGATTTACATTAGGGGCCAGCAGGTGGAGAGATGGTCGGTCCCCAAAGCCCAGGCCGCCGGCATCGAAACCGTCTACCAGGATAGGGCGCTCGCCGTACAACAGACCATCGCCCAGAACATTTTTATGGGGCGCGAGATCACCAGATTCATGGACTTCATCAGCTTGAAAGAGCAGTTTGTCGAAGCTGAGCGCCTCATGCGAGAGATCGGCTTTACCTCCGAAGTATTTACGCCCAACTCTATCGTCGCTACGTTATCGGGCGGTGAGCGTCAGGGGGTCGCGATCGCCAGGGCGCTGTACTTCGACGCCGATTTGATCATCTTGGATGAACCGACGGCTGCCTTATCACTCACCGAATCGCATAAGGTGTTTGACTTTATGCGCGCGGCCCAGGCAAAAGGCAGTTCGGCTATTTTCATCAGCCACAATATCTACCATGCGTATGACGTCTCGGATCGGTTCGTCATCCTCGACCGGGGCAGGGTTATCATGGAAGCGGATAAGGCGCAAATATCGTCGGCAGAGCAATTGGTGGAGGACCTCCGCATGATTGCGCGCACCGGACAGCGACTTTCATAATGGCCGGACAGCGGACGCATCTGGCGCGAGCTGGCCGACGCTTCAGCTTGCGCGACACGCTTCGCACCTGGGCTTGACTTTGCCCCATCGCGTTTTAGGAGGGATAACGGATGACCACCGAACGCACTCAAGAAACCCCGGCCCCGAAAAGTGTAACCCTCGGCTTCGTATTTCAAAACAGGCGCGCTTTAAGCGCCCTGGTGATCTTTATCGTCCTCATGGGAATTTTTACCGTTGGCAACCCCCAGGTGTTTTTGAATACCCGTACCTATAGCGCGGTTTTTCTTAACCTGCCCATCATGCTTTTTGTGGTTGTCCCCCTGGTACTCGTGGTCACCGCCGGGGAGATTGATTTATCCTTCCCCTCTATCGTGGGCGTGGCCGCGTGGGCCTTTGCCCTGGCTCTGGCTGGCGGGTGGGATCCTTTTCTGGCCATGATACCGGCCATTGTGGTCGGAGTAATTACGGGGCTGGTTGTGGGGATTCTCGTCGCCTATGCGGATCTTTCCTCTTTAGTCGCCACCCTGGGGATGAACTTTCTCCTGCGCGGACTGATTAACATCGGGAGCCAGGGGCTTGGCATACAGTTTCCTGAGATTAGAGACACCGCGCTGTGGCAGATTTTTGCCGCAAGAATTGGCAAATTTCCCGTTCAGATGTTCTGGGGGCTGGCCTTCGTTGCGGTGGGCTGGTTGATTTTCAATGTGCATAAATTCGGCGCGCACGTCCATTTTGTCGGCGATAACCCAGGCAGCGCCCAGGAGATGGGCATCAATGTCAAGCGCGTGAAAGTTAATGCCTATGCATTTGTAGGCTTTGGATCCGCTCTCGCGGGCGTGCTATCTGTTTTGATCAATCGGAACTGGTGGCCTACCACCGGCGAGGGCCTTCTGTTGCCGACACTGGCGGCTGTGTTTGTCGGCGGAACCCCCACCTGGGGAGGCATTGGCACCATCGTGGGCAGCTCGATTGGCGTCTTTATCACCTCGTTCATCGAAACCGGCATCATCGCCGCCGGTCTGACGGGTTATTACACCCAATTCTTTAACGGCCTGGTCATCATTTTATCCGTGATTGGACACCGTTTTAACGGACCTCGATATCGATAACGAGGCCAAAGCGACCGGCCTTATCGACCGCCATTGCTCCCCTATACTATCTTCCGCGCCGGGTCACAGATTTAACCAGCCAGGATACCAGTAGCATGGCTCAATCACGGGAGGGTAAATCGTTGGGTAAATCGTTTATGAAAGCGTTACGCAAAACCGCTGAGGGCGTGGGGCACGTCGAACTGTGCGAAGTGCCAGTCCCAGAGATCGGACCGAACGACGTGCTGATGAAAGTCTACGCCGCTGGCGTCTGCGGCAGCGACCTGTTGATTCAGGAGGACCGGCACTTTTACCGGGCGCCGGTCACTCTGGGGCACGAGTTTTCTGGTGTGGCCCATGCCGTCGGCCCGAACGTGACTGGCCTCAAAGAGGGCCACAAATTCGTGGCCGACATCGAGTGCGGCGGCGGCGACTGGCTGGGCGTCACCATCGATGGGGCCTACGCGGAGTTTATGCGGGTGCCGGAGCAGGTGATTTATCGCGTGCCCGACCACGTGTCGCTGGATTACGCCTGCCTGGCGGAGCCCATTGTGGCCACGCATCACCTCATCCAGGAGCGGGCGCAGGTGAAAGTGGGCGACGACGTGGTGGTGGTAGGCCCTGGCCCGATGGGCATTATGGGCGTCCAATACGCCAGGGTTTGTGGGGCGCGCCGGGTCATCCTGATCGGCCTCAAGAGCGACGAAAAACGGCTGGAGATCGGCAGGCAGTGCGGGGCGGACTATACCCTGTATTCGGAAGATGGGCCGGAAAAGGCCGTGATGGAGATCACGGAGGGCAAAGGGGCCGAGTTCGTGCTGGAGTGCTCGGCCAGCCAGGAGGGCGTCCAGCACGCCGTAGACTGCGCCCGCAAGGCCCACGAAGGCCCCGGCGGCAAGGGCGTGATCGTGTTCATCAGCCTGTGGGGGCGCAAAATCACCGTCAATCTCGACGAAGTCAGCCTGGGCCAGCTCGACATCCGCGGCAGTTGGAGCTGGAACGGCCGTGAAACCTGGGAGCACGCCATTGACCTGCTGGACCGTGAGGTCTTCCACCTGGCCCCCATGATCACCAACCATTACGCGCTCGAGGAGTGGGAGACGGCCTTTGAGAACCTGCGGGCCAGGCAGGACGTGAAGGCCCTGATCCACCCCCATGGACAGGGATGGGCCGACTGAAAAGCCGCACTTACTCGCTCATAGCCCCCGTCCTCGGGGGCATCCCAGGCGAGAGCCGCCTCACAAACCCGCCCTCGGGACGAGGGCCAGGAACTTTAAGGCAAAATATACATATGTATGTAAAAGGAGGAGAAATCTAATGGCTTGCAGATCACCACTTCTACCGTTCGTTGTCTTCGCCGCTGACTCACCCGACCTGCCCGTGCGCCAGGCGGACGATCGCGGTGGGCCAGAGTACGTAACCAAAGCCTCGATCGTATCAGAGCACGAGCGGGGCCTGACTTTGAGGGGCGCCACCCAGACGGGTGAAACCATTAACGTGGCAGTCAGCATCGTGGCGCCGGGAATGGTGCGCGTCCTGCTCGAAGGGGAGAGCCCCGACCCGCGCCGGTGCACCCTGGCCCGCGATCTCTCCGACCAGGCGGTCATCGTGTCGCTGGAAAAGTCCGAGGGGCGGGTAACTCTGGGGTCCGACCTGGTCAGGGTGCAGATCGACCTGGACCCCTTCCACCTCACCTTCTATGGGCCGGACGGTCGGGCCATCCTCGACCAGAACTACACGGATACCGACGTGACGGATCGCCTGGCGGCCTTGCCTTTTGGCTTTAGCAGGGTGGAAGGACGGCGCGTCGCTTTTCACGACACCTTCACCGCCGAGCCGGACGAGCACTTCTACGGCTTCGGCGAGAAGTTCACGGACTTCGACAAGCGCGGCCAACGCCTGGAGATGTGGCATTACAATACCCTCGGCGTCCACACCGAACGGGCCTACAAAAACGTTCCCTTCTTCGTGAGCACCAGGGGCTACGGGCTCTTCGTGGACAGCGTTACCTGCGTCAACTTCGACATGGCGGCCAGCAACCACGCCACCTTCAGCCTGATCGTGCCCGACAGCGCCCTCGACTACTACGTCATCGTGGGCCCGGAGCTGAAAACCATCGTCACCCGCTATGCCAGCCTGGTCAGCTTGCCCATCCTGCCGCCCAAATGGGCCTTCGGGCTGTGGACGTCCTCCGGCTTCAAAGATGACCGCGCCGAGGAGGTGCTGAGCCGCGCCCGAGAGCTGCGTGAGCACGACGTGCCCTGCGACGTGCTACACCTGGACTGCTATTGGCAACGTCACGGTTGTTGGTCGGACATGATCTGGGATGAAGAGATGTTTCCCGACCCCGAGGGCATGATCGAGCAAGTCAAGGACATGGGCTTCAAGGTCTGCCTGTGGATGAATCCCTACATAGGCGTTGAGAGCGAACGCTTCACCGAGGCTAAGGAGAAGGGCTATTTCCTGAAGACGCCCCAGGGCGAGGCCTACGTGGTGGACTTGTGGGGCGGCGAAGGCCGCACTCATCCGCCGGTAGGCATCATCGACGTAACTAACCCCGAAGCAGTGGCCTGGTTCAAGGAGATCATCCGGCCGACGCTGCGCGTAGGGGCAGACGTTCTCAAGACCGATTTCGGGGAAGGGATACCGGCCGACGCGGTGGCCCACAACGGCATGACGGGCGCACAGTTGCACAACCTCTACCCCCTTCCCTACAACGACGCCGTCGCCGAGGTCACGGCGGAAGAGACCGGGCGCGCCGGCCTGGTGTGGGGACGTTCGACTTATACGGGAGGGCAGCGCCATGCCGCCCAGTGGGGCGGCGACCCTAACTGCACGTACCAGGGGATGGCCTCCACGCTGCGCGGCGGCCTGAGCATGGGGATGTGCGGGCACGCCTTCTGGAGCCACGACATCGGCGGTTTCCACCGGCAGCCTACGCCGGAGCTGTACGTGCGTTGGGCGCAGTTTGGCCTCTTCTCGCCCCTGTCCCGGGCACATGGTATGACTACCCGCCTGCCCTGGGACTACGGCGAAGAAGCCCTGCGCATCTTCCGCGATTACGTGCTTCTGCGCTATCGGCTGCTGCCTTACGTCTACACCTATGCCAACATCGCGGCCGAGACCAGCCTGCCCTTGATGCGTCCTATGGTACTGGAGTTCCCAGACGATCCGAGCACCTATGCTATGGATTTGCAGTACATGTTCGGGGCGGAACTGTTGGTGGCCCCCATCTACAACAGTGCGGGGCGGCGGCCCGTCTACTTCCCGGCCGGGCGGTGGGTGGATTTCTGGAGCCACCAGGTTATCGAAGGCCCCCAGACGCGCTTCGTGGAGGTGCCGCTGGAGGTGCTGCCTCTGTACGTGCGGGCCGATGCCCTGATCCCTACCGTCGAGCCGCCGGACTACCTTAGCGATGCTCCCTTCGACCTGGTCACTTTTGAGGGCTACCTGTTAGAAAGCGGCAGTTTCGAGCTGCGCGACAGCGACGGGGTGACCCGAATCTCGGCCTCGTTCGAGGGTTCTCGGCTGAACGTCCAGGTGGAGGGGGCAAAAAAGGAGCTAGGGCTGCGACTCATCCCCCTGCCGGGCGTGCCCGCGGTGGATGCCGTGCAGGTGAACGGCGTGGCCCTGGGCAGGGTGGCGGCCCTGGAAATCGGCCCCGATGCTCCTGCTGGTTGGACGCGCCATGAGGACGGCACGGTGCGGGTGATGGTTCGCCGTTGATGACACCGGTTTAAGCTTCATTATTCTTGTTCCTCCTCGTCAAGATACTCTACAATCACCGCCCCCGGGACGGAGGCTAGAGCAGTTGGCCCCGCCCCGGATTTTGACAGGGCCCTGCTTTCTGGATCTCGACCTTGACAAGCGGAACGAACTGCGGTAAAATGGGCTTACTGGTGGGAGCGTTCCCACTAGTAAGGAACGATCTCCAGTATATAATTGTATTCGGTTGCATCTTTGCGGTGTATGAGTTAATTCTTAACCGAAATCTGGTTTTTGTGTGGGAACGCTCCCCACACCTTGGGGTAACTTCGATATGGGCAAATTGACTCTGGAAGAGATAGCCAAACTGGCCGGGGTGTCCCGCTCCACGGTGTCGCGCGTGGTCAACAACCATCCCAGGGTAAGCGCCGAGGTACGACAGCGGGTTAAAAAGATCATTGCCGAGACAGGCTATCAACCTGATCCGGCGGCTCGTTCTCTGGTGATGCGGCGTTCTGGCATCATCGGGTTGGTTATCCCGCGTGCGGTGCAGTCCCTCTTTCCCGATCCCTATTACCCACAGTTGATTCAGGGGATCGCTCGGACCTGTAACGCCAACGATTATACCCTGTCCCTTTTTCTGTTTCACACCGCGGACGAGGAGCGGAGGCTATACCCCAGGGTGCTGCGCAACCAATTAGTTGACGGGGTAATTGTCACCGGCTTACGGATAGATGGGCCTCTTCTTCCGCAACTAATCGAAAACCAGATACCCTTTGTGATGGTGGGACGGCCGGCTGGGAAGCCAGAGGTTAGTTTCGTGGATGTTGATAACGTGGTGGGGGCATATTCGGCCGTGAGTCACCTGGTTCGGTTAGGATATGAGAGAATTGCCACCATTACGGGCCCCTTGAACACCACCGTTGGTCTCGACCGTCGGCAGGGCTACCTGGAGGCGCTCAACGATCGAAGTCCATTGATGGCCGAGGGTGATTTCACTGAGGAAGGCGGCTATTACGCCATGCGGCGGTTGCTTCCCCACAAGCCAGACGCGGTCTTCGCCGCGTCAGATACTATGGCCTTTGGCGCGCTGCGGGCCTTGCGCGGGGAAGGTCTAGCCGTGCCCAACGATGTGGCCCTGGTGGGCTTTGACGATCTGCCTACGGCGGCCTTTTCCGACCCGCCGCTGACTACTATCCGGCAACCAATTCTGCGCACTGGCGCCGAGGCGGTTGAAATCCTGGTTGACATTCTGACCAATGGGCCTGAGCCAGCGCGTCATATCGTGCTGGCCACTGAACTGATCATTCGAGCCTCCTGCGGTTCGACCCAGAAGAAACACGTGACTGACCAGGTCTAAATCCCTGTGGCCCTGACGTTTTTAACCCTGCAAAGGCACTTTATCAGCGGCCTCACCGCCGGGGCGGTTAAGTAATTGCCCGCGGTTATGCCTATCCATCCTGTTGCTTAGAAGGAGATTCGGCCATGGTAGAAACTTTGACTTTTCCCGATTGTTTCCTGTGGGGAGCGGCTACGGCCGCTTATCAAATCGAAGGGGCGTGGAACGCCGACGGCAAAGGCGAGTCCATCTGGGATCGCTTCTGCCACACGCCCGGCAAAATTCATGCGGGCCATACCGGTGACGTGGCCTGCGACCACTACCATCGCTGGGCCGAGGACGTCGCCCTGATGCGTGAGATGGGGTTGCAGGCCTATCGCTTTTCCATCTCGTGGCCGCGTGTCATCCCTGCCGGGTGGGGGGCGGTCAACCTGGCCGGAGTGGACTTTTACGACCGACTGGTGGATGCCCTGCTCGAAGCAAACATCGAGCCGTTCGTCACGCTCTACCACTGGGACCTGCCCCAGGCGCTGCAAGACTGCGGCGGGTGGGGCGAGCGCGAGGTGTGCGGTTGCTTTGCCGACTACGCCGCGCTGATGGTTCGCCGCCTGGGCGACCGCGTACGCCGATGGGCAACCTTCAACGAGCCGTGGGTGGTGGCCTTTATCGGTTACGGCCGCGGCAGGCACGCCCCCGGTCTGCGAGATGAGAAACTCGCGCGGCAGGTGACGCATCATTTGCTGGTCGCGCACGGCCTGGCCGCGCAGGCGATGCGCGCCCTCCAGCCACAGGTCGAAGTGGGCATTGTGCTCAACATGAGTCCGCTGGAGGCGGTTGACGGCTCGCCTGAGGACCGCGCCATGGCCGAGCAAAACTGGCAGGAGAACGAAGGCTGGTTCCTGTCCCCACTCTTGCAGGCGCATTACCCGCCCGCTGCGTGGGAAGCTTATGGCCGTGATGTGTCCGTCGTTCGCCCCGGCGACCTGGCCCTGATAGCCCAACGCCTGGATTTCCTGGGCGTCAACTTTTATATGCGGCATGTGATAAGGGACGGCGCCCTCCTCTCGCCTGTGCCCGGCTCCGAGTATACCGAGATGGGCTGGGAAGTCCACGCCCCTGCGCTCAGGCGGCTGCTGGTCCGCCTGCACCGCGATTATCCCGTCCCGCCATTGTACGTCACCGAGAACGGGGCGGCGTTCGAGGACGAGGTCAGCCCGGATGGGCAGGTGCACGACCCCCGGCGATTGAACTACCTGCACCAGCACCTTACCCAGGTGCGCCTGGCGATAGACGATGGGGTGAACCTGCGAGGTTACTTCGCGTGGTCCTTGCTGGACAACTTTGAATGGGCCTTCGGCTACTCCAAACGCTTCGGCCTGATCTATGTGGATTACGCCACTCAGCAGCGCCTCGTCAAGGACAGCGGCGAGTGGTATGCGCGAGTCATTGAGCGCAACGGCGTAGACAGGCCGGCGGGGCCGGAAGGCTGATTAAAGGACTCGATAGATAAAGTAGGTCCCATGCGCTACGGCTATTTTGACGACGACGCTGGCGAATACGTGATCCAGCGACCTGACACTCCTCTGCCCTGGATCAACTACCTGGGGCAGGAGGACTATTTTGCCCTGATCTCCAACACGGGCGGCGGTTACTCGTTCTACCGCGATGCGCGGCTGCGTCGCCTGATCCGTTACCGCTACAACAACGTGCCCCCTGACGTGGGGGGGCGCGCCCTCTATCTGCGCCTGGACGACGGCCACTTTTGGGCGCCCACCTGGCAGCCGGTGCGCAAGCCGCTGGACACCTATGAATGCCGCCACGGCCTGGGGTACACGCGCATCGCCTCGACCTGTCGCGGCCTCGCTTTCGAGGCCACCTATTTTGTGCCCCTCGGCCAGACGTTGGAGGTCTGGCGCGTCAGGCTGACCAACCTGAACCCCACCCCGCTCGCTCTGCAACTCTTTTCGCTGGTCGAGTTCTGCCTGTGGGATGCCTGGGACGATCAGACCAATTTTCAGCGCAATTTCAACACCGGCGAAGTGGAAGTGGATGCCCCGGCGGGCGTGATCTATCACAAGACCGAGTACCGCGAGCGGCGCGATCACTTCGCCTATTTTGCCTGCTCCGCGCCGATATCAGGCTTCGATACCCAGCGCGAGGCGTTCCTGGGGCCCTATGGCGGCTTCGATGGCCCGCTGGCGGTGCTAGAAGGTCGCTCCCGGAACTCTATCGCCCACGGCTGGGCGCCCATCGGCGCCCACCAGGTGGAGGTCGCACTTGAGCCGGAGCAGAGCCGGGAGATCATTTTCCTGTTGGGCTACGCCGAAAACCCGCGCCACGACAAGTTTTCGCCGTCGGGCGCGCTGAACACGTCGCGCGTCCGACCACTCATCGCCCGCTACACCGACCCGGCGACGTTGGACGCGGCCCTTTCCGAGCTACGTGCCTTCTGGGATGGGCTGCTGGGCCTCTGCCAGGTCCAGACCCCCGACGAGCACACCAACCGCATGGTCAACGTCTGGAATCCCTACCAGGTGATGGCTACCTTCAACCTCTCGCGCAGCGCCTCGCTGTACGAATCGGGCATCGGGCGGGGAATAGGTTTCCGCGACTCGAACCAGGACTTGCTGGGCTTTGTGCACCTGGCCCCCCGGCGCGCCCGCCAGCGTTTGCTTGACCTGGCTGCCACCCAACTGCCCAGTGGGGGCGCGTACCATCAGTACCAGCCGCTCACCAGGCGGGGCAACGACGCCATAGGCAGCGGCTTCAACGACGACCCGCTGTGGTTAGTGTTGGCCGTGGCCGCTTACGTTAAAGAGACTGACGATGGTTCGATCCTGGATGAACCAGTGCCTTACGACAACGCTCCAGGGAGCGAGTCGCCGCTTTACGAGCACTTGCAGCGCGCCTTGCGCTACATCCTCGACCGCTTGGGGCCGCATGACCTGCCCCAGATCGGCCACGCCGACTGGAACGACTGCCTGAACCTGAACTGCTTTTCGTCCGAGCCAGGCCAGTCGTTCCAGACTCACTCCGACCACGGCGACACCACGCAGGCCGAGTCGGTCTTTATCGGGGGGCTGTTTGTGCTGGCCGCGCGCGAGATGGCCGGGATGGCGCGCCACGCCGGTCGTGCCGCGGAGGCCGAGACGTACCAGCACCACGCCGACGGGATGGCGCGCCTGGTGTTGCAACACGGCTGGGATGGCGAGTGGTTCCTGCGGGCCTACGACCGCCAGGGGGACAAAATAGGCTCGCAGGAATGTGAGGAGGGCCGCATCTTTATCGAGACCCAGGGGATGTGTGTCATGGCCGGCATCGGGCTGGAAAGCGGCCACGCCCGGCGGGCCTTGGACGCCGTTTACGAGCACCTGGCCACCGAGCACGGCATCATCCTGCATCAACCGGCCTACACGCGCTATTATCTAAACCTCGGCGAGATTTCCAGTTATCCGCCCGGATACAAGGAGAACGCGGGCATCTTCTGTCACACCAATCCCTGGGTGATGATCGCCGAAACGCGGTTGGGCAGAGCGGAGCGAGCATTTGATTACTACACGCGGATCAACCCTTCGGCGCGGGAAGTCATCAGCGAGATCCATCGCGGCGAGCCATACGTGTACGCCCAGATGATCGCCGGGCGCGACGCCCCCACCTACGGCGAGGCCAAGAATTCATGGCTGACCGGCACGGCGGCGTGGAATCTGGTCGCCATCACGCAGTGGATCCTGGGCATCCGTCCCACCTTCGACGGATTGCAGATCGCCCCCGTTATCCCCGGCCACTGGTCTGGGTTTACGGCCACCCGTGTCTTTCGAGGCGTGACCTACCATATCTCTGTGGAACGGGCCGGCCAGGGGCACACGGCTTCGCTAACGGTAAACGGCAGGCCGATTGAGGGAACCATTGTCCCTCCGCCCATCGGGCAGGCCGAGGTGGTGGTGAAAGTCGTCCTGACCTGACCATGAGGGGGTGGCAGGAAGAGCAGACCCCCCTGGTGATCTTGTCTTCATCTACTCACCTTTCGGCACTGATCCAATACTTCTCCCCATCCGTCACCACCTCCACCGTGCCCTGCCGGTCGGTGCGAAATATGGTTGTATTTTCCAGCCGCTTCAATACCTCTGGGGCAGGATGGTCGAACCGATTATCGGCCCCTACCTGGATAATCGCTGCCTGGGGCCGAACAGCTTCCAGGAAAGGGGCGCTACTTGACGTTTTGGCCCCATGGTGGGAGACCTTGAGCACCAGGCTTTCTAGCGGCTGTCCCGACTGGACCAGTTCTCGCTCCGCCTCCTCTGCCACGTCTCCGGTCAGCAAAAAAGAAGCCCGACCATATACCAGCCTGAGCACAATGCTGTTGTTATTATCGTCGGCTTCGGTGCCGACCAGCGGCGTTTCGCCAGGGTGCAGCACCTCCAGCCACAAGCCTTCGTCCAGCCTGATGCGCATCCCTCTCCGAGCCAGTTCTACGGGCACGTTTTTGTCCCGGATCGTGCCTGCCAACTGTTGGGCCGTAGCCGTCTCGTGAGGTAAAGTAGTGTCCAAAACTCGTCCCACCTGATAGCGTTCCAATACGAGAACAAGCCCGCCGATGTGATCCTCATCAGGGTGAGTCATGACCACTATATCGAGAGAGCGATCCCAGAAGGGCATCTTCTGGCCCAGGGCGGAAAGCAAGGCGGTGGGACTCGGCCCCCCATCGACCAGAACCTGCTGGCCGCCGGGCGAGACGATGAAAATGGCGTCGCCCTGGCCCACGTCGAAAAAGACCAGGTGCAGATAGCCGTCGGGCAAACTGAAAACGGTGGCCCAGACCAGGGCGGCGACGACCACCAGGGCCAGCAGAGCCACTTTGGCAGACAGATGGCGGGTCAGACTATGCCATAACTTCCGGCGCTGCTCAGGCTCCTGACCCCTGACATACCAGGCCATCCCCAGCAATCCGTAGTAGAGACACAGCAGCCCGTCGCTCAGGCGTCCTACCTCTATCGAGGCGTAAGGGATGCGGGCCGTAAGCTCCACCACCCAGATGGTCCAACTCAGAAAAAGCCAGGCTATCCAGGCCAGAGCTTGCCCGGCAGGGGACCACATCATGCCAGCCAGGGTCGCCAGCCCCCCGAAGAACATCACCCCCGGCTGCACAGGCAGGATCAAAACGTTAGTCAGGATAAGAAACAGGGGGAGTTGCCCGAAGTAGTAGACGAGCAGGGGCAGGGCCAACACCTGAGCCGCCAGGGTTACGATCAGGGCTTCGTCCAGGAAACGGACTATCCTTTTGCTCCTTTCCTCTGAAAGAACTTTGCTCAACAGGCGCTCGAACCAGGCTTCTAAAATGGGAACGAAGATAATCAGGCTCAGGGTGGCGACCGCTGAGAGCTGAAAGCCAACGTCCCACAAAAGGAAGGGGTTGACCAGGGTCATCAGGAAAGCCGCCACCGCCAGGGAGATGAGAGCATAAGCCTGACGCCAGAAGAGAATGGCTATCAGGCCCAGACTGCCCATGATGGCCGCCCGTACCACCGGTGGGTCCGCGCCGACAAAGACCGTGTACAGAGCCACACCTACTAGAGCGATGAACAGAGAGACCCGCTTACTGAAGATCCTTTTGGCTATCCGCAAGAGAGCCCAGACAAGGATCGTAACGTTGAAGCCAGAGATAGCGATGATATGAGTGGTGCCGGTGGTGCTAAAATCTTTCATCACATCGACGGGGATACCCCTCTCCACGCCGAGCAAAATGCCCATAAGCAGCGAAGCCTGGGGTTCGGGCAAGATTTGGGCGATGGTGGCCTGCGCTCTGGCTTTGAAGGCAAGTAGGGCTGCGTAAATAGGAGTGCCCTGGCCGTGTGCCAGGAGCTTGACTTGCGGGCGACGGAGGATGGAGTAGATGCCTCGATTGGCCAGATAATCTCGATAAGAGAAATCCTCAAATTCAGGTGGGGTCTCTAAGAGGCCAGAAATCTCCAGTTCGTCGCCATAGGCATAACGAGGATAACGACTGGCTTGAACAAGCACTGTCCCCTCGATGTCTTGCCACTGGTCTTCCACCTGTATCTGATGCGCGTCCACGAGGAGGTTGGTCCGCTGATCGTGAATATCGGGTTCGGCTACCACAACGCCTTTGATGGTCATCCGTCCCATGTCGTTGTAATGGGCAAGGGAGCGTTCATTGAACTGAGGGATACTGAGGTTAAAACGCAGAGCGCCCAACAGCAAGAAGAGACAGCAAGCGCCGACCAGACGGACGGGTGGTTCCCGCCACCGGAGAATCACGACTGCGGCTGGCAGCACTGCTGCCAACCCGATCAACTCTGTGGAGACCTGGAACAGCGAAGCCAGACAGATGCCCAGAAGCCAGGCACTGCTGAGATAAGGGAGGAGCATCTCTCGCGTCTTTCTACTGCCTGTGAAACTGCAACTGAGACTTGCCAGTCTGTCCCATCATTAGAGGTAGTTACATTCTGAATTGTATCACAGTTTCATCCAAAAGTAAACCACGCGTATGTGAGCGTCACTGGTTGGGGACATGGTTCTGAGCCACCTCCAGAGGCCAGGCCA
>CAZYHC010000013.1:0-102238 GCA_964646625.1 uncultured Anaerolineales bacterium
TCCGAACGTGCGCGGCACCGGCTGGCCGGTAGAAGACCCCGGCTATGTGGCCGGCCAATGGGCTATGGCCCCTATGGGCACCTGGCTGTGGGGCAGAAGGGTGGAAAGCGATACGGCCAAGGATATACTGGAAAACAGAACGGCGATCGCCCCCTTACCCGTGAGTGAAGACGGGATTCCGGCCACCTACCTGGAGGTGAAGCCGATCATGCTCAACAGCTATTCCAAGAACATAGACGAAGCCTGGGAGCTGATCAAGTACATCACCTCCAAAGAAAAGATGGGGGAATGGTTGGCTGACTCCGGCGGCATTCCGGCCCGCAAGGACTCCCTGGAGATGGACCTGTTTACCGAGAGTGATATTGCCTGGTGGATCCAGGGCTTCGCCAACGAGCTTCCCAAATCCATAGCCATGGCTCCCATAAACTGGGGGCCGGTGAGTGAAGCCAATCTGAGAGCGGTGAACTACGTCATCTACGATGAGAAAACACCGCGGGAAGCAGCCGAATGGCTTTACGACACGATTATGGAATTGAAGGAAAACGAAGAGCTGTAATTGAGGCTGCTTCATAACTCAGGGGGGTGCAGACAAAAAGCCCACAAACGGCCTCTTGTCTACACTCAAGATAAACATCTCCTATTGAGAGGATGGGGCATGCTTCCGGCATGCCCCACTTTTTATAAAAGGATTGCAAATCATATAGGGAGTTGACACGGTTTCAATATGAAGGAAAGACACAAGGGGCTTTTCCTGATTATTCCTGCCCTGATTATTATGGCCCTTTTTACGGTTTATCCCCTCCTGGATGGCCTGCGGATGGCTTTCACCAATACCCATCTGCTAAAAGAGACCGTCCGCTTTGTGGGGCTGGCTAATTTTGTCCGGCTGCTTTCGGATGAAGTCTTTTGGATCTCTTTGTATCATTCCGTGTTATTAACCACGGTGGTTGTTTTTCTCCAGTTCGTATTGGGGTTGATTTTAGCCTGGGCCATGCAACAGAAGCTTCCTGGCATGTCGGTGTTCAAGAGCATCATTATGGCCAGTTGGGTGATCCCGGTGGCGGCTACGGTGATCATGTTTAAATTTATGGCCCAGCCCGATATTGGCTTGATCAACATCATCTTACAGGTGGTAGGACTTAACAGGTACTGGTTGGGTGATCCACAGGTCGCTCTTCCTTTTATCATGCTGCTGCATTTATGGAGAAATGTTCCTTTTTACGGAGTGGCCTTTCTGGCGGCGATGCAGGCCATCCCAGAGAGTTATTACGAAGCGGCTGAGATTGATGGGGCTAATGCCTGGCAGCGGTTTATACACATAACCCTGCCTGGCATTCGCAGTATGATCATCGTGATGGTCACCATCCACGTGCTTTGGACCTTTAACAATTTTGATTTCGTCTACCTGGCTACCGGGGGAGGCCCGGTAAATGCTACGGACATACTTCCCGTTTACGTGTATCGCCAATGCTGGAACAGCTATACCATCGGTTACGGGGCGAGCATTGGCACCATCATGCTCATAATTTTGATGATATATTTTATCATTTACATAAAAATTTATGAAAGGCAAGCGGTGTCTACATGAGCAGTAAATCTATAAACAGGATAGTAACAGCGCTACTAGCCTATCTGGTTGTGGCTATCTCCCTTATCTTTTTTATTCTGCCCATGCTGTGGATTATTTACGTTTCCTTTCGTACCCAGGCTTCCATCTTTACCGGGAGGGTCATTCCGCCCCTGAACGAATTTACCCTGGAGAATTACACCACGATTTGGTCCGTGACGGATTTTCCCACATATTTTCTGAATTCCTTTAAGATTGCCTCTGCCGTGACCCTGCTTTCGCTTTTTTGCTCCATCATTGGGGCCTACGCTTTAAGTCGGTTCGACATAAAGGGAAAGAATGCCCTGATCATAGGCATATTTTCCACCCAAATGTTCCCCCAGGTCCTGCTCATCATTCCCATGTATTTAGTCATCTTTTCCCTGTTCCTGCTGGATAAAATCATTGGCGTGGTGCTGGGGCAAATGATCCTGGTCCTTCCCTTTCAAATTTGGATGCTGAAGGGGTATTTTGATAATATTCCCATGGATATTGACGAGGCCGCCAGAATAGATGGTTGCAGTATTATCCAGCGTCTAGTATACGTCGTTTTGCCTATTGCCGCGCCGGGTATTATGGTGGCCGCCTTCTTTTCATTCGTGGTCTCCTGGGGGGATTACTTAATCGTTTCCATTATCAACCAGAGCCAGAGGACCGCCACGGTCACCTTAGTTATCCAAAGGCTTTCCTCGGCGCTTCTCATTCGCTGGGGCCAGGTAGCGGCGGCCACCGTTTTAACCATTGTGCCCACCATTGTTCTTTTCTCTTTTGTGCAGCACCGGTTGGTGGAAGGTCTGACGGCCGGCGCTGTGAAAGGCGAATAAGGCTTCTTTTTCTGCTGGCGTAGCAAAGCGGTTGTAGAGCGTTATGGTCAAGTAGAAGGGAGGTGGTTGTATATAATAACGTATCGAAGATACTTTTGCTTGTTTAGATTAACTATAAACAAAGGAGGTTTATAATGAAAGCAAAATGGTATCTGGCTCTCAGCGTTATCCTGATCGCCTTGACAGCGATCCCTGTGGCCGCGCCGGCGAAGGCAGCCGAGCCGGTCAAATTGAACGTCTGGTCCTCGCCGGACAACGCCGATGCCCTGACCGAGCTGGCCCAGATATTCGTGGAAGAGAACCCCGACATCGAGATCGAGATTTCGCCCATCTCCTGGGAAGTGCTCTATCCCCAGATTTTGGCCGACATCCGCTCTAAGACCGGCGCCTTTGACGTCACTACCTGGGACCTGATGACCGCCGGCTCGGTGGCCGATGGTCTGCTCGACCTGCGGAAGTTCCGGGAGGAGCATCCCAACCTGGTGGACCCTGACTGCAACCTCGACGATTTCATCCCCACCGCCTGGTACGTCTACGGCATGTGGGGAGACAAGAACATCGGCTATCCCTTCTACGGGGCCACCATGTTCCTCTTCTACCGCAAAGACTACTTTGAGGACCCCGACCTCATGGCCGCTTTCGAAGGACAATATGGTCGTGAGTTGGCGCCCCCGGCTACCTGGGAGGAGGCCCTGGAGGTGACCAAGTTCTTCACCAAATCGGAGAACCCCGATTCACCCACCGAGTACGGCATCACCCTCATGTTCCCTCGCACCCATACCCTGTTCTACATCTGGCTGAACTGGTTCGCTCCGCTGCGCCGCAGCGAGGCAGGCGTCGAAAAGTTCGGCGAGGTGGACCTGGACTGGGGCGATCTCTTCACCGCCGACCACAAGCCTGCTTTCAACAGCGAAGAAGGGGTCAAGGCCCTGGAGATGATGGAGGAGTTGATGCAGTACAGCCCCGACCCCCTGGGCTCCGACTATGGCGAGACCTTCGAGGCTTTCGGCAAAGGTCTGGCCGCCATGATCCCCTCCTGGACGGCTACCCTGGCCGGTTGGGCGGAGTCCCCTGAGGTTTCGCCCGTCAAGGACAAGGTGGGCGTGGCCGTCATTCCGGGCAGCCATCCGGTCAGTGGCGGGTGGGGGCTGGGCGTCAATGCCGCCACCCAGCATCCAGAAGAGGCTTTCAAGTTCGTCCAGTTCGCTACCAGCAAGGAGGGCGATAAGCTACAGTGGATGAAGTATCGGGTGGGCCCTACCCGCTACTCGGTCCTGGAGGATCCAGAGGTGCTGGAGGATTCCCCCTGGCTGGCAGGAGTATATGCCGAGTCGCTGGAGGGGGCTTCGCACCGCCCGCGCATCCCAGAGGAACCCAAGCTGGAAGACATCATGGTGGGCACCCTCTCGGAGATCCTGCTGGGCGAGAAGCCTGACAAGGCGGCGGCTCTGGACGAGCTGGCGGCCGAATGGGAGGAAATCCTGGCCGAAGAATAAGATCGGGCCAAAGTGGGCTGTGAGGAGGCCGCTCCTCGCAGCCCGCTTTCCTTCAGAAGTTAATTGATGGGTTGATGGAACATGACTCTACAATCCCGAACGTTTGCTATCCTTCTGGTCCTTCCCCTCGTTCTCTTGCTGTTATCCCTGACGGTATACCCTTTTCTCAACATGGTCTACATGTCTTTTCAGGACTACGACCTGGCTAAAGGAGGGGCCCCCAAATTCATAGGGCTGAAAAATTACCTTTCCATTCCTGACGACCGGATAGCTACCTCCTCTATAAAGTTTACCAGCCTGTTGGTGCTCCTTGCGCTGCCTCTGGAGATGATTTTGGGAATGAGCATCGCCTGGCTGTTCAGGAACATGGTAGGCGAACGACTGCTCAGGAGCGTGGTCCTGCTGCCCATGATGGTGCCGGCGGTGGTGGCGGGCATCGCCTGGAAGATGCTTTTCAACTACAACTTTGGGCCGGTGAACTACCTGCTTTCCCTGTTTGGGGTCGCCAACCTTTCCTGGCTTGGTCATCAGACCTTCGCCCGGCTGGGTATCATCATCATTGACCTCTGGCAGTGGACGCCCTTCGTGTTTCTGGTGGTATATTCGGGATTGCAGTCCGTGCCTACCGAGATGGTGGAGGCCGCCACCGTCGATGGGGCCAGCCCCTGGGCCGTGGTCAGGTACGTGGAGCTTCCTCTGATTGCTCCTCTCATATGGATTGTGCTCATCATCAGGCTGATAGATATCCTGAAGCTTTTCGACATCATTTACATGGTCACCTGGGGAGGGCCGGGCTCTGCTACGCACTCTTTCAGCTACTACATCTACAAGGTGGGGCTTTCTTACGGTTGGGACGTGGGTTATGCCTCGGCCCTGAGCATCGTGTTATTGATCGTGGTGGTGGTGCTGGTCAATATCTTGGTGAGGATTTTACGCCTCAGAACCCTGTTGGAGCTTTGAGTCATGAGTAAATTTGTGAAGTATCTGCTGGCGGCTCTGGTATTATTTTTCTTTTTGTTCCCTATCTACTGGCTGACCATTACCGCCTTCAAACATAGCGATGAGTGGTTCAGTTGGCCGCCGATCCTCGTTCCCACGGCCCTGACCATGAACAACTTCCTGGGGCTGGAGGGCGGTTTTTACGGGGGCATGGCCTCGGTGGTGAACATCACCCCTTATCTGAGAAACAGCTTGATCGTGGCTACGGTCACGGCGCTGGGTTCGACCTTCATTGGCGCGGCGGCGGCCTACGCTATCTCCCGCTTCAAGATCGGCGGTATCTACTTCGCCAACTGGATCATTTCCATCCGCATGTTGCCGCCTGTGGCCTCGGCTCTGCCTCTGTACCTCATCTTCAGCAGGTTACGTCTTCTGAACACCCAGTTGGTGCTCATCCTGGCCCACCTGGTTTTCACCGCTCCCTTGAGCACCTGGATTCTGATCACTTTCTTCAACGACATTCCCAAAGAACTGGACGAAGCGGCCTTCGTGGATGGGGCCTCCCCGCTGGGCACTTTTTTGCGCATTATCCTGCCCCTGAGCGCGCCGGGCATGGCCGCCGTTTCCACCCTGGCTTTCATCCAGAGTTGGGGAGAATTCCTGATGGCGCTCATCCTGACCAGCAACGCCGATGCTCAGACCCTACCCATCTACCTGGGACGTTACATCACCGGGTTCCGCATTGCCTGGGGGCCGCTGGCCGCCGCCGGGCTTATCAACATGGTGCCCGTGATTCTGTTCTCGCTCCTCATGCAGCGATACCTGATCAGGGGGCTTACCTTCGGCGCGGTCAAAGGATAGAAGCACGGTCTTGACTTCCCAACGCAAGGGTCAATCTCTTTTGACAAATCCCAAGGGCCATGATATAATGTGACCGTTTGTATGGACGTTCATATCGGTCCTCAGCGTGCCCGGCTTTAGAGAGCCAGCCAACGTTCCTCACGGCCACACCCCAAAAGGCCGTGGCCGAAAAAAGGCAGAAACGGCCTACAGAAATGGCCTGCCATGAAAGGCGCGGCTGCTTTAGCCAATATCTCGGCTCAGAGTGTGTGGGCCGTCCTCAACGGCAAACCGGGCATTGCGGAGGAGACGGACGTTCATTACCAGGGAGGTGATCGGGCGGCTTGATTACCGGCCGGACTACACCGCCCGCAGCCTGCACCACGGCCAGAGACGTATGATTACCACGAAGATCTCTAGATTCCTGCATCGCCATCGAGAGACAGCCACTGACATCTTGATCGTGTTTGTCATCGTGCAGATCGGCTGCATTATTGCCTCGTTGATTTTCCCCGACAGGTTTCGGTATCTCAGCGCACCCAACGTTTCGGTGCAACTGAAGGCCATTCCCGTGTTGGGGGTCATCGCGCTGGGGGCCGGGGTGCTGATGATCGCCGGCGAGTTCGATCTCTCAGTGGGCGCCAACTACACCTTCACGGCTATCGTTATGGCGAATCTGGTCCAGGATGGCTGGTCTGCCTTCATTGCCGCACCGCTGGCACTGGTTCTCGGCGTAGTTATTGGCCTGCTCAACGCCCTTGTCACTCTGCGCTTTAACATCCCCTCCTTCATTGCCACGCTGGGGGCCATGCTGTTTTGGAAAGGGATGACGCTGTTGTATCACGGCGCGACTTCCTTGCGTTTCCGGCCCGAGCCGCTGTTCATCCAGCTGATGGCCGGCAGAATCGGTCTGTTGGAAGCCGCCTTTTTGTGGTACATCGCTCTGAGCGTGGTCTTCTGGGCCATCCTGCACCACCACAAACTGGGCAATCATTTCTTTGCCGTGGGCGGCAACAAACAGGCGGCCACGGCCATCGGCATCAACCCGGACCGCACCAAGATGATCGCGTTCGGGATGGCCGGCTTCTGTGCCGCCCTGTCCGGTATCCTGGCTACGGCCCGCGTGGGCAGCATCCTGCCCGGCAGCGGCCTTGGTTTGGAATTGCAGGCTATCGCCGCCTGTGTCATCGGCGGCCTGTCTTTGACCGGCGGACGCGGCACCATTCTGGGCATTTTCCTGGGAGCGGCGCTCATGTACACCATCCAGGACGTCCTGCTGTTGGTGCGTGCCCCCGGCTTCTACCTGGATATTTTTGTGGGCGTTCTGATCGTGACGGCCGTGGTCTTCAACGAGCAGATCCGGCAGCGCAGAGAGTGAGGCGGTTATGACTGAGCAGAACCCTACGACCAGCATGGCAGCGGCCGACACCCCTCTTCTGGAATTGCGCGGTATCAACAAACGATATGGCGCAGTCCAGGCTTTGCGCGACATGGATTTTTACATCAACCCGCGCGAGACTGTGGGGCTGCTGGGCGACAACGGCGCTGGCAAATCGACCCTGATCAATATCATGTCGGGTGTGGTTCAGGCCGACAGTGGCACCATCTATGCCTACGGAGAGCTGGTCGAACTCAGGTCGCGGCGGGATTCCGAACAGCTCGGCATCGAGACCATTTACCAGGACACTGCCCTGGTGGATACCATGTCGGTTACCCGCAACATTTTCATGGGACGCGAGCTCACCATCCCCCTCGGCTTTATGGACCACCGCAGGATGCGAGAGATCTCCATCGGGGTATTGGAGCACGCCGTACAAATTGGCGGCATCGAGTCTACTGAGAAGTTAGTAGGCGAGCTGTCGGGTGGACAGAAGCAGGCGGTGGCGATTGCGCGCGCCGTGTATTTCAAGCGCAACATCCTGCTGCTCGACGAACCAACCAGCGCCCTGGCGGTGGGCGCCACCGAAGCGCTCCTTAACTATATTCGGGAACTGAAAGAGGATGGGGTATCCAGCGTGCTGGTCACTCACAACCTGTACCACGCCTATCAGGCCTGTGACCGCTTCGTGGTGATGAGCCGCGGCCAGAAGGTGTGTGACCTTCCCAAAGACCAGACCAGCATCGAACAGCTTACCCGGATGGTGATCGAAGGTCGTATTGCGCCACAGTGTGGTTGAAAAGGGGCAGGTGATGGCCCGCGGGTCAGTCGTCGCCCGACCTGCCAGGAGGGCGTCGAAAGGGGGTGATGGCGCGGAGGTAACGGATCTTTCTCGTGGCTGGGTTCTAATAGTTTCTCACATTCATTCTTAAGGAGGATAAAACTATGTGGAAGAAGATCGTTAATCTGCTGGTGGTGGTGTCCCTGTTGCTGGTTGTGGGGGCGGTCAGCGGGAGCGGTGTCCAGGCGGAAGACCCCAAGCCGAGGATCACCTTCATCATCTATACCGCGGCTACCGTCGAGTTCTTCATTCCTACGGTCAACGGCGCAAATGAGGCGGCCGAGATGTTCGGGGTGGACCTGGACATCCAGTACGGCGACAGCGACCCGGTCAGGCAGAATAACCTGATCGAAACGGCCATTGCCAACAAGGTAGACGGCATTGCCGTATCCATCCCCGACGACGATGCCTACGATGAGACGGTCTGCGAGGCCATGGAAGCGGGGATTCCGGTGGTGGCCTTCAACGTGGACGATTCAGAAGGCGCGGCTGGCAACTGTCGCATGGCGTTTATGGGCCAGGACTTCGAGGAAACCGGTTACGTGATCGCCAAGCGCATGATCCAGGACCACGGCATCGGAGAGGGCGACCTGGTTTTCACCCCGGTCGAATTTCCGGAGGCCGTGTACGCCACGGGTCGCTACAATGGCGTCAAGAAGGCGCTCGACGAGGTGGGTGCCACGGCGGAAATGGTCGGCACCGGGACCAATCTCTCGGAGGTCCAGACCATAGAGGTCCAGTACCTGCTCGGTCGCCCTGAAACCAAGGCGATCATCGGCCTGGGCTCTTCGCCGCTCACGGTAGCGCCCAGGGCCATCGAAGAAGCGCAGATGGACATCCCCCTCGGCGGCTTCGACCTGACACTGGATATCATCGATGGCATCGAGGAAGGCACCATTACCGCCACGGTTGACCAGCAACCCTACTCGCAGGGGTTCTATGCCGTAGCTCAGTTGGCCCTGCATCTGAAGTATGGCCTTTACCCTTCCGACATGAACACGGGCGGCCTGGGCCTGGTTGACAAGAGCAACGTTGCGGCGGTCAAGGAACTGGTTGGCCCCTACCGGTAGTCAAGTCACTCGGCGCGCCGCGCCCGGCGCGGCGCGCTGAGTTCTGCATCCTGTCGGTAGGGATGCGATTCAATTGCGCCCCTTCCGGCGGCCCTTTCATCTTCTGTGGAGTAACGAGTCATGAACCTGAGAGAACGATTCCTCGAAGTGATGCAGTTCAACACCAGCGTGCATTCCCTCAAGTGGGAATTCGGATACTGGGGAGAGGTGATCGACAACTGGTATGACAGCGGCCTGCCCAAAAACAAATACCCGGAAATACCCGAAGGGCATAACCCTACGTCTGGCCTGTACTACCGCGCCTGGAAATCCATCGAAGGCCCCAGGCTGCCCAAGGGCATCGCCGTGATGGGCGGAGGTCTGTACTGGCCCACCCAGAGCTTTCCGATAGACCACGATGTGCGCAGTTATTTCGGGATGGATTATCCTCTGCGGTTGGTGGACGTGAATCAAATCTTCCACCCCATGTTTGAGGTTCAGGTCCTTGAAGAGGACGAAAAGCAGCTCGTCTACATCGACATGGACGGGGTGAAGCGGCGCTTCCTGAAGGAGCACGCTACCATGCCCTCGGGCGAAGGCTATCCAATCCGGGACCGGGCCAGTTGGCAGAAGTTAAAAGACGAGCGCATCAATGTGCGTGATGTCAAAGGCCGCTTTCCGCCCAACTGGGATGAACTGGTCGAGGGATACCGCCATCGTGACTACCCATTGGCCCTCATGGGCTACCCCCACGGTTTCTTCGGCATCCTGGCTAACCTGATGGGATATGAAACCCTGTTCTACAGCTATTACGACGCCCCTGAAATGATCCACGACATCGTCAACACCTTCACCGAGTTGTGGATTGCTCTGTATGAGGAAGTGCTGCACTATACGGACGTGGATGTCGTGCACATCTGGGAGGACATCTCGTATGGCCGCGGCTCCATGATCTCGCCGGCCGTGGTGCGCGAGTTTATGTTGCCGTATTACAAGCGCTTTACCAGCTTCTTGAGGGGCAAGGGCGTCAAGAACATCTTTGTGGACACCGATGGGGATTGCTGGGACCTGATCCCGCTCTTCATAGAGGGCGGCGCCACCGGGATGTACCCCTTTGAAACCGCCTGCGGCATGGACATCGTCAAGGTCCGCAAACACTTCCCCCAATTGCAGATGATGGGCGGCATTCCCAAATCGGACATCAGCCGGCGCGACCTGGTGGATAAGTTCCTGGAACCCGTGGACGAGGTGCTGAAGACCGGTGGGTATATACCTTATGGCGACCATTTTATCCCTCCGGACGTCACCTGGGAAGGGTTCAAGTATTACCGCAATCGGTTGAATGACCTGATTGACAAATATGGTAAATGATATTACACTTTCATGGGGGGGCGGGGTTTCTTAACTCAGCGGGGAAGCCGCCGTGCCTGGTGCGGAGCCTACAAGGTAAGAGGAGGAGACCGATATGAGCGTGCGTGCGCTCCTGCTGCGGACGCTGAACCAGCAGCCTGTTGAATGCATTCCCGTCTCGCCCTTCATCCACGTCAACTACGTCAAAGAATTCTTCGGCTCACACGACGTAGATCTGGTGGAGGGCACCATTGAAGTTTACGACCATTTCGGCTTTGACCTGATGCACCGCAATTGCACCCCGGCCTACGATTCCGGCATCGGAGCCTTCACGGTGGGGACTGAGTCAGAAGAAATAGATTTGATAGAGACGCCGGAATGGCAGGTGCAAGTCACCACCACTCTCCAGGGACGGGACGAAACTACCACCTCCGTTGTTACCACGCCAGAAGGGGAGTTAAGCCAGGTCTGGAACGTGCGCTGGGTCCACGAGTACGATACGGAAGTGGCCCTGACCGACTTTCCCATCAAAAGCGAACACGACCTGGCACTGTGTAAACGCTACATGCCCCCTGTCGGCCCGGCGGACACCAGTGACATCCGCCGCGCCAAAGAACTGGTCGGAGACAAGGGCGTGGTCGCGCCCTGGATTCAGGGGGCGTTCAACCTGGTGAGCCTCTACTATCGCCATCCAGCAGAACTGATGGTGGATGCCCTGGTTCGCCCCGACTTCTACCGCGAGCTTATGGAGTTTTTCCTGAGCCGCTTTTTTGAGTACGTGATTCAAATGATCGACGCGGGAGCGGACGTGCTGGGCATCGGGGGCAACGTGGCCAACGGCAAGGTGGTCGGCCCCGACTTCTTCGCCCGTTACATCGCTCCCTACGAGCGGCGGCTGGTGGATTTCATCCAGAGCCGGGGGGTGATTGCCCTCTATCACAACTGCGGCTACTCCGGGCGTTTGCTGGAGCTTTACCCCGAGTTGGGCTTCAAGGCCTACGAATCGTTGACCCCCCTTCCCTACGGCGACACCATGCTGGAGCGAGCCCTGGCAGTCTTCCAGCCGGGGACGATCACTCTGCTGGGCAACATCGACCAGGTTGACCTCTTGCGCTACGGCACCGAGCAGGAAATCGAGGCCGCCGTGCGCCAGACCATGCAGGCCGCCAAAGAATGGGGCGGGCATTTCATCCTGGCTACCAGCGATTATTTTAATGAAGACACCCCCCACGACCACATCCACTTCCTGGCCGAGGTGGGAAGAAAGTATGGAGAGTTGTAAGAGCGAAGGCGAATATGACGATAAGGGAGTTAATAAAAGCAGAGATTGACGATCTCAGCGAGAAATATCTTGGCGAACTGTACGAGTTAATCAAAGATTTCGCCCAATCTAAGCAGCGCGCCAGCAAATCAAGCCTTATGGCGAAATTGAAAAGCATCCAGATCGATGCTCCAGAAGATTTCGCCACTAACCTTGATCTCTACACAGCCGGTGAGAAACGTGCCGAACCAAATCTTCGTTGATACGCTATTTGTTATCGCGCTCATCAATCGCCGCGATCAGTATCATCAACAAGCTTCTGAGCTTGCCGACCGGCTTGAAGGTTATCCTCTCCTCATTACCGATGTGATACTGCTTGAGATAGGTAACGCTTTAGCACGCAACTACAAGAAGGAAGCAGTTGAAATTATTGAACAGTTCCTCAACTCGGATGAAGTGAAGATTGTTCACCTGACCCCGCATTTGTTTGAACGAGCATTTGAGCTGTACACAGTGTACCAGGATAAGGAGTGGGGTTTGGTTGATTGTGTTTCGTTCGTCGTCATGCGGGAAATGGGCGTAAGCCAAGCTCTGACATTCGACCGACACTTCGCTCAAGCAGGTTTTCAAGTGTTGATGCGTGATGAATCGGTGAGGGCTTAAACACAACCAGTGTTGGGGGTTGGTATCTCCTTGATTGCAAGGAGTCCAAAATATAATAATTTTAAGCAAGGAGGAAAAAAATGCGTACAAAGTGGTATCGAATTGGCGCCATCCTGGTGGCTCTGGTCATGGTGCTGACGGTGGTCAGTCCAGTTCTGGCCGCCCCGCCGCCCCAGGAGGAGAAGTTGCCCGACGCTCCCAAGCCGGAGAAACTGACCATCGTGGTCTACGAGCCGACCGAGGCCAAAGGCATGGAAGAGTTCGGCAAGATCTTCGAGGAAAAGTACGGCATAAAAGTCGAGGTCTTTTCCATTCCCTGGGCCAACCTGCACGAGAAGATCATCGCCGACCTGACCGCCCAGACCGGCACTTACGACCTGATCGCCATCCCCGGCCTGTGGTCGCTGGAGTTCATCTATGCCGATTACATCGAGCCTCTGGACGAATACTGGAACAACCCCGATCTCCCTTCCTTTGACATCGAAGACTACCCGGCGAGCATCGTCAACCTGGTGGCCGACGACGAACACGTCTACTGGATTCCACACCACGGCACGACGCAGATTCTCTTCTATCGCAAGGACCTGTTCGAGAAGGAGGGCTTCGAGCCGCCGGAGACCTACGACGACATGTTCGAGATCGCCGAGTTCTTCACCGACAACCCGGACTATCCTGACCTCTACGGCTTTGGCACCACCGCCAAGCAGGGCGAGTGGGCCTCCAGCACGTGGTGCACCTGGATCTGGTCCTGGGGTGGAGACTTCTTCGACGAGAACTGGTATCCCATCTTCAACGACGAGAAAGGGGTGGCCTCGCTGGAGGCTTACGCCGAAGCCGTCCAGAAGTACGCCCCGCCGGACTGCCCCAACTGGGGCAACGAAGAGGGCGGGGCCGCCATGCAGCAGGGCCTGGTAGCCATGCTCCAGATGTGGCCCCAGTTGGCGGCGGCCATGGAAGACCCGGAGCAGTCGGAAGTGGTAGGCAAGGTAGGCTACGCCCCTATGCCTAAGAAAGAGCTGCGTTTCCCGCGCCTGGGCTCCTGGGGACTGACCATCTCCAAGTACTCCAAAAACAAAGAGTGGGCTTACATCTACCTGACCGAGTTCAACAGCGCCGAGAACGTAAAGAACATCCACTGGCCGGCCGGTATGACGGTCTGTCGTTCCAGCGTGGTGGCAGAACTGGCCGAAGAGGATCCCCTGTTGCAAGCGGTGCTGGTCAGCTTTGAGCACACCAAGGAGCGCCCGGGCATCCCCGAGATCACCGAGATCATTGACGTCTGGGGGCTGGCCGTTTCGCGGGTGGTGACCAAGGACGCCGACGCCCAGACTGCCCTGGACGATGCGGCCGTCGAGATCGAGGAGATTCTGCGCGACGGCGGGTACATCAAGGACTGAGCGGATAGCTCTCGGAAAGGATGGGGTCGCGTGCCGTCGCGACTTTGGTGGGAAAGGTCTCGGCCAGGTTGTGGAACCTGGCCGGGACCTCTTGTTCAAAACGGTTAAGTTGATCGAGTTGAATTAATATGGAGCACGGCAAGGTGACACAAATGCAAAAGATAAGCCTCTGGAGCTCTCCGCTGTTCAGGAGGCGCGTCACTCCCTACCTGATGTTGGCCCCTGTGCTCCTGGGGCTTTTTATCCTGGTCTATTACCCCCTTCTGAACACTATTTACCTGAGCTTTCACCGCTACGCCTGGAACAAACCCCAGGCCGGGATGACCTTTATCGGCCTTACAAACTACCAAAGACTATTGAGCGACACGCGAGAGTTCTGGCCTTCCATCGCCACCACCACGACCTTCACCCTGGTTTCCACCACGCTGTGCGTGCTCATCGGCTTCGGGCTGGCCCTGTTCATCGACCGGGAGTTCTTGGGCAAGAGCATTTACGTATCCCTGATCTTGCTGCCCTCCATGATCGCCCCGGTGGTGGCCGGGCTTACCTGGAAGTTCATGTTTGACGGCACGTTCGGGGCCATCAACTATTTCGTGGCTCTGCTCGGTCTGGAACCCCACGCCTGGCTCAGCGACCGTCTCACGGCCCTGCCCTGTGTGATCGTGGCCGACGTGTGGCAATACAGTCCCTTCGTCTTTCTGGTGATGCTGGCCGCTTTGCAATCGCTGCCCGAAGAGCCCTTCGAAGCGGCCATCATTGACGGAGCCTCCGCCTGGCAGGCTTTCTGGTTTCTCAAGCTGCCCATGATCATGCCTCAACTGTTGCTGGTAGGGGTCATCCGGCTGATGGACACCTTCAGGGTGTTCGATTTCATCTACCTGATGACCAATGGCGGCCCGGCTGGCTCCACCCAGACCATCGGGTTTCTGTGCTATCAGCGCACCTTCCGCCACTTCAAGATGGGACAGGGGGCGGTTATCGCTCTGTTTATCCTGGTGGTGGTCCTGATCTTATCTTATTATTTCATTCGCTCGCTGCTGGCCACCGCCGAAGCGGGGGCACGGGAGGTATAGCTACGATGACCCCTAAAAGTTGGACGTTCAAACGCATCGTGGGCCGGGCGCTCTTTTACCTGGCCCTGACGGCCATCACCCTGGTTTACTTCTTCCCGTTGTGGATCGTGCTCTCTACCTCTCTCCGAAGCCGGGTAGAAACCTTCAATGAGGCTGTGGTGCTCTTCTTCCAACCCACGTTCGAGCATTACATCCGCGTCCTGGCTGAAGAGAATTTCCCTCGCTACGCCGCCAACACTTTCATCATAGCCAGCCTGACTACCATCTTCGTCACTTACTTTGGAGCATTGGCCGCTTACGCCTTGACCCGTTTCCGCTTCAGAGGCTACCGGGCGGTGGCCCTGAGCATCATCACCGCCCGCATGTTTCCCCCCATCGCTTTGTTGCCCGCGTTCTTCTTGCTGGCCTCCACCGTGCGTCTGGTTGATACCCGGGCGGTGGTTATCTTTGCCCACAGCGCCTATGGGCTGCCTTTCATCGTATTTATGATGATCGGCTTCTTCTACGCCGTCCCTCAAGAGTTGGACGAAGCGGCCCTCATAGATGGCTGTTCGTGGTTCGGGGTCTTCAACCGCGTGCTGTTGCCCAACGTGGCGCCGGGGCTGGCTGCGGCCGCCATCCTGTCCTTTGTGTGGTCCTGGAACGAGTTTTTATTCGCCCTGGTCCTCACCCGTGCGGCCTCGAAAACGTTGCCCGTGACCGTTTCGGAGTTCCTGACCTTTACCCAGGTGGACTGGCAGGGCTTGACCTCGATGGGCACCATCCTCATCGTCCCGGCCGTGATCATTACCCTGGTGGCCCAAAGACATCTGGTGCGCGGCCTGACGGCCGGCGCTGTTAAAGGCTAAAACGATGGAAGACCTACGCTTTTTAGAGGAGGAGGAATTGGAAGATGCCCTGGCTGCCGCCGAAGCGCTGGAAGCTTATCGAGCCAGGGAAACCATACCCTGGGAGAAGGTGAAAGCAGAGTTGCAAGCCAGTGAGTTGTACGACGGCGCCAATCTTGAGAAGGAACTGGTCAAGAAAGCTCAGATCTCTCGTCCAGTTCAACTAAAACGACAGGAGGTGACGAAAATGGTGTTCGATGCGAATAGCTTTGCTGAGGAATTAAAGAACACTATTGATTGGATATATAGCGAAGGAGTTAGCCTTCAAGGATTCAAAGAGAATAAATATGGGTTTAATAAAGATAAAGATTACATTCCCGCTTTCCGTACGCTCGTAGAGTTGCTCATAACTCAATCGTGGTATTACAGCAAGCCTAAAGATTTTGATTGGGAAATGGATTCATTCCTTGCAAAACATGGTGCAGGATTCAGAACTCCAGAGGCACAAAGTGATTTGGTTGATTTGGTTGGAGAACTGGCACCACCACATATAGCTAACAAAGCAAAGCAGAAAATAATAACCTTTCTGACCAAATATGATTCGACAAGACACTTTGCTGAAGAACTTTATGACCTAGCGCAAGCAGGAAAAACAGATATAGTGGGAGAGAAAGGAAGAGACGACTATCTTCGAGATTTTGGCTATTGGGACAGAATACCTATAGATAGACACGAAATAAGGTTCCAGCTTCGTACTGGGATTTTTCACGTCAGTAGTCGTACAGGTAAACTAAAAAAAAGTTCTTTCCACGACACTTTGACTCATTTTTGCTCTACATATTTGAGCGGGAAGGCAGTAGAGGAAATAGATTTGGGGAACGCACCAGGGATTGTTGACATATTCATCTGGTCATATTGTGCTAGTGCTAAATCCACCGATCCAAATGCCAAAACATTTAACATATGTGGAAGCACTCCTAAATGCCATAAATGTAGTCTTAAGAGCGTATGCTTATACGCTATGATCTCAGCGAGCCGTTAAGCCGCTCGAATCCGCAGTCGAGTTAGGAGAAGGGTTATGAAGGTCTATTATGACTCTCAGGTGGATGCTCTATATATACAGTTGCGTCCTCTGGCTCCGGGCACAGCCGAAGCCCGCCCGTTGAGCGAGGACGTAACCGCTAACTACGGCCCCGATGGGAAACTGGCCGGGCTGGAGATTCTGGACGCCAGCCTGCTTCTGGGGGAGGAACTCCAACGCCTGGTTTTTGAGATAAGCCCGGCTTTGGGATCCGCATCCCCTTTAGAATGAGCGATTGTTGCCGAAAGCTGAAATAAAAACACAAGGAGAGAGCAAAATGAATTCACGAGAGCGTGTGGCTATGGCCCTCAATCATCAGGAAGCTGACCGTGTGCCCCTGGACCTGGGCGGCAGCGCGACGACCGGGATGCAGGCCAGTTCCGTTTACCTGCTGCGCCAGACGTTGGGGCTGGACGAGCCTGGCACCCCGGTTAAAATCGTAGAGCCTTACCAGATGCTAGGGGAGATCAAGCCCGATTTGATGGAAGCACTGGGGGTGGGCGTCGTGCCTCTGGAGGGGAGCGGCGGGTTTTTTGGCTTCAAGAAGGAGGGGTGGAAGCCCTGGACCCTGTTCGACGGCACGCCGGTGCTCGTTCCGGCGGGCTTCAACACCGATCCCGAACCCAATGGGGATATCTTGATGTACCCGGAGGGCGATAAGTCTGCGCCCCCCAGTGGTCGGATGCCAAAGGGCGGGTTCTATTTCGACTCCATCATTCGTCAGCCCCCCATCGACGACGACAACCTGAACGTCGAAGATAACCTGGAAGAGTTTGGCCCCATCTCCGACGAAGAGCTGGAGCACTTCCGGCGCGAGGCCGAGCGGCTTTACACCGAAACCGATAAGGCCATCCTGGCCAACTTTGGCGGTACCGGCTTTGGCGACATCGCCCTGGTGCCTGCCCCCTGGCTCAAGTATCCCAAGGGTATCCGCGATGTCGAGGAGTGGTACATCAGCACCATCACCCGCCGCGATTACATCTACGAGCTCTTTGACCGCCAGTGCGAAATCGCGCTGGGGAACCTGGAGAGGCTCTACCAGGCGGTCGGCGACCGGGTGACAGTCGTGTTCGTGACCGGCACCGATTTTGGGATGCAGGCAGGCTCTTTTATCTCCCCCCGGGCCTACCGCGATTTGTATCAGCCTTTCCACAGGCGGGTCAACGATTGGATCCACGAACGTACCCCCTGGAAGACCTTCAACCACACCTGCGGCTCGGTTAGGAATCTGATCGAGGACTTCATCGAGGCCGGCTTTGACATTCTGAACCCGGTGCAGTGTTCGGCGGCGAACATGGACCCGCGCCAACTCAAGGAAAAATTCGGGGAGCGAATCTCCTTCTGGGGTGGGGGGGTCGATACTCAGCGCACGCTGCCCTTTGGCACCGCGGACGAAGTGCGCAAGGAAGTCCGCGAGCGCATCGAAATCTTTGCTCCTGGGGGCGGATTCGTTTTCAACTCCATCCACAACGTTCAAGCCCAGGTGCCTGCCGAGAACCTGGTGGCCTTGTACGAAACAGTGAAGGAATACGGTCGCTATCCCATTTGAAATAAATCGTATGCGCTCCTCCAGGCACGACCGCCAGCGAGCAAAGGAGCACCACACCAAATGCCCAGCTCAACACCTGGGCTGTTTTCGTAGCCGCCATGGGGACAGGGGCGGGGCCACCTGTGCTTGTGCTTGCGGGAAGGAGGTGATGCGTCGAGATGGAACAAGGGTAAAACGGCGATGTTTCAAAATCAAAGATAAGAAAGGAGAAAACGAGATGAAACGGAGAAAAGTTTTGCTCTGTCTGGCGGTGGTCATGGTACTGGCCGTTCTGATCCCCGCGCCGATGGCGGCTCAGGAAGAGGAGGATATCGCCAGCCAGTTGCAGGCCGCGCTTGAGGCTGCGGTGGAGAGTCCAGACACCAACTTCCCTGGCGCGTTGCTGTACGTCCGCAGCCCTGAATTTGGCCCCTGGATCGGCGCTGCGGGTTTGGGCGATATCGAAACGGGTACCGCCATGCGGCCCGATGACAAGTTCCGTTGTGGCAGCATCATGAAGCCCTTTATCTCGGTGGTTACTCTCCAGTTGGTTGAAGAGGGGCGGTTTTCGCTGGATGACCCAATGCCGGCGGTGCTGCCGGAGAGCGTCACCGCCAGGTTTGCCGACAGCGACCAGATCACAGTGCGCATGTTGCTGAATCACACCAGCGGGATTGCAGACTTTGTCACCGAAGCTGTGGTTGCTGAGATCTTCGCCAACCCGACAAAGGTCTGGGAAGACGATGAATGGCTCGACATTGCGGCCGCGCAGGAGCCATACTTCGCACCCGGGGAGGGTTGGACGTACTCGAACACGGATTACATCCTGCTGGGCCTGGTTATCGAGCAGGCCACCGGACGCTCGTGGCGGGAGGAGGTCCGCCAGCGTGTCATCGAACCGTTGAACCTGGAGAACACGCTGCTGCCTGAGCCCGGCGACCGGTCCATTCCGGGCAATCACGCCCGCGGCTACCATGACATGGGCGGTGAATTCGTTGACCTCACCGGAGTTGATCCGTCAATGGCCGGGGCCGCCGGCGGACATGCCCTGGTATCGACGACTACGGACCTGGCCCGATTCCTGGAGGCGGTGCTGGCCGGCGAACTGTTCCAGAATGACGAGACCCTGGACGAGATGCTGACACTCGTAGATAAACCCGAGGGTGTTGAGGCTGACCCGGGTGGTTGGGCGGTCGGCTACGGTCTGGGAATGATGAAATACGTGCTACCGGGTGGCATTGAGATCCTGGGACATGAGGGTGGCACAGCAGGCTACGTTGCCTTCACCTGGTACCTACCCGCTCAAGGCATTACCATCTCGGGGGCGATGAACCATATAGAGAGCATAATGACCCAGGTTCTCTTTCCCGCCCTGGAGGTTCTGATACCCGAATTTTCAACCCCTGAGCCGGAGGTGGCATTCACACCCCCCATTACCGACGCTGACGGCAACGTCATCCCCGGCAGTATTGCCTCCCTGGAAAAGGTTACCCTGGGCGGTGTCGAGCAATGGATTCTCATTCGCGGGGCGGATACCACCAAACCCGTCTTACTCTGGCTACATGGTGGGCCTGGTGTTCCCGCCATGCCGTTTGTTGGCTTGTTTCAAACGCCAGAACTGGAAGCAAACTTTGTGGTCGTGCAATGGGACCAACGCGGGGCAGGCAAATCCTTTTCCGAGGATCTGACCGCAGAGGACATGCGCGGTGAAAACTTTGTCAGCGACACGTTGGAACTGACCGAGATTCTGCGCGAAAGATTTAATCAAGACAAAATCTTCCTGTTTGGTCATTCCTGGGGCAGCGCCCTGGGCTTTATGACCATCATGGAAAACTCTGAACCTTACTATGCCTATATCGCGGCCGCAGAACGGGTTGATTGGAGTAGAAGCCAGACGATCTCCTACGAGTGGGTAATGGAGCAAGCTCAAGAGAACAACGACACCGAGGTCATCCAGGTTCTCGAATCAATACAGCCATTTGACCCCACCAATCCGGAGCATATAGCGGCGAAAAGTCAGTTTTTGGATCTTTACCTGGGGGGCGACTGCCACACGGAAGGGCTGTGCGACACATATTTCGAATATGCGCTCAGTGGTAAGAGCCCAGAATATACTTCCGCCGATATCGAAAAAACTCTAGCGGGCCTGGAGTTTACCCGCCAGACACTTGGACTTGAAGCTTTGCAATACCATCTTTCCAGCGACTTTGTGTCCCCGATTCCGGTTCACTTCTTTGCCGGCCGGTATGACTATCACACACCTGGCGAATTGGCAGAAGAATACTTCAACTTGCTGGAAGCCCCCGCCAAAAGCTTCACCTGGTTTGAAAATTCAGGTCACTCAATGATCTGGGATGAGCCGGACAAAACGACCCAGGAACTGATCAGGATTGCGGAGGAGGATATCGCCAGTCAGTTGCAGGCCGCGCTTGAGGCTGCGGTGGAGAGTCCAGACACCAACTTCCCTGGCGCGTTGCTGTACGTCCGCAGCCCTGAATTTGGCCCCTGGATCGGCGCTGCGGGTTTGGGCGATATCGAAACGGGTACCGCCATGCGGCCCGATGACAAGTTCCGTTGTGGCAGCATCATGAAGCCCTTTATCTCGGTGGTTACTCTCCAGTTGGTTGAAGAGGGGCGGTTTTCGCTGGATGACCCAATGCCGGCGGTGCTGCCGGAGAGCGTCACCGCCAGGTTTGCCGACAGCGACCAGATCACAGTGCGCATGTTGCTGAATCACACCAGCGGGATTGCAGACTTTGTCACCGAAGCTGTGGTTGCTGAGATCTTCGCCAACCCGACAAAGGTCTGGGAAGACGATGAATGGCTCGACATTGCGGCCGCGCAGGAGCCATACTTCGCACCCGGGGAGGGTTGGACGTACTCGAACACGGATTACATCCTGCTGGGCCTGGTTATCGAGCAGGCCACCGGACGCTCGTGGCGGGAGGAGGTCCGCCAGCGTGTCATCGAACCGTTGAACCTGGAGAACACGCTGCTGCCTGAGCCCGGCGACCGGTCCATTCCGGGCAATCACGCCCGCGGCTACCATGACATGGGCGGTGAATTCGTTGACCTCACCGGAGTTGATCCGTCAATGGCCGGGGCCGCCGGCGGACATGCCCTGGTATCGACGACTACGGACCTGGCCCGATTCCTGGATGCGGTGCTGGCCGGCGAACTGTTCCAGAATGACGAGACCCTGGACGAGATGCTGGCGTTCGTAGATGCGCCGGACGAGGCTGGTGTGCCATACTATTATGGTCTGGGAATGGAGAAATACGTGTTCCCGGGTGGCATTGAGCTGATCGGGCATGCGGGCGGCACAGCCGGATTCTCTGCCGTCGTCTACTACTTACCAGCTCAAGACATTACTGTCGCGGGGATGATCAACATCCAGGACCTGGGGAGCGCCTACTACCAGATTCTCTTGCCCGCCCTGGAGATACTGATACCCGAATCCTCACCTTAGCGGTTAGGAGATCGCTTATTAGAAGGGAGATGAAAAGTAAAGTAAAGTATGGAAGAAAATAGCATACCTGAATCGGCGCTGGTGATCGTAGCCCATCCTGACGATGCCGAGTACACCGTGGCCGGCACGGTGGCGGCGTGGGTGAAGGCCGGTTGCCGTGTGACCTACGTGGTTTGTACAGATGGCAACGCTGGTTCGCACGAGCCGGGCATGACGCCCGAAAAGCTGGCCGAGATTCGCCGCGCCGAGCAACGCGCCGCGTGCGCCACGTTGGGCGTGAGCGAGGTGGTGTTCCTGGGCTACGACGATGGACAGTTGCAACCCACCCTTGAGCTAAGGCGTGACCTGGTGCGTGTGCTCCGCCAGTATAAGCCGGAGGTCGTTGTAACGAGCGATCCGACGAGGGTGTTTGTGGGTGAATATTACATCAACCATCCCGATCATCGCGCCGCAGCGCAGGCGGCGCTCGACGCCACGTGGCCGGCGAGCACCATGCCGTTGTTATGGCCCGAGGCTGGCCCCCCGCACCGCGTGCGCCAGGTGTACGTTTACGGCAACGACCAATCAAACGTGTGGGTGGACGTGACGGAGACTATCGAGCAGAAGATCGCCGCCCTCAAGCAACACGCCAGCCAGATGGGAGACTGGGATCCAACGGAGATGATCAAGGAATGGAACTCCGAAACGGGCAGGGAAAAAGGGTTAGCTTACGCCGAGAGATACCGGGTCATCACCCTGGAGCGACCGGACGGGTCTGATTAGGGAGAAGTCAAGCAGGAGACTACGTTATGACTTACGATTTTGATCAGCGTATTGACAGGCGCCACTCTGAAAGCCTCAAGTGGCATCGCTACGACGACGATGTGTTGCCCATGTGGGTGGCGGATATGGATTTTATGTCGCCTGAGCCGGTTATCCGCGCCCTGCGTGAGCGTGTTGAGCATGGAGTGTTCGGTTACGGCCTGGCCCCGCCAGAACTTCGCCAGGTCATTGTGGACCGGCTCCAACGCCTCTATGGTTGGCAGGTGTCGCCCGATGACTTGGTCTTTTTGCCGGGAGTGGTAACTGGCTTTAACCTGGTCTGTCATGCCGTGGCCTCTCCCGGCGACGGCGTGCTGATACAAACGCCGGTCTATTTCCCCATACTCCACGCTCCGGCCGGCGCCGGGCTGACCAACGACGAGATGGAACTGACGCGCCGGCCAGACGGACGTTATGAGATCGATTTTGACGCCTTTGAAAAGACTATCACCGACCGCACCCGCGTCTTTATCCTGTGCAACCCGCACAATCCCGTAGGACGCGTGTTTCGGCGCGAAGAGCTGGAACAGATGGCCGAAATCTGCCTTCGCCACAACGTCGTCATCTGCTCAGATGAGATCCACTGCGATCTGGTGTTTCAAGGTAGTCGCCATTTGCCGATTGCCTCTTTGGCCCCCGAGATTGCCGACCAGACCATCACCCTGATGGCCCCGAGCAAGACCTTCAACGTTCCTGGCCTCAGGTGTTCGGTGGCCATTGCCCAGAACCCCGAGTTGCGGAAGAAGCTAAAAACGACCCATAAAGGTTTAGTCCATGGGGTGAATATCATGGGATATACGGCTGCCCTGGCGGCCTATCGTGATGGTCAACCGTGGCTGGACGAGGTGTTGCGTTATATGGAGGCTAACCTTGATTTTCTTCTCCAGTACGTGGAGGCGCACCTGGCAGGCATCACTATGAGCAGACCGGAGGGAACCTATCTGGCCTGGCTGAGTTGCCATGAGGCAGGTATCCCTGGCAATCCCCACCAGTTCTTTCTCGAACGGGCCAGGGTCGTCATGAACGATGGCGCGAGCTTTGGCCGGGGTGGCGAGGGGTTCGTGCGGCTGAACTTTGGCTGTCCGCGCTCGATGTTAACCGAAGCACTCGACAAGATGAAAGAAGCGTTGCTTGCTTTGAGGTGAGGACAAGCCGTGCTCGGAGCAGATCAGCTCGGCCCGTCCTTCCTGGATGTCCAGGTCTTTCTCCCCCTCGACGGTCACTTTAGCCTCAATCCGAAAAGTTCAAAGACCATCTTACACCCTCAAGGGAGCACCACAGGCAATACACAGATCAACATCTGGGCTGTTTTCGTGGCCGCAATGGGGACAGGTCCGGGACTGGATCGGAGGTGGCGGGGCCGGGGCCACCTGTGGTTGTTCTTGTGGGACGGTGAAGACGTGAATATCCTCTTCGACCCGAAAGTCTTTGCGCAGTTTTCGGTCCATGATCAGGGCCAGCACCCAACGGACCGAGCTGTTTTTGGTGTGCAGCGTGGGGCGTCCGGCCGCAGGGATCCGGAAGGTGAAGGGTAGCTCCAGGTCTGTGCCAGACGCAAATTCTTTAGCTCCCAGCAGTTCGATTTTTTGTTCTACAACTTTGTTGGTGTTACCGTTCCTGCGGGGCACGTGCTCGATGCGTTGCAATTCCACCCTGACGGCCCTGACCCCGAACCTCTCTCGAATCTGGATCAGTGCTTGGGCCTCGACCTCGTCCCCTTCCCGAAACTCCTTGCCGGGCAGCCAGAAACCCAACTCGCAGTCCTGTGGAGAGTCCGAGACCCCGTACCGGCCGGTCCCTCCCGTCTGCCCGGTAAACGGCGCAGCCACCATAAATTCTATCTCCTGCCGGATGTCGCGGCGTAACTTGAGGTCGAGCACAGTTTTGACCAGCCACCTGACGTTTGTGATCTTTCCCCCGTAGGTAGGTGGGCCCCAGGAAGGGATGTCAAAGGCCAGGTCGAAAGTTTGTAACGAACCGCCAGCCACTTTGGTCTGGCCCAGAAAGGATTGTTGCAGTTCCACCAAATTATCTTTGACCTTATGGCTTCTCGAATCTCCATCCGAGTCTATGTAGCGGTAGATGTAGGTTTCCTCACAGAGCAGTTCGGCCCGTCCTTCCTGGATGTCCAGGTCTTTCTCCCCCTCGACGGTCACTTTAGCCTCCAGGTGGTCGCCGGGAAGGTAGTAGTCATGTGGCCGGTCGATTTCCAGGCTTATCTGGGCCTGGCCTCCTCCAAAAAGCCCAAAAACCATCTTACACCCCCCCATCGTTACTACAATCTGTGTTAATCTGTGTTCATCGGCGGCTCTTTCTCTAATTCCTTTAGAAACTCTCGGTCGGCCTCCGAAAGGTTGGCTTTAGCCAAAAGGTCTGGGCGGCGTTGCCAGGTGCGGCGCAGCGCCTCCTGACGACGCCAGCGCACTATCCGGGCGTGGTCGCCGCCGAGGAGCACCTCCGGCACCTGGTAAGTGCGAAAGGTGGGCGGCCGGGTGTAATGGGGATATTCCAGCAGGCCGGCGGTATGGGAGTTCTCGAAGGTGGCGCTGGGGTCCCCTAATACGCCGGGGATGAGGCGGGTCACGGCCTCGACGATAACCATAGCCGGAATTTCGCCCCCGCTCAGCACGTAGTCGCCGATAGATATCTCGTCGGTGACCAGGTATTGGCGCACCCGCTCGTCCACCCCTTCGTAGCGACCGCAGATGAGAACCAGGCGGGCCTGACGCGACAGCTCCCGCGCTATCTGCTGGGTGAAAAGACGACCCTGGGGGCTAAGCAGGATGATGGGGGTTGTTTCATCATCCGGCTCCAGGATCGATTCCACGGCGGCAAAGATGGGTTCGGGCTTCATCACCATGCCCCCTCCGCCGCCGTATGGAGTGTCGTCGGTCATCCGATGCTTGTCTGTAGCAAAGTCGCGGATATTGTGGATGGTGATGGAGATCAAACCCGCTTCGAGAGCCCGTTTGACGATGCTCTCCCCGAAAGGACTCTCAAAGATAGAGGGAAACAGGGTCAGAATATCAAAATGCATCTCTAGCTTCCTAAAACTGGCCTGAACTTGTAGCCGTAGATGATCGCCCCATCCTCGCCCTCTTCTCTGAGCTTGCGGGTGACCATCTCCACTTTCATGCCGATGTGTATCTCGTCTTTGTCCACGTCGGTCAGTTGAGCCGTGACCAGCGGCCCCTCCTCCAGTTGAACCAGGGCCACGGTATAAGGCACGTATTCCTCGTAACCCAGCGGAGCGTGGTACAGGGTCGAATGGGAATAGACCTCTCCCTGGCCGCTGAATTTATAGGCTTCTAACTCCGTCCCGCCGCATTCAGGGCAGACCTGGCGCGGCGGAAAGAGCCTGGCTCCACAGGACTTACACTCCACCCCCACCAGATTATAGCGTTGGGCCTGTAATCTCCACTGTCTTGGTAAATCCATGTCCTTCTCTTATCCTCCAGCTTTGTTGTGGCCACCTATGACTTTACTCGCTTTGCATTTCCTTCTGTTGGGCTTCACCGAAGCTCGCTATCATTCGCTGTCACATTTCCCCCTTGTTGTTTCACTTTGGTCGTATTGCCCCGAATCAGTGATTGCGCAGCACCGTCGGCAGACATACCGACCACGGGCGGGCTCCCACCAATCGAATCTCGTCTACCCAGAACGCAGTTGAGGCCTGACCACTGCGATCCTGGATGGACACCCTGGTCAGGGGCCGCCCTGCGGCGTTCAGATCGCTCAAAGGAATGCGAACTCGCTTCCAGATTCCGGCCTCAATGGTTCCTCCTTCAACATAACGGCAATCACCCACCGGGCGGGCGCGCAACTCGTCTTCGCTGTTGAAGAAGACCCACGGTTGTTCTCCCGATGAGGAGCCGCGCACCCAGAACTCCAGCCAATGGTACGGATCGGAATCAAAGGCGGGATGCCAAAAGGAAAGACCTCCCCAGGTTTCCAGCGTGACCGAAATGGCTTGAGTGCCACTGTACACCTGGTCAGTTGCGGCCAGATTGGGCGTGGCGCCCCACGACCAATCCTCCCAACCGGGACTTAACCCGTCAGTATATATCTCCATTGTTCGACTATAATCTGGCTGTGGCGTGGATGTCGGAGCGGGACGTGGCGGAGCACCGTACCAGGCGCGTAGAATATCCTCGGCTGGTTTGTCGTGAGGAGTGTAGTTATCATTGCAAGGCTCACCCTCAAATGGGTCTGCGCTCCATGCCCACCAGAACATCCCGGCAAACCAGGGCTGGCTGTACACGCTCTCAAAGGCGGCTTGATAGGCATCGGCCTGTTCCTGAAGATCAACGGTTCCCACACTCTGCCATTCCCCGGGATGACGGTTGGCTCCATCCTGACTGCGGTAGCCGATCTCGGTGAAGATGATAGATTTCCCCCACGTGGAAGCGAGATTGGCTAAGGTGGTTGTGTGAGGCCCCCAGGCTGCCTTCAACTCCTCCAGGGTCGGATCATTTTTGTCCGTCAACGGATAATAAGCGTCCACGCCGATGTAATCCACGTCGTCCCACCAGGTGATGCTGGTTTCTTCGCCGCTGTGGTTGGCTGCGTAGGTAAGGGGGCCGCTGTATCGAGCGCGTACTCCTGCCACCACCGTCCGCCAGTCAGTTGCCCGATGTGCCGTGGCGATCAACTCGCAGCCTACGGAGAATTGATCCGCCCCATAAGTTTGGGCCAGGTCTGCGTAGTGCTCAATGAAGTTCCGATAAGAGGCAAACCAGGCGGCCCATTGTGCTTCGGTCGTGAATTCCTGGCCAATTTGTCCGCGCCAGTGACTCGGGTCGTTAAGAAGGTCCACGTGAGGTTTGAGCATCACTTTCAATCCCAGGCTATGCGCCTGGGTAAGGGCGTGAATCAAGTCGGCATCGGTAGGAGTAGCAGTGGTAGTGAAGATATCGGTGGAAGCGATAGTATCTTGGTAGCCGGTAACGAGTAGGCTGATCCAGTTGGCGCCGGTAGCAGCGAGATTGGCCAGAGCGAGGTCGGCATCAGGGTGAGAATAGTTGCCAGACCACCAGGTAACATAAGCGATGCCCTTCTGCATAGCTGGCTGAGCCAGGGTTTCCATCCTCTGTATTTGTATTGCCACAACAAGCAGCAGCAGGGTGACGGCAAAGGCAAACAGAGAGAACCATCGCATCTTCATCGTCCGGCCTCGTTATTTGACCGCCAGGATGTGGGTAATGACCGTGGCCCCGCTGCCCCCGATGTTCTGGGCCATGCCTATCTCCGGGTCCTGCACCTGGTTGGGGCCGGCCTCTCCTCTAAGCTGTTGGGTCACTTCCACCACCTGGTAGACGCCGGTGGCTCCTACCGGATGGCCGCGCGCCTTGAGCCCGCCCATAGTGCACAGGGGCAGCGGCCCTTCCAGGGTGATTTCGCCGTTCTGGGCCATGAGGTAGCCCCTTCCCCGCTCGGCGAAGCCGCAGGCTTCCAGGGAGAGAGCAGACATAATGGTAAACGCGTCGTGTAGCTCGAAGAGGTCGATGTCCGCTGGCCCCACGCCCGCCTGTTGGTAAGCCTTCTGAGAAGACAGGTAAGCGGCTTGCAGGAAAAGGGGATCGCGCCGGTCGTGCAAAGCAATGGCGTCGGTAGCCACCGCCGAGCCGATGATCTCCACTCCTTGGCCATTGGCCCGCGAGCTGGGGCAGAGCACCACCGACGCCGCTCCATCGGCGATGGGCGAAGAGTCCATCAGGTTGATGGGGTCGGCGATCATGCGGGCCTTGGTGAAGGCTTCTGCGGAGATGGCTCTGTTGAACATGGCGTGGGGGTTAGTGGCCGCGTTGCGGTGGGCATTGACGGCGAAACGGGCAAAATCCGCATTGGTGGCGCCCGTCTCGTGCATGTAGCGGCGCATGAGCAGGGCGTTGATGGCTACGAAAGATAGCCCCTGCATGGCCTCGTAATCGCCGTCGGCGGCCATAGCCAGGCCAGCAGTGGTGGCGCACCCGATGGAGTCGGTCATTTTCTCCACGCCGGTGACGACGACCATATCGTGGACGCCACTGGCCACCGCCAGGTAACCCTGACGCAGCGCCGCCGCCCCGCTGCCACAGGCTGCTTCGACCTTGACCGCCTCGACGCCCCGCAGGCCCGCGAAGTCGGCGACGAGGCTGCCCAGGTGTTCCTGGCCCACGAACTCGCCGCCCAGCATGTTGCCCACGTAGAGAGCGTCGGCCTCTTCGATGTCGGCGTCCTGCATGGCCGCCCGCGTGGACTCCACGGCCAGGTCGCGCAGCGATCGATCCCAATGCTCGCCTACTTTTGTCTGTCCGATGCCGATAATACTCACTTTTCTCACGATGCATTCCTCCTCATACTCAAATATAAAGGTGTAGTGACGACCTCAGTCGTCCAATAATACACGTCAATTAACGACTAAAGTCGTTACTACAAAGTGTAGTGACGTGGTATCAGGCACCTGGAACCCCTGCCAGAAGGGTCAATGGACGTGTAGTTTCTTCCTGAAGCGCACGTAGGTGCCGTAATCGATCTCCTTGCGGCGGGCGATGTAGTCCCTGGTGGCAGGGGCACGCCCCTGGCGCTCGGTCACGAGGTCGGTGACCACCAGGGAGATGGCGTCGCTCCCCGCCCCGGAACCAAAGGAAACCAGCAGGATCCTGTCGCCCGGCCGGGCCACGTCCAGGATGGCCGACAGACCGAGCAGCGAAGAGCCGGCGTAGGTATTGCCGATCTCAGTCACCAGCATACCGACCTCCAGTTGCTTCGGGCTGAAGCCCAGCACCTTGCCGACCTTGAGAGGAAACTTGGTGTTGGGCTGGTGGAAGACGGCGTGGGTGTAGTCTCCAGCGGTGTAACCCAATTCGTCCATCAGGTGTTGGCCAGCGGACAGGATGTGCTTGAAATAAGCCGGTTCCCCGGTGAAACGGTGGCCGTGCTGAGGATAGTGCTGGTAGGGCCGCCGGAAAAAGTCCGGCGTGTCGCTGACGTAGGAATAAGACCCCTCCAGGTAAGCCAGGCTTTCCTCTTCAGGGCCGACGATGTAGGCCGCTCCCCCGGCCCCGGCGGTATACTCCAAGTCGTCGCCCGGCCGCCCCTGGGCGGTGTCCGCGCCGATGCTCAGGGCGTAGCGGGCCATGCCCGAACCGACGAAGCCCACGCTGGCCTGCAAAGCCTCGGTGCCGGCTTTACAGGCAAACTGCCAGTCGGCGGCCTGGGTCTCCGGCACCGCGCCGATGGCTTCGGCCACCACCGTGGAGGTCGGTTTCACGGCATAGGGATGCGACTCGCTGCCCACCCACACGGCCCGGATCTGGGCCGCAACCAGGCCGTCCGCTCGCCGCAGCGCGTTGCGGGCTGCCTCGATGGACATGGTGATCACGTCCTCGTCCAGGCCGGGCACGGCCTTTTCCTTGATGGGCAGCGCCGCCTGTCCTCCCTTCCACACCCTGGATATTTCGCTGGCGGGCAGCCGATAGCGGGGCACGTAGGCCCCATACCCGACGATGCCCACGTCCTTGATCGGTTTCATCATTACGCTTCAGCCCTCCTTACTCTGGATATTTCGCTGGCAGGCAGCCGATAGCGGGACACGTAGACCCCATACCCGACGCTGCCCACCTCTTTGATCGGTTTCAGCGTTCGAGCGGCACGTCCAGCAGGATCGGCTCGGTTCGGTGGAGGGAATCGTACAGCCGCTCCCCCAATTCGTCGGGTTCGGTCACCTGGTGAGCTTCGACGCCGAACGCACGGGCCAGGCCGACGAAATCCACCTCCGGCTCCACGAGGTCCATCGCCGGGTAGTTCCCCCGGGCCAGCCGGGGCAGCGACATCACGTCCCCGAAAGCCTTGAGGATCTTGTACTGTGCGTTGTTGGCGATGACGAAGGTCACGGGGACGTGGTGATGCGCCGCCGTCCAGAGCCCCTGGATGCCGTAGAGCGCTGCCCCGTCCCCCAACAGGGCCACAGCCGGCCGCTCGGGCCAGGCCAGCTTCACGCCTATAGCGCATCCCAACCCCCATCCCAACGTCCAGCCGCGATGCGAGATGCGGCCGGAGGGGTCTCTTAACACGCCGAGTTTCTCCAGCAGGTTGTGGTGTGTGGTGACGGCCTCTTCCACCACCGCGGCGTTCGGCGGCAGCACGCGGGACAACACTCCCATGAGCGTGAAGGGAGTCATGGGCCGCTGGTCCCGCTGCGCGTTTATCTCGGCCAGCAACGCCTCGCGCTCGGCCGCGCGCTGGGCGGCATACTCCTCGCGCCGCTGCGCGGCCGCCCGGACCTGATCGGCGGGCACGATCTCCGACAGGCGTTGGGCCAATTCGGCCAGCCCGGCTTTCGGGTCGCCCAGTAAGCCCACTTCCACGGCATAGTTCTTCCCTATCTCCCAGGGGTCCGCGTCCAGATGGATCAGGCGGATGTGTTCCGGGATCGGACGGGCCGGCTCGCGATAGGTAAAAAGACGCAACAGATTCATGCCGACCACCAGTATAACGTCGAAGTCTGCCAGGCGCCGGCGAACGTGCGGCGCCCAAAGCGGCAGGGTTCCTGCGTACAGGGGATGATCGGCAGGCATGGGCAGCCGTCCGTGCGAGCTCTGCGATTCGGCCAGCACGGGCGCGCCGAGCCGCTCAGCCAGCGTAACCAGTTCATCCACCGCGCTCGCTTCGGTCACCCGGCTGCCCGCCAGGATGGCGGGGTTTCGGGCCTGAGCCAGAATTTCGGCGGCCTCGTGCAGGGCCTCCAACGGAGGGCGAACTCGCCGATCGGGTATGTAAGGCAGGGTGAGGTCGAGTCCATCGACGCTCTCAAGCTGGACATCGACGGGCAGCGACAAAAACACCGGCCCGGTGGGCGGGGTCAGCGCGGTCTGAACCGCGCGGCGTACCGCCGTCGGCACGTCCTCGACCCGCTGGACCTCGACCGCCCACTTGGTCCACGGGCGGGCGACGCTGACTGTGTCGCCCGCCAACACCGGCTCTCCAAACCGCAGCCGCCGATCTTGCTGGCCTGCCAGGATCAACAGCGGCGTGCCCGCGCAGTAGGCGTTGTAGAGCATGCCCATGGCGTTGCCCAACCCGCAGCAGACGTGCACACACACCACGCCCAGCCCGCCCGAGGCCATGGCATGGCCGTCCGCCATGGCCGTCAGCGGCAGCTCGTGTAAGCCAAAGATGTACTGAAATCGTGAATCCTCTACCAGGGCATCGTTCAAGGGCAATTCGGTCGTGCCCGGATTGCCGAAGATGTACCGCACCTGGGCGGCAGCGAGGATTTCCAAAAGGGCCTCAATTCCTGACATGGCTGCCTCCCAGCTCTTTTAATATCTCCTGCGCCCGGTCGAGCCTTACCTTACCTTCCGCCACCAGCCGGGCGGCCACCTGTTGGATCAACTGGCCGCTGGCTCCGGCGGCGATGGCTACCTGCCGGGCGTGAAGCTCCATGTGGCCGCGCTGGATGCCTTCCGTAGCCAGGGCGCGCACCGCGGCCAGGTTTTGGGCCAGGCCCACCGCCGCCGTGACCTCGGCAAGCTCACGGGCACTTTCGACCCCCAATATCTTGAGGGCCACCTGGGCGCCTGGGTGCACCCGCGTGGCCCCGCCCACGATGCCCACCGCCAGGGGCAATTCGATGGTGCCCACCAGGTCGCCGTCCTCGTTGCGGGCCCAGGTGCTCAGGGAAGTGTAGCGCCCGCTGCGGGCGGCGTAGGCGTGCGCCCCGGCCTCGATGGCCCGCCAATCGTTGCCGGTGGCGATGACCACCGCGTCGATGCCGTTCATGATCCCTTTGTTGTGGGTGGCGGCCCGGTAGGGATCGTGGGCGGCCAGGGCGTAAGCCTCGACGATGCCCTGCACCACCTCCTGGCCGCTGAAGCCTTTGAACGCCAGGGCCGAGGCCGGCACGAGACACTTAGCCCGCGCCAGCCGACGGTCGGCCAGGTTGGAGAGGATGCGCAGCCGCACCCGGCCGCCGGTCAATTCCTCCACGAGCGGGGCCAGGGCCTCGACGGCGGTGTTGATGGTGTTGGCCCCCATGGCGTCGCGGCAGTCGTAAATCAGGTGAACCACCAGCATAGGCCCCACCGCGCTTTCGGGAATGACCCGCACCTCCAGGTCACGGGCCCCGCCGCCCAGCCCGACGATGACCGGGTCGGTCTGGTCGGCCAGGGCCAGAATGCGCTCTCTGGCGGCCAGCAACTCGAAGCGGGCGGCCCAGGGGTCGGCCAGGCCCAACACCTGAATCTGGCCGATCATCAGCGCCTCGGTGCTAGCGGTCACGAAGCCCCCACCCTCACGCACCAGGCGGGCCGCATAGCTGGCGCCGGCCACCACCGAGGGCTCTTCGATAGCCATCGGGATCAGGTAATGGCGGCCATTGATCAGAAAGTTGGTGGCCATGCCCAGGGGCAGAGCGTGGACCCCCACCACGTTCTCGATCATGTGATCGGCCTGGGCAGGGCTTAAGCCTTCCTCTCCCTTCAGGGTGTTTATCTCTTTGGCGGTCAACGCCGCCCATTCCCCTATTCTGGCCAGGCGCTCGTCGAGGCTTAGATCGTAGAAGCCCGGCAGGCGCGAGGATTTTGCTTCCATGTATTCCTCCGATTAAAATTCGTCACAAAAAAGCCTGCGACGCAGGCTCTAATCCTAATAAAGTATATCACAACCTGGCTGTCAAAAACTACCAACTTTGGGCCGGAAGCCATTTTCCCGGCCCATGAGAGCTTTTTTGACAACCCCATGGTAAAGGTGCCTGGCACTTCCAAAGTGCCAGGCACCTGAAAATCGTTAATGGAATAAATCATGGAACAGCAAAGGTGTAGGTTCTCATAACCGACGAGATGACAAACAGGATCGGCCGGGGATACAGGCCCATGACCAGGCAGAGCACGATCAGGAGCAAGATCAGGGCTACGGCCAGGATGGGTTCTCTTTTCATTTCCAGGCGCGAGGCAAAATCTCCGGATGAGCCCAGCGTGGCTTTCAGCCCCCGCAGGTAGCCGACGGCCACCCCACCTCCGGCCAGGATCAGAGCCACGATGACAAACCCCTCCTGGAAGTCAGCGCCGTAAAGCAGCCAGCGGCCGACAAAACCGCCCGTCAGAGGGAAGCCGGCCAGCCATAACCCGCCCCCCACCAGCCCCAGCACGGCGAAAGGCATCCGGCGTGCTACCCCGCTCAACTCGTGGAAAGCATCGGTGGTGACGTAATAACGAACCAGCCCCAGGCCCATAGCCGCCAGAGTGATGGCCAGAGAGCGGTTGAGAAGCTGAAACATGGCCCCATCCCACTCGGCCCTTCCCAGGCTCAGCAGGATAAATCCCAGGTCGCTCAGGGCAGCGTAGGCCAGCAGACGGCCAAAATCCCGTTGAGAGAAGGCCAGCAGGCCACCCACGCAGGCCGTCAGCAGGCCGGCCAGGGTTAATGTCCTCTGGAGCGGACTGTCTACCATCAGCCACGCCTGGCGTTGTAAGAGGCCCAGCATCAGGGAGAACACCACCCCGTTGACCACCGAGCACACGAAAGCCGTAACCATAGGCGGCGCCTCGGTCCCCAAAGCCGAGAGCCAGGTCTGGAAGGGCACTGCCCCCAGAAGAAGCCCAAAGCCAACGGCCAGCAGCACCACCGTCAGGCGGACGAGGCCCAGGTCGCCCGGATTCAAAACGTGGAGCTCGAACAGGCGGGAGGCAAACATGAGCGGAGGAATGGCCAGCGCCATCATGATCAGATAACGGAGGGCCGCCCGGATCGAACCCCCGCGCCCCCCCTGGATGAGAAACACCGTGAAGGCGGCCGCTATCTCCAGCGTCAATATGGCCAGCGGGAAACTACGGAGCATCAGCGCCGTGCTGAGAAGGCTCAGAATAACCAGACCAAAAGGAGGCAGAGACCAGCCTTGAGGTATCCTCCCGGCGAACAGGAACGTAACGCCAGCCAGGGCGAACACAAAAGCCACCAGTAGACGGTCAGGAGCTTCGAGGGCCATTTCCCGGCCCCATATCTGACTCGACCAGCCGAAAGGGGTGCTCAGGTACAGACGGGCCACCAGGAAGGTGGTGGCTGCGGCCAGCAAGCTGCTCAAGGCCGACCTGCGGCGTAGGACGTAGACCACGGGCGCCACGGCCAGGGGTAGAATGATGAGGAGCAGAGGATTGATCATGCTTTGCTTTCTTCCTCCTCTGTCTCCACCAGCCCCTGGGTCGAGGCCAGGTAGGCGATAGCCAGGGCCATCAGGATGTTGATGATGCCCAGCAAACCAGCGATAAGCAAGCCTTCCTCCAAAGCAGCGTAGAGTATTTCGAAGCCTGTTTCCAGGGTTAGCAGTCCCAAACCGGCCTTCAACGCCTGCTGGCCGGTGATCATGGTCAGACAACCCATGACCGCCAGCCAGTAGGCGGCAAAAACGAGAAAAGCCGGCGCCTCTGGAAAAGGGTAACGCCCGAACAGGCCATAGGCGGTCAGTCCGGCCAGCACGATGGCTAACAGGCGGAAGTGAAATCCCAGGGGCAAGGGGTAACGACTGAGGCCCCTGGTCGCAGCGCCCGACCGGATACGGCGGGCCGTCAGATACAGGATGGAACACACCATCCCCCCCACGATAATCTTTAAGAGAACCACCTCCGGTCGGATAGTGCCGGTCAACAACAGTCCAGCCAGAAGGTACTGGGCCGTCAGCGCCCCCAGCAAAGCGCGCCAATCTTCGACCAGGACGATGAGGCCGGCGGTACAGGCCAGGCCGACCACGGCCGGCCCGCTGGAGAGAAAAGCCAGTTTGGTCAGAATTTCGGGCATGAGTTCACTCCTCTGCGAGGCAGGCTCGCGGGCACTTTTACCCGCTCAATAGAAAGAAAAGGGCCACGATGGCCAGCAGGATAGCCCACCCCAGATAGTGCTCCCCCTCGATCACCCAGGCAACCGCCCGTACCACTCTCCCCAGGCCCAGGACGATGCGGCCGAGAAGGTGATAAAGCCACTCCAGGCGGAACACCCGTTCCACGGCCCTCCAGAAAATCTCAGGATCGCGGAAGACGATGGGCCCTGGCCGGAATCGATAGAGTAGATAGCCGCCCAGCAGGGGCAGAAGGAGGGCCGCCCAGCGCGCCGGCCCGGTTGAGGACCACAGTTCCGGCCAGGAGACCAGAGAGCCGTACCCAGCCGGCCAGGCCGCCGCGAGCAGGAGCAAAGGAGGATGGAGCCCCAGCAGCAGCAGCGGGAGGGCCAGCAGGCCCGCGCCCGCCAGGTGAGTGATCTGCGGTACTATACCTTCTATCACGGGGGCTTCCTCTGGAGGATGGAGCCAGGCTTTGAGCAGCGCGGCGCAGAAAACGACCTCGGCCAGCAGGTTGACGAACAACAGGTCTCCGCCGTAGAAAAACCAGCGTCCCACGAAGCCCGCCGTGAGGGGCAAACCGATCAGGGAGATAACGGCCAGGCCGGGCAGCACCCTGGCCCAGAGCCCGGTCGTCCATTGCTCCTCGGTCGTCAGGTCGAGAAGGGCCAGGCAGAGCGCAAAGTTTATCATCGCCCACAGGGCGGCCATCCCCATCCCTGCCTGACTCGTCTGAGGTGGACGCCCGGCCAGGGCGCAGATAAAGCCGATGCGACCGAGCGCCACAAAGGGCAAAACCCGGCGGATATCCCGTCCTCCCCAGGCCAGCACCGCCCCCACCACGAAAGCTATCGTGCCTATGGTCGTCATCGGGCCGCTCCAGGGCCCCTGGCTGCGGGTCAGCAGGTACAGACCGGCGGTGGCGGGGATAACGTAGCCAGACCGCCCACGGAGAGGCAGCCCCAGGTGTAAGGGATAGAGGCCAGCCCTGACTGCCAGGGCCAGCACGAGCACCGGATCCGATAGGGACTTTAACGGCAGGGAAAGGTTCTGACCCGCCAACACGGTCGCCCCCAGCAGGGCCAGACCGGCCAGATAGTTTACCATCAGAACCCGGCCGGCGATGGAGTGGTGGCCTTCACCGCTGACGATGAGGAAAAAAAGGGCCACGTCGAGGAGCCCCCAACTCAGGTAGAGGGTCAGCAGATCGGCGGCAAAGACGAAGCTGAGGCCGGCTGCCAGGAGGCCGAGTTGGGCGGCGCGGTGAAGGGAATGGGACTCTAACCGCCCCAACCAGGCTATCCCCAGCAGGAAGAAGACCAGGGCCAAAAGCCAGGCCGGGGCCTCAACCCGGTAGGCCAGACCGAAAGAGCCGGCCGGAGGCGAGATGGCCGCTCCCGTGCCCCTTAATAACAGGAGGGCCGAGGCGGCGATAACCAGGGTCAGGAAGGCCAGAATCTCGCCGCCCACGGGAGGCAGCACCCGGCTTAAAATCGAGATTATAAGCGCCCCCCATAACAGGACCAGTATGGGGGTCAGAGGCGAAAGAACGATCATCCCTTTTCCTCCTGGCCTGGCTCTATGGCCTCTCTAATGGTTTGAAGCAGGGCGGCGGAGGCGTAAGGTTTCTGGAGAAATGGAAATCCTCTTTCGCATATGAGGGGCCATTGCGATTTCCGGTCGGCGTAGCCACTGCTCAGCAGCACCCGCAGTGCTGGTTTGAGGGAGAGGAGGTGGTCCACCAATTGAAGGCCGACCGCATCGGGCAGCACCACGTCGCTGAACACCAGGTGGAAATCCCCCTCTTCTCGCTCAAAGATAGCCACCGCCTCTTCCGCACTGGCGGCCTCAAATACGACGTACCCGTTTTCAACCAGCGCTCTCCTGGCAAATGCACGGACTCCTGCTTCGTCCTCCACCACCAGAATCCGCTGGCCGCGGCCCTGAAGCTCCTGTAACGAAATCATCTCTTCAATCTCATCTTCCTCTGGTTCTATGGAAAAGGTGGGCAGGTAGACCCTGAAGGTCGAGCCTCGTCCTGGCTCGCTGTAAACGTTAATCCATCCTTCGTGCTGTCTGACGATGCCATAGACCACGGCCAGACCCAGGCCGGTGCCCTCCTCTCCCTTGGTGGTGAAAAAAGGTTCGAAGATGTGCTGAATGGTTTCCTTATCCATGCCGGCCCCTGTATCCTCGACCGATAGGCAAACGAATCTGCCGGGCCGCGCTTCGGGGATAAGCTGGCAGTAATCCTGGTCCAGGGTCACGTTTTCGGTCTTGATGGTGAGCCTGCCGCCCTGGGGCATGGCGTCGCGGGCGTTGACGGTCAGGTTCATGATGACCTGCTCGAGCTGGCCCGGGTCGGCTTTCACAGTCCAGCGTTCCGGTTCGAGAACGGTGACCAGCTCAATGTCCTCGCCGATAAGACGCCGCAGCATCTTCTTCATGTCGGCGACCGTGGCATTGAGGTCCAGCACCTGCGGTTGGAGGGCCTGCCTGCGGCTGAAGGCCAGGAGCTGGCGGGTCAGCGAGGCTGCCCGTTGCGCGGCCTTCCTGATCTGTTCGACGTCCTGGTGCAACGGGTCGTGGTCCGCCAGGTTCTGTAGCAGGAGCTCGCTGTAACCGGTGATGGCCGTCAGCAGGTTGTTGAAGTCGTGGGCCACCCCCCCGGCCAGCCGCCCGACGGCCTCCATTTTCTGCACCCGGACGAGTTGCTCCTGGGTGCGGTTCAGTTCCTCCAGGCTGCTCTCCAGGTCCTGCATCAGGTTGGCCTTGCGCCAGGCGGCGGCCATCTGATGGGCGAAGGCGGTGATGGCCGGTACGTTGTCTTCGGTCAGGGCATCGGACTGCACCGCGAACATGCCCATGGCCTTATCCTCTACTATGAGGGGGGCGACGATGAATTTCGGGACTTTCAGTATCCTTACCAGTTGTCCGGCGAACCGCTTCGCCAGCCCGGGTAAAAACTGCTGCACGACCTCTTCCGCATTATCTACAAAGACGGTTTTCCTTTCCCAGGCTACCTCTCTGTATATATCTATAGTTTCGACAGGCACCGAAAAGTGTTCGGCTTTGAGGCCCACCAGCTTCTCGGCAGCCTTTATCGCTCCCGCTTCGTGGCTCAAATATTTGGGGATCAGCCTGCTCTGGTCTTCGCTGGTGAGTAAAACCGTGCAGGATAAGCTGAGCTTCTTGAACTCCTCCGCCACGGCGGTGAATATCTCCTCCGGCGTCAGGGCTCTCTCCATAGCCAGGGCGGCCCCATTCAGCGCTTGCAGCAATCGCTCCGCCCACACCCGTTCGGTGACGTCCTCCACCGTGGCGACCATCCCATCCACCTGGCCTGCCTCGTCAAAGAGAGGCGCGGCGTTGATCGAGAGCAACACCCGCCGCCCCTCAGGCCATTCGATGGCGTGGCGCACGTCGTACACCGGCCGTCCGCTGCGCATCACCCGCTGGAAGGGCAAGGCTTCATCGGGGAAGGGATTCCCCTCGTAATCGGTGATGCGCCACTGGGGGGCGTTATAGGTGCGCTGGGTGATCTGGTCCTTCTTCAGGCCCAACACCCGTTCTGCCTGGACGTTAGCAAACGTGATCTGGCCCTCACGATCGATCATCGTGATGCCCGCCGGGCTGGTCTCCATAATGCGGCCCATGAGGTCACGTTCCCGCCGTAGTGCCTCCTCCGCCCGCTTGCGCTCGCTGATGTCCAGCGTGACCTCGACAAGGCCCACGATGTCACCGTTTGGCTCTCGAACGGGATATCCGCGTATAAACCAGCTTCTCCCATCTGGGCTGGTAATTTCCGCTTCCTGGGGCTGACCGCTTTGGAGGGTTTTCTCGACCGGACAGTCTGCACATGGTACGTTACGCTGATGCCATATCTCATAGCAATGGCGTCCCACCAATTGCTCAACCAATTGCTCAGGAGCCAACCCAACCGATTTGCCCGCGGCTCTGTTTGCCCATATAACCCTCATTTGCGTGTCCTGATAGGCCACGAGCTCCGACATGCTGTCCAGAATGATTGCTTTCTCCCATTCGGCCCCTCTCAGCGCTTCCTCTGCCCGCTTTTGCTCGGTGATATCGTGGATGATGGCGTTAAATCCAGCTATCTTATTGTGATGCCAATAGATGGTAGGATTGGAATAACAATGTATAATATGTCCTTGCTTATGCATTACCTGAAATTCCAGGTGAAGTTGTTCGGTAGGATGTTTAAAAGCATTCCAAAATAGGCTCACCACTATCTGCTTATAGTCTGGGTGGATAAAATCGGCGAAGGGCCTGCCGATTAATTCCTCTTTGGAGTAACCGATCATTTTACAAAGTGCGTCGTTGACAAAAGTAAACCTCCCTTTCAAGTCTGTGGTGGCTATTCCTGCCCCTGCTTTCTCGACGAGACCGCGATATTGCGCTTCGCTTTTGGTAAGCTCCTCTTTCACCCGCTTGTGCTCAGCTTTCAACGCTTCCAATTCAGCGGTCCGCTTGCGCAATGCCAGCACTTCATTTATGAGTTGCTCCTGCGTCTTGTCTTCATCTCTCATGTTGGCCTCCTGTTGGCCTCCTGGGAGTGGAATCAAGGCCACCAGCTAAGTTTGGGTAGATACTGGAATTATAAACTTTCACCTTCACGCTGTCAAGTTTTGTTGTAAGTTGTAAGAGGAAGAGGAGGTCATTGTGGACGCCGCTCACAATGCAAAAAGCCGCCCGCTCAAGGCGGGCGGGCAGCACTGTTTATCACACCTGCGGTAAACGGCAAAAACGATCAGGGGTCTGAAGCGACTGCCAGGCCGTACGTGTGCTGGGCCGCGGCGGGGGTGATAAGGCCATCGCGCAGGTCTTGCGCCACCAGCGTTGGATCGCGCTGCCGTGGATCGCCATAGCCCCCCCCACCGGCCGAACGGTTGCGCAGGACGTTACCCGGTCGCAGCGGGAGGCCGGTGGCCTTGCTGGGCACGGGACGTGCCTCGTCGCCGGAGATGAGCCGAAAATCGTGGGGCTGTCCTGGCTGGCCGCCAAACAGCCCGGGCGGGGGCACCTCTACGCCATCTCCAGAGGTGTTAATCGTGGCCGATTCCTCACCCTCCAACTGCATCTCGAAGGTAGAGCCTAGCCCGCCGCGCTGTTTCCCCGCCCCTCCGGAGTCTGGCCGGAACTCGTAACGCCGGATGAAAAAGGGAAACTGCCGCTCCGTCAGTTCGATGCTGGGGCTGCGCACCCCGCCGGGGTTGATGATCACCCCCAGGTTGGACCAGCCATCGGCGTGGGCCGATGCGCCGGCCCCGCCGCGACCGTAAAACAGGTGCCAGACGTAGCGTTGCCCGCTGCGCTCGTCGAGGCCACTGATGCTGTAGCGGAAGCGCCGGGCAAAGCCCGCCACCGCCCGCTCCGGCACGGCCGGGGCCAGGGCCAGCAGGACGGCCTCCACGATCTCCGAGCCAATGTGGGTCGTGCAGGCCCCTACCGGCGCCGGCGGTCGCGGATTGACAACGGATCCCTCCGGGGCGATGACCCGGATGGGCCGGAAGCAGCCGTCGTTCACCGGCACCTGCCCGGCCATCAGGTACATGAACGCCACGTAGACGGCCGAGCAGGTATTGGCCCACGAGCTGTTGAGGAAGCTATCCAATTGCGCGGACGAATCGCTCAAATCGACGATGGCCTGGCCGCCAGCCAGGGTTATCCGCGCCCGGACGGGGATCCTCCGCCGACCGCGCCCATCGTCGTCCAGCAGGCTCTCGCCCTGGTAGACACCCCCAGGCCAGGCCGCGAGCTTGGCCCTCATCATCTGTTCGGTGCTGTCCAGGATGATGTCCGAAGCCTCCACGACCGTGTCCGAGCCGTGCCGCGCCAGCAGTTCCACCAATCGTTGACAGCCTATGGTCGTGGCGCCCATCTGGGCCAGTAGATCGCCCCGGAAGTTGTGGGCGTGGCGGACGTTGAGGGCCAGCAGGTCCAGCACGTCGTCTCGCATACGCCCCTCCTCCGCCAGCTTCAGGGGGGGGATGCGGAGCCCTTCCTGGTAGATCTCGCGAGCGGCGGCGTTGTAGCCGCCGTGGGCCGCCCCGCCGATGTCGTTGTGGTGAGCCCGCACCGCCACGTAGAAGGCCGGCCGGCCCTGGTGGAAGAGGGGGCGCACCACCGTCACGTCCGGCAGGTGACTGCCCCCGTGGTAGGGGTCGTTGCTCACCAGGACGTCGCCGTCGTGCAGCTCCCCCTCGAAGTGGGCTGACAAGGCCCGCACCGCCTGCGGCATCGCCCCGATGTGAATGGGGATGTGCTCTGCCTGGGCTACCATGCGGCCCTGACCGTCGAAGATGGCGGTGGAGAAATCGTAGGCCTGATTGAGGAGCTGGGAGATGGCGGTCTGCTGCATAGCCACGCCCATCTGGTGGGCGATGGCTTCCAGACGATAGCGGATGACCGCTACTGTGGCCGGATCTGGGATATTTTCAGGATACATGGATGCTCAAACCTCCCCACCAGTCTACCTGGGCTTCGCAGCCTGGCGGCACCAGCACCGTCGTATAGTCGCCGTCCACCACGGCCGGACCGGACAGGGTTTGCCCGGATACAAGCTGCTCCAGCCGGTAGATGGAAGCCGGCACCCAGGTGCCCAGGTAGATCGAGCGTTTGCCAATGGGCGCGGCTGGCGGGGCCGCTTCTGTCCTGCGCGGCGCCAGTTGCGGGTGGGGCAGCCGGCCGATGGAAGCCAGGCGTACTGCCCGGATGTGGACCGGCTGGTCGGGCTGGTGATAGCCGTACCGCGCCCCATACAGGGCCTCGAAACGGCCGCGCAGCCGGGAGGGCCAGTTACCAGGAAGCAGGTCCGCACGCTCCAGGGGCACAGTTAAAGGGTGCACCTGGTTGGCGTAGAGCAAATCCACGCTGAAGCTCAAAGCTCTGGCTGACTGTGGTACGCCGGCCTCGGCCAGGCGATGTCGGCCTTCTGCTGCCAGGCTGTCGGCGGGACGTTGAAGCTCGGCGGCCGGCAGCGCCGCCAACTCGCCGACACAGGCCTGTGACAGCTCGTGGCGGACGTCGGTCGCCAGCAGCCCCAGGGTGGAGAGAACCGGCGCCAGCCGGGGCACAAGGACGCGGGTTATGCCTAACTCGCGGGCCAGGGCCACGGCGTGCAAGCCAGCCGCCCCGCCGCCGGCCAGGAGCGTGAAATGGCGGGGGTCGTGTCCCTCCCGCACGGTGACGGCGCGGATGCCCTCGGCCATCTGCACGTTGACCAGGCGGTGACTCCCGTAGGCCGCTTCGGTGGCATTCTGCCCCAGAGGGCGGGCCACGTGCTGAGTCATGGCGGCCGCGGCTGCCTCACGGTCCAGCGGCATCGTCCCGGCCAGGAAGGCCCCAGGATCCAGGTAGCCCAGCAGCAGATTGGCGTCGGTCACGGTGGGCCGTGTTCCCCCTCGGCCATAGCAGGCTGGGCCTGGCTCGGCGCCAGCGCTCTGCGGCCCGACCTGGAGTAGCCCATCCAGCCCAACGGCGACGATGCTGCCTCCTCCGGCCCCCAGGGTGTGCACCGCCAGGCTGGGCAGAGCGATGCGTGCTCCATCCACCTCCAGCCGGGACACCATGGCCGGCCGGCCCCCTTCGATGAGCGCAATGTCTGTGCTGGTCCCGCCCATGTCCAGGCCGATCAGATCTTGCAATCCTAGCAGGTCTCCATAAAAAGCCGCCCCGTAGACCCCGCCGGCCGGCCCCGACAGGATGACGCCAGCGGCCAGCTCGCCGGCTGCTGTGGCCGGCAATACCCCGCCGTGGGATTGTATCACCAGGACGTCACGCTGGTACCCCAGGCGGTGCAGGCTGTCCAGCAGGCCGCGCAGATAGTCGGTCAGGATGGGGCCCACGTAGGCGTTCACCACCGTCGTGCTCAGGCGGTCGTACTCTCCGACCTGGGGCAGCACTTTGTGGGATAGGCAGACGTACAGCCCTGGAAATCGGTCAGCCAGCGCCTCCCCGGCCAGTTGCTCGTGAGTGGGGTTGGCGGTGCTGTGCAGGAAACAGACGGCAACGGCCTCCACGTTCTCCTCAGCCAGCCGCGCCAGGCTGTGGGCCAGACTGTCCGGGTCCAGGGGGGTCTCGACCGCCCCGCTGTATCGAATGCGCTCCACCACGGGCAGGCGCAGGTGGCGCGGCACCAGGGGCCGCGGCGGCGGTGACACCAGGTCGTACCGCCCCGTGGGCTTGCTGCCTTCGCGCATCTCCAGCAGGTCGCGAAAGCCCGCCGTGGTCAACAAGGCCGTGCGCGCTCCACGCCGCTCCAGGAGGGCGTTGGTGGCCACGGTGGTGCCGTGGATCACCAGGGAGCAGCCGGCGGCCAGTTCGACCGCCGACAGGTTCAGCCGATGGGCCAACAGGGAAATCCCCTGTTCCACCGCCCGCGTGGGGTCGCGGGGGGTGGAAGGCGTTTTGACCACAGTTACCTTGCCGGCGCCGTCCATTACGATGAGGTCGGTAAACGTCCCGCCCACGTCTATGCCCAGGCGAAGGCCGCTGCACCCTTGAGAATGAGAGTGCATGGTCACTCCCCACCCGGTTGATATGCCGCCTCCGGCCCAGAAACCCGAGCGAAAACGCGGGCCACCCTTTCCTGCTCGGTGAGCACCTTCCCTCTCTCATCGACGGCATAATTCGCCCCATTCACGATCCGGGTTCTCACCTGGCCACAGGCATAGGGGTTGCCTTTCAACTGCGGAGCATCCAGGAGGCCGATCTCCACGGCCTGGGCCAGGATATCCGGATCGGATAGGGGGTCTTCCACATTACCCGCTCCCAACTCCCTGATGGCCTCCACGATGACCATCGCCTCCTCCACCAGTTCGTCCTTGCGCCGCTGAACCTCGGGATCGGCGGTCAGGTCTGGCATCCCGTAGAGGCAGTTCTGGATCACCTTGCGGGCCATCTTACAGCTCTCGATGACGTCCCCAGGGGTGGCGGCGTGGTGGGCCTCGACGTAGCCTACCACGTGGACGATGGCCGGCCGGAGGGCCATCTGGAGGTAGACCGACGCCCCCAGTTGCCCGCGAGCGTAATCGGGATCCACCGGATAGCTCATCAACCCCGTCCGCGTCTGGCAGATGATGTGGAAGCTATCGTCCACGAACGACTCGGCCAATTCCACCTGGGCCAGGGCTTTGGCCAGGTCCATCTTGTTGGACAGGTGCGGCGGGGTTTCGAACATGTAGGTGGTGATGTAATCCCTCACCCCCATCTTTTTGGCTACGTGGGCGTAGATGTAAGAATCGGCGCAGATCACCGCGTCGTGGGCATCTCTGAGGCCCCAGTGGTAGGGCTCGTTGCCCTCCACGGGGACGTTGCGGTCCCCGTGCCAGCGCATCAGGGCCATGTGATCCCGAATGGAGTCGCGCAGAGAAAGGGGGCCTCGCCCATCCATCACGTTGAACCAGAAGAGCGAGGTCGCGCACCAGGCGTTGCGGATGGTGCTGTACAACACCTCTGCGTAGCGCAGGAGGTCGGCGGTGCCGGAATAGGAGCGCAGCAGGGGGTAATTGCCGCCACGGGTGGCTTCGTACAACTGCCGCAGGTCTTCCTTGGTGCGAAACGGCACCCCGCCCGCGCCCTTGCGCTTTGGGTCCTGTCTCTCGGGGTGGAAGAAGTTCTCCTGGGCGTCCTGATCGGGGCCCAGGGAGACGACGTCCAGCACGCCAGCCTCGGCGATCTGGTGGATGCCTGCTATCGTGGGCTCGATGCTGTCGGCCGGCAGGCCGAAGTGGTGACGGATGATGGGGAAAGGCGCTTTCCACTGGATCCGCTCCAGGGTCTCGGCGGGGTAGTCCTCGGCCCTCATCTCCTCCCAGGGCATCCCCTTGAGATAGGCGATGACCGCTTCCAGAGGCTCCTCCCCACCGAAGACGGCCTCGAAGAGGTCTACTTTCCTGGCCTCTTCAGCCACCGGCGGCGTGCCCCCAAAGACGAAGCGCTTATCCTGAAGGCCGGCCTCCTCACAGGCCTGTTTGAAATCTCGCAGGAGAACGGCGGCGTTCTCCGGGGTCAGGCGGTAGCTGACCGCTAAGATGTCCGGCGCCACCTCCTGGGCGGCGGCGATGTATTCGGCGATAGAGGTGGCCGGGCCGGTGAACTCGGTCTGGTAGCCATGTTCCTCGGCCATGCGTAGGAAACTGAGCACGCCCGCCACGTGGACGCACTCGCCCAGAGAACCACCTAGAATCTTGAGAGCCATTAATCTTTACCTCCTCAGCTTTTACGTAATGTTAAGTCAGAACTGGCGATGGAAAACGTGAAGCGCGTGGCGTATACGTGATCAACTTGCGCCGCGTCTCTCCCCGGTCTCGGCGTAGCGCATGATCTGGCCCACGCTCATGCCTTGCAACCCCATGCGCTCCAGGGTGCGTCCCTCGGCCCAGTAGTCCCGCTCAAGGAGTGCACAGGCGACGTGCGCCAGGGAACGGCTGAGGGGCACGGGGACGCCGGCCACCTCGGCCAGGGCGATGAGGGGCACCAGGCCGGTGGGCACGTCCTCGGTGAGGTATCGGTCGTCGAGCGAGGTGGGCGCCATGGCCTGTTGATAGGCTGGCACGCTGCGGATTTTTTCGTACAGACTTTGGCCTGAGACCCGCTCGTAGGCCTGGCTCAGCCACTCGCTGGCCGATTCTACTTCCAGGCCGAAGGCTCTGGCCACGGCCAGGCGCTCCCCATCCACCGCCTCCAGGAAGCTCCCCAGGTGCGGGGTGATGTCGCGGTAGAAGTAAAACAGTTCCCTGGCCTCGATGCGGTTGGCGTTGAACAGCATCAGGCTGGGGTGAAAGACAGAGCCAACGTTGCCCAGGCCGGTGTGCAAGACGGTGGGCGCCGGAACGAACTGCGGATAGAACGAGCCCATCACGTCCAGGACACGCCTGCTGTCGGTGGCGGGCAGCGCAGAGAGGGGCACGCGGCGCTTGAGACTCAGGACGTGCACCCGCCCCGGCCCGGACAGGCGACAGGAGTAGATCAGGGTCTGGGTCTCGGCCACGATCACCCGAGCGGCCACGTCCTCCGCCCGCAGGGTGGCCGCAAACTCCAGCGCCCCGCCGGTGCGGCCCGGATTCAGGACCACGATCTGGCCGTGGCGCAGGTGAGGGGCGCAGGCCTGGGCCATAGAGCGATGAGCGGAGGCCGGCACGACCACCATGATCAGGTCGGCGTCGGCCAGGGCCTCCCCCAGGTCGGTGGTGACGGTGTTTACTCGCCCAAAGCCCTGTACCGCGCCCTCCACCCAGACGCCGCCTTGGCCGCGCATGGTAGCGATGCGCTCCGGGGAGCGGTTGTAGACGTTGACCGCCGCCCCGCAGAGGGCCAGGTGGCCGGCCATGGCGTGCCCGCCGTGACCCGCGCCCAGCACGGCAACCGTGAGCGAGTTCTGCGTCATCGGCCTTCCACCAGGGCCACGATCTCGTCCACGCTCATCCCCGCCAGGCCCAGGTTCTCGGCGCTCCGTCCTTCCCGCCAAAAGTCCCGGTCGAACAGAGCACAGGCCACGTCCACCATCGCCCAACTGGTCGGGGTGGGCACCCCTGCCAGCGCCCCCAGCGAAGCGAAAGGCACCAGCCCGGTGGGCACATCTTCGGTGATGTAGCGCACGTTCAGCGTCTTGGGGGCCTTGAGTCCCTCATAAGCCGCATTGCTCTGGATACACTCGTAGAGGTTCTGGCCGTGCACGCCCTCGTAGGTCTTGAGCAGCCATTCGGCGGCCGATTCCATATCGATGCCGAAGGCCCTGGCTACGGCCAGACGCTCGGCGTCGATCGCCTCCAGGAAATGGGTCACGGTGGGGGTCATCCCCTGGTAGAAGTCGAAATCATCGCCGGCCTCGATGCGGTTGGTGTTCAGGATCACGGTGCTGGGGTGGAAAACAGCGCCGATGTTGTCAAGGCTGGTTTCTAGGACGTTGGCCGCGGGGACGAATTCGGGATATAACTGGCTCACCGCCTCCATCAGCCGCGGCGTGTCGGTGGCCGGAAAGGCGGCCACCGGGACCCGCTTCTTGATGCCCTTGATTTCCACCCGGGCCGGCCCCGAGATACGGCAGGCGTAGACCAGGCTCTGGGCCTCGGCCACCACTACGCTGTCTGGAACACCCTTTCCCCGCAGGACGTTGGAGAACTCCAGCGCCCCTCCTGTCCGCCCGGGGTTGAGCACGATGACCTGCCCCGCGTGCAGGTGAGGGGCGCACAATTCTGCCATGAAGCGGTGCACGTGGGCGGGCACGACCACCATGATCACCTCGGCATCGGCGATGGCCTCCTCGATGCGGGTGGTGATCGTTTCGAGGGGGCCAAAGCCCTCTATCGCTCCCTGGAGGGCGATGCCCTCCTGCTCCCGCAGGTGGGTTAGTTCCTCCTCGAATTTGTTGTAGAGCCTGACCGGAAAACCCCTGAGCGCCAGATGGCCCGCCATGGCGTGGGCGCCATTGCCCGCCCCCAGGATGGCGATTCTGAGATGGTTCTTCATCTTGTGCGACCTCCTCTTGCAATTTTCGAGCTACTTCTCATCGGCTACCCAGCCGATCCCCAGTTCATGCAGCTTAGCGGCGGTGGGGAGGCCCGTATGGGCCTCCCAGCCCGCCATCTGGTAATAAATCCGCCTGGCATCGGCAAAGGCTTGACCGTCGATGGCCTTTGATTCCCGGGCCTCGGCAAAGGGAGAGAAGAAGCGACTGGGGATGACGTCGTCCTCAGCAGTGAACCCCTCTCGACAATTGAAGGCCCGGGCCATGTTCCAGGCCCGTTCTCCCACTTTCATCAGCTCCCAGACGGTGCTATTCCACCCGGTAGCGCCGTTCACTACCTCCATCACCTGCCAGGGGTCGTAAGGCAGGAAGCGACACATCACGGCGCAGTTTTGGAAGGTAAACCAGGTGGTAAGGTAGAGAACGAGACGCACCTTGGCCGGACTCAACTCGTGGACCGGGAGCGGTTCCAGGATACCCAACGTCTTAAAGCGGTGGAAGAAGGGGGTCTCCTTCTCGAAAACGGTGTCGTGCACGTTGTGGGCGTGGTCGGCCCCGGTAGGGGAGAGGGCGTAGCCCAGGCCCAGCCCGTGCTTGATACGCGGCTCGTGCAGGGGAAGCTCCTGCCCCTTCACCTGCATGGCCCACTCCCAGGCATCTGGCCCGATCTCCCGCGCCGCACGCCTCACTCCTTCCGCCAGGAGGTCGCCGATCCCCTGCCGCCGGGCGATGAGCTCTACGGCCCTGAGCATGGCCTTTGCATTGCCAAAGGCCAGTTCCAGGCCGTCTGTATCTTCTTTCGTCAGCAGCCCCTTCTCGTAGCACTCCATGGCAAAGGCGATGGCTGCTCCTGTGGAGATGGTGTCCAGGGAATAGGCATTGCACAGCTCGTTGGCCTTGGCTACGGCCTGGAGGTCGTCTATGCCGCACAGCGAACCAAAGGCGGCCAGGGTTTCGTACTCGGGCCCGCCGTAGATGGGATCCACGTAGGGGCGGGTTGCCTCCCCGAGGTGAGGGTCCTCCACCCGCACCACCTTTTTGCAGCGGATGGGACAGGCGTAGCAGCCATCCATGCCGAGGCGGATGGTTTCCCGCACTGCTTCGGCGGTGATCTTCTCGAAGCCCTCGAACGCGCCCTGGCTGAAGTTCCGGGTGGGCAGCCCCCCGGCAGCGTTCTGCACCTCGAAGTCCACTCCGGTGCCCAGGTTGGTGAGCCCCCAGGCCAGTTCACGGTAATTCCTGCCCAGCCACTTAGCCACCTGGCCGACGCGCTCCCGGTCGGCCATCCCGATGCGCTTGTGGCCTCGCACGGCTATAGCCTTCAATCTCTTGGAACCCATCACCGCCCCCAGGCCCGTGCGTCCGGCTGCATATTTGAGATCGTGCACTATGCAGGCGTAGCGGACCGTTTTCTCCCCTGCTGGCCCTATCTGGGCGATGCGAACCTTGTCGTCCCCCAGCTCGCGGCGAATGGCCTCCTGGGAATCGGCTGTGAACTGACCCCAGAGCTCCCCGGCATCCCTGATCTCCACCTCGCCGTCCTGGATCCACAGGTAGACGGGACGCTCTGCGGCCCCGCTGACGACCACGGCATCGTACCCGGCCCGCTTCAGCTCTGTCCCCCAGAAGCCGCCCGCCTCGGCAGCCCCGAAGCCGCCGGTCAGGGGCGATTTCGCGCCCACGGCGTGACGTCCACTGCCGGCCACCGGCGTACCGGTGACCACGCCAGGGGCGAAAACCAGGACGTTTTCGTTCCCCAGGGGGTCGGCCCGCTCGTCTAGCTCTTTCAACAGGTAGTGGGCGATGAAGCCCCAGCCTCCAAAGTAGGTGCGATAGAACCGCTCCCCTGGTTCCTCCGTCCAGATTTTGCTCTGGGTAAGATCCACCCTCAATATCACGCCGTTGTAGCTACAGGTCATCTCCCCCCCTCGATTTTGCGGAAGCCTTTCCTGGCGATAGCGGTCGCCAGGAAGTTCTGCACGATGGCCGCCGCCAGGATAGAGGTGATGTTGTTAACGTCGTGGGGCGGCGCAACCTCTACCACGTCCAGCCCCCGTACCAGGGGATGCTGGCCCAGCAGGTAAGCGGCCTGCAAGATTTGGTAGGAGGTCAAGCCGCCGGGCGTCGGGGCCCCGGTGCCCGGGGCGAAGGCCGCATCTACCGCATCTATGTCCACGCTGGCGTACACGGCCTCCGTGCCTGCTGTCGCCAGGGTGAGGGCCTCGGCCACGATCTCCTCGATGCCCCGGCGGTGTACCTCCCAGGCGGTGAAGACGCGGACCCCCTCCCGAGCCAGGTAATCCACGTAAAATTGCGAATTGTGCCAGCCGTTGATGCCGATCTCCACCAGGTTGCCCGGCTGGACCGGCTGACCGGGGATTTCCTCCAACACCCGTCGAAAGGGGGCTCCGCTGGTGATTTCGCCGTAGTGGGAGAGGCGCACGTCGGTGTGAGCGTCGAACATGATCACCCCCACTCGGCCGTTCGTAGCGTTACAGAGCCCTCTGATGACGGGGTAGCTTATGCTGTGATCGCCGCCCAGCACAACGGGAATTGTCCCCAGGCCGCAGATGGCGGTCAGGACCTTCTCGATGCGGCCATTGGTCTCCTGCGGTTCGGTGTGCACCACCCGCACGTCTCCAAAATCGGTCAGGTTGACCTCACGGGGTATAGTCAGCCCCAGGCTGGGCTCGTAGTCGCGATTCGTGCCCAGGAACTGCCGGATCACCGCAGGGGCAGCCATGCTGCCCCTCCGAATGATGCTCGGAGTGTCGAAGGGAACGCCGAGCAGGCCCGCGTCGAGTCGCTCTAGCTCCTGCCAGGGTCGGACGTACTCCCAGAAGTTAGGAGCGTAGTCATCACGCAGGCCCCGGCCGCCCAGGGTGGCCGGTATGAGCAATTCTTCCACCTCTGAGGGTAAATTCATGGTCTATCCCTCAACTTTTGGCTGGCGAAGCGGACTCAAAGCGGGTGGTGCTCAGCCTGTCCAACAGCAGGGGCGTCTCGCCCGTGGTGATCAACTCAGCCATCAGCTTGCCTACAATTGGCCCCAGGGCGAAGCCCCGCCCTGAGAAGCCAGTGGCCAGGTAGAGGCCCTTCAGGGAAGGGGCTGCCCCCAGGAGCGGCTCCAGGTCGGGAGTCATCTCGTAAAGGCCCGGCCAGGTGCGGACGGCGCTGCACTCTCCAAGCACGGGCATGGTCACGGCCTCCAGGAAGCGTTTGGGAATTTCGCGCAGCGGGTCGAAGGTCGAGATGTGATCGAAGGTTTCAGCCTCAGCTTCCGGCAGGCTATAGCCCTCCTCCAGCGTCTCTCGCCAGAGGCCAAAGGGATCGATGTGCAGGCCAATCTGCAACGAACCGCTCTGGCACTGGCGGAAGTACAGGCCCACGCTCAGCCTGGTGACGAACTGCTTGACCACGGGGGGCAACGGCTCGGTGATGATCTGCTGCTGCTTGTAGGGCTTGACCGGGATTTCCAGGCCCGCCATGCGCCCGACCTGCATTGACCAGGGCCCGGCCGCGTTGACCACCTTCCTGGCCCTGATTGTGCCCCGGCCGGTGGTCACCGACTCGATCTCACCGTGGTCGTGGGCAATAGACTGTACCTCCGTGCCAGTCATGATGCGTGTCCCCAGACGGGCAGCGGCCAGGGCGAAGCCGTGCGTGGTGCGGAAGGGATTGGCGTGCCCATCCGTGGGGCAGTGGGAGACGGCCACGAAATTCGGTTTTAGAATAGGGCAGATTTCCTGCACCTCAGATGGGTCCAGAATCTCGCACTCCAGCCCGTGCTGGCGCTGAAATTCGTGGATCTGGCGAAACTGCTCCACCTCCCGCTCCGAATCGAGGACGAAGAAATGCCCCCCCTGGGTGTACTCGGTATCGCAGTCGAGTTCCTGGTTGAGGTTCTTCCACAGTTTTACGCTCTCGATGGCCGGTACGAGCTCGTTGGGGCCCCGCCATTGCTGGCGAACGGCCCCGCCGGTGCGGGCCGTGGCCCCGCTACAGATCGTGTTACGCTCCACCAGAGTGACCTGCACGCCTCTTTTCGCCAGGTAATAGGCCGTCGAGCAGCCCATGATGCCGCCCCCGACGACCACCACTTCCGCCTCGTCGATGATGTTGGTCATTTTTCAGGGCCTCCTGAGCCAGCCAGCTCTTTCAGCTTGACGGGCCTGAGCGGCGGTCGAGAGGTCGGCGGGATGACCTCGCTGACGTCCAGGCCGAGCTTCTCGGCCACCAGTTGGCAAAGCAGCGACCGACAGCTACGCCCCTGGCACAACCCCATGCCCGCTCGGGTCCATTGCTTGATGTCCCGGGGGGTACACAGGCCACGCTCGATAGCTTCCTCGATCTGTGACCGAGTGACCTCCTCGCAGCGACAGATCACGATGTCCTTGTCCATAGAACGATTACCTCCCGTAGGTTCAATCGAGAGCGATGTGCCGTACCGTCATGCTCAGTTCTTTGGGGACCGCGATCTTGACCACGGGGGTACAATCGTAGAACTCCGGGTTGCGGACCTCCAGCACTCTGGCCTCGCCTACCGCCCGCCCCTGCCGGTCGAGAGCCTTGACCGTCATCCCCTGGCCGGGCAGGGGCAGGAATTCGTAAGGCAGCATGATGGTTGCTTCGTTCTCGGAATAGCTTTCGTCGATCACAAAGATAGCCAGGCCCGGGCAATCGGGGATGCACAGGCCGCAGCCGTTGCAGCGCTCGGCCTTCAGATGGGGCAGCGAGGTGATCGGCTCCCCGACGATGATCGCTCCCCGCCGGCAGGCCTCCTCACAGGGATCGCAGGGGATCTCTTCGTAGCACTCGATGACCGCCACGGGCCCCTGGGCCCTTTGCGCCGCGTCGGGCTCTTCAGGCGCGGGTGGAGAGACCTCAACTGCGCTTCCAGTCCGGGTGGATTCGGCCCTTTCCTCCACTTCGCGGCCTGCCTGTCGAGCCAGGTGGGCTGAGTATTCGTCCACCAGCGCTCGTTTGGCCCGGCCCACCTGGCCGCCCACCGGGCCCTGGCGCAGGGCGTCCAGTTCTCTGCGCGTCTCTTCTTTTAGCCGCTCCGCCTCAGCGAGGGGAATATAGCCCAGCTCGGCGGCGATGGCGATCCCTGCCAGGCGCCCCTCTTCTATGGCCGAACTGGCCTCACCGATGCCGGCCATGTCCCCGGCCACGTAGATACCTGGCACGGTGGTTTCCATGTCCTGGTTGTGCAGGGGCACGTGTCCCCCTAGCTCGCCGATGTACGTGGCCTGGCAGCCTGCCATCCAGGTCAGTTCTGTCATGGGAGACAGGCCCACGGCCAGGCATATGGTATCCACGGCGAGCTCCCACTCGGTGCCGGCCATGGGCCGCCCGTTCCCGTCTAGCTTGACCAGGAGCGCCCCCTCCACGTGGCCATCGCCGAAGGCTTCCTTGACCGTGTGAGAGAGATGGATGGGCACGCCTGCCCGCCGTATCTTGTCGGCGTGCACCTGGTACCCGCCCACCTTGGGGAGGGCTTCGACCACCGCCTCGACCCTGGCGCCTGCCTGGAGCAGTTGATAGCTCACGATCAGGCCCACGTTGCCGGAACCGATCATCAGGACGTGCTTACCAGGCAGGATGCCATGAACGTTCATCATCGTCTGGGCCGCACCGGCGCCCATCACTCCCGGCAGGGTCCAGCCGGGAAAGGCCAGGGCCTTCTCCGCAGCGCCGGTGGACAGCACGATCCTGGCGGCCTGTAGTTTCTGTAGCCCCCCTTCGTGCACGACGCCCAACACTCGGTCTTCGAAGATGCCGATCACCTGGGCCTCGAACCAGGTCTCCACCCCGCTCTCCTCGGCCTGGTGCACCAGGCTTTGTCCGATTTTGAAACCGCGCTCCCTGGCGCGGTGTCGGCTTGAGCCGAAGAACTTGTGGAGCTGCTTAAACAGTTGTCCGCCAGGCTTGGAATTCTCGTCAACGACCAGAACTTTGCCCCCCCGTTTGGCTATCTCAATGGCCGCCGTCAGCCCGGCCGGACCAGCGCCGACGACGGCCACTTCAACGTTCCTCATCTCGCTCATCTCCACTCTCCCCTGCCGTGCTGGGTCTCGATGCTCATTCTCTCCCGCACGGGAGTAATGCACGTCCTGACGTTTGGGACGCCGTCCACGATCATCCTGCAATCGGTGCAGTGGCCGATGGCGCAGAATATGCCGCGCGGCTCGTGGCGTTTGTCCGTCCAATGCAGGATCTTTATCCCCGCCGCATGAAGGGCGAAAGCGACCATCTCGCCCTCGAAAGCCTCTACTTCTCGACCGTCCACCAGGACGGTGACCTTCCTTCCCCGGGGAAACGTGCCCAGGATCGGATGTTTTGCAATTCTCATTCCCACCTCCGCAGGCTTTTGAATTTTTCAATGTCCGACGGTTCGCTACAGAGCAGGCGCCGGCGGATCTTTCAAGCTCCGATGTAGAGCTCGCGCACCTTCTGGTCGGTCAGCAAGTTCTGTCCCGTGTCGGTCAGCATCGTCCGCCCCAGCACCAGGACGTAGCCGCGAGTCGCGATCCTGAGGCCCCTCTTGGCCTGTTGCTCGACCAGGAGAATGGTCATGCCCAGGGCGTTTAGTTCCTGGATCTTCTCGAACACCAGGGAGGCCACCTTGGGGGCCAGGCCCAGAGAAGGCTCGTCCAACATCAGGAGGCATGGCTCCAGCATGAGAGCTCTGGCAATGGCTAGCATCTGCTGTTCCCCGCCGCTGAGTTTGTAGGCCAGATGGTTGCGCTTTTCTCGCAGAATGGGGAAGAGGTCCAGCACCTTCTCCTTCCGCTGGTGGAGCAGGGCCCTGTCGGTGATCGTGTAGCCTCCCACCTCCAGGTTTTCCAGGATGCTCATGCCCGGAAACACTCTCCTGCCCTGGGGGACGTAGGATATGCCCCGCTGGAGGGTGTCATGGGGTTTGAGCCCCACGATGTTCTGGCCTTGAAAGACGATGGTCCCCCTCACGTAAGGCAGGTTGCCACACACCGCCTTGAGGAGGGTGGACTTGCCCGCTCCATTGGGCCCGATGAGGCATACGATCTCGCCAGCCCACACCTCCATATCCACTTCTGTCAGGATATCGTAGTCCTTACGGTATCCCCCGGCCACCTTCTCCGCCTTCAGGAGCGTTTCGTTCGTCGAAGCCTCACTCGCCAAGATACGCCTCCAATACCTTTGAATTGGCCTGGATCTCTGCCGGAGTGCCCTCTGCGATTTTTTGTCCAGAATCGAGCACGATGATGGGGTTGCAGTACTTCATGATGACGCCCATGTCGTGCTCTATGATCATGAAAGTCTTGCCCTGTTTATTCAGGGCTACGATTAAGTCCATGAGCCTTTCGAGGAGAACGGGGTTTACGCCCGCCGCAGGCTCGTCCAGGAGCACCACGTCTGGATCGGAGATGATGACCGAAACGAATTCCAGGAGTTTCTGCTGACCATACGACAGATTCTTCGCTTGCTCCTCTTTTAGATGGGCGATGCCCACGAACTCCAGAAGTTCCATCGCCTGCTTCACCTCAGCCTTCTCGTGCCGCGGGTGCAGCAGTCCCAGTCCGCTCCGGGCGCTGATCGAGGCCACCAGGTTGTCCAGAACTGAGAGGTCGCCGAACACCCGCGTCTCCTGGAAGGAACGGGCGATCTTTAAGGCTTTGATCTGATGGGGCTTTCGACCGACCAGATCGAGCCCCTCATAGCGGATAGCTCCACGGTCCGGGCGATAGAACCCGGTGATGACGTTCAAGGCCGTGCTCTTACCCGACCCGTTCGGTCCGATGAGCCCCGTGATGGCCCCCTCTACTATCGAGAAGCTACAGCTATCCAAAGCGGTTACTCCCCCGAAGGTCTTGGTGACCTCTTGCAGGGAAAGAACGGGTTCAGGTGGGGTCTGGGCTGATGAGCGGTGTTTCGATGAACGGTGTTTCAAAGAAGCTGGGGCTTCCCCATGAGGCACCTCCGCTTCACTTCTAAGAGACAGCTCGGGAGCGGGGCTGCCGTCGAGGCCTTCTACCCTCAGGGGTACTTTCTTGAGAAGAGATATGAGTCCACCGGGCAGGAAAATGGTCACCACGATTAGGATCACTCCGAACAGAAAGACGTGCAGTTCAGAGGCGATGAAGATGTTGAGGATTTGAGCTAAAGGGATGAGGATCACGGTGCCCAGCACCGGGCCCCATACTGCCCCTCTCCCTCCAAACAGGGTAAAAAGCAGGATATTGATGCTGATAAGGAAGTTAAAAGTGCTCTCCGGACTGATGTAGGTTACGTAATACGCGTGCAACCCTCCAGCTACCCCGGGGAAGAAGGCCCCAATGATAAAGGCCAGGCTCTTGTATAAAGTAGTGTCGATGCCCACCGCTTCGGCCTTGTCCTCGTCCTCGCGGATCACCTCCAAGCCCAACCCGAATTTGGAATGCTTGATGACGTGGCTGGCCAGAACCGCTCCCGCGGCCGCCACCAGCATGGCGTAGTAAAAGGGCACCTTCAATATGGAAACGTCCCAGGGAGGCAGGGGGAGCATAAGGCCCCTCCCGCCCCCGGTTAAGCCCGGAACGTTGGTAATGACCAGTTGTCCCACCAGGCTCATGGCCAGGGTTAGAATGCCAAAGTAGGCCCCCCGCGTCTTCAGGCTTGGCAGAGCGATGAAAGCTACCACGATGGCCATGAGTCCGGCCAGGAGCGCGGTCAGAAAAGGCGACCACCCAAATCGGACTAACAGGATGGCTGTCGTATAGGAGCCTATGGCGAAAAAAACGACGTGGCCGAACGAGGCGTAGCCGGCATAACCCCCGATGATGTTCCAGCTACAGGTAAGGGCGATGTACATGAGTATGAGAATGAAGATGTGCTGGAAGTAGGGAGTGCGAACCAGCAGGGGGAAGGCGCAAAGGAGGGTTCCCGCCACCACGTACAGCCAGACCAGACGCCCTGAGTGTTCCCTTGAGGAGATTTCCCTTTCCCTGGAGTTCATGGCTTTACGAGCGCCCCCCTATTCTCAAGCCCATCAGGCCGCTCGGCCTGAGGAGCAGAACGATGACGATCGTGAGGAACCCTATTAACGGAGACCAGGTAACGCCGAGGTATAAGGCCACGAAGCTCTCAGCGATGGCTACCAGGTACGAGCCCAGGAAAGCCCCTACTACGCTGCCCAGTCCGCCAAGCACCACGACGGCGAACAGCCGGGCGGTCCAGTTGAGGTGTACGGCGGGATAGAAGGCGTATACTACCCCCAGAAGAGTACCGCCCACCGCTGCGGCGGCGGTAGCGATGCCGAAGGCCACGGTGCAGACGTGTTCTACGTCTATTCCCATGTACATGGCCGCCTCTCGGTCCTGCGTAACGGCCCTGATCGCCTTTCCCGTCCTGGTCCGTTCCAGGAATCCTCTGAGCAGAATGAGCATGATGATGGCCAGGGCCACGGCGATCAAACGCGCATAACTGAGCCTGATGGGCCCCAATACCAGGGTGTTCGTCGAATAACTGGTGGTGATGGATTTGAACCTGGTCGTCCATAACAGGATGATAATCACCTCCAGGGCTATCCCGAACCCAAAGGTGACGAGCAGGCTGGAATACTCAGATTCTCTCCCCAGCTTGCCCAGCAGCAGACCTTTGTAGATCAGGCATCCCAGGACAAAAAAGAGGGGAATGCTTACCCCCAGGCTGAGAAAAGGGTCCAAGCCCAGGGATTGGAAGAGTTGATAGGTGACGTAGGCGGCCAGGACAGCCAACACCCCATGGGCGAAATTGACAACTCTCATCACTCCATAGACCAGCGATAGCCCAAAAGCCATCACCGCGTAAATGGAGCCGAGGACTATCCCACAGACCAGTCCTTGAATGACAAGATTCATTTCATTCTCCTGGAGTTCTCTCTTGCTGGGCTGATCTCTAAAAACTTCCGCTGGAGACCCGGCCACAGCGCAGCGGGTAGTTTAACGCAAGGAGGACAAGGGTCTTCCGAACGACCTTGCCCTCCTCGCAGTTGATTCTTGCTACCTCTCACTCCACGCGGGGAAGGGGTATACTGGATCCGCGGTAGCTGACTCCGGCGGCCAGACAATTTCCATTTCCCCGCCGAGCCATTGGACGCCTATGAGCGCCGGCTCAGGCTTGCCCGTTTCGTCCCAGGAGAGAGTGCCAATGACGGTGGGGAACTCGTTGGCCGCCACGTAGTCACGAAGGACGTCGTTGTCCGCACTCTCGGTGGCCTCGATAGCTGCCTGGAGTATCTGGGCCGCAGCGTAGCCCCCGGCGGCATGGTAGTCGGGAGGTCGATCCCACATTTCCTCATAGGCCGCTACAAACTCCTGCAAGCCAGGGGTGGCGGCCTTGGGGGAGAACATGGTGCTCCCCCAGACGTACTCGCCGTCATCCTCCAGCGAGTCGCGCCAATCGCTCATGGCTGGCCCCACCGTGAACCATAGCAGCTTGGGGTTGTAGTCCATTTCTTTGATGGCGCGGGTGGCCATGACTCCCTCGGGCAGGAAGAGCTGCCCCAGCAGGACCTCAGCTCCGCTTTCCTTGACCTTGGAGATGGTGGGAATGAGATCGGTGACCCCCTTTGGTATTCTCTCTTCGTAGACGATGGGGATACCTATCTCCTCAGCCATCTCTCTGGTGCCTTCCGCCTCCGCTATCATGGGCAGGTCGTCTAAGTATATCTGAGCTATGGACGCTGGCCTCTCCTCTTCTGGCAAGGATTCAATGAAATAGAGGGGCACCTTGGGGTGATCCTCAGCCAGGCCAGGAAGGGTCAGGAACATGTACTTGAATCCCCGCTCAAAGAGCGTAGAGGCATTGCCGCCCCCTTCGAGGAAGAGCATCCCGTATTTCTCGGCCAGGGCGCTGGTGGGCTCGACGATGCCGCTGGTATAAGGCCCCAGCAGCAGGTCCACCTTGTCCACCGTGATGAGCTTCTCGTAGAGGCTGAGCCCCGTGTCAGGATCGCTGGTATCGTCGTATATAATGAGCTCCACGGGCCTATCCAGCAGTCCCCCCTGCTCGTTGACCTGTATCTCCCACAGCCTGTAGGCCTCCTCGTAGTACTTCCCGCTCTCGGCGTACTTGCCCGTGAGGGCCACGGTACATCCGATCTTCAAGGGCTCTTCCGCCGATACGGATGTGGGGATAGGCCCCCAACTGCTTCCCAGCGTGACCAACATAACCACAGCAAGTGTTAGAACTAAAAGCCTTCTCATTTCTCTCCTCCCTTCTCTAAAATCGTGAACTGTGCGCCAACTTACAACTGTGTTCTGTTATGATAAATTCGTCTTATTGGCCTCCTTTCTACCAGAGGTGCCCCTCTGGTGGGGGGCTCCCACACCGTGAGGTCTCGGCCCCCGTCTTGCTTTGGCAGGGCCAGCACCAATGTGGCCTCAAAGTGTGCCGCTGGAACTGGAAAAGGATGTTGTGTCGGGGATCATGCTGACGGAAAGCTGTTTGGTGATGGCGGTGGCGGTGGCTTTCACTGCCAGCACGGCCTGCGCTGATTGCTCCCTGGTCATGAGGCGGCTGGGATAGGCCAGACTGATGGCCGCAATCGTGGCGTCCACACGCCTGATGGGCGCGGCGATGGCCTCAAGGCCCAGGGTGCTTTCCTCCCTGTTGAATGCTATGCCTGCTTTTTTCACCGCTTGAAGCTGTTGTTTCAATTGTTCAGCAGAAGTGATAGTGTTAAGCGTAACGGGGGGTAGTCCAGTAGCGCGGATGTACTCATCCACCTGCGTTTCCGGCAGGGCGGCCAGCAACACTTTGCCTGCGGCGGTGGAGTGAGGCATCCAACGATCCCCGACTTGAGAACCGACTCTGACAAGGTACGATCCCTCCTGGCTGCTGATAACCAGGAGCTCCCCACCGCTGAGAACGGATAGGTGCACGGTATGGCCTGTGTCGCGGGCCAACTGCTGCATATAGGGCCTCGCCACATCGCTCAGCAGATTACGGCCCACGAACGCTTTGCTGAGCTCAAATACCATGGGCCCCAGGTGATACTTGCGCGTGACCGGGTTCTGTTCCAGGAAGCCCTCTTCCTCAAGAGTGATCATCAGCCGATGGACGGTACTCTTGGGCAGGCCAAAGGCCCGTGCGACCTCAGTCACCGCTTTCTCGTGCTCTCGCTCCTGGAAGGATTTGAGGATAGCCAGAGCTCTTCTGACCGACTGTACAGTAGGAGTTCTTACCATTGGCCCGATCTTGGTACGGGGCCTGAGGGCTTGAGCGATTATGAGGCATCATTTCAGCCCTCAGCGCCCCACGGCAGGTGTTTTCCAACAGGCTCTCAGGTGGCCTGTGCCGTCTATTAATGCGAGATAGCGTCTCATTTTATTATACCACAGCTCCCCCCTGGTGTCAATCCGCAAAAATGAGTGGGTGTAGGTCAGAAGGGGGGTGAGTTCCGGCCAGCCTGTGGCCCGATCGGGCTTTGCTTGCGCAATTCGCGTTTTCGAGTATAATGGTTGTGGAGGAGTGTTGATACATTTTGTGAACGTTGGTATTAATGACCACAGAACGACAAAATTGTGTACGTTGTGAAGATAAGCACTGGTGGTTCGCCAGCCGCACACGGGCTCTTCTGAACGTGCTGGATCGCTGTCTGCCACACCGTGCTCTGGAGGTGCTGGACGTAGGTTGTGGGGCAGGCAACATGATCCATCACCTGAGCCGCTACGGTCGGGTGATCGGCCTCGACAACAATCCCAGGCCCCTCAAAGTGGCCCATGAGCGGGGCTATGAGGCCCGTCTGGGGAACGCCGCGGCAATGCCCTTCGAGGATGGCCTGTTTGGGCTGGTGGCTGCGCTGGACGTGGTCGAGCACTGTCCCGACGATATGGCTATTCTGAGGGAGTGTTACCGGGTCTGTGCCCCAGGTGGGTTTCTGGTAACCACCGTGCCGGCCTTTCAATGGCTGTGGAGCCACAACGATGAGCTCAACAAACACTATCGGCGCTACACGGCCGGCGAGTTGAAAGATAAGCTAACCGAGGTCGGGTTCCGGCCCCGGCGCACGACTTACAACAACTTTTTTATCTTTCCTCTGGCGGCGGCGCTCATTCTGGGACGGCGGGGCCACGAGCCTGAGCTGGCCACTCCCGACACCGACCAGGACGCTTATCAGGTCGAGATGGAGCCCTCCCCACCCCTTATAAACGCCCTCCTGACGGTGGGGGGCTGGGTCGAGGCCAGCCTCCTGCGCTGGCTGAATCTGCCCATCGGAACGTCGCTCATCTGCATCGCGGAGAAGGCTGAACGCCCGGAAAGGTGGTGACCAAAAATGGCAGTGAAGGAAGAAGAGAAAGAATTCGTGTTGGAAGATTGGCTGTCCGAGGGGATCAAAGGCTTCAGGACTGCCTGTCGCAAGAGCTTCCTGCCCGAGGAGTTCCGCAGTCACGTCCGCGCCTCTCGGAAGGAAATGCTCCTGGCTATGCGCAGCCTGATCGATGCGGCCATTGAACACCTGGAGGAACAGCCCAAAAAGAAGGCCACCAAAATCAAAGTGGAGTAACCAGGTTGACGGAAGCACGGAAGATGGGGGAGGCCTTGATCGATATCTGGAATGAGGTGGTGAGCCGTTCACCCGACATCGAGCGGGCCACGGTAGTCAGTCTCGAGGGCCTCTTCTAATTCATCTCTCGTCAGGGGTGGTGCCCCATCTCCTCCCTGAGCCGTGCGATCTGGGCGGTGGCGAAGTCGGCCTCTTTGCCCTTTCCCCCTGAAGCTGCCCAGGAGCGGTAAATTTCGTAATCCTCCAGGGCCTCCTGTCGGTAGCCTATTTTTTCGTACAACTCCGCCCGTGCTCTGTACAGCGCGCCGTCTTCAGGAGCCAATCGCGCCGCCTGGCCGTAGTCAGCGATGGCCTGGGCCGGATTGGTGTCGCTGTATCTCTCCGCCCGCCGCCGATGTCTATCGGCCAGCGGCATCTTCTGCCAGGGTGGATGTCCTTCCATCCTGGAGGCGGCAATGAAGGCCGCCACCGCAAACACGAAAACCGAGACGACGCAGGCTTCCAGGTTGACCCGCAGGGAGGTGAGTGCCCCCGTCTGGGTGAAAACGGCTATCAGATAAGCCAGAAAACAGAAGAAACAACCACAGCCCACCTGGGCCAGGCGCTCCGCGACGCTCATCCCCGGCAACAGGTCCAGACCACATTCTGTGCAATGCTCGCCGGTAATGAGATTGGTGACCCCGCATTGAGGGCAGGCTATCACCCTGGGAATGCCTGGCGGAGACAGCGGCAGGGGGGCGGCTTCTGCCTCAGGCTCAGGAACGGCCGGCCCTGCGGGCACTTCCAGACGCGGCAGCAGCAGGGTCTCCACATCGGCTGAGGGCAGGGGCGGGTATTCTTCTTCAAGGGCGATCTGCTCCGCCTCCTCGAAGGGAGCATACTCTTCTTCCAGGACCGTCTCTGGCGCTCTCAGGATTTCCCCCGCCTCGACCGGCGGCCCTTCTAAGGCGGGCATCGCGGCGATGGTCTCGTCGCGGTGTATGTCCTCCTCGGCCTCCTCCCCCTCGATCGCATCTTCGGATAGGCTCAGTCCTTCTAAGGCGGGCATCTCTATGGTCGCGGCCCGGTGTATGGGGGGCTGTTCGGCCTCAGCAGGCGTTAGCGGTATAGACCTCAGGCGGGAAAGCAGGCGGCTTTCAAATTGGGGTTCAGGTGGTAGCTGTTCTGCGGGTTCGGCGGGTTTCTCGCCCGCTATTTCTTCTTTTGCCTCGGGCGGCGGTTCTGCTTCCTCTTCTTCTTCCGCCGCTTCAGGCGGGGCAGGGGCGGCTTCTTCCACCAGTTTCCACAGGCGCTCCAGACCTTTACGGGCCAACTCGTTATCTGGATTGAGGGCCAGCACTTTCTCCAGACAGCGAACCTGTTCTGCTAAATCGTCCACGCACCCACTGAGCCACAACCAGGCCTGTTCGTCGGCCTCGTTCAGTTCTACCGCCTGGGAGAGAAGCTTGCGGGCTTCTTCTTTGCGCTCCAGTTTAGCGGCGTCTACCCCCTGGTACAGCAGAAGCTTTTCTTCGGGGGTGGCGGCGTCGATAGGTTCGTAACGGCAGCGGCAGGCCAGCTTGGTACAACCCCTTATCGGGATCTCCGGGGCCTCGGAGGGGCGATATATGCGACCGTGAAAGTCTTTGCAGTAACGGCAGGCGTCGGGCTGCACCACGATTCTGGCCAGCATGTTATCTCTGGCGAATTGCATCAAAGTGGCTTCGCTATACTTGCTCATGTTCCTTCCCCCTCACACCGTCCCCCGGCGATATCCTGCCTATATTCTACCTCATCTTATCCTCTTTGGCAACACAAAAAGGACTGCTCACGAGCAGCCCTTTCAGTCCGATCGTCGCTGGTGGTCTCATTCACAGTTCGATGGTCAACCCTTCGTAGGCCAGGATGGTGTTGGGGAAATCCTTTTGAGCCTCTTTCTCGATTTGGGCCAGGCTGTCGTCGTCGCGCAGGGGATCGTGATGGAAAAGGACCAACCGCTTGACCTGGGCTGCTTGGGCCACAGCCGTCGCCATGCCGGGGGTACTGTGTCCCCAGCCCTGCTTGGGCACCGGTTCGCCGATGTACTCCTCGCGCGTGTACTGGGCGTCGTGGATCAGCACATCGACATTTTTGGCAAAATTGATCAGACGTACGTCGCCTCCCACGTAGCTCTCCGTATCGCTGGCGTACACTATACTTTTGCCTGACCACTGTATCTTGTAGATGCTCACCCCTCCCTTGGGATGGGCGTAGCTCTTTAACAGGCTGATCGACACCGCCCTGGGGGAGGCCTCCCTTTTGTCACGATAAATGTTCCGTACCCGGAGCTCCTGATCCTCGTCGAGGATCACCTCTTCCCACTCATCCAGATTGCTGATAACCTTCAGCGATTTCAACTCATCCAGGGACACCGGGAAGGAAGGGGCCAGCATAGCGCGGGCCAGCGCTTCCTCAACGTCCTCGTAGAAGGTCTTGGGCCCAAACATGTAGAGGACGCTCGTGCCCAGATAGGCGGGCGCAAAAAAGGGAAACCCCTGGGTGTGATCGTGGTGGGTGTGGCTGAACAGCATGGTGGCTATGATAGGTTTGCCATCCCGGCGGTATTTTGTTTCCAAATCCCTACCCAGATCGATGATGCCCGTTCCGGCATCTATAATGATCAGATGGCCCCCGGCCCATATTTCCACGCAGGAGGTATTACCCCCCACCCTGCTGGTTTTGGGCCCAGGCACCGGATAACTGCCTCGTACTCCTCTAAACCTGACGATAAATTTATCTTTATCCATGGATCTCAAATCTCTCCCCATCGGCCAGAAAGTTGGAAAGCCGTCAATTGACGAACCCTAATCGACGCGCTGCCGCTACCAGGCCGAAGGAGCCGGACAACATCATATCGCCGTGGGGAACGGCCATATAGTAGTGTAAGCCCTCGGCCAGGCGTCGATTAGGACCTGTAACAGCTACGAATCGGAAGCGGCGCTTTGCCGATTCTAGCTGGTGGGGATAATCGGAGTGTACAATAGCTCCATGACCGTGATCGGCAAAAATTTCCTCGTTGCTCAGAGTGCCCTGTCGCAACGCTTCCACACATCGGGATAGTTTTTCGGTATTCATGAGGACGGTATGGTGCTCAAAAAGACCCCATACTCGTTCACCCTGCACCAGTACCCCGATGGTATGCTGATTGCCGACGTTGACGACGATCAGCCCTTCTTTTCGATGGGCGGCTACCTTCTCGTCGCATAACGCCCCCCAGATGGCCGCCGAGCCGGTATCCATTAAAATTGCTCCTGGAACGTCGTGTTGTACGGCTTGCATCCTGGTGAGATGGGCCGGCACTTTGGTGTAGGCCAGGGCCGTCAATGGTCCTCCTGCTCGTACAAAGCGTGCCCATTGTTGAAAACGAAAGCGACGCTGGCTGCCTGTCAGGCTCTCGCCGTGATCCTGTACGGCAATGGCATAGCGATCGGGCAGTTCCACGTCGAAGATAGCCAGCGCCCGACGCAGGGCCTCCAGGTCAACGTCCCGGGTTTGGATGGCTACCGCCTCGGCTGGAGCTTGCTCCACGATCTGGATGCCCATCTCTTCTACCTCGAGAGGGTTATCCCGGACGCTCTTGGCCGCCAGCGGGGTGGCGTATACTTTGAGGCCAGCCCTCAGGTGTCTCTTCATCGATCCCACGCAGGGCCCGCCGCCCATCAGATTGCCTGTCAGAAAAACGTCACGTCCCGCCTGCCTGGCGCGCTTGATCCTATCGGCCACCAGCACTGTTTGAGAGGGGAGCACCATTTTGACACAGTTCTCCAGCGGTTTGCCGTCTTCGTACAACAAGATGTCCTGCGTCCCCGCCCCCACGTCGATGGCCAGCAGGCGGTCAGGCCGCGGGGCGGACGTATGTTCTTGCCCCTTGCCCTTCTCTATAACGTCAGGATGTTCGCTGCGCTCCTCGGTTCTTTTCGGTCTCATCTCCAGTTCAATCCTTTAGTGTATCCACTCGACACATATAATTATACCACATTTTCAGCAGACACACCACTGCGTTGCCCCCTGGCAACTTAACAAGATGGTGTATCTGTGGTATAATAGGCTATCGCGGTGTGAGGAAGTGGCTCCTGCATCCCAACTAAATTAATGACAGAGCTGTTCAGTGTTTCAGGGAGCCGATGTCCGGCCTGACGAGCACGGCCTGTATACTTTTTATGGAGTGGTCCCTTGATCATTATCGCTTGCCTGGTCGCTACTGTGGTGCCTGTGCTTTTTTTCTACATGATCTATGCTTTGGACCTCTATTCTTCGGGGAGCGTCCGGGCGGTTTTTGTCTGCTTTCTCTGGGGGCTGATCAGTTTTTTCCCGGCCTTGCTGATGAACAGGGTGAGCGGCCTTTTCGTGCCCAGTGTGTTGTTGGCGGTGCTGGTGGCTCCCATCCTGGAAGAGATTTTGAAATCCCTGGTGCTGATCTATTACGTGCGGCGTCCCGATTTTACCTATTTTGTCGATGGCGCTATCTACGGTTTTGCGGCGGGCACGGCCTTCTCCATTTTCGAGAACTACCTGTACCTGTTCAGTCCCGCCGGAGCACGAAGCGGCCTGATCATGGTGCGGGCTTTTTCTACCTGTCTCATGCACGGTGCCGCTTCGGCTCTGGTGGGGGTCGCTATCGGGCGTCTGCGTTTTGGACGGGGGCGGGAAAGGTTCGTCTCGCTGCTGTCTGGCTGGGGGATGGCTTTTGTGCTACACGCTGTCTTCAATTACAACGTCTTTCACTGGTCCGGCGCGGGGCCCACGCTGGTCGCGCTGGCGCTCGGTCTGGGGGGAGTAGGACTTATTGCCCTGTTCATTTTCATGGGCCTGCGGGTGGAGCGTGGTTGGATCGAGGAGACGCTGGGCTTGAGTGTCGGGGTGACGGAGCGTGAGGTCGAAGTGGTGATGAGGCTGGACAGCCTGGACGAGTTGTTGCGTCCCATCGTGAACCGTTTTGGGAAGCAACGGGCCCAGATGGTCGAAAGGTTTCTGTTGAAACAGGCCCAGTTGGGTATCAAACGCAAGGCCTGGGAGTTGGCTGAGGATGCCCGCTTAAAGGCTGAGTTGGGCGAGCAGGTGCAACAGTTGCAAAGGGAGATGGAACGGTTGCGGCAAAGAGTGGGAGTCTATTGTATGATCTACGTGCGTTCCATTTTCCCCGAGGAAGACACCTATCTATGGGGAGCTTTGGAGAACCACTTGCGAGCCCAGGAGGGTAAAGAGGCCAGCTACGATCTGTGGAAAGGGTTATCGGAATCCTCACTATCGTGACTCATAGGCCCGAAGGTGAAGATGAGGGAAAGCCAGGGCTTCACCCGGCCCAATCGGCTGACTACAGCCAACACGCTCTTTTCGTCAAGCCCTGGCATTTATTTTTACCACCTGGTAGTTTGGAGCCTCTCCACGTTAGCAGCCTGAGGCCCTTTGGGACTGCTCTCAATGGTAAATTCCACTTCCTCGCCCTCTTCCAGGGTGCGGAAGCCGCTGCCCTGAATGGCCGAGTAATGGACAAACACATCGGGCCCTTCTTCGGGCTGGATGAACCCATAGCCCTTGCTATTGTTGAACCATTTGACCGTTCCTCTGACGCGCTCGCTCATGGCCTGGCACACCTCCTTTCCCTCGTTGTAATTTGCAGAGCAGAATAGTTCTATTCCAGACCCGATTAATAAAACTAAGCGCCCGGATAATCCGTAAGTCCGGGCGTTTTACCAAACGAGAAACTAGAACCTACTGCATCCTACATTAACAATTATACTACACTTTGCCGTTTTTGTCAAGTTTCGCCTCCCCCCTTGTGCTGCCGCCTCCCGCGCCAGGTGGCTGGTCTTTTCTACGGTCGCGTCGCGGTCCATGATGACCGACCCCGCCTGGACCACCGCTGCCTTAACGACCTCCATCGATTCCCCTCCTTTCGCCATCACAGCGCTGACGAGTCCAGGCTTCCGCGATGGCCCGCGCCAGGTGCTGGGCGGTCACTCCCGGCGCCTGGATGGCGTGGGCCTGGTAGAAGTCTTCTATCCTGGCCGTGAGGGCTTGTTCGTTATCTTCCTGGCCTTTAAGGGCCTCTTCCAGGCCGGCCAGTTGTTCGGCCGGATAGAAGAAGAAATCGCCCGAAAGGGTCAGGTCATCGATGCGTCCCTGGCGCAGACGGACTGTGGCCCGGATCAGGCCGCCGGGCGCTTTGTGGGTGCCCTCCAGCACCCGCACGTCGGTGGCGATTTTCACCCCTTCCCTGGGCAGGCCCCTTTTCTGATAGGTCCACTCGGCGGAGAGAAAACGCTCGTCCAGGCGGGCGATGGCTTCTTTCTCCCTCGCGGTCAACTCTCCCGGCTCGATCTCCACGTCCAGGGTCTCGGCAAACTTCTCGCCGAGCAACTGCCTGGCTTCTGCCACCGAGGGAGCTTTATCCCCCAGCTCCCTCTTGATGGTGGTCAGGTATTCCTGCAAACTGTGGTAGACCTTGTCGCGGAACTTCTCCGAGGGCACTTTGAGGACGCGGACCATCTGCTCGTAGTTGAAGTCGAACATCAGGTTGCCCACCACCACCACCGCTTCTCCTATGGTGGCGGCCCCCGTGCCGCAGATTTTGCGGCCTTCCACCTGGATGTCGTTGACGGGGCGGTATTGAGCAGGGATGCCCATCGCCCGGTAAACTTCCACGGGCCCGTGCAGGAAGCGGCGATAGATTTCCTCTACCTGGCGAGGGGCCCGCCGATGATGAAAAACGATCTGCCAGAAAAGCTGGTCGCTGTCCAGGTAGACCGCTCCCCCGCCCACCTCCCGGCGCAGGATGGGGAGGCCGTGGGCGCGGCAGTATTCGACCTCGACCTCCTTCTCCACCTCCTGGTGATAGCCGACGCAAACGTAGGGTTCAGCCGGATTCAGCAGCACGATGGTGTCGGGGCTTTGCTCGTCCATAGCGTGGGCCAGCCCGTGATAGATGGTCTGGGAATGCAGATAGGACACCGGCCCTAAATCCAGCAGACGTACTTTGTTGCCAGTCATAATTTGCCGTGCGACCTCCATTCACTTTCACGTCGCCCGATTGTAGCACAACTGGCACAGAACGTCAAAGCGCCGCCTGCTCTTGACAAGCAGACCAAGACGTGCTAAAATCATACGGGCCTGGTAATGTGGCTGGTAGTTGAGTAAAATAACACTAAAAGCGAGGAGGTGAGTATGGAATAATTTGTGGATGCCTGGTAGAGTGTTAGTAATGTGGTGAGTTAACACACAAAAGGAGGGAATAAAAATGAGGAGAGTTTTGCTAGGTCTGTTGGTAGTAAGTTCGGTGTTTCTGCTGAGTGGGGCGGCTTTTGTGGGCACCTGTGCGGCTGAGGAGCCGTATGAGTTCGTGTTCATCACTCATGGAGGAGAAGAGAACGTATTCTGGGCCGCAGTCTATAAAGGGATGGACGACGCCTGCAAGAAGTTCGAGGTCCAGTGCGAGATGTTCCGTCCGACCACCGAAGGCGATTTAGCGGCTCAGCTTTCCTTCTTCGAGGCCACCCTAGTGCGCAAGCCCGATGGGATAGCCACCACCATCCCTCACGAATCGATGTATGACGATGCGGTGGCCAAAGCGCTGGAGGCGGGCATCCCTGTGCTGGCGGTGAACACCGACGATCCGGAGGGCGGGGCAGGGAATGCCAGGCTGGCTTACGTGGGCCAGGACCTCAAATATGCTGGCTACGTGCTAGCTAAAGAGGCCTCAAAATACTTCCCAGACGAGCCAAAGGTGGTGATCGGTATAGAAGGGCCTGGGCTTGTTTGGGCAGAGCTGCGGAAGAGCGGGATAGTAGAGTTTTTGGAGGAGCAAGGCATCACCGATTATGCTATCCAGGAACTCTCCATGGACCCTGCCGATACCGAATCGCGCATGGTGGCTTACCTTAAGACCAATCCCGAGACTAACGTTATTTTGACCGTGGGAACGGGTACCGCGCCCTCCGCCTGGGCGGCCAAGCGACTGGACTACGAGCCTGGAGAACTCGTGATCGGCGGCTTCGACCTCATACCCGAGATCATCGAGCAGATTGATGCCGGCTATATAACCCTGACCATCGATCAACAGCCCTATCTCCAGGGTTATCTGCCGGTTGTCCAGCTCTATATGATGGCGAAGTATGGATTTAGCGCCTGGGATGTCAACACAGGCAATGGAGTCGTGGATAGCAGCAACTATAAGCTGATCGAGGAGCTTTCCAAGGAAAGAATCAGGTAATATACACTGAGCTGAGACGGAGTGACCGGGTGACAAGGTGGGCATAAATAGGTGGCAGCCCTGTAAAGGGCTGTCATCTATTTGTTTGATATCTTTTTGCCCTCGAGAGAAACGTCTTCCTGACTAAGAAGTAAAGGAGAGATAGGTAAAGGAAATGAGTTACCTTAAAAGAATTTTAACTATTAAGACCATCCCCAGCCTCATCATGCTCGTCCTTGTTACGCTAACTTTCTATATACTGGAGAACGAATTTCTTAGCATTGAAAACATTGAGGTCATCCTGGCTATAGTGCCAGAATTGGGCATCCTGGTACTGGGGGTGACCATGCTGATGATCGCGGGAGAATTTGATTTATCGGTCGGTTCTGTTTTCGGTCTTGCTCCGATTGTTTACGATAAATTCATCGAGACGGATTGGAACATATGGCTGGCTCTTATTGTTGTTTTGTTTATATGTGCAATAATCGGTGCTATAAACTGCTTGATAACGTTAAAACTGGATATACCCTCCTTTGTAACCACCCTGGGCATGATGATGGTATGGCGGGGGGTAATTCTACTAATTACCCAGGGCTTCCCGCCGCCATTTCCAAAAGAGGCTATCCCCATCAAAAACTTTCTGGCAGGCGAAGTAGGCCCGATCTATCTCTCGTTAATCTGGTTTGCCGTCATTCTCCTGGTTCTATGGATAGTGCTGGAACGAACAGGTTTTGGCAACTGGACGTTTGCCACGGGAGGAAATATAGGGGCCGCCAAGTCAATGGGGGTTAATGCCAACAGGGTTAAACTTATAAACTTCATGCTGGTATCCTTTTTAGCGGGGCTTAGTGGGCTTATTCAGGCTCATCGACTGGGGGCGGTATTACCCTCCGCAGGTCAAGGGCTGGAACTTCAGACCATTGCTGCTTCGGTTATTGGTGGCACCTCGCTTGCTGGTGGGACCGGCAGTGTGGCGGGAGGCGCAGTAGGAACATTCCTGATCCTCATCATAAATAATGGTCTGGTGATGGCCAGAGTCTCCGGGTATTGGTTCCGGGTATTTATTGGCACAGTTTTAATTATAGCTGTGATCTTGAATCAATTCGTCAGAAAGAGAGCACGCTTGATGAGGTGAAGGCCATCGTCAGGTATCGCTTTCCTTCGACCCATCACGAAACGTCTGCTTTTCAACGGCCCCGCAGGAAGTGCCGGTAAGCCCTCAGGAGGGCCTGGAGTTCGTCCGCTTTGTGCTCCAGGGCCGCCAGGTGGGCCAGCGCCTCCTGGCGGAAAGCTTCCAGTTGTGCCTCCGCGGGGGGATGTTCCGCCGGCGTGGTCGGTGTGACCACCACTGGCTCCTCAGGCTTCTCCAGTTGCCCGACCAGTTCTTCCAGCCAGCCCATGATCGGGCTGTCCAGAATCTCGAAGGTCTCCCAGTCAGGGCCGTGCCCGACCTGGAAAATGCACGCTCCGAGCACGTAGGGATCCTGGTTGAGCTCTTCGTTGTACCACTTCAGGTATCTCCAATAATCCTCCTCGCGCACGGAGGGGGTTTCGCGGCGGGGGTATCTCCAGCCCTTGTCGCCCACTCCATCGTCTTTATGGACGTACATTCTGGCCAGCCCGCACTCGGTGATGATTACCTGGTGCTTATTTCCGTACTTGTCCCGAATGGGCTGCATAACCTGGCGGTAGAGCAGACAGCCGGTGGCGCTGTTTGGCACACTATCGTCCCGCCACATCATCGGCCAGCCGTATTCGTGGAAGCCCAGGTACTTGTAAGTTTCCAGCGTGCCGGGGAAATGCTCCAGCCAGACCCGCCCATCGTCGAAATTGCCCGCCCCGAAATTCATGCCCACCGCTTCCACACCTGCGGCCCGCAGCTTTTCGGCAAAAACTACCTGGAAAGTGTCGTAGCGGCGGTAGATCTCTCTCATTTCCTGCTTTTCCTGCGCGGTTTTAAAATGCCCGGGCCCCCGCACGGCCTCGTTGAGCGCCATCCAGGCGTCGAAAATGGGGCGGCCATCCTCGGTCTCCAGCTTGAAGGCTTCGTTGTCCATGACCTCTCTGGCAAATTGTTCCGCGCCTGCCACCGGGTCCGCCTCTTTGTGTTTGAACAAGCGGTCTTGTTCGTAGGGGGTTTTGACGATGCGCCCGATGAGGAAGACCTCCGGATTCCACTCCTGGCGCACCCTCCGCCAAAAGGTGTTATCTCCGGCGTGGTTGGTAATGACCAGCGGCTTGATGTTCTTGATGACATTCTCAAGCTCCAGGCTGGTTTTATCTGAATAGAACCCCAGCTTGTTATGCATCGCTCTCCTCCTTAGAATATAATTTTCATCTCCGCTCCACGAGCCGACGTTCTTTCCGTGCTTATTGTACTACATTTTCCCCCCTGATGGCAAGTCTGACGAAACCGTGGTCTCTCTGGCTCCTCTCTCCCATCTCGTCAGGGGTTTCGCAAGCGGGCTTTTAGAACCTGGGTGGCCCTCTCCCGCGAGGTGATGAACCGCCAGGCCGCGGTGTTCTCTCCCGGCCTGCGGACTTTGGCCACCAGGTGGAGCGCAGCGAAAATCTCACAGGCAAAGCGGATGAAAGGATACGTCCAGCCATAGTCGCCGACACGGGCGCGCGGCACCAGCCGCCCCTCGAAACGCTCGAAAGAGACCCTGACCACTCGCACCAGAGCGCCCAGGAATAGGTGGGGATTGGCCCGGTAGCTGTTGGTCCTGGTCAGGGTGGGGGGGCAGCGCCCCTCGGCCACGGCCCGCATGTACTCCAGACAGCGACGATATTGCTGGCGGGTAGCGGGCAGGGACAACCCCAGGTGTCGAGCGATCTCGGGATGGGAGTACCCGAAAAGGGCGAACATGGCTACGATGGTCTTGTGGCGGTCGGTGGGCAGGGCCTCCAGCAGGTGAAAGACCAGGAGGCGATCCGTGGAGGGAGGATCGGAGCGCAGGGCAGGGTGGTCGGCCAGCCGACGCCACTTTTCAGGCAGCGGAGCGTTGCCACTTTCGAAGTCGATGGTGAAATCTTCAGGCGGGGTGGGGACCTCGCGGTACAGGCCAGGGCCCATCGTTTGTCCGGCCCGTTTGCTTTGTAGGTGGCTGATGAGCCGTTGCTGCATCACGGCGGCCAGGTAGCCGTGGAAAGGGGTATCGGCTTCCAGCTCGTACTGATGCACCAGCTCGACGAAGATCAGGAACGCGTCCTGGTATAAATCGTCCAGATCGTACCAGGCCGGGGCAGACCTGCTCACCCGGCGGACGGCGTGCCGGGAACGAGCCTTGATGAGAGGCTCACAGGCCAGGTAAAGCCTTTCTAGCGCCTGGCGGTCGCCGCTCCGAATACGCACGATCAGCTCTCTCTGCTGGTCGGGAGTCAGGTGGGGGCGCATGGTCAGGCTCCAATTCTTTCCAGGATATCCTGGGGATTGACGATCTCGCCGGCGAATTTGAGAGCCAGACTGATGGCCGTCTCGTCATCTATCCAGCCGTTAGCCTTCATCGCGGAAAGGGCTTCCACCATGTCTTTAGCCGCCTGGGCCAGTTCGCGGTTGTCCTCGGTGGTCAGGTCGGTGACGGCGTGCCTCAACTTCAGGTCGCCGTAGGGGCGGACCTTGCCTATGGCGGCCGCTCGCTCGTAGGCCGTCCTCACCAGGTCCTTCACCATTTCCACGAAGAAGAGCTGGCGGTGATAGTAATGACGAAAGGTAGGGTTGCCCATCTCGGCGGCGGTGGCCTTGGTGGCACTCTCTCCTTCGCTCAGAAAATGCAGGGGGATCCCTGCCCCGGCGGCCACCATGAGACGCAGCGCCTTGCCGTCGGCCTCGGCCGCCGAAGCTTCGAGGTGGGGGGCGATGGGAGTCCAGGTTTCGTTTTCGTCGGCCACGATGACCGAGCCAGGGGCCGGCGGGCGACTGTACTCGTGACGTTTCCGCTCGATGTCACCCGGCCTGGCGTTGCGTAAAGTCACCGTCCACAGAAACGCGTTTTTGAAGCGGTTGACCCGCACCCGATCCTCAAGCCACTCGCGATAACGACGCAGCCAGGGCAGAATGGGGGTCAGATCGCCTTCGCCGCGCACCGCCCCGACAGGCCGATTGATGGCGTAATGCAGCATGACGGGTTTCGAGTTGTGGGGCTCGTGTGGGGATGACCACCAGCGGCCATCGAGGGGATCGTCGCGGGTCAGTTCGTGGTAGCGCAGTTCGCGCTCCAGGTCGTCGGGATCGGATTCGATCCGGTTGATGCGGCTGGCGGGCACGAAGCGGATGTAGCTCATGCCGTCGGCGGGATTGGTGGAAAGCACGGCGAATAACTCGCCTGACCTGGTGAGCTCATCGCACATGGGGTAGAGACGCAAACTCACGCGGTTTTTGGGGTGCGTCCAGAAGCGGTGGACAAAATCGTTCACTGCCTCCAGGTCCGAGTAGATGGTGATCCCGTCGCCGACCACGTAGTCGGTGGTAAGCTGCACAATGCGGCGGGCCAGCGGATTGAGGCGCCAGGCAGTGAGCGCGTCGCCAAGAGCGTCCTGGATTTCCGACCAGGGACGGTCGTGGGGCCCGGTCGCGCCCGCGATCTGGGTCCACCATTTATCGTCTATGACCTTTACGGCGTTGGCTACCCGCAGCTCTATGATGTCCCCAAAGAGACGTTCGGCCAGAAGTTCACGGATGTTCATGATCCCCTCCTGAGGTGGTGTCTGACGGCGGCTTCTGCCGCTCTGAGCAGGAGCAGCACTTTCAGGCTGCTCAGCGTGGTGAGGTTCTCCAGTACGTTGGTTTCGCTGGTCGGCGGCAGGAGGGGAAGGGTTAGCCTGGGCCGGGCGGAGTTCAGGACGCGCTCGAACGCCCCCCCTCTGGCGGGGCTAAAGACCACGTCCACGGACAGCACGCGGCTTACCTCCCGCACCACGTTGCCCTGGTCGGTCAGGACTATCATGTCCGCCGAGAGGCCCACGTTAGGCACCGCCACCCCCCGCGCCCGGTCGGCGATGATCTGCCGGGCCAGGGTGGCTACCAGGTCACCCTTGGGCCCAACTTTACGCATGTGTCCGCGCACTGCCCCTTGTCCCCAATAAGCCCTCTCCAGCACGCCGCACAGGTCCTCGACGCGCCGCTCACCGGCGCGAGCGCGATCCAGGGCATCGGGATGGTTGGCGAACATGGATGCGCCCACGAACCTGGGGACCGCAGCCTGTAAAGTAGAGGCCGGATAGGTGTAGCCATTGGCTTCGCCAGGGGTGATGACCGTCACGGCGAAAGTGTCAGGCAGCAGCGATTCGGGCGGAACAGATTGGATACCGGTTTGGGTACGGATTCGATTCATGGTTCACCTCCATAATCTATCTATAAAAAAGTACGAGATATGAGAGAAGAGAAATACCTCTCTCTTATTTTGTGTTCTTTGTGGTTGCAAGATTCTAAAACCCCCCGCTCTGATCGATCTCATGCAATACATCTTGGGCCTCGATGATGGCGGAGTCCTGGTAAGTTCTCCAATGCTGTTTATCCAGGACGGCGCAGAGGGCGGCGCTGATCAAAAGATCGTCGTGAACGTCAGGGTCGGCCACGCCCCATCTCATGCGGCGCTCTGGCCCATCCAGGATCTCGTAGTCGGCGGCTTCCACCTGCTGCCAGAAGCGGCGTTGCGCGCCATTACCCGGGTCGAAGACGTGATCTTTGAACCTGCCGCTGTCACAGAGGGCCAGAAAATCCCAACCCAACTGGCTTTTGGTGGCCGCGTTGAAGGTGAAGGGCAAAACCACCTCCTCCCCCAAAGCCCTGACCAGAAAGCTCGCCAGCCCGGCGCCGACGCCCGTAGCATCCACCACCAGGTAGCGGGCCTTCCAGACGTTAACGGCCAGATCGACCAGGGTGGCGTACAACTGGAAGTGGGGAGTGCCGATCCATTCGCGGCGGTTCACCACGCGGTAGGTGGGAAACCCGATGAGCGGGTCGTCACGAGTGGTCAGGTCCACTTCGACGATGGTCAGCGCCGTAGAGTCACGGTGGCGATTGTAGGTTCCTATACCCGTCTCGTCCTCGCCGGCCAAATCCAGGAGGAGAGCGTATATCTTGCCTTCCTGGGCCTCTGGCTGCCGGTCGTGCCCGCCGCGCATCTGGACCTGGCGAGGTTCGGGGAACATCCCTCCTTCGGCATCGATTTCTTCTAAAAAGTACTGCGTTTTAATCAGGGGATGGTGGCGGCCTAAACGCTGGATTTGCCCCTCGACGTAGCGCTTATAATCCGGGTTTTCCTCGGCCACCTGCTCCCAGGGGACGACGAAAACTCTTTGGACACCATCGGCGGCCTCCAAGCGGCGCAGGCCCCTGACCACCTTGGCCAGCAGGGTGCGAGAGGTCCAGGCCGTGCCGTAGAAAACAGTGGTGGCGTTGGTGCTGGCCGCCATAGGCGCAAAGTCACGGTACCACTTCTCCTCGTCGATATCCTGGGCCTCGTCGCATTCCAGCAGGAGGCTGGCCGTCTGCCCTACCACGTTGGCGGTGGGCTGGGCGGACAGGAAGACGCAGCTTGCCTTCCCCAAACTCAAGATGTAACCTCCTTCGCCCCCGCTCCGCCAAAAGTGGTTGTTCCAGGGGTTGGAAAGGACAGATTTCAGGCGCATCTTGGAGACGATGGCCTGGGGCCTGAAGCTGGGGGCCGCTTTGACGATCTGTCCTCCCACCCGATGAAACAAATTGAGCAGGTAGCACTCCAGGTGGGCGCTGAGCTCGTTCTTCCCGGCCTGGCGAGCCATCAGCACCGCGAAGGTCAGCCCCTTGCGGTTTAAGACGCTCTCCACGATGGCCCGCGCCGGTTTGAGTTGATAGCGGCGCAAAGGACGGCCTATCACGAAGCGGCTAAAGTAGGCGATGTCCAAAAAGAGCCTGGCTAGCAGATTCATGGCTATAACTTCTCCTCCCAGCCGGAGATCTCGTTAAGCTCGTCCAGCACCTTGTCGAAGGCCAGGGCCGCTTCGTTGGAGAGGACCGACCGGGCCTGCAACAGCCTGATCACGCGGTCCACGCCGCGCAACAGGGCATCGGTCAGCTTGATCAGCAGGCCGTTCTCAAGGTCGTCCTTCGAAAGACGATCCAGGAGACGGTCGTTGACCACGCGGACCATCTGAATCTCGTCGTCCAGGTTGACGTTTTCGGGGGAGGAGGCCAGGAGTTCGAGCTCCCGGTCGCTGAAACGAGTGCCGTAAAAGCTCCGACCGACCGTCTCCAGAGAGCGGTGGGCGTAGCAATACTTTCTATCGCGCATAGCCCAGGCCCGACAGCCGGGCTTACGGCAACGGCGCTTGTTGGGATTTCGAGGCATAGTTCTATCGCATCCTTACGATCAGAGCTGCTCGGCGTCATCTATAACCTGGCGGGCGAGGTGATAGGCGATGAAGGAAAAGAGCACCCGGTAAAGGGCCAGCAGCAAAGCCCTGAGCAGGGTGGTCAGGCTTCCTGATAGGGATTGGATGTGAGCGATCATGTTCAAGCTCCTCTGTTATATTTTGGTGACCCGATGCTCGTGGTCACAACTGTGTACCATTATATCACACTTGTTGCTAAATGTCAAGAGGTTCTTGACATAATTTTCCTTAAAATTGTCACAATAGTGGCCGCAATGGTTGCAATTGTTGGAATTTGGTGGTATAATATAGGTGGGAGGTTGACAGGTTTCACGGGTTATGAGGTAGAGGTATAGGGAGGATGGCAATGTCTTTGGGGGCAACGATACGCTCCTTACGTGAGCAGAAAGGTTGGACACAGGCCAAACTGGCGGCCTACGCGGGGATAGCTCGATCTTACATCAGCATGTTGGAAAATGACGAGCGTCCTAACGTTTCGGCCCGGATCGTGAACCGGCTGGCGGCGGCCCTGGGAGTCACCTCCGATTATCTCCTGCGGCGGGCCGATAATCCGTCCTCGTTACAGAACGGCCGCGATCCCCTGCTGGAGGAAATCATCGCCCGCTGGGATCATCTGCCCGACTGGAAGAAGCGCGATCTGACGAAGCAGGCGGCGATGATCTACGAAGAGGAGCAGAAGGAAAAACTACGCCGAAAGGGTGTTCTCCATGAGGACGAAGCTGAGAAAGAAAGATCGGCTCAAGCTGGGCCTGGACCGCCGAATTGAGTTTGAACAGTTTTTGGCCCTGGTCGAGTGTCTGAGCCGACGGGGAAAGGTGCGTATTCTGACCGAGATGCTGGTTTACGAGCGGGTGGGGCAGAATGTGCCTCCTTGCGTATCAGGCGGGGACTATCTGGCTGTTAAGCCCTTTGAGAAGAGCCTGGTGCCCGAGGAATTCATGCCCGCCATATTGGCCGCTCTGGAGCAGGGCGGGGGGTGATTCGTTGACGGTTGCTGCTGAGTTGGGGGGTTGGTGACGAGTTTCAACTGAAAAGGATGTCCCGCCGCCGATGAAAAATTTTGACGTTTTTGGCCGGTTGTGTTATAATCGTGCCGCTTCCGAGTTTTTCGTGTCCTTCCCGATCTGCGTATTCTTTGTGGTTAAAATTTGAAACTCAGTCTGTCAACAGGATCCCTTTACTTTTATCCTCTGCGCTCCATATTCAGGATAGCTAAAGAAACAGGTTTCGCCGGAGTAGAGCTGATAGCCACCCCTGAGGTTCTCCTGCGGGGTGGCTCTTACGTGCGTCGGCTTTCGGTTGAATACGGGGTGCCTGTCCTCAGCGTGCATCCGCCTGTGCTTTTTTCCCATCCAGGGTACGATTGGCCGCGACTCGTTTCCAGACTGGTGAAGCTGGCGCGGGAGACCGGGTGCCCTCTGGTGGTGCTGCATCCTCCCAACCAGGCCCAGGACCTGAGCCGGGGGAGGGGACGCCGTTACGTGGAAGCGGTGAAAGAACATCGTCAGAGCCAGGGAGTGCGCATCGCGATTGAGAACCGGGCCTTTTTCTTGGAGAAAGATAAACTGCTCGCCCTGAGCGACCTGCGGGAACTGAGCGCCTTCGCCGACGAGTACGAGTTGGGCCTGGTGCTGGATACGGCCCACGTCGGGACTTCGCCCTATAGCTTGATGGAGGCTTACGCCCTATTCAGCGCCCGGCTGGTCAACGTGCATCTGAGCGATATTCGCCATCTACCTCCCTTATTCGACAACCCTTACCTGCACACCTACATTAAGCACCACCAGATACCGGGCCAGGGCTGGCTGCCATTGATGGAGTTGGTGCACGCTCTGCACCGAGACGGCTACAACGGGCTGCTCACCCTGGAGATCAGTCCTGTGGCTTTGGGCTGGTGGTGGCCGCCCCGGGCCAGGGACAATTTGAAGAGGTGTGTTGCTCTGGTCAAAGAGTGGGGAGTAGGGGGCTGCCAGGTGAGGGCCGTGGAAAAAAAGTGTTGCTCTGAGCCATAGCATATTCAGGAGAGGAGGATATTGTGTCTATGCAATTGGATAAGAGGCATATCAAGGCGCTCGTGTTTGTGGGTGCTGTACTTGTGATAATTGTCGGTGGGTCTGGCTTCAGCCCATTCCCGACCTCCTCGGCGGGGGCGGTGGCTTCTCCCCTCGGCGCCACCCCACGCCCGCCCGCCACTGTGCCGCCGGCCGCTGACCCACATCCTGGCTGGCCGCTGGCTAACTTTGCCCTCGCTCACTTCGCCGGCTCTGGGAACTGTGCGGTGTGCCACAGCGCCCTCACCGACAGCGCCGGTCACGACATCTCAATGGATGCCCACTGGCGTTCGACCATGATGGCCAGCAGTGCCAGGGACCCCCTGTGGCAGGCCAAAGTCAGTTCAGAGGTGGTCCGCCATCCTGCTCTGCGGGCGGTCATTGAAGATAAATGCGTCAACTGCCACATGCCCATGGCCCATACCGAGGCAGTGGCCGAGGGCGCACCTGTAGCCATGTTCGATGAGGGCTTTCTCGACCCGGACAATGCCCTGAACCAGGCCGCTATGGACGGGGTATCCTGCACCCTTTGCCACCAGGTTCAAGACCTTGAGCTGGGGAAAAGCGAGAGCTTTAGCGGTAACTACCCGATTGATACCAGCGCCGTGCCCCCTGACCGGCTCATCTTTGGTCCTTTCCCCCAGCCTGAGCAGAACATGATGCGCGCTAGCGTGGGCTTTACGCCGGAGCAGGGCAGCCAGACCTCTGACTCCAGGCTTTGCGCCACCTGTCACACCCTCTATACCCCCTACGTCGGGGCCGCAGGCGACATGCTGGGCGAATTCCCCGAACAGACCCCCTACCTGGAGTGGGAACACAGCGTATATGGGGCTGGTATGCATTGCCAGCAGTGCCACATGCCCAGAGCCGAGGGCGAGGTGGTGATCTCCAATCTCCCCAAGGGAGGTCAGCTCGCACCCCGCAGCCCCTTTGGGCAGCATCACTTTGTCGGGGGCAACGCTTTCATGCTCGATCTGCTCAAGGCCCGCGTCGAGGAGTTGGGCCTGACCGCCTCCACTGCTCACCTGGAGGCCACCCTGGCGCGCACGGTCAACCAATTACAAACCGCCGCGCAGTTGTCCATCGTTGAGGCTCAAGTCAGCGATGATACCCTGGAGGTTATCCTCGATGTCGAAAGCAGGGCGGGACACAAGTTCCCCACCGGTTTCCCGTCGCGCCGCGCCTGGATACACCTGGTCGTCACCGAGGCCAGCGGGCAGGTGATCTTTGAATCGGGCCAGCCCCAGGCCGACGGAAGCATCGCCGGCAACGACGCTGACGAGAATGGCCTGGTTTGCGAGCCTCACCACCAGGTGCTCTCCAGCCCTGATCAGGTGCAGATTTACGAGCCCATCATGCAGAACAGCGATGGGGAAATTACTTACACCCTCCTGCGGAGCGCGGGCTACGTTAAGGATAATCGTCTGCTCCCGCGCGGTTTTGACAAGGGCACCGCTAACGAAGACGTGGCCGTGTGGGGAGAGGCGGCCCTGGATGACGACTTTGTGGGCGGTTCAGACCGGGTCACCTACCGGGTGAACGTGCAGGGGCACTCGAAGCCTTTCGCCGTCTCTGCCGAATTGCTTTACCAGGCCGTTTCCTATCGCTTTGTGCGGGATTTGGGTCAGGACCGCGACTCTTTCGTTGAGCGTTTTAGCCGCTACTACGACGAGGCCGATAAAATGCCGACCGTAATAGCCAGCGTCCAGGAGGCTGTCCCCTAGGGTGAGCAACGTCATCCTGGCCGCAGATGGGGGCCAAAAATTTTGACATTTCTGGCCCGTTGTGCTATCATGGCCCGTGGAAAAGAAAACAGCGCGGCGTACCCGGGGCTTTCTCGGTACGCCGATAGAATGTCGATGGGGGAATTGAAAATTTAGGAGGCTCGATGATCGATCGGGAAATTATCCGGTTCGAGGTGCAAACTCTGTCTGAGGAGATGCAGGAGCTCGTGGAGATGCTGGCGGCCTGCATCCAGTGCGGCACTTGCAGTGGTACGTGCCCTACTGCTTTCGTGATGGACTATACCCCGCGCCACCTGTGGAGACTGCTCCAGGCGGGGCTGATAGATGAGGTGCTGAACAGTAGCACGTTCTGGCTGTGCACCTCTTGCTATTCCTGTACCATTTCCTGTCCCAGGGGCGTTCTGACCACCGAGATGATGCTCAGGCTCAAACGCGCGGTGGCTGGCGGCGCAGGAGGACAGGTGCCCGAAGCCATGACTCAGTTCAGCCAGACGATAGTGGCTGAACACAACATCTCGGGCGATCCCAACCAGACCCGTCTGATCTGGAGCGAGAACCTGGAGCAAATCCCGGCGAATCTGGAGCGCAAGCGAGGGGCTGACCTGGTGTTCTTCACGGGGTGCGTGTCCTCTTTCTTTCCCATGAGCTACAGTATCCCCCAGACCTTCATCCAGGTTTTGGGAAAGGCGGGCCTGGACTTCACCACCCTGGGCGGTGACGAGTGGTGTTGTGGTTATCCTTTGCTCAACGCCGGGCAGGAGGAACAGATCCTGGAGTTTGCCAGGCACAACGTGGCGGCGGTGAAGGACCTCGGGGCCAAAAGGGTGGTCACCACCTGCCCTTCTTGCTATCACACCTGGCAGCATCTTTATCCCGAACTCCTCTCCGGAGAGGCGGATTCCAGGATGGACTTTGAGGTCGTGCACGCCACCCAGCTTTTGGCCCGCTTGATCGAGGATGGTCAGATAGAGTTGGGCCCCATAGAGGAAAAGGTGACTTACCACGACCCCTGCGATCTGGGCAAGAAAAGCCAGGTCTACGACGCTCCCCGCTACGTCCTCACCAGCATTCCGGGCCTGGAGTTCGTGGAGATGGACCGCAGTGGCAAATACTCCCTGTGCTGTGGAGGCGGGGGCAACCTGGAAGTGGTCAACTCTGAGCTGGTCGGCAACGTGGCGGCCCGTCGGATGCGCCAGGCTCAGCGTACCGAGGCCGGGTTCCTCGTTTCGGCCTGCCAGCAGTGCAAGCGCACCCTGGCCCTGGCGGCGCGCAAGAACAAAATTAGAATAAAGACGATGGATATCTCTGAACTGGTTTGGCGCTCGATGGAAGCGCTGCGATAGCATCACAACGAAGATGAGGTGACTTGATATGGAAGAACCCAGAATTGGCGTTTACGTCTGTCACTGTGGGAGCAACATTGCGGCCACGGTGGACGTGGAAAAAGTGCGGGCCTACGCCGAAACGTTGCCCCACGTGGTGCTGGCCCGCGATCACAAGTATATCTGTTCTGATCCGGGCCAGGAGCTTATCCGCCAGGACATCGCAGAACACCACCTGAACCGCGTGGTGGTGGCCTCCTGTTCGCCGCGTATGCACGGGCCTACGTTTCAGCGGGCAGTGGCCGCTGCCGGGCTGAACCCCTATTGCTTCCAGATGGCTAACATCCGGGAACAATGCTCCTGGGTGCACCCGGGCGAGGATGGCACCACCCGCAAAGCTCAGGAGTTGGTAGATGCTGCGGTGCGGAGGGTGACTCTTCATCGGCCTCTCTTTGCCCGCGAAGCGCCCGTCACCCCCGCCGCTTTGGTGGTGGGCGGGGGGATAGCGGGCATCCAGGCCGCTCTGGACATCGCCGAGGCCGGCTACCAGGTCTACCTGGTGGAGCGGGAGCCGACTATCGGCGGCAAGATGGCCCAGTTGGACAAAACCTTTCCCACCCTGGACTGTTCCACCTGAATACTGGGCCCGAAGATGATGGATGTCGGTCGACATCCCAACATTGAGCTTCTGACCTACAGCGAGGTGGTAGAGGTCCAGGGCTACGTGGGCAACTTCCAGGTCAGGGTCAAGAGAAAGCCCCGTTACGTACACGAGGACCTGTGTACCGGCTGTGGGCTGTGCGTGGAGGCCTGCGTCTGGAAAAACCGGGTCCCGGCCGAGTTCGAGGCCGGGATGGGGAGGCGCAACGCCGCTTACATCCCCTTCCCGCAGGCCGTGCCCCTCAAGGCCGTCATCGACGAAGAAAGTTGCCTGTGGCTGGTTAAAGGCAAGTGCGGCAAGAAATGTCAGGAGGTCTGCGGACGGGGGGCAATTGACTTTGAAATGCAGGAAGAGTTCGTCGATCTGGAGGTGGGGGCCGTCATTCTGGCTACGGGTTACAGCATGTTTGACATGGATCTGCTCCCTCAGTACGGCTACGGCGTGTACGCTGATGTGATCGACGGCCTGCAATTTGAGCGTCTTTCCAGCGCAGGCGGGCCTACCGGCGGAAAGATTCTGACCAAAGATGGCCGGGTGCCTGAAGCCATTGCCTTTCTGCACTGCATCGGCAGCCGAGATGACGAGGCAGGCGAGCACTGCTCACATCTGTGCTGTATGTACGCTTTGAAGCAGGCTCACCTGGCGCGGGAGAAAACAGAGGGCCAGGTGTACGAATTCTACATCGACATGCGCGCTGCGGGTAAGGGCTACGAGGAGTTCTACAAACGAATTCAGAAAGAAGGAGTGCACTTCATCCGCGGCAAAGCCGCCGAGGTCGCGGCAGAAGACGGACGGCTGATCGTGCGCAGCGAGGACACTTTATTGGGGAAGCTGGTAGAGGTGCCCGTGGACATGGTGGTCCTGGCTACGGGTATGAGGCCGGCCGTAGGGGCGCAGAATTTGGCCCGTCTCTTCAGCGTCAGTGTGGATAAGGACGGCTTCTTTATGGAGGCACATCCCAAGCTGCGCCCGGTCTCCACCGCCACAGATGGCATCTTCATCGCCGGCTGTTGCCAAAGCCCCAAGGACATCCCCGATACTGTGGCCCAGGCCAGCGCCGCCGCCTCTCAGACTATCATTCTAATGAATAAGGGCAGGGTGGAAATCGAGCCTCTGACCGCCGAGGTGATAACCGAGCACTGCATCGGCTGCGGCGAGTGCGTCGCAACCTGCGCCTTCAGCGCCATCCGCCTGGTAGAGGGCAAGGCCGAAGTAGTGACCGTCCTGTGCAAAGGCTGCGGGACCTGCGCGGCGGCCTGTCCTTCGAAGAGCATCGTCATGGCCCACTTCACCGACGAAGAGCTGGTGGCCGAGTTGATGGGCGTCCTGGCCGAAAGGGTTTTAGAATATGGATGAACACTTTGAACCAAAAATAATCGGCTATCTGTGCAATTGGTGCAGTTACGCCGGGGCCGACACGGCTGGCGTCTCGCGCTTCAAGTATCCGTCCAACCTGCGCATCATCCGCGTGAATTGTTCGGGGCGGGTCTCGCCCGAACTGGTGCTCAAGACCTTTCACCAGGGAGCCGATGGGGTGCTGGTGCTGGGTTGCCACATCGGGGACTGCCATTACATCGACGGCAACCACCGCACCTCTAAACGCATCCCCCTGCTGCGCCAATTGCTGGAATACACTGGTATCGATCCCCGGCGGCTGCGTCTGGAATGGATCAGCGCCGCCGAGGGCGACCGGTTCGCCAGGGTTGTCTCCGAGTTCACCGCGCAGATACGTGAACTGGGGCCCATTCGAGAAGTGATGCTTACATAGGAGTGACACAGGAATAACCATGGAAGACAAGGACTTGCTCGAAGCGTTGCGTAAAGAGGTGACCAGGCTCCTCCCTCGGGTCGAGGGAGTGATGGCTTTACGGCGGATTGGCGACAGCGTTATTCCCCATCTCTATCGTCAGGGGGATGATTTATCAGGGCTGGCGGTGTCTCCGCACGCCCCCCTGGTCAACGCCGTGCGCCAGATCCAACGAAAATACCCGGACGTGATTCTGGGGGTAGTGGTAAAGGGGTGTGACCAGCGCACTCTGGTCGAACTGGCCAAAAGGCAACAGATCGACCTGGAACGCCTGGAGTGCATCGGGGTGGCCTGCACTGCGGAGATGGCTGATGCAGGTCACTGTGCCAGGCCCTATCCCGACTATCCCGATGGAATAGTGGTGGGGCAGAAGGTGGAGGGGCGCCGTGATCCGCGGCTCGCAGAATTTCTGGACATGAGCCTGGAGGAGCGGCTGGCCTTCTGGCGACGCGCTTTTTCCAGGTGCCTGAAATGCTACGGTTGTCGGGACATCTGCCCGGAATGTTTCTGTACCGAGTGTGTGCTGGAGGATAACCTGTGGGTGGACATCGGCCTGGTGCCGCCGCCTTTCCCCATGTTCCACCTCATTCGAGCCATGCACACCGTCGGCAAGTGTATCGGTTGCGGAGAGTGCGAAAGAGCCTGTCCAGTGGACATTCCTTTGACCATCCTCTACGATCTTCTGCGCGAAGATGTAGAGAGGGTCTTCGGCTACGAGGCCGGAGCGAACGTCGAGGAGCCCCCCCTCCTGGACAGCAAGGTCTTTCTGGAAGACACGAACATCGCCAGGGATTAAAGGCCCTGAAAAGTGGGGGGCAAAATTACAGACTTGCTTTTTCCCCATAGTTGTTGTAAACTATTAAGTAGTATAGCTCTGAGGCTGGCAGCGGTACTATTGTAGGTGGGGGAACAATAGGCGTATCTGATACGGGCCAGCAAAAAGCGCTGGAAACTACCGCCTCCAGTAAGAGTTTGAGCCCTGTATCCGCGTGGCCCCAGGCTTACCTCCGGGCACTTTAGAGGCCCGATTCACATTTGCGCACGGCTTTCGCAAAGCCACAGCAAACTATAAGGACGTGCTAAGCACGAGAATATAAATAATAAGCCCTGTCTTTGGGATTGATTTGCCAACTTGAAAAATGACATTTAGGGTTATAAAACTGAGAAGCCGAGTTATGTGATATAAGATCTCATTCTCCTGTATGTCACTCTGAGGCTTCTCTAAGATCTAACTTTGCCTGAAAAGGTACAGTTATGTCAATCTCGGCTGATGCATGTAGGATTAGCTGTGGCGGCAGATAGCCACAGCTATTTTCATTTCTGGGAACAGATGGCCGGACAGATCACCGCCCTGAAATTTCAGAAGAAGAATAAAGAGCGGGTCAACGTCTACCTGGATGGACGGTATGCTTTCAGCCTGGCGGCCACCCTGGCGGCCAGCTTAAAACGAGGCCAGATTCTCTCCCAAGAAGAGATGGAGAGATTGTTGGCCGAGGATGTCTTTCATAAAGCTTACGAGCGGGCCTTACGTTTTCTTTCCTATCGGCCCCGCAGCCAGGTGGAAGTGCGGCGCTACTTACAGGGCAAACAGGTGCCTCCCGCCGTTGAAGAGAGGGTGGTGGCGCGCCTGACCGGGGCCGGCTTGCTGGACGACCTGGCTTTCGCCCGTTACTGGGTAGAGAACCGCGAGAAATTCAAGCCCCGCAGCCTGAGCGCCCTGCGTTACGAGTTGCGGACCAAGGGGTTGAGCGACGAGGTCATCGTCCTGGCTCTGGAGGACCTGGACGAAGAGGAAAGCGCCTATACGGTGGCGCTTAAGCGTGCCCGTCGGCTGTCTCACCTGGATTACCCAACCTTTCGGAGTAAGGCCGCTCCTTACCTGCGGCGACGGGGTTTTCCGTATGAGGTGATCAATACCACCGTAAAGAGAGCCTGGCAAGAGGTGCATGGTGAGGGAACGAAAATGCGGGAGGATGTAGCCGACGACTACTGACCGATACGGAATACACCTTATTCTCCGCCCTCACCTTCGACGGTGAATGATATTTAAATATATGTGCGACAACACGCATGAAAGGAAGGTGTTAAGAGATGCACGGATCACTGCTGGCAACGGTTGTCGAGATATTGGTGGCGATTGTGACAGGTATGATTGTGGGTTTTCTGCTCAAGCAATATCTGGTCGAGTCCAAGTTGAAATCGGCGGCGGCCGAGGCGGAAAAGTTGCTGAGCGAAGCCCAGACCAAATATAAAGAGACCATTCTGGCGGCCAAGGACGAGGCCCTTAAAATCCGTGACGAAGCAGAGGAGGAGAACAAAGAAAGAGGTCAGGATTTAAGAAGACAGGAAGCCCGACTGCGGCAACGCCAGGAAGCTCTTGAGCGTAAATTCGATAGCGTAGAGAGTAGAGAGCGCAAATTAAACCAGCGACAGAGCAAATTAGATCGCTTACGTAACGAAATAGAAGAGCTGCATCAGCAACGTGTCGAGGAACTGGAGAGGATTTCGGGTCTCAGCCGCGAGGAAGCTAAAGAACTGCTGTTGAAAGCGGTGGAGGAAGATGCCCGTCAAGACATGGCCCGCGTGATGCGAGAGGTAGAGAGCCAGGCTCATGAGGAGGCAGAGCGCCGGGCCAGGGAGATTATCACGCTGGCCATCCAGCGTTGCGCTTCCGATCAGGTGGCGGAGGCCACAGTCTCGATGGTCCCGCTGCCCGGCGATGATATGAAGGGCCGCATCATCGGGCGCGGGGGACGCAACATCCGCGCCATAGAGAACGCTACCGGCGTCGATCTGGTGGTGGATGACACCCCTGAGGCCGTGATCCTGTCCAGCTTCGATCCGGTGCGCCGCGAGGTCGCCCGTACCGCGCTGAACAAGCTGATCCTGGATGGACGCATTCACCCCGCCCGCATCGAAAAAGTGGTGGAGAAATCCAGAGAGGAAGTAGAGACCATCATCCGTGAGGAGGGGGAGCGCGCCGCCTATGAGGTGGGGGTGCACGGTTTACACCCCGAATTGATCAAATTGTTAGGGCGGTTGAAATATCGCACCAGCTATGGACAGAACGTGCTGGTGCATTCCCTGGAAACGGCCCAACTGGCCAGCATGATGGCCGCCGAACTGGGAGCCGACATCAACCTGACTAAAGAGGGAGGATTGCTGCACGACATCGGCAAGGCCGTCGATCACGAAGTGGATGGCCCCCACGCCCTGATCGGAGCCGATATCGCTCGCCGGCTGGGCAAATCACCTAAAATCGTCAACTGCATCGCCGCCCATCATAGCGAAGAGGAACCCCAATGTCTGGAGGCCATTCTGATCGAGGCCGCCGATGCCATCTCTGGCGCCCGGCCTGGTGCCAGACGTGAGAGCCTGGAAAGCTACATTAAACGGATCAAAGCCCTGGAGGAAGTAGCCAACTCCTTCGAGGGAGTGGGCCACTCCTACGCCATTCAGGCCGGCCGGGAGATAAGGATCATCGTCAAGCCCGAAGAGATAGATGACCTGTCGGCCATCCAGCTATCCAAAAATATCGCTAAAAAAGTGGAAGAGAGCCTGGAATATCCGGGGCAGATTAAGGTCACAGTTATCAGGGAAACACGCGCTGTCGATTATGCTAAATAACGGGACTTGCTTTTCGTCAAATAATAGTGTAGAATATAAGGGCGAGGCGATGGATTCGAGGTGGAAAAGTGAGCAGCCTGTAACATCACAAAGCTGATAAAGTATATTGATCCGTTTAATGTAGAGTGTGGTGGGCAGGGAGTCGGCTTGCTCCGTGCCTGAGATGACGTGCAGGACTCGATAATCTGGCGGTCATTTTCATCCACATGACCCCCCATGACACGGCAAACAACAAAGGAGGAGCAGTTATGGAGATCATTAAGGTATCGGCAAAATCCAGGTCCACGGCAGTAGCAGGGGCAATAGCCGGTGTAGTCCGTGAAAGTGGCCGGGCTGAGGCACAAGCAATCGGGGCAGGAGCGGTGAATCAAGCTGTGAAGGCCGTAGCCATCGCTCGTGGCTACCTGGCTTTGGATGGCCTGGACGTGATCTGTATTCCCGCTTTTACTGAGGTAATCATAGACGGCCAGGAGCGCACGGCTCTCAAACTGATCGTGGAACCACGATAAAGCCTGGAAAGTCAGCCCATTGCGGTGTGAATTTTCATCGCTCCGACTGATTTCCGGCGGGTGTGGCGTTTTGCTTTCATCGGGAAACCATCGGAAAAAAAGCAGCTTTGAGCCGAGCCCCCTTCACCCTGTCAGCAGGGCGGAGGGGATTTCTTTTTTGCCGTGTTAGACACCCTTTACAACTCCTTCTTGCGTGATTGCGGGTTGTCGAGTATAATACCTGCTGTGAGGCTGAAAGGGTTTTGTCCATGGTGCTTGTTAGTACCTGATATATAATCAGGCCATCGAAACAGGAGGGTTAATGGGGAGGACCGGGCGGTGAGCGAGGAAACAGCCGTACAACTGCTAAACGTTACCAAACGCTTCTCCGAAGTAACGGCCGTCGATAAGATGACCTTGCGCATCCAAAACGGGGAATTCTTCTCGCTGCTTGGGCCTAGCGGCTGCGGTAAAACCACCACGCTGCGCATGATCGCGGGCTTCGAAACCCCCACCACAGGAGAGATATACATTCAAGGTCAATTGATGGGGCTTACTCCTCCCTTTCAGCGCAACGTCAATACCGTCTTCCAGAACTATGCCCTCTTCCCCCACATGAGCGTTTTTGAGAACATCGCCTTTGGGCTGCGGATGAAGAAGGCCTCCAGGGACGAAATCGCCCGCCGCGTGGAAGAAGCCCTGGCCCTGGTCCGGCTGCCGGGCCTGGGCGGACGCCGCCCTTCTCAGCTTTCTGGGGGGCAGCAACAACGCGTGGCCCTGGCCCGTGCCCTGATCAACCGGCCCAGCGTGCTGTTGCTCGACGAGCCGCTGGGAGCTCTGGACCTCAAGCTGCGCAAAGAAATGCAGCTCGAACTTAAAAACCTTCAACATCAGGTGGGGATCACCTTCGTCTACGTCACCCACGATCAGGAAGAGGCCCTGACCATGTCCGACCGCATCGCCGTGATGAACAGGGGCCTGGTCCTCCAGATCGGCACCCCCACCGAAATCTACGAAAGGCCGAACAGCCGGTTTGTGGCCGATTTCATCGGCGAGTCCAATTTTCTGAGCGGCGAAATCAAAGGCATCGATAAGGAGACGCTGACCATAATGGTCGATGGGGCCCTGCCGGTCAGGGTGGAGAGACGCCACCCGCTGCGCCAGGGGGAGACCGTCACGGTGGCTATCCGGCCCGAAAAAATCGGCCTTCACCGCCAACCTCCGACCGAGGCGGCCAACGTCTTCCCCGGCCAGATCGAGAGCGTGGTCTACACCGGCACCGACACCCAGTACATCGTGCGTCTGACCGATCGCTCCCGTCTCAAAGTCCGGGAACAGAACCTCTCTCCCTCCCTGTTGGGCACCACTTACAGCGAGGGGGAGGCCGTGTACGTCGGGTGGCAACCGGCAAGCGCCTTACTCCTGAAAGATTAGGATGGGACATGGGCACAGCATTAGACTGGATCCGATACAGAAAAGGCTGGCAGGTTTTATTTTTGATTTTCCCCTCTGCTTTCTGGCTCATCGTGTTTTTCCTTATCCCGCTGCTCATCGTTCTGGTCTACAGCTTTGCCCAGCGGGGCATCTACGGGGGAGTGCAATGGGTCTGGAACGTCCAGAACTACGTGCGCTTCTTTGACCCCCTTTATCTACGCATTTTCCTCCGCTCCGTTTACATCGCGCTGGCTACCACCCTTATCTGTTTTCTGGTGGGCTATCCTCTGGCTTACTTCATCGCCCAACGCTCTGAGAGGTGGCGTAACACCTTGCTGTTGCTGTTGATGGTGCCCTTCTGGACCAACTTTCTGGTACGCACCTATGCCTGGATCCTGATCTTGCGCAACGAGGGCATGATCAACCAGGCTCTACAAGGGCTGGGCCTGATCTCCGGTCCGTTGCCTCTCCTGTACAACGACGGAGCGATCATCGTTGGGCTGGTCTACGGCTGGCTGCCGGACATGGTGCTGCCCTGTTACGCCGCCATCGAGCGGCTGGACGTTTCCCTGGTAGAGGCGGCCTACGACCTCTACGCCAATCGGACCCAGGCTTTCCTGCGGGTTATCCTGCCTTTGACCGCGCCAGGCATCATCGCCGGTTCGATCCTGGTGTTCATCCCTTCCCTGGGCGCCTACGTCACTCCCGACCTTTTGGGCGGGGCCAAATCGGTCATGATCGGAAACCTGATCCAACAACAATTTCTCAGCGCCCGAGATTGGCCCTTCGGTTCGGCCATTTCCTTTGTGCTGATGGCTATTATGCTGGCCGGCACGCTGCTGTATTTCCGCGCCGGGGGGCGGACGACTTGAGATAAATCACGAAGGCGAGCAAACACGGATTTAGGTCACGGATTACACGGATTGGGGTACATGGATTGGGAATGGAAATGGCGACCACGGTAAGGGCAATGGGGGCGAGGGGCTGGGGGCAACGGCTGGGACAGTGGGCGCTGGCTCTCAACGGGGTGCTGATGTATTTATTCCTGTACGCGCCCATCGCTATTCTGGTGGTTTATTCCTTCAATGCCTCCCGGTTCGTGACCGTCTGGACGGGCTTCACCTTCGACTGGTACGCCACCCTGTTTAAAAACGAGGCCATCGGCCTGGCCCTTAGAAACAGCCTGATCGTGGCTATCTCGGCCACCCTGATCTCCACCGTGTTTGGCACGATGGTAGCCCTGGCCATGGAACGTTACGAGTTCCTGGGCCAACTGCCTTTTGACGCTTTGCTCTATCTGCCCATCATCATTCCTGATATCTCGATGGCCGTGATGCTGCTTCTGTTCTTTGTCATAAGCAAGATACCGCTCAGCCTGATCACCATCGTCATCTCTCACGTGGCCTTTGACATTTCCTTTGTGGCCGTAGTGGTGCGTGCTCGCCTGGCCGGCTTTGACCGCACCCTGGAGGAGGCCGCCATGGACCTGGGGGCCAACGAGCTGCAAACTTTCTGGCGGGTGACTTTGCCGCTGTTGATGCCTGGCATCCTGGGGGGGGCGCTGCTGGCCTTTACCCTGTCTATCGACGATTTTGTGATCACCTTTTTCACGGCCGGCATCGGCTCCGGCACCCTGCCCCTGCGTATCTACTCTATGGTCAAGCTGGGCGTCACCCCGGAGATCAACGCTCTATCTACCATGATGCTTATGGCTTCCATGCTGCTGGTCTTCTGCTCGCTGATCCTGCAAAGGAAAGAGGGTGGTGGTGGGACATTGCTTGAATGAGTAAGGCGCGATTATTGGCGCGATTATTAAAGAAAATAAGGAGGCGAAAAAATGCGCAAACTATTGGCTGCTCTTTTAGTTTTATCGGTTTTGCTCATCCTGGCCCCGGCCGTCAGTCTGGCCCAGGAGGGCGAAGAGTACGCTCTTCAGGAGGAAGATACCCTGTGGGACCTGGCTGAAGAGCGTTACGGGGTGGGGTGGGCTTACGTGGCTATCGTGGAGGCCACCAACGCCAAGCACCAGGAAGACGCCAGCTTCGCCCTGATCGAGGATCCCCTGGAGGTCGAGGGGGGGGCCAAAATCTGGCTCCCCGGCCAGGCAGAGGTGGACAAAATCCTGGCAGAAAAGCTGCCCATCGCTCCCCTGGAAGAGCCTGCGGAGCAACTGGCCGACGAGCTACACGTCTTCAACTGGTCGGATTACATCGACCCCGAGGTTTACAACGATTTTGAGGCAGCTTACGGGGTCAAGGTGGTGGAGGATACTTTCTCCAGCAATGAAGACCTGCTGGCCAAGCTCCAGGCCGGGGCCACCGGCTACGACATCATTGTCCCCTCCGACTACATGGTTCGGATCATGATCCAACTGGACCTGCTGGCCGAGTTGAACCTGACCAACGTTCCCAACTTCGAGAAAAACGTGGCCGAGAACCTCAAGGATCCGCCTTACGATCCGGGCAACAAATATTCGGTGCCCTACCAGTGGGGCACCACCGGCATCGGCTACAACTCCGAGGTGGTCGATCCGCTGCCCGATAGCTGGGCCTACATCTTCGATGAGGAAATGGTCAAACCCTACGCGGGCAAGATGAGCATGCTCAACGACAGCCGGGAGGCTATCGGGGCGGCCCTCAAATATCTGGGCTACTCCCTGAACACCACGGACGAGAAAGAACTGGAGGAGGCCAAGGCCCTGCTGTTGAAGCAGAAGGAATGGGTGACCACCTACGATAGCGACCAGTTTGAGGACCTGCTCATTGCGGGGGAGACCGTCATCGCTCACGGCTGGAGCGGCGATTTCTTTATGGCTGCCGTCGAGGATCCACGGGTCTGGTACGCCATCCCCAAGGAAGGGGCGGTCATCTGGACCGACAATCTATGCATACCTGAGACAGCCTCTCACCAATATACCGCCGAGTTCTTCATCAACTATCTGCTCAGGCCGGAAGTGGCGGCCAAGATCACCAACTTTACCTGGTATGGCAGCCCTTACCAGGCCGCCAATCCTTTCCTTAACCCCGAAATCCTGGGGGAACCGGCCATCTATCCGCCCGAGGAAGTCATGGAGCGCCTGGAACCCATCCGCGATGTGGGCGAGGCCACCCCGCTCTACGAGCGCATCTGGACGGAGATCAAGGCCAGGTAAACTCACAGAGCAAGGGGACGAGACCCGAGATTTGAGATGGGAGACCCCTTCTCTCCTTCATAGTCTTCGCTCTCCCATCTCGTTCCCTTCTCCACGGGGGTGAACAGCGGAAGAGAAAAAAGGATGAAAAGGCTCAAATTCATAGATACCATGCGCGGGCTGGCGGTAGCCGGTATGCTGCTGATCCATTTTTTCGAGTGGTGGCTGAAACCGGCCGCCAAGCGAACTGACCTCTTCGCCTGGCTGTACTTTGCCGCCAAGTTGGTGGCGCCTATCTTTCTGCTTCTGGTCGGAGTATCGCTGGTTCTGAAGGTCAGGCGGGCGGACAAGCCCACCGGCCTTTATGGGGACATAGTGTTGCGGGGCCTGAAAATCCTGAGCATTGGCTACTTGCTCAACCTGGCCGTCTGGGTGCCTTTCTGGGGCCTGGATGCCTTGCTGATCTGGGACGTCCTGCCCCTCATCGGGTTATCCATCATAATCTGTCTGGTCCTGCTGGAATACACGGCCTATTACGTGCGCCTGGCCGTCATCGCGGTCATCTTTCTGGAAGCGCCCTATATGCTGGACCGTTTTTTCCCTGGCCTGCCTTACTACTTCTCGGCCATCGTCAGCGGGACGGCGCCGTTAGTCTATTTTCCCATCGTGCCCTGGCTGGCTTATACCATCCTGGGCACGGTGGTTGGCGAGTTTTTTCTGGAGGTGCAGAGCCGGGATAGTGTTACGCTCTTTGTGATTCCAGCCGCCCTTATCGGGAGTGCTTTAGCAGGGTTGGGCCTGTCGGGCAAACCATATGCCGTTTACTTCGATCCACAGGGGCTATGGCGGACGGAATTCTCCCATCCCCCTCTCGCTCAGACGGTCTTTGCGGTGGGGGTGCTTCTGCTCCTGTTCGCGGGCTTGTGCTTTCTCTACCAGAGAAGGGAGACGGTACCCCTGCTGCGGCCTCTGGAGATGATGGGGCGGGAATCTTTTTTCATCTACATCGTTCATTATCTGCTCGGCTTTAGCGTGTTCGGCCTGTTGAACAAGCAAAACGCTTTTAGTTTGGCGGAGAGCGCCGTCATGCTCCTGGTCACCTGCGTTCTGTTCTACCTGCTGTTGCGCTATCTGCCGGGTGTGATGAGGAGAATCCATTCTATTATCGACTGACAATCTATCGTAAAGGAGGAATTGTAATTAACCATGAGAGTATTAGCTCTGGGTGGGGCGGGCGCCGTTTGTAGCGAAGCCACGCGTGATCTGGCCCGTTATAGTGACTTCTCCGAGATCGTCATCGGCGAGATCGATGTGGAGAAAGGGAACAGGCTGGCCGCCGAAATCGGCGATTCCCGGCTCTCAGTTTTGCCCGTCGATGCCAATGACTACGAGGGGCTGGTCGAAACCTTCCGAGGGTTCGACGTGGTCATGAACGGCCTGCCCTACAAATTCGACCTGATCGTTACCAGGGCCGCCGTGGAGGCAGGGGTCAACGGCCTTGATCTGTCCAGCGACGACCAACAGTTTGCCCTCCACGAAGAGGCCAAAGACAAGGGGATAACCTTCGTGCCCGGCCTGGGAGCCACGCCGGGCATCACCAATGTGATGGCGCGGCGGGGAGTGTCGCACCTGGAGCGGGCGGACGAGATCGAGATCTTCTTTGCCGCCTTCCGTTGTCTGGCTCCTGCGCCCGGCCTGCTGACCACCACCCTGTGGGAGTTCACCCCCGGCGAGGAGATGCGCCAGGAAACGTATTACCAGGATGGCCGCTGGCATCCGGCCCCTCCGCTATCCGGCCCGCGTCGGGTGCGCTTCCACGATCCCATTGGGGAACAATCCGTCTACCAGGTGCCGCACGACGAGGTTTACACCCTTCCCCGTTCGGTGCCAGAGGTCAAACGAGTGGTGGTGCGCGGCTGTTTCCCGCCCCAGGTCATGCGCTTGATGAGCGCCTTGATGGAAAGCGGCTTGTTAAGCGACCTGAAGGTCAAAATAAGGGAGCAGGAGGTTACCGCCCTGGAAGCGGTTCAGGCGTTGCTGTGGGCTGCGCCCAGTTCGCGGGAAAATGAGCTCTGGGCCTACGGTCTGGTGGTGGAAGTAAGCGGCGAGCGAGGAGGCCAACAGGTGACGTGCACCTACCGTAACAGTCATCCCCCCCAGGAAGAATGGGGGGGCCAGGCCGCTTACTTCAAAAACATCGGCATCCCTCTTTCCATTGGGGCCCAAATGCTGGCCAAGGGACAGGTGACAGCCAAAGGGGTCGTCCCCCCGGAGGTAGCCATTCCCAGCCATCCTTTCTTCAACGAACTGGCCAGACGCGGCATCGAGATTCACGAGCAGATCGAGGAGCATCGCCTCTTCGACTAAAGCGTTTCAAGGAGAGGGGGGAGGAGAAGCTTGTCCATCCCCCCTCTCATATCTCGTAGGGTCAAATGTAATAAGAATAGGAGAAACATGAGCACAGATAAACCGAACACAATGGAATGGTTTCGCAGAGCGAGCGAAGTTATGCCTTATGGGGTATCTTCCAACTTCCGCTACTGGGGAGAAGACCACCACATGATTGTAGCCAGGGCGGAAGGGGCCCACCTGTTCGACCCCGACGGGAAACGCTACATCGATTACCGCCTGGGCTTCGGGCCTGTCATCCTCGGTCACGGCTACCCGGCCGTCGTGGAACGGGTGGCAGAAGCTATTAAGGAAGGCACCATCTTCGCCTTCACCCACCTCTGGGAGATCAGGGTGGCAGAAAAAATGAAAAAAATGTGTCCTGGCCTCGACCTGGTGCGGTTCGCCAACTCCGGCACCGAGGCCACCATGCACGCCCTGCGTCTGGCCAGAGCCCACACCGGCCGCGAAAAGATCGTCAAGTTCGAGGGCGCCTATCACGGCATGTACGACTATGTGCTGTTTTCTACCGCCAGTTCCGTTCCCAGGACTTTGGGCCACCGTCGCAGCCCCATTCCCGTGCCCACCAGTTCCGGCGTCCCCCGTTGTCTCCACGACCTGATCATCACCCTGCCTTATAACGATCCGGAAATCCTGGAAGAAACGGTGGAAAGAACCTGGTTCGACGTGGCCGCTATTATTCTCGAACCGGTCCTGGGCAACTGTGCCGGCCTCGAACCCCGACCAGGTTACCTGGAACTCATCCGTGAGCTCTGCGACCGCTACAGGATAGTTATGATTATGGACGAGGTCAAGACTGGCTTTCGTCTGGCCCAGGGTGGGGCCCAGGAGGTATACGGCGTCACCTCCGATCTGACTACCTACGCCAAAGCGATGGGCAATGGCTTTCCTATCGCCGCCTTTGGGGGCAAACGCCAGATCATGAACACCCTGGTGCCTGGACAGGTAGCTCACGGAGGCACCTACTGCGGCAACGTGGTGGGCACGGCCGCCGCCGATGCCACCCTGGAGCTCCTCCAGGATAAGACTATCTTCGAGACTATCGAGCGGCGCGGCAGGCGGCTCCAGGCCGGGATTAAGGACATTCTCACTGCGGCCGGCCTCCCTCACGTCATGGTTGGCCTTCCAACCATGTTCGGTTTTATTCTCACCGAACAGGAAGATCCCAGGGACTTCCGCGACTGGGCCAAAGGCGACAACGCCCTTTACGAAAAGCTCATGATGATCCTGGCCGAGAACGGCGCGATGCCCGATCCGGATTCCCGCGAGCCGTGGTTCCTATGCTACTCTCACTCCGAGCAGGATATTGACGATACCTTAACCTACTTCGAGGACGCCGTCAAAAAGGTCAAAATATAGATCTGCTGCCCTGCTGCCAGACGAGAATCCATACTGACTCGGAGTAGCTATCCTGGCTGAGCGGGCAAGGTGCCTGACCCACTTTTCGGATAGACACTATGAGCTAATCAGGCAATGATCAGAAAATGGTTGCTTGTTTCGGATATTCATGGTCACTGGAATGCCCTGAACGAAACCCTTAAACACATCTCCTACGATAGAATGTGCTGTCTGGGCGACGTGGTAGCCAGCACGGGGACGTTAACCGAGGACGAGCGCCGCATTCTCCAGATTATAGATAGAAGATGGCAGCTTGTGCAGGGTGAGCATGATGTCCTGAAGTGTAGAAAGGTGGCTCCAGCCGAACCACTTTTAGACCGTTTGTGCCAGGCCCCCTCGATCCTGGAGTCCGAAATGGGCCTGACTGACACTCATACGAAAACAGTCTGTCTGGTTCACGCTTCGCCTTTATCGGCAGGTTCCTTTGAGGAGTACATTTTCCCGGATGCTTCGGACCAGGTGTTGCAGAAACACTTCAGCCCCAGCGCCGCCGACATTTTCCTGGTGGGCCATGTACATATCCCTTTCGTGCGTGCCTGTGAGATAGGGGGCAAGAAGCGCTTTATCATCAATCCAGGGGCTACGGGCGGTTCACAGTATGCCGGATTTTTGAGCAACCTGTCTACCGATAAACGCGCCAGTTGTGCGGTGTTGGACACTTTTGCCTGGTTGATCAATTTCTACCGGGTGCCTTTTGAGTCAGGCTACCAGGTCACTTCGGTGCGGGCCGATGAGTTGGTCTGCTCGGTGCAGCTCGATTTTGAAAGGGGGATACCGGACGTTCGCTTCAGCAAAGAAGTGGAAGGGCGACCGTTCGTATACGTCCCGGGTGAGCACAGTTGAGGTAATAGGTGCCTGGCACAACGAACGTTCGCTGTTGAAGTGCCAGGCACCTGAAGAGAGGGTACGGTTAGATTTATCCAGGAGGAGGGCCACAAATGGCTGAAAAGTATAGAGGCATCGACCATCTCTCCCCCGTCTGGTCGCGTTTCTCCACCATCGTAGCCGAACGGGCCGAGGGGGCCTACATCTACGACGTTGCTGGCAACCGCTATCTGGATTTTACCTCTGGGATCGGCGTGACCAATACCGGCCACTGCCATCCTGGAGTGGTGGAAGCGGCCAGGGAGCAGATCGGTAAATTCATCCACGCCCAGGCCAACATCGTCTATCATCGGCCCCTGATCCGGCTGGCGGAAGAGCTGTTGACCGTAGTGCCCAGGGGGCTGGATAGCTTCTTCTTCAGCAACAGCGGAGCCGAGGCCGTGGAAGCCTCCTTTAAGTTAGCCCGCCAGGCCAGTGGCCGCCCCAATCTGATCGTCTGTGAAGGCTCTTTCCACGGGCGGACGGTGGGCACAATGTCCCTGACCACCTCGAAAACCGTCTACCGTGCCGGCTACGCCCCCCTCATGGCCGGGGTGCACGTTGCTCCCTATGGTTACTGCTACCGTTGCCCGCTGGGAGCACGCCTGGAGTTAGAGGACCCGCCCCCCAACACCCCGCCGAGCGCTCCCGCCCAGGATTGTGACCTGTGGTGCGTGGGACAGGTGCGTCATCTGCTCAAAAGCCAGACCGCTCCAGAGGAAACGGCAGCCCTCATCGTCGAGCCGGTTTTGGGCGAAGGCGGCTACGTCGTGCCCCCGCTGGAATTCCTGCAAGGTCTGCGCCGCATTGCCGACGAGTACGGCTTCCTGCTCGTCATCGACGAGATACAATCGGGCTTCGGGCGGACGGGGAGGTTCTTCGCCTTCGAACATTACGGGGTAGAGCCCGATATCGTGATCGTGGCCAAGGGGTTGGCTTCCGGCTTTCCCCTGAGCGGCATCGTCACTCGCAGAGAGCTGATGGACAGGTGGATGGTGGGCTCCCATGGCGGCACCTACGGCGGCAACGCGGTGTCCTGCGCGGCCGCCATAGCCACCATCCAGGTGCTCAAGGAAGAAAAGCTGGTGGAGAACAGCGCCCGCCAGGGGGAATTTTTGATCACCCGCCTGCGACAGTTGCAGAACGAATATCCCATCATCGGCCAGGTGCGTGGTCTGGGCCTGATGGTCGGGGTGGAGTTCATCACCTCCGACGGTGGGCCCGCTACGGACACCGCCAAAGCGGTTAGCAATAAATGCCTGGAAAAGGGCCTGCTGCTCCTCACCTGTGGCACCTACGGCAACGTCGTCCGCTGGATTCCGCCCCTGATCGTGACCGAAGAGCAAATAGAAGAGGCCCTGGACATCTTTGGGGAGGCTTTGAGGAGCTAAGCGTGCCAGAAATTTTGTTTTGGATTTACCTGGTCAATATCGCATTTTGAACGAACAGATAGTGGTTTTATAAGGAGTTGGAATCAATGAAAATCGTGGTCTTAGGCGGGGCGGGCATGATGGGCTGCATCGCCGTCAGGGACCTGGCCCACAGTAAAGGCGTTGACCAGGTAGTCATCGCCGACCTCAACCTGGAGCGGGCCAAGGAGGTGGCCGCGGCCATCGATAGCCCCAGGGTAGCGGTCGCCCAGGTGGATGCCACCGACCGGGCCAGTTTGCTCAAGGTCCTGGCGGGAGCCGATTGTCTCCTCAACGCTACAGTCTACTACTTCAACCTGGCCGTCATGCGGGCCTGTCTGGAGGCCAGGGTACACTATACCGACCTGGGGGGCCTGTTCCACACCACCCGCCAGCAACTGGAACTCGACGAACAGTTCCAGGAAGCGGGCCTCAGCGCCGTGTTGGGCATAGGGAGCGCCCCAGGCGTGCCCAACGTCCAGAGCCGTTACATCGCCGAGCGGCTGGACACGATGGAGTACGTCCGCATCTACGATGGCATCCTGCCCCCGGCCTCCGACGACGTTCGTTTCGGCTACGCCATCGCCACCATCATCGACGAGGTGACGATGGAGCCGATGGTCTACCGCGATGGGGAGTTTGTGGCCTGCCCGCCCATGTCGGAGGAAGAAGATTATTGGTTCAGCCCGCCTATCGGCCTGTGCCCCACCCATCTCTCGTTGCACTCGGAGGTGGCTACCATCCCCCTGACCTTCCAGGATAAGGGGATCAGGGAATGTTTCTTCAAGATCAACTACTGGGGCATGCCCAAAGCGGCGGTGGACAAAATCCGCGTCCTGACCGACCTGGGCTTCGCCTCCAAAGAGCCTGTCGAAGTTAAGGGGCTAAAGGTAGTGCCCAGGGACGTGCTTTTGGCTATGCTGGCCCCTTACGTGCCGCCGCTGAGCGCCTTCTTGGAGGGGCCAGGCGATAGAACGTGGCGCAAAGAGATCGTGACCGAGGTTAAGGGCGTCAGGGACCATAAAGTGCTCGTCTATCGTCTGGGCACCCTGACCCATCACGGGGCATTGCCTACCGGCGTGGCTCCTTCCATTGCCGCCCAATGGCTGGCCGCAGGACGCATCGAGCAGAAAGGGGTGATGCCGCCGGAGGTCGCCCTCGCCCCCGAACCCTTCTTCAAAGAACTGGCGGCGCGGGGGATCGAAACGAAAGTCACCGTGACAGAACAGTTGGCTCACTAAGGCGCGCGGTGAAGTAAGCTGACTGCAAATCTGACGTACCCGCTTGCTTGCGCTCCGAGTAAAATTCAGGTATAATAAAGCTATGGTCAATTGCCCTAAGTGTGGTGTCAAGAACCGAAATAAGAGCCGCTTTTGTAACAACTGTGGTACGCCCTTAAGCAATGTTTCCGCTGGCGGTCTTCTCAAGCCCGATGAGGTCGTGCAAGGCAGGTACAAGGTCATCGAGGTGCTGAGTCAGGGCCCGGTAGGGGCTGTTTACCTGGTGGAAGATCAGCACCGTTCGGGGCAACACTGCGTCCTGAAGGAAATATGGGATGTTTTTGCCGACCCGGCCGATTTCGCCCAGGCGCTGGAAATTTTTGAGCAAGAGGCCAGATTGCTCCAAAGCCTCGACCATCCCAACCTGGCTCGCGTCGGTGACTATTTCTCCTGGAAAGGCCGGCTCTACCTGGTAATGGAGTACATCCAGGGCAAAACCCTGAAGTCCATCCTTAACCGCAACTTCGATCCTATCCCTGAACATCGCATCCTGGACTGGGCCTTGCAGCTTTTGAACGTACTGGATTATCTGCACAGCCACGAGCCTCCGCTTTTCTTCCCCGATCTGAGGCCGGCCAACATCATGGTGACCAAAAGCGGCCAGCTTAAGCTCATCGACTTTGGCCTCTCCCACCTGTTCGATCCGGCTAAAAAGGCTGACGTTCTGAGAATTGGCACGGTAGGGTATGCTCCTCCTGAGCGATACGCCAGACCAGGCCAGGTAGGCCCCTATAGCAACATCTACTCTCTGGGCGTAATCTTGCACGAGATGGTGACCAAATATGAGCCCACCGGTAGTTCCTTTCTCCTCCCTCCGCCTAACACCCTCAATCCTACTGTCTCTCAGCGATTAAATGACATCATCGTCAAGGCCACCTCCCTGCAACCTGCCGCCCGTTTTCAAACTGCCCAGGAGATGAAACGAGCCTTGTTGGGCCAGCAGGAACCGACAAAGTTCCTTTTCGCTTTCACTTCCGTGGGGTTACTCTTCACCGCTTTCATTGGGGTTTTACTCCTGGCCGGAGCGTTGGTGGGGGCCTTTTTGCTTGGTTTAAGGACTCCTGGGTTGATCATCGTCCGCGCTTCGCCTACTCCCATCTCTATCCCCTCGCCGACCAGCGTGGTCGCAAGGCCCACCCTGCTCCCTGACACGCCGACAGCTACCAGCAGGCCAACCGATACGCCCCCACCAACCGACACATTGACGGTCACCACCGTTCCCACATTCACATCCACACCCATACCCACCACACCCACCCCCACGGCGACCGGAACGCCTGCTCCAACCAGCACATCGAGGGCCGTCGAACCGTCGGCCAGGCCCACCAGTACGCCGACGCCCGTTCCCCCGATAGTGGCCAAAAAGGCTACCTCAACGTCAACGATCGTGCCCCTGCCTACCCCCGTGTTATTTCCGACCAGCACATCAACGCCTACGTCTACCTCGATTGTGCCTGCCGAGGTCTCAACCTCCACGCCTACCTCGAGGCCAACGCCAACTCCAGCAGCCACACCCACCCCGATCCCAACGGCTGCGGCCACCCTGACCCCGACGGTCACGACTACCCTGACTACCACGGCCACCCTGACCCCGACGGCTACGGCTACCCTGACTACTACGGCTACCCTGACCACCACAGCCACCCTGACACTGACGGCTACGGCTACCCTGACACTGACGGCTACCGCTACCCTGACCCCGACGGCTACGGCCACCTTGACCCCGACGGCAACCGCCACCTAGACCCCGACGGCCACGGCCACCGACACCCCGACGGCCACCGACACCCCCACGCCCACGGCCA
>CAZYHC010000014.1:0-98318 GCA_964646625.1 uncultured Anaerolineales bacterium
CGTTGGCGGTAAAGACGGTCACTTCATCGCCGAAGAGAGCCACCAGCCTCTCCGATATGCCCTTGATCAAAAGCTCCGTGCCTCCTATGGCCGGCCAGTAGCCTTGTACCACGTGCAATATCTTCATAACCTGTACTTTCGAGGTTATAATTCCTCGCCGAAAAAGCGGCTATAGCGGTGGAAGATGAAAATTCCTCCTATCAGCAGGAGCAGGGCGATGATAGAAGCGTAGAGCATAAAGCCGAAGGGCGGAGCCACGCCCTGATGCAAAATGGCCCGATACGCGGCCACCAAAGAGGCCATAGGATTAAAAATGTGGATCAGCCGCCAGATGTCGAGATTCAGCCCCCATAAAGCGTAGCGGTGGGGAATGCTGTCTGGGGTGTAAAAGATGGGAGTCAGGAAGAACCAGACCAGAGTCAGCAACCCGACGATGGGTTCAGTATCGCGGTAAAAAACGTTCATGGTGCATAAAATCAACCCCAAACCGGTGATGAAGACCGATTGGATCAATATAATAAGCGGCAGCAACAAAACCCACATGGTCAGCTTTATGCCGAAAGTGAGCAGTATAATGAAAAGCAGGGGCAGGGTAAAAAAGAAAAAGACCAGGTTGGCGAGCACCACCGAGAGAGGCAACACCGCCCTGGGGAAGTACACTTTTTTGATCAGGTGGGCGTTGCCCACGATGCTGCCCGTGGAGGCCGTGACCGCGTTGGTAAAGAACTGCCAGGGCAGGAGACCACACAGAAAAAATACAGGGAAATTGCGAATCCCGCTGGGCTGCAACACGGTGAAAACGAGGGTGAAAGCCAGCATCATCAGCAAGGGATTCAGGAATGACCAGGCGAAACCTAATATGGAATTTTTATATCTGACTTTCACGTCCCGAATGACCAGATTGGCGATCAGGTAGCGATAGGCGATCAACTCCCCAGCCCAGGCCAGCATTTTACCTCTCCAACCAGTTTCAGCCTGTCAGCCTACGTCCCCATAACAAAAATAACCCTCCGTCCTGTGCGATCGGAGAAAGGCTTTGACTCTCACAAATTATACCACTTGCAGTCGGGGCGAGAGGATTTGAACCTCCGAACCTCGCGGACCCAAACCGCGCGCTCTAACCGGCCTGAGCTACGCCCCGCTTGTAATAGTATAAACCATTTATCCTGAAACGTCAAGGCAACGAATCACTGGTTGATCGTTCAAATGGTCCTTATCTATTTCCATCATTTTTTGAAAGATTATTATCAACAAAAAGTTGTTGACGGAAATGGCACAGTATGGTATAATATTAGTAGTGAGCTTTGGGGTAAAAAGCCCTTTTTGCTCGATTGGATTCGATCTCGAAGGGCACGATAGTCACCAACGAAGAGAAAGAAAGGAGAAAGCAGAGTCGATGAAAAAGTTTGTCCTGTTGATAGCGGTGGTCCTGGCCTTGCTGGCCTTTGGATATGGGGTGAGCCTCACTCCCCTGGCTCAGGACGAGAGGCCGGGCCCTGGGTATGTTCAGGCCAGGGCTGTCGCCTCGCCTACTCCGGTTGAGCCGGAGGCGGGGGAGGAGGTGGTGCGTTTCAGCCGCTTCGAGTTTTACGGCGACGATGAGCAGGGGGTCTGGGGCACTGTCCGGCACGTCCACGCGGCTGGGAAGGCGCGGTTGCGTTTCGCGGAGGACTTTCGCGCCGTGGATGGCCCTGCCCTGGAGGTGATCCTGATCGAGAGCGCGGAGCCGACCCGGCAGGAGATCGCGGAGGGCTACAGGCTGGCTGACCTGAAGGCTCCTGAGGGGGCGCAGGAGTACGAGATTCCGGCCGACGTCGAGCTGGATGCCTATCGGACGGTGGCCGTCTACGACCGGGACCTCGATGCCGTGTTGGCTACCGCCGAACTGCCAGAGGTTTTCCCGGAACCTGCTCCCACGCCGATTTATACCGAAGGGGAGCTGATTCACATGGATCCGGCCGAGGTTGGCGAGACGGGCCTGCCCATCGACCCCGTCGGCGGCCTCAACCGGACAGGGCGCCCGCCGGAGCTCGACATCGAGGAGTACCGCCTGGTGGTGGACGGCGCGGTGGAGAACCCTTTGAGCCTGAGCTACCAGGATATCCTGGCCTATCCCGAGAGGACAGATGTAGTGCTGCTCATCTGTCCGGGCTTCTTTGTGGACAACGCCCAGTGGAGCGGGGTGCCCGTGTCCCTCATCCTGGAGGAGGCGCAGCCGAACTCCGAGGCCAGGCAGGTCCGTTTCCACGCCGGGAGCTACCAGATCACCTTCACTCTGGAGGAGGCGCAGCGGGAAGGCACGTTCCTGGCCCATCACGTGAACGGCCAGGTCCTGCCTGAGAAAGATGGTTTTCCGCTTCGCCTGGTAGCCGAGGGGATGTACGGCAGCCGGTGGGTTAAGTGGCTGGAGCGGATCGAGGTTCTGGAGTAGGGAGGTTAGGAAATACGTAGCCTGTCAGGGGCCTGGCCCTTCCAGAGAGCCAGGCCCCTGGGGGGCAGTCCGCGTGCCCTCAATAATTTCCTCAAAATTTCACTCAAAATTTCAATGGGAGAGAACGCTCAGGCTCACACTCGAGATGGCGGACAGGTTGCCAGCCAGATCGCGAGCCCGGGCCTGAATGGTGTAGATTCCAGGGGTACCCACGCTTTTGCTCCAGGTATTAGAGCAGGTTGGACCGCTGCACGAAAAAGGTTGGACGGGCCCCGAATCGCCAGGGGGGGGATTCTCGAACCACCACCAGATGCTCTCCAGGCCCACGTCGTCCTCGGCCGTGACCGTGACCTGGAAAATTTCGGCGACGAAAGGATGCGGGGAAGAGAGTTGGACCACCACAGTCGGCGGTCTGTCGGAGGTGCCGCAGGCGATAGCTTCTTCACGGCTGTTGTTGTTCTCGTCGGACTCGGCGACGGCGTTGCCCTCATCGACCGTAGCCCGCACCTGCCAGCCGGCCCCCACGATCTTGACGCTGTCGGACCCGGCCTGGAAAACCGTCATCCCTCCTGCTTCCAAGACGAAAGGGCTCTGGGCGATGGTGGCTATTCTCTCCTGGCTGAAGGCGTTGACAACGCCCACGTACAGAATGGCGGCCTCCGCCCTGACCGAACCCACGTTGGTCACGGTAGCGTTAACGTAACAGTCCCCACTCACCCCTATGCTGGAGACCACCAGGTCGGGTTGGGTCGGTTGACCGACCGAGATAGTGACCGTCTTTTCGGCGTTGGTTTCGGAGCCACCGCGGCCGTAGGCGATCAGCTTGTAGGTGGTGGTCTGGTTGGGCTGTACCCAGGTTTCGCCCGTGGGCCCGGTGATGCCCATCTCTCCGCCGGGCCATTGGATGTAGGCTTCCCTGGCCTGCTCGAAGTACCAGCTCAGCCTGGCGCTTTGGCCGGGACTGACGAGCTGGGGCTCGGCGTTGAAATAATGGATTACGGCCTGCTGGCAGGCCTGGGTAGTGGCCTGCGCCACGTTGCTGGCCGCCGATTGTCCAAAATCGTTGTAAGCCACGATCAAGAAGCGGTAAGTGGCGTTGCAGTCCAGGTTGTCGGCCACGAAAGTAGTGACGTTGGCTCCCACCGTGCCCACTACATCGGGCAGACCTTCCCGGAAAATACGGAAGCCTGTTTCGTTGTCGGAGTTATCGTTCCAGGAAAGTTTAACTTGAGTACCCGACAGGGGGATAGCTACCAGCCCGGACGGCGCGGCCGGCGGATGGGGAGGAGGGGTGGGGGGTTCGACTCTGATTATCACCACCACCCGGTCGCCGAAAAACTGTCCGGTGGAGCTTTTCATCTGCCAGACGCCCTTATAGACTCCCTCGGCGGCGGGGGCGTACATGGTGGCCTGGATGTCGGTCGTACCGCCGGGAGGAGTGAAGGCCACGTTCTGAGCAGGTTGGGCCCCCATCTGCGCTCCGGAGACGAAGCTTAAAGTGTAACCGTTCTCCCAGGAACAAGAGCCGCTGTTGCGCAAACGCCAGATCTTATCGATACGTTCTCCGGCCTTGAAGATGGAATAATCGGGCACGGTGACATCGGCTACGAAAGAAGCATTAGGCACACAGGTCGGGGTGGGAGTGGGGGTTGAGGTGGGAGTGTGAGTGGGGGTTGGCGATAGGACGCTCTGCGGGACAGGCGTTTCGGTGCTGGTGGGGCTGATCTCTGCTCTGGGAGTACCAGGCTCGACGCTAACCACGAGGGGAGCCGACTCGCTGGCTCTCCCATCGACGTTGTAGGCTCTGGCTACCAGGGTGTGAATACCGGCGCTGGCCGGCGTCCAGGGTTGTCGTACCGAAAAGATGCGCTGTCCCTGGGCATCGGGACTGGGATCGGCTCGATAGAGGGCCGCATCGACCCACAGCTCGATCTTGGTCACCCCTTTGACGTCGGTGGCCGTAGACTGAACGGTCAAGGTTTCGCCCAGGGTGAGGTGGGTGCCGGCCGGTGGAGAATCGATGATCACGGTGGGCACGGCAGGCCCCTGGGGACGGATGAACAACAGCACCACCCCGACCACGATGAGCACCACCAGGATAGCCAGGCCAGCGCCAACCGCGATAGGCAGCCAGGTGGACACCCCGGTCTCCAGGCCCGGGGGTGCGGCAGGCAGCCCTCCCCGGTAGCCTGGGCCTCCGGGTTCACGCAGCAGGGTGGTCATCTCATCGGGGGTAACAATGGTGGTGGTCGATAGACGGAAAGAGAAAAGTAGCTCTCCCAACCCAATGACGTCGCCATCGCGCAGAATACAGGGGGCGGTGATCATCGCCCCGTTGACGAAAGTGCCGTTGGCACTGCCCATATCGCGGATAACGAAATTAGCGCCTTCCCAGGTGATGTTGGCATGGTGACGGGATATCTCCGGATCGCTGATGGCTATATCGTTACCAGCCTGGCGGCCAATGTGCGTGATCGGCTTGTCGATAGTAAACACCCGGCCCGGGTACGGTCCCTCCTGCATGGTCAAAGTGGCCTGGGGTTGCTGCGGTCTCCTTTGAGCGCTGTCCTTATACTCTGTTCCGTCCATTCCACCATCTCCTCCGTGCTACCTGGGCAAGGTCGATTGCAGGGTGTTTATTGGAGCGTGGGTTTGGGCTGCGGGACCACTGGCGGCTCCTCCACCTTGATGACCACTTTAAGTTCCTCTCCGAAGTATTCGCCGGTAGGGCTTTTTAACTGCCAGGTGCCGCTGTGAGTGCCAGGGTCCCAGGGGGCTTTCAGGGTCACTCCTACGTTGATCTCCGCGCCGGGCATGACGCTGGGTAAAGGCTGATAGTCAGGGGCATTCATCTGTTCGCCAGACATGAATACCAACTGATAGCCAGCGTGCCAGTCGCAGGTGCCGGTGTTTTTCAATCTCCAGGTTTTGTCGACGCGCTGCCCGGCCTTGATCACCTCGCCGGGCGGCACGGTGACGTCCTTGACAAAAGACATATCGGGCTGGCAAGGGCCAGTCGGGACCCCGGGCCCAGGCGCGACCTTGACCATGACCAAAGCCGGTTCGCTGGCTACGTTATCGAGGTTATAGGCTTTGACCTCCAGGTTATAGCTGCCTACCTCGGTGGGGGTCCAGTTTTGCTCCACCGAAAAGCTGGTCTGTCCCTGGGCATCGTTGGCGATGTAAAAAACGTTGTTGACCCATAGCTCGATCTTGCTCACGCCCCGCTTGTCTGTGGCTGTGGAAACGACCGCTACCTTATCGCCCGTTTTGACCTCGATACCGTCAGCAGGGGAGCTGATACTTACCGCAGGCGCGGTTTTGCCCCCCCCCAGGCTGATCCACAGACTGGCAGTGATGGCCGCCAGGACGATGAGTAACCCCAGCGCGGCCACAATGGGCCACCAGGTCGTACCGCCCCGCACTTCTTCGTCGGCCACCTCCCTGGCCGCAGCCAGGCGGGCCCTTTCTCTGACAGAAGAGGGCATAGCCAGCGTTTGGTCTCCCCTTCGAGGCTCAGAAGAGCGGAAGGCCAGCAGGATCTCACTCAACCCGATGACATCCCCGTCACGCAGTTCCTGGGGAGCGGTGATCTGTACTCCGTTGAGAAAGGTGCCGTTGGCGCTGCCCAAATCCCTGAGCACGAAACGTCCCTTTTCCCACGTCAGGCTGGCGTGACGACGCGATATCTGTTGCTCGTCGATCACCACGTCGTTATCCTCCAGACGCCCGATCGAAATGGTGTTCTGGGAGAGAACAAACCTCTTGCCCGGCGTCGGGCCCTGACGCATGGTCAGGGTGACCGAGGGCGCCTGAGCAGGCATGTGAGGCAGTGTATCTTTGCGGTGATCCCTGTCACCTACTTGTTCCATTACTTTCCTCCTCGTATTAATAATAGATCTTCGCCACGATCGGGAAAAGCCAGGTGTTGGTTTCTCCCTGATAGCGAGCAGATTTTCTGGAAACCGCCCTTACTCGGCGGCTAGTGTATTGTAGCACATCATCGAGTGGCTGTCAAAGGTTGCCGTATAACGCGGGCGGGCGAAGATCCAAAGTTGTCATCGTTGGCGAAGTGAGATATAATACCAGAAACAAGGACAAGCGGCGGACCATTCAGCGCCCTGATAGCGGTTATCTTGCCAAGGGATGAGACCACGACGTGCGCTGTATAGTGGTCGCTTTCCCCATTCAAGCTCAAGGTAGCGAAGAGGTATAGGCTTATGACTAAGAATCGACGGGGAAACGAGACTGATGCTTTCATCGTGCCTTTGATCGTCATCGGGGGGGCAGCCATCCTGGTGCTGTTTGTATTTATCCCCCTGGTGGTGGCTCTGGTCACCGGTCACGATCTGCTTTCTATTGGGGGCGTGGCCTGGCTGGTCTTTCCTGCTGGCTCTCTGTTGGCCTCCTGGCTCGATTGGCGGCGTGGCCATAGATCGCGAGCCACCATCGATGCCCTGGTGGTCTGTGGGGTAACCTCTAGCTGGCTATTTATCATCGCCGCCGAGGTGGGTAATACCCTGCTGGGCCCTGATATCGGCCTGTGGCCTATGTTAATAGTGGTCCTGATCTTACTATTCACCATAGGCAGTTTTATCGCCCTGTTCAGGGTGCTGCCTGGCGGTAGAGGACGGTCTTCAACCCTGCCCGGGATGCGGGGATTTTTCCTGACCCTGTCGGGGGCCAGCCTGCTGGCTATGTTGCTGACCTACGTTTTGGCTCTCTACTTTCAGGTGATAATATAATGTGAAATCGATGAAAAGAGGTTGGAAACGCCACCTTATCGCCCACCTGCGGGACGTATGGGTGCTGGCTCGCGAGTTTCGGACTTCGCTGTTTACGTTCATGGTGGTGCTGCTCGTGGGGTCGGCTATTTTTGCCCTGTTCTACGTCTCGCCCGAAACCGGCCAGGGCATCTCTTACGTGGAGGCCCTGCACGTCGTTTTTAAGCTGATTTTATTCGAAACCCTTCTACCTTTTCCCAGGCATTGGCTGGTGCAGGTTTTGTTCTTCGTGGTGCCCGTTCTGGGGCTGGCGGTGATCGTCAGTGGTGTGATCAATTTCGGGGTGATGCTTTTCAACAAGCAAGCCAGAAGGGAGGAATGGCAGGTGGCAATCGCTTCGACCTACAGCGGACATGTCGTGGTTTGTGGGCTGGGTAAGGTCGGGTACCGGGTGATACAGCATTTGCTCAAATTCGGCGAGGAGGTGGTCGGCATCGAGCAGACCGCTGAGGGCCGTTTTGTGGAGCGCATCCGGGAGATGGGGGTCCCGATCATTATAGCTGATGCCCGCAGGGTGGGGACTCTGATCAAGGCCGGAGTGGAACGGGCCGATGCCATCATCTGTTGTACCCAGGACGATTTGACCAATCTGGACATCGCCCTCGATGCCCGAGATCTTAACTCCCATATTAAAGTGGTGATGCGCATGTTCGACGCCGATTTGGCTAAAAAGGTAGAAAAAGGCTTCGGCATCCATACCGCGTTCAGCACCTCGATGCTGGCCGCTCCGGCTTTCGCCGCCGCCGCCACCAGGGCCACCATCACCAACGCCTTTTACGTCGATGACATGCTCCTCAACGTCAGCGAGGTCACGGTCCAGGCCGGTTCCAGCCTGGTGGGCAAGAGCATAGAGGAGCTGGAAGCAGCACTGGAGCTATCTATCATCTTCTATAAAGGACAGGATAAAATCGATTGGCACCCCGCTCCCCACATCTGTCTGCAAGGAGATGACAAGATCGTAGTCTTTGCTTCCCTCGATGTATTAAACCGTCTTACACAGCTAAATCAAACGAAATTCTGAAAGGAGTGGTAGGAGGTTGTCTCATGAGCGATAGCTGGGTTTTTAGATTCGACACAGAAGATCAGCGGGCTGAATACAAGCTTTCCGTTGAGACCACTCTTGATGTCTTAGGTACTATCGAGAACGAGCTGCTGGTAAAACTCTCCGGCCTGACCCCCTCCGAGATCGAAGAGCTGCGTCGAGAAGTAGCCGCCGCACTGCCTATCGGGAATCTGCCGGCCCGGTTGCTTAAAGATCTGATCGAGATCAAGGACCATATCATCCCCGCCGCCAAAGCTGAGCAGGATATATTATCCATCTTTCAACAGTGTGACCAACTGGCGGGTAAAGAGTTGTGCACCGACCTCATTGCCGAGCCGGCGGCCATTTTATACGGCTATCAGGGCCTGCTAACCCTGGCCGGTAAGGGGATGGCCGGAGCCTTTCCAGAGGGGGCCTGGCAATTCTATCTGGAATTTGGGGCGCGGGAGGACGCGGCCCGGCACGTCAACGAGGTAGTCGGCTATCATCGGGCCATACCCCAAGGAGCCAGGGAACTGGATATGCTCTGTTCCTGGGTCTACCAGGCCATCTGTACCTGCTTTGAGTACGACGAACTGGTCTCCAACGAGTGGACCGAGCGTGTTCTGGCTCGTCTGGTGCACGCCGTGTTGGACAGTAAAGACGTCGGCCCGGGGCTGAACAACCTGATCCCCGATTGGGTTAAAATCCGGCCCTACGGCAAGGGGCCGAAAGCCCATCAAGATGAGACCTACCCCCAGTATCGCAATAGACTGTTTCGGACCTATTTCGAGGAAAGGATCCGCGATCTACCCTCCGCCTTGCAAGAAATCGTGTGGGAGAGACACTACGCTCTGGTGGAGACGATTTTGCCTGCCTACCAGCGCCAGATGAGCATCCTCTACACCCTGCAACCGGGTAGATACAAAGAGACCAGGGTGGACATCCCTCTCTGGCAGGCCAAAGTGGCCCTGGTAGTGAACGGCCATTATCACCTTATAGATGTATGCGCCAGGGATGCGGAGGGGCATCCGCTGATCTTCGCCGAGGGGCTACCTGAGGAGAACGCCAAACCCCTTTTCCTGACCGAGGAAGGCACGCTTGTAGACCAGGCCGGGCGACAGGTGACGGTTGATCGCCAGGGCTGGGCTCAACTGGAGAAAAGAGGGCGGTTCCTGGGCCGGTTGCGCCCTCCCTCGGCGGAGGATTTGAAATACCTGGTAGCCGCTATTCTGCGCTACCATCAGCAACCGCTCGGCGACCCATCCCAGGTCGATTTGATGCTGGCTGCGGCCCCCCGCTCCCAACAGGAAGAGCTGCGGGCCAGGCTGGGTAAAAAAACCCGACAGGAGCTCGAAGCCCTCAAAAAGGCGCCCATCGCCCTCACCTGGGACCTTAGAAATGGGCACCAACCGCTGGGCGAGCTCAGAACTGGTCGGCGGGGCATCGGCGATCACGCTCTGACCATTTTCCGCACTAAATGGAGTTTTGTGTTCGACCAATCGCAAATTTTCTTCGATGGGGTCTGGGGCCTGGCCCTTTCCCAGATTATGGCTAACGAGGCTTTGGAGGCCTACGAGAAATTCGCCGCCCTGCCTGAACCCATTTTCAACGATGAGCGTTCTTCGCTGCGGTGGAAAGAGTTGGCTCGTCCGCTGCGTTTACAGAGTAACCCTGATTTTGAGATGAGCGTTATTGGTCACCTGGGCCGCAAAGACGTGGCTGTGGAAAACAGCGAGGTCGATTTGCTGTGCATCAACCGGCTGCGCCGCCGGCTGAAACAAGGGGGGATTCAGATAACGGTCGGGGACCTCCTGATCCTGTATCGGTTTATTTACGATCCTCTCTATAAACCTTCCTCACAGGCGTTGGAGGCTCTGGACCTGTTTAGCTTAAAGGCCATCAGCGATAAGGGGAGAGAAGCCCTGCAATTGATCGATCAACTGCTTCATACGCTGAAAAGCTCAAGGCCCTCCTTGCTCATCCACATGGATGCCTCCTTTATCGATCCCAGGGAGAGGATATCTCCCACCTCCTTCCGCAGTCCGTTTACCAACCTGCACGACTTATACCATGAAACCCGCCAGACCTGCCAGGTGTATCAGACCGAAGGTGGAGAGGAACCAGAAAAAGCCTTCTTCGCCAAGCGCAAGGAGTTGCTCAGCCATCTTCAGCTTTTTGCCAAAATGAGGACGGCCATCAAGGCCCTGACCATGCGGGGGGAAAGGAGTGGGGGACTCAACGACCTCATCAAGGCTGACGAGGTTTTCTCCAACGTAGGACGGGTGCCCAAAGGCGCGTCGCTGACTCGCTTCACCAGCGCCAGGGACGATGGGGCGACCAAGAAACTGGTGTGGGGCATTATGTCCGACGATGAAAATCGCCTGCAGATTTCTCTACGGGATTTTCGGCAGCACGTTGGGCCCCTCATCGAGACAGGGCGGGAGGACCTGGCCAGAACCCTGGCTCAAGATTACCTGAACGGTTTTGTACACGGCCTGAACGACTTCGTCCGAGAACTGGGCGAGGTGGTGGCTATCCCTATCCATTAACTGGCCTGGCATGGACTGTGAGGTATCAACCACCAGGGGCCTGAAAGCGTGGTGGTATAAAAAAGGGGAAAGAGCCAGAGGCTCCCTCACCCCCAGCTCTTCGCAAAAAGGAGGAGAAAAGGTGACAATAACATTGTAGCACTTTCTGACCTTCCTTGCCATACGTTTGCCCGACGTATACTCTACTCTTGCTTGTCGAGAAGTATACCGTTAGCCTGAGATTGGGGGGGCTTTGGACCTTCGTGGCAGCAGACTAACCGCCAGGCCGCGAAGGAAACCGATCACGCCTGGCCTCCAGCGGGTAACGCGGCGCAACGTTTCGCTTTCCCATGCGTATAATATACCAGGGAATAGTCCCCCGAAACGATAGGTTTAGAAAGGAGTACTTTCATGAGCGTTAACGAAACGACTATGGAGAACGCGGGAGCCATGCCGCGACCCCAGGCCAGGAAGAAAGCACGGCCCAAACCAATAGAGGTCGATTGGGAACCTGTGCGGCAGTTGGCCGATGACATCGTGGTGACCGGCTACGGGGCTTCTCTGATGGTGTACGAGCACCTGTCCGAACTGGCCCAACAGGCGCACGAGAAAGGGGTGACCAACCGGCAAGAGGCCGGCTCGCTGGCCAAACTCTTCCTGGACATGTTTGCCCCACCCCAAAAAGCAAAGAAGGCCAGACCTGCTACCAGGGTGCCCGTGTTGCCCATCGCCGACTACGACAGCCTGACCGTATCCCAGGTGGAGGAACGGTTAGAAGGACTCACCGAGGAGCAGTTGAAAGTAGTGCGCCAGTACGAAGTTGCGCACAAGAACCGTCGGGGAGTCCTGCAAGCTCTAGACCAGAGGTTGGCCGAGGACCAGGACTAGATGCGCACCGTCCTCTTTACGGGCAAAGGGGGGGTGGGCAAAACTACCCTGGCGGCGGCTACGGCCTTACACGCGGCCTCGTTGGGGTACGAAACGCTGGTCATGAGCACCGACATCGCGCATAGCCTGGCCGATGCTTTCCAGATGGAACTGGCCAACGAGCCAACCCCTATCGGGCCGCCACGCCTGCAAGGGGCGGAGTTGGACGCCGGCCAGGAGATGGAACGCTATTGGGGCGAGGTAAAACGCCGCATCGCCGCCGTGTTACGCGAAGAGGGCCTGGAGGGGACGGTGGCCGGAGAACTGGCTATCATCCCCGGCCTGGACGAAATCCTGAGCCTGGTGCGCATCAAACGCTACTACGACCAGAGCGACTTCGAGGTTCTGATTATCGACAGCGCCCCTACGGGGGCCGCCATGCGGCTTCTGAGCGCTCCCGACATCAACCGCTGGTACACGCGCGGCATCCTCTCCAAAGGGCTGGCGCGGATGCTTTTACCTGTGGTGCAATCGGTGGCCCGTCTGTCCGTCACCGAGGACGGCATCCAGCAGCGGCTCAAGGTGCTGTTCGATCAGGTGGAAGAGCTGCGCCAGGCTTTCACCGACGGGACCCAGACCACCGTGCGCCTGGTGCTGAACCCGGAGCGGATGGCTATCCAGGAGACTCAACGAGCCTATACTTACCTCAACCTTTTCGGCCTGGCGGTCGATGCCTTGTTCATCAATCGGATTTTGCCTCCGGAGGTATCCGACCCCTACTTCCAGAGTTGGAAGACAGACCAGGCCGCCCACCGGCGTGAGATTCGAGACCTCTTCGCTCCTTTGCCAGTCTTCGAGATCCCTTTGATGAGGCAGGAAGTGGTCGGGCTGGACGCGTTGCAGAACCTGGCCGCGACCCTCTACGGGGAGCAAGACCCCATTCCGCCTCTTTCCGACCAGCAGCCACTACGATTCTACATGGAAGGCACCCAATACGTGCTGGCCCTGCGTCTGACCGGCGTGCCCAGCGGCTCCATCGATCTGACCAAGCGCGGCGACGAGTTGCGCATCCGGATCGGCAACTTCAAGCGGGCCATAGCCCTGCCCCAATACGTGGCCGGACTGCAACCGACCTGGGCCAGCATCGAGGGCGATCACCTGAAAGTGGTATTCGAGGAAGCAGCCCCCACTTGAGGCCGGGGGCGGTCAATGGATTTTGGAACGGATTTAACGGATATCCGTTAAATCCGTTTTTTTGATCTCGCTGACTCGGATTGCTCTCACGGAGGTCACGGTTTCCATCCGCGTCGGCAAAATCCGTGTTGGCAATCCTCTCTTAATGCGTTATAATATAATAAACTATCACCATCGCCAACAGGAGTTCCTGAATGACAAACAAGCGAGCACCTATCATCGGCATTACCTGCATGGACGACCAGCCCACGCTGGATGAGCACCCCCCAGTTCGGAAGCCACCAGGTTGGCCCCTCTCTCAGCCAGGCAGTAAACCAGCTTCCCCCTCCCAAACTGCACCGCAGTGAAAACCCGGTCAAGGTAGCCATGCTGATAGAGCCTGACCAGGCGGTATTGAGCCGCCCACCTGCTGGGGAAGAAAAGAGCCTGTATCTGATCCTGGCGCAGAAAGCGGTATTCATAAACGGCCCTGACCACCTCTTTATCTCTGGCGGTCAACTTCATGGGCGGCGGGTCAGCCACCCGTCTATGCCTGGGAAGCCTGGTTTTCTTCTTCATAGTAGACTGGTTCCTTTCTGTCCTCTGCCCTGGCCGCTCTCTCCCGTATGGCTTTCTCCACCTCCGCCCTGGGCCGGCCATAGACCTGTCTCGACCTCTCCCTTATTCGTTCGGCAATGGCTCTGCCTCTCCTGGGCAGATAGTCCACCGCCGGGAGGGTTCTGATCGTATACTCAAACAAATCCTGTCCTCTTACCAGCTTACACCTTGCTTGATAGTTGGGCAAGAGGGTCAATTCGTTGACCCTTTCGGCCTCCACGTCGCTGTACAGCCGGGGCTTGTCGTAGACAGGTTCAGACTGGCCGCTGGGCACCATACAGGGGTCTTCAGCCAAAAAAAGCCCCAGCGGTGTCAGAATAATCCGCAGGTCACTTCTATCAAACCCTGCGGCCTCCAGTTCCGAATAACTACCAAATTTACCGAAGATTCGCTGCAAACATTCGCTTTTCCGGTGGGATCTTTCATCAGGGTTAAACATGTCAGAGGTCATCAGATAGTACAGACAGCTCTCTATTTCCTCTTCAATGGCTTTCATCCGCGCCTGTGGCGGCAAGGTCAAAGAGCTAAACTTTCGGTATTGGTCCTGGTAGAATCTTTCCAGAGAGAAAAGAAAGCTGTCCAGATGTCTGAGAAGGGTTATAACCCGGGGGTCAGAATGACCCGCCCGCCGCAAATGCTCCACAGGCCTGGGGGCATAGGTCATGATGGGCTTTTCGCCGATCACCAGGGGTGGGGGTGGAGTGCAATCGAACTCCCTGGCCAGCGCCAGGGCATCGTCGGGCGTCACCCGAAAGACGATCTTGTTGGCCACATTCAGGGTGGAGCCCTGGTTGAGCCTGTCAAGCTGGCCCCGAAATTGATGAGCCACCAGGCAGTCGATGCCGAACTTCCGGGCCTCGACCTGGAGGACGGGAAAAGCAGAGGAGACAAAACGCTGGTACTCATCAGCGATCAGGCGAAAAGGCCGATAGCTCCTGGTCGTTTCATCTGAGCGGGAAAAGGCGGCGTCAAGGATCTGGCCCACGATGATCGAGCCTAAGAACTCAGCGTTTTCCTCACCCAGCAAGCCCACCGGCAGCTTGATCAAGAGGACCTGGCCTTCGTCCATGATTTGGCGGAAGTTGAGGCTGCTTTGGGTCTGGCCGAAGATGTTCCGCAGCAGGGTGTTGGTCAGAAAGCGGTCCAGCTTGTTCAGGCTGGAGGCGGCGATTTCGTCCTGGATGCGAGGGGACTTGCGGTTGAAATCCTCCCAGAAGTCCCGGGCCTGGGGGTTGGTCACCCTGGACAGCAGGGGCTTTCGATACTCTCTATCGGTCAGAAAGCGCCAGGTTTCGGCCAGGGTGTAGCCCTGGTTTTCGATGAACACGATAGCCAGGTTGCGCAGCAGGTCAGACATGCGGGGGGCGACTCTGAAGGACTCCGGGAAAACCCTTTCCAGGGCCTTGTAGAACACGTCCGACATGCGGTCCACCACGGCGGGATTGCACACCTCGGTACACTCGAAAAGGTTGAGTCCAAAAGGCCGCTCCACGTCCAGCGGATCCCACAGAATCACGTCCTGTTCCCGCTCCTGGGGGATGCAACGCAAGATCTGTTCCGTCACTCCCCCATGAGGGTCCAGAAAGCAGAGCCCGTCGCCGCTCCTGATGTCGGCCAGGGCGATGTTCAGAAGAAGGTTGACCGATTTATGACCCCAAAATGGCCCTCCCTGAGGCAGTTCAGTCTCCCCCTTGCTGGCCGCAAGGGCTCGATGTCCGCAGCGGCCAGTCTTAACCTGCCATTAGTGATAATGGCAGGCAAAATGGTAACCGATTTTCGGGGTAAATACGGGTCATGAGTAACCCTTTTACCTAGGGTAACTTTCTTACCCATGAACACACCTGTTACTCAGTTGCTCTAGCTTGCGATCTTATGAAAATATGGTATAATCATTGTAAATGACTCCAATCCTGTTAATTTGAGCTATAGTGAGCAGAGAGGCTTTTTTACTCTGCGCGCCTGCTACATACCAGGCAAAACTATTACCCACCACGCATTACACTATCTCTGCCTTTCAACTGCCTTACAAAGTGCCCTTCCGACCTTCCAAATAACATCAGCGACAATGTAATCCCGTTAAACTAAGCGTTGCCTTAAAGACCAGATAACGGTATCGTCTCGTCTGCTCGCCTGCTACGTCAGATTCAACAAGAATTTGAAGAGGCAATTGGGTACTACGGCTATGTACTTGGATTTTCGGACGCAGTCAGGCTGCTGTTTTCAACATCCTGGCCCTCAAAGTAATAGCATTGGTAGCGTATTATAACACGTCAGCAATAAGTTCCAGGTAAGTGGCCTCGGAGGTTGATGTGGAATCAAGTAATATGGACGAACAAAGGCATGCCTTTTTGGAAAATCAACTGAGGGAACACAAACGCAACTTGCAGCTATTGATGGAGAAAAAGGCGATTTATGCCAAAGGGGAGGAACCTCTATTCCTGCTTAAGCAGATTGAGGCTGAAAAGGAAGAGATTGAGCGGATCAAGGAGGAACTTGAAAATGACAAGCATCAGCTAGAGAGACTCTACCGAGAGGGGATAAGAGCTTTTGTTATGAATAAATGGGAGTTGGCTATATCGTCGTTTCGGAGAGTCATTAGTATTGATCCCAATTATAAAGATGCTCAGTTTAGATTGGAGGAGGCAGAAAGGCAACGAGAGCTAGAGAAACTGCCTACTTCGTTCCAGGAAAGACTTTTCAGGCGTAGACTAAACTGGGAGCAAGTAGGAGCCATAGCTGGCGTGATAGGCTTGTTGATCGCCCTGGGAGCGTGGTTGATACCAAACGCAGGCTCTTACCTGTTCGGGACTCCTACTGCTATTGCTGTAGCCACCACCCCGTCCCCGACGGTCACACCTACCCCGACTGACACTACCACCCTTATGCCCGCCCCAACTGACACACCGACTCACATGCCCACGCCGACCGACACTCCCACCTTCACGCCCACTATGCCTACCCCAAGCCCGGTTACGGTGTACGTCCAGTTTTTGCATTTTGCCATCAGATATGCATTTGTGATCCCGAAAAAGTCTTTTATCGTCCCTTCTGGTCAAACCCTTGCTCTCTCCTCAGAAGGTGCTATTGCTATATGGATAGAGTCTCGCTACACCATATCCCCTACAATTCCTGGGATAAATATGGTTTGTGACTGGGAGTTGCATTCACTCGATGACGGAGTCAGAACCGTGTACTCTCGGGATTGCGCACAGCCACTTCCATTTAACGTAACCAGCCATGTTGGGCAAACCGAGTTAAATTTGCGCATAAGAGGTGAAGGAGGTGATAACTACATTATCGAGGAAACGACCGCGAGCTTGCAAATAACAGTGAAATGAGCACAAGGAGGGAAAAATGTCTATCAAGTTGAACAAAGGAAAGATTACGCTCATGTTGGTTAGCCTTTTCATAGGCATCCTGACAATCGTGGGCTGGACTGACCTCGACGCCAGTTTGTCCGCTCCCATCTTAGCGCAAGACTCCCCCACCCCGGAAGTCTTGTTGGAAACAGATATGCCGGATGTAGTACAGACGAAAGTGCAGAAGGGAGAGGTCGTCACCCTGGAGGTGTGTATTAGGGCCACAGGGGATTGCACGGTTACCTGGAATCTCAACGGTGTCGGAGAGTACGGGAAGCTAGATACCATTGGTGAGGGTGGATTATCTAACTTTTATCATGCTCCCGACACTCCCGGCGGAAAAGCCATTGTTGAGGTTATAGTAACAGATGAGCAAGGCAGAAGCGTCACTGCCACTAGAACTTTCGTCATTGTAGACGAGGCCATACCGATTGAGACGCCAATACCGTCAACTTCGACAGTGGTCAACGCTATCCGTATTGACCAGCCACCTATGATTGACAGAGAATATATCGACTTTGGCGCGGAGGTCTGGTCTCTGGCCGAGCCACTCGAATACGCTGTGCACCCTGTGGTCAATGACTCGACTACGGCGGTGGTCAGGCTGCTGTGGGATGAGCACTATCTATATGCCCACTTTGACGTCAGCGATACGCAAGTAGAAGAAGCCTCATGGGAGGCCCACTGGGATAGCGATTCCGTTTCTGTCGTTATTATAAATGGGGGGAAGATCCAGGAGTATAGGCACAGTATGCTCGATGATTACTGGACAAGTATCATCACCGATCGCCGTCTCAAATGTGCAACAACCTTTAATAATACCAACGACCAAGACAAGGGCTACGTCATAGGAATGCGCATCCCCTGGGACACGCCACCGGTCGAGGGAAGCACGATTGCAGCCGATTTCCTGTCGGTCGATCACGACTATAATCCAGGGTCAAGATACAGGGATCCTGGCACCGTTTTCTCCAGGATATCGTGGGATGGAGATGGGAATATTGACACAGCAAGGAAGAGCATTCTTCTCAAGCCAGCTCTAACGCCTCCGCCACCGACTGGCGCACCTCCGCCACCACATAAAACGGTGGCCTTTAAAACTTTTCATGACAGGTTTGTCACTGCTATGGGCGCGGATCGAGACTGGGTGCTTAGGGCAGAAACTCGGCAGATAAGTGACTGGGAGAAGTTTACTCTAATCTGCCTGGATAACGGCAAGGTTGCGCTTACGACTTCTCACGGCAGGTATGTCACTGCTATGAATGACCAACCAGGCTTCGACTGGGAGCTTAGAGGAGAAACTAACGTGCTGAGCGACTGGGAGAAGTTTACAGTAATCGATCCAGACACCGAAGAGCAGTTGACATGTATGAGAGTGTTTGAACTACTTGAGCAGGGTGAGGTCAGGATAGCTCTTCAAACCTATCACAACAGGTATGTCACTGCTATGAATGACGAACCAGGCCGGGACTGGAAGCTTAGAGGGGAAACCAACGAGCTGAGGGACTGGGAGAAGTTTACAGTAATCCCGCAGTAGTAAGCCGAATCTGTCTCAAGGTTCAAGCCCACCTGACCCATTATGTAGAGACGATTAGTCAAGGGCTTTGTCTTGGGGAGCGTTTTACATGTTGTTGGGCATGGCCGCATAACCAGCGCGTGCATCCGACCGCGCTGTCGCGTGCAGCAAATCGGCATCCGATTGCTTCTGTAGGTTGTACTATCTTGAGATATACCCTACAGCTTGCGGTAGGTATCGGCCACAACGCGATAGGTCATCCGCCTGTCGCTATTTTCAGCAGCATACTCGGAGACCTCTAACTCCCCCTCGACCAGCACTCGATCCCCCTTCTTGAGCATATCGCAGCTCTCGCCCAGCTTACCAAAAGCCCGCACGGGATAAAAGGTCTTCTCATCCTTGTTGCGGCTTACAGCCACGGTGAAATCCGCGTATCTGGCCTCACTCTCTTTGGCCTGCTTCACCTCGGCATCCCTGGTCAGATTGCCGACGATGATCAGCTTGGTGTAATCCGTAAATGTTCACCTCCCTCCTGCAGCGGTGGTGCTCTTTTTGAGGGTCACCACCGCGCTCAAAATATGCTCTCTCGCTTCGCCAGCGGCCGTCTAAACGCAGTTTCGAAGCGTAAGGTACGATTATCCACTCCTGCTCCTTTGAAGCCACTTCTTAGCCGCCGAAACGAAGACTGCTCCTCGATTCCTTATTCCCTTGCTCTGCTTTATGGCTGACAGGAACTGAAAGATCACCTCATCCGGCAGCGCCGCGGCAATGTCTCGAAACGTCTTGCGGCTGTGGGTATCTTCGGTCACTTTCTCGATCTCCCCTATCAGGTATTCAACCCGGGCGGCGGGTTTTTCACCTTTTTTAGAACCTCTTCGTATAACGTTACAATGACGTTTCCCTTTGGACATGGGTATCTTTGTTCAAACGGACTTTCGGACACTCGGACGGACGTCCGTTCTTCCTAAGCTCCGTTCGAAACAAGCTCCGAAACAAGTTTCGACCTTCCCTTGTTTCTTTTGTAATCCTCGATGAGCAGGTCTAAAGCCAACTGCACCATCGCATTGGCAGGTACTCTCTTTCCATACTTCTTTTCTATTTCCAGCTTGGTCTCCTTCAGCCAGAGCACCTGGTCTTTGTAGAAGTCGTAGGGCCTGCGCTCAATCAAACGTTCCTTCGGACGTTCGGACTTTGGGACGGACGGCCGGACCTTCGGACGTGGGGACGTTCCTTCTTTCCTTCGAACTTCCTTGTCTCCCGCCCCTTTAGAGTGGGGGAGAGGAGTGCTCTTCCTGGCCTTGAGGCTCTGCACAGGCTTAGAGGCGCTTTCAGGTTGCGTCTTAACCTTCTGTTTCTCAGTTTCTTTCTGGACAGCCTGCCATAGGGACTCAGGCATCTTTCTTCTCCTCATTCAAAGTCAAGTCCTCGACAACCATCTTTACCATGGCCGGGGTGACCTGCCTCTTCTTCCTGGTGAAAGCCTGGAGCAGAGCCAGGTCACAAATCTTGCAGATGTCCCTGGGCAATCCCCGCGAGCGGACGAAGATCTCATCCAGCGCCTCTTTGGTGAAAGGGTGATGGGCCTTGGGGTTGCCAGCGGCAACTCCCCAGCGATAGCTGATCAGGTTTTCCATGTCCGTGCGGGTAAGAGAGGATAAGGCCGAGGGAAACATCCTCGACTTCAAAGAGGGAAAGCGGTTGATCTTCTCCGCCAGCTCTTCCTGGCCCACCAGAATGATCATCAGCAACACCTTTTCGTTGGTCACGAAATTGAGCATGTAGTGTATCAGCTTGAGGGCCTCTCGGGGCAGATTCTGGGCCTCGTCGATTAGCAACACGGGAAACCTGCCCGCTTTATCCTGGTCCAACAAGAATCTGTTGAAGTTCTTGAGGCTGCCTTGATAGGAGCGCTCGGTCTTGACTCCAAACTCCTCGCAGATGGTTCTCAACAGGGCGTTGCTGGTATTGAGGTTGGGGGCGATGATGTAGGCCACGTTATTCTTCTCATCGCCGGCCAGTTCCTGGGCCATCATGCGCAGCAGGGAAGTCTTGCCGCTGCCGATGGGGCCGGAAAGGTAGATAGAAGCCGAACGTTGATTGAGGAAGTAAAAGCATTTGGCGCGGGCATCTCTGTATTGATCAGCCAGGTAGATGTACCTGGGGGAAGGGGTTAGAGAGAAGGGTTTTTCGTTGAGTTGGAAAAAGGCTTCGTACATGGAACTGATGTCAGTGTAGACAAAGGTGAGCCATTTTGTCAAGACCCAACTGAAAGTGGCTCAACTTTGGCCTTTTTCAGGAAAGTTGGGGTGAAAAGCGAGGCAGGGAAAGAAGGGTAGAAACATACACACTCTTTGGATACAATGGAACAATGTTGTTTCCTGCCCGCAGCGACCACCTCGTCCTGGGCCAGACCGGCCCTTTCTCTTTTTTCCCCAGGTGTAGGGTCCCCCTCAAAGTGAGAGCAGCCCACACCTACGTGGTAGGCATCACCGGCCAGGGCAAGAGCAAGCTCCTGGAGCATACGCTGTTCCAGGACATCACCCAGGGCCGCGGCTGTGGCCTCCTCGACCCTCACTCCGACCTGGCCTCAGATACCCTCCGCTACCTGGCGACCTGGTACGATAAGTCCTACATGGACAAGCCTTACCTGCACCACAGGAAGAACCTGGAGCGCATCATCTACTTCGACCCCAGCCGCACCGATTTCATCCTGCCCTTCAACGTCCTGGCTACTCCCTTTGGCACTTATGAAACCGCCCAGAACGTGGTCGAGGCTTTCCGCCGCACCTGGCCGCAAAGCCTGGCCGAAGCGCCGCAGTTCTCCAACATCACCCTGGCCGCCCTCATCACCTTGATCGAGAACAACCTTTCCCTGGTGGAGATGCACCGCCTCCTGACCGACCAGGATTTCCGAGAGGCGCTGCTTTCCAACGTCTCCAACTCCGAGGTAGTGGCCTTCTTCCACGACCGTTACGACCGCTGGGGGAGGGAAGCGCCCCTGATGCGGGAGTCTACCCTGAACAAGGTGGCGGCTTTCACCTTCAACCCCCAGTTGAGGTTTATCCTGGGGGGCAGGGAAAACGTCCTGGACTTTCGCCGCATCATGGACGAAGGCAAGGTCTTGATCGTTGACCTGGGCCGCTGCGACCCGGAGACCAGGAGACTCCTGGGCAGCCTGATCGTCACTGGCCTGGAGCTGGCCGCTTGCCGACAAGGGCATCGTGTGCGCTTCTACAACGCCGCCGGTTTGGTCAACGAACTGATCCAGGCCCAGGATGAGCACCAACTGCCCAGATTCCTGGCCACGGCTCTCAGACACCGCCTGATCGTGCTGGACGAGTTGGGCTTCATTCCTTTCTCGCCTGCTGGCGCACAGTTGATCTTCCAGTTCTGTTCCACCCTCTACGAACGGGTGTCCATGATCGTGACCACCAACTTGCGCTTTGCCGACTGGACTCAGGTCTTCGGTGATGAGCGCCTGACCGCCGCTTTGCTCGACCGACTCACCCACAAAGCTCACATCTTGGAGTTTGCAGGCGAGTCGTACCGATTCCGGAAGCGTATACAACGGGAAGCTCAGGAGGAGAATCTGACGTGATGGGCTTTGGGTTTGGGTAACTCGCAAACGGCCGCCAGTTGCCCGAGCCCTTCACAGCCCTGACTATGAGGTGGCCTCGTTTTCAAAGATCAAATGGTCCTGTTTTCGGTGATCAAGATTCAAACGAGATATCCAAAGTGGTCCTGTTTTCGGTGATCAGGTAGTCCTATTTTCATTTGACAAAAACAGGGAAATAGTGGTATAATTATACAGTAGACATTCCATCACAGCCCTGAATAAACAAAGCCTCGCCCGGTTACGCTCATTGGCGAGGCAACAGTTGGGGTGGACTGGTCGCTACAGCAAGTTGAAGTATAGCACAAAAGCCCGTCGAAGGCAGATCAAAGCCCCGGCGAGTATTTTTGTTTCTTTAAAGGCAAAGTAAGCCAGTAAAGATAAACTTGCAAAAAATGGGATTCTACTACCGAGGATAAACAAAATATTTGTCAAATAAGAAGCTATTTCGTTAACTAATGGGGAATAAGACTGATTTGCAAAAGGAGGGTGACTGCCATGGCTAAGTGGTGTCTGCTGGAGCCTAAGAGACAGTTTTTTGAGGACTCTCTGCGGCTTCTCAGAATAACGTTGCTACCACTTCTGCTTCTGGTGATGATCGCTTCGCCTCCATTTACTCAAACCACCCAGGCTCAAGAGGGGTGGACAACACTCTTCCAAGACGATTTCGAGGACGGTAACGCCAATGATTGGCAGTTAGACGCAGGTTGGGAAGTTGAGCGCGAGGACAGCAACCACATCCTCAGCGGCTCCGGTCATAACTGGGCCACTCTCAGCACCGGACACAATTGGCCCGACTACAGCTTCAAAACCAAGGTCAAGCTGATCAACGGCAATGTCCACTTAAACTATCGGGTGAGCGACAACGGAAGGTACTGCATCGGCTTTCATGCTGGTGGCCTATATCTGAGTAAAGAGGCCCCCTGGGGTAATTTCTATGATCTGACCAGCGACAACGTACCCCACAGTTTCAACACCTGGTACAACGTAGAGATAGTGGGGGTGCAGGGCAACATCAAGGTCTACGTCAACGACACCTTGCGGCTTGAGTACACCGACGGCGACCCTCTTCTTCATGGCCGAATCGCTTTTGAGACCCTCGATAGTTCTCACGTTCATTTCGATGATGTCCTGGTCGTTGGAGAACCTCCTCCTACACCTCCTCCCGGCTACAACTGGACACGCACCGGCGGACCCAGTGGTGGCCTGGGCTACGATGTCCGCATCCACCCTGGAAATAAGAACATCATGTTCGTGACTGATAACCCCAGCGGCGTCAACAAAAGCTACGATGCCGGAACCACCTGGGTTCAGAGGAATGAGGGAATAACGACCAAGACGGGGCCTTCTTTGGATGGTATCCCTATCTTCTCCCTGACCATTGACTCCTCTAACCCTAACATCGTCTGGGCGGGAACCCAGAATGCGAAGGGAATCTATAAGTTAACCGACGGCGGCGAAACCTGGGGCAAGAAGGACAAAGGCGTCACAGAAGGGGACGAGATAAGCTTCCGCAACTTCGGCGTTCATCCCTACAATTCCAACATCGTTTTCGGCGGAGCGGAAATCTCCACTGGAGTCCTGGGGATCGAGTTTGACAAGACCAAAGGGAAGATTTACAAGACTGAGGACGGGGGGGAGAACTGGCGTTCCGTCTGGGAGGGGGACAATTTGGTGAGGTTTGTCCTCTTTGATCCAACCAACCCGAATGTGATGTACGCCTCTACGGGAATCTTCGACCGGGAAGCCTTTAACGATGTAGGGGTTGGTCTTTTGAAATCAACCGATGGCGGGGAGACGTGGTTTCAGATCAACAACGGGATACCGAACAGCGAAGGCAACCGTTTCGTGGGATTTTTAGAAATGCACCTTACCAACCCACAGATACTCTTTGCTGCTTCGGGAAACAATGCGAGGGGGCAGGGCGGCGTTTTCCGAACCACGAATGGGGGGGCGAGCTGGGAGAAAGTACTCTCCGGCGACATTTTCACCATCGTAACCTTCAGTCCCTCTAATCCCAACGTAATCTACGCCGGAAGTGCAAGTGCTTTCTACAGAAGCGATGATGGGGGTGACACCTGGCAGAGGTTTTGGAAACCGGGTGAAGGGTGCTGGGGGCCACCAGGGGTGAGGGCCGGCATTCCCATAAGCGCCGTCGTGGATCCCGATGACCCTTATACCCTCTTCGCCAACAATTACAACGGGGGGAACTTCAAATCCACCGATGGCGGCCAAACCTGGGTCGATTCGAGCAAGGGGTACACCGGCGCCCACCTGCACGATATCGCCATGGATGCCGATTATCCGGCCATCGTCTATACCATCGGGCGTAGCGGGCCCTTCCGAAGCTATAACGGTGGAGAAGACTGGACCGGCGTTGCTTTTCCCCCGGCCAACGAGCCAGAATGGTACGCAGTGGCCTTAAATCCCGCCAACCTCCAGGAAGTGCTCATCTCCAGCGAGTTCATTGGGACTATCTACAAAAGCACGGACGGCGGGAACAGTTGGAGAACCGTCTTCCTGCACCCTGATGTCGAAAAGGCCTGCACAGGCGGCCCCCAGGAATGCAGGCACGGCTTTAAGGCCATTGTTTATGCCCCCTCGAATCCAGGCATTGTCTATGCTGGCATGAGAAAAGGCCGACGCAGCATTGATGGGGACTTCCCGGCTAGGCCCAGCTTTGGGATGTACAAGTCCACCGACAGCGGCGAAACCTGGGCGGAGATAAACAACGGCCTGGGAACCTCCTTCATTAACGTTCACTGCATAGCCGTTCATCCTGCTGATCCCAATACTGTCTATATCGGCACCTGGAAAGATGGGGTGTTCAAGACCACCAATGGCGGGCAGAGTTGGGTAATGAAAAATAACGGCCTTGCTTCCACCGATGTCCGCTCCCTGGCCATTGACCCTCAAAATCCAGAAGTGATTTACGCCGGGCTGAGCGAAGGGGTCGGCGTTTTCAAAAGCACCAACGGCGGCGAGCTCTGGAGCGCGGTCAACACCGGAATCAATTTAGAATGTCCCCACTATTTGCTGCCCATTGGGAACGTGCAGCCAGGCACCATCTCGCTGGAGAAACCGCCAAGGAGGGTCGTTGGGGCAGATTATTATTCAGTGCCCTGGACCTCGATATGGGACATCGTTATTGATCCTATGGATTCGCAGACCATCTACGCCGCCGATCATAGCACCGGAGTCTATCTATCCACCGACGGCGGGGCCAACTGGCTGCCCATCAACGAGGGGCTGTCCACTAAGGCTGTCACCGCCATGGCCGTCTCCTCTGATGGGAAGGTAGTCTACGCGGCCACCGAGGGAGAAGGAGTCTTTCGTCTGGGGGATATAGAGCTTAACACTGTCTACCAGCCGGTCATCTTGAAAAATTATGCTCCGCAGGAGTAAGAACCCAACCAAGCGCACTGTAACAGCAGATAATAGCGCGTTTGCGACAATGCCTCCGCCGTGCTCCAGCGCTTCGCAAGGCTTGGAACTGCGAATTGCTGATGTAGCTTGTGAGCTTTCCATCCGCAGACATTCAGAATTTCCCCAGGGGAAGACATATTACCTCCAGGCCATCTGGCTCACATTCTGCAACTGTTGATAAAAAAGAGCCAGCGCCGCGGACAGCAAATCTCTCAACAAGGGATCGTGTTCGCCTTACTGGCTCAGTGGGGGCAGTTCTTCCCCGCAGCGAGGGCAGGCGTAGAACCTGTTCCCCTGTCAGGTGCGCCAGGCCCAGGCTCCCATCCAGCCGCTGCCCAGCTTGGCCATGCTCTTGGGGATGATCAGCACGCACAGCGTAGTGCGGCCCATGCAGGCTGTCTTCCTCACGAAGTGGTGACCTCTCCCGGCCGGCGGGCGATGGCCGCGTAGCTCATGGGCACGGTCTGTTTGACTTCCCGAAGCCACTTTTCCGGCAGGTGCTCCTCGGTCATGACCACCACGGCGTAGGGTTTGCGTTCGAGGGGATACCATTCCATCCATTGTCTGCTACTCATGTTTATCTCCTTCTGACACCTCCAGTGGGGGCAGGTCTGGGTTGAAAAGCTGTTTGTGTTTTTCCAGCTCCCATTCCTCCCACTCCACGGGACTGCTCTCGGCTGGCACGGCCCCGGCCTGGTGTAAAGCGTTACCTTTTATCACGTAGAACCACGCCTCTCCTCCGTCATCGGGCACGACCAGCACGTTACAGGGCTGGAGATAGCCTGCTTCCGAGAACTTCTTGAGCATGGCTTCCACCCCGTCTATGTCCCACCACTGGTGAAGATACAGGCAGGTGTCCATACAACCGAAGTCCACGAATTCCGTGAACCCGCTGTTGGTCAAAGACTCCCTGATTGCATCCCTTGCTTCTGGCCGAAACAGGATGGCGTCCGTTACCATAATCTCAAGTGACATTTTCTTGCCCCTTTCTTCTTATATGACTTTAGCTTTCCTCAGATAGTCGGCCTGGAGCAGGCGGGCGATGCCCAGGCTGGTGGCCGTCTTGCCTGTGCCCGTGCCCATCACCAGGGTGACCGACCCGTAGCGTTGAACTGACTTGTATCCAGCCACCGCCGCCTGCTTCTGCACGGGCAGGAGACCTGTCTCGCGGCGACCCGCCAGGTGCTTGTGCCTGAGCAAGGGAGCCAGGATAGTCTCCTCCCCATCGTCGATGTGCAGGTCGTGCCGCGGCGGGTAGGCGTCGATCACTGCTCGTGAGAGCTCCTTCTGCCAGCAATCGATGAAGGCCGTCAGTTCGTGGGGATTGTCCAGGTGACGAGATTCCCCTGAGTCCAGGTCCAGCACCCAGATGGTGGTGCGGAACTCCTCCACCGTGCGGGTCACTCCCTGTTCCTTCTCTTCAGGCGTGGTCACGTCCACCTGGACTTTCCGGGTGTGCCCTTTGACCAGCAGCCGTTCGCCATCCTGCGCCAGCTCGACGTTGTTCAGCAACCCTGCGGCCAGGAAGAGGGCCAGGTGGCCCAGGCGCAAAGGCATGAGCGGGCGTTCGTCAGACAACTGGTCGGGCGACTGTCGTTCCAGCCACCAGCGATTCCGCCACACTCCGTTAGCCAGAGCCTCGGCCTGTATCTCCTCAGCGGAGATGTGCTTCGAGCGGAAGCGCCAGGGCGTTTTGGGAGAGCGCACGGGCAGGACGTAGGGCGGCCTGTCGGGCACCTCTGGCAGTTCGGGCAGTCTGGCTTTGGCTGCCTGGAGCAGGCGCAGACAGGTGCTATCGTCCTCCGTGGCCCTGCCTCGCTTGACTCCCAGAATGACCACCTGCTGATAATCACCGTACTCTTCTTCAGGGAAGCGGTAGACGCTGAGGTCCTCGAACCAGATGGACAGCCTTCGAGAGACGTGGTCGCTGAGGTGGACCTGGCGGATGATGTAGACCAGCACTCCTCCCGGTCTGAGCCAGTCCTGGGTTTCGCGCAGGAAGGTCAGTTCCAGGCGGCCACCTGCTTTGGTGTCGGTGGAATAGGGAGGATTGAGCCAGAGTAGTTCTGCTCCCCCATGGCCCTTGCTGACCAGGGCCTGCTCGTAACTCCCGCCCAGGACGTGATCCAGGACTTGGGCTGCGGCTTCGCTGCGTTCCACGTCCAGCTCAATGCCAAAGGTGGTGCCGTATCCCAGCAGGCCACGCAGTTGGGCCAAAGCTTCGCCAGTGCCACAACCGACGTCCAGAAGATGGCACGGCCCCTCAGGACGTAAGAAAGCCGCCACCCGTTCAACGACGAGCGGCGGCGTGGGTACGTAACCCATCCTGGCCAGGTTCAGAAAACGAGACATTTTCGTCTTCCTCCTTTCTTTTATTTTATGATGTTTCTTGTGATTCCGGCTCCTTCAGTTTGATCGGTCGCCTGGGATTGGCCTGCGGGAAGCGTTGCAAGGCACAGTCCAGGCACAGGAAAACCTGAGCCACACTCCACCCACCTCGATAGTTCTTGTGCACCGGCGGGTAGCGGTAGAGCCGCAGGGTAACCTTAACCAGATATGCGTCAGGCTGGCTGCACTCGCTGCAAACGTTCATCGCAGCACCTTGCTCTCGATCCCCTGGCGGATGATCTCCACCCAGGGTTCGGTCTGGGGTTCGATGGCCCAGGCGTGACAGCCCCCGGCCTCGATGGGCCGGAGGCATTCTCGCCGTAGACCTTCCCGCCACAGATAGAGGGCCCATTCCTGCCTGGCAGGCAAGGGCACGAGGCGATTCCACAGGGCAAAGAAGCGCCCAGGGTCGCCGTCCTCTTGAGCGGCCAGGAGATACCCGGTCTGGCCTGGCTCGACCATCAGGGTGGCCGGTTCGGCTACCATGACCAGGTGTCCCTGTTCCAGTTGAGGGAAACGGACGATTGTATGGTGATAGCGTACCTTGTACTCGCCCTTGTCGGCCTCTCCTTCGAAGTAGGCGACCGTATGCTGGCGGTGGAGGAAAGTCTCTCCTTCCAGTTCGACGTAATGCCCGGCCACCAGGTGTCCCCATATGGCCTGGAGGACGGTGACCGGCCCCAGGAAGGAAGCCAGCACCAGGCCCGCTTCGTCCTGGGCCCAGGCGTCGCACCAGCCTCGGTGTCCACCTACGGTCACCGGAGCGAGAGGTGATACTCCAGTGATGGGTGTAGTCATGATCTCTCACCTCCCTCCCTGGCCTGTAGAAGTTCCCAGGCTTCCACGCTCCAGGCCGCCCATTCGGAATCATCCATCAGGATCAGCAGCATGGTGGCCTGGTGTTCGGCGGGTAGCCTTTTCCAGCGCGTTACGATCTCGTCCTTGAGGTTCAGGATGCGCGCCGGTTCCCCTTCAACTTTCCTTTCCCCATTCTGGTGGTCATGCATGAGGGCCACGACCTTCTTCCTGAGAAGCTCCAGGTCGCAGACCGCCGCCTCCACCTGATCGTCGTAAAGCTCGGCCCTGATCCCATCGACCAGGCCCAATAGCTCCTCTATGATGACTCTTTCATCACCATGCCAGTGAATCTTGCCTCCCACGTCGTCCATAATGATCTCTCCTTTCATTTCATTCTTCATACCTTTCGTGTTTCCGTGTCAATACTCGACGAAGCCGCACAGACAATGGAGCCTGACCCCGGCATAGCAGTTGCCTTCTTTCAGCGGGGAGTAGACGAACTCGCCGTCCAGGATACGGCTACACCTGGGGCAGGGTAGCTCGCCTCGCTGGGCCCGCTCCAATAGCTCCACGTCCTTGCGGCTCAGCACGTCCCCCGGCCCCGGCTCGATGACCTTCTTCGGGCCTGGGGTCAATGCTTTCTCCACCTGGGCTTCCTCCAGTCTCAAGCCTTCCAGGACTTCACACAGCTTCCTTGCTTCCTGGAGGGCTTTGTCCCTGGCTGCGGGAGTGCTTTCTAACAACAAGGCCTGGATCATGAAGTCTAGGACAATGAGACGGTTGTTGACCATCTCCTGCCAGGTTTCCACACTTGCATTCCTTTCTTTCGATGGCAAAAGTAAAAGCCAGTCACGCATGTGTGACTGGCTTCATGCCTCATTATTCAGTTTTTGGGATATGGGATTGTCAAAGAGCAGATACTCGCTATGATCTTACAAACCAATCACTGCTCTAAAAGCTCGTTTTCAGCCAGTGATACTCGATAGAGTGGTCGTAAGTAGCGAATATGTCTACTCTCTAATAAACGGAGATGCTATGTCAAGGGGGAAAAGCTCAGAAACTTATGTTGACACTTTGGACGAAATAAAATATAATCACAGTTGATGATAAACGGGTATCGACGGAACGCTTCTCAATGAATTACCATCTGTGATCCTTCAAACCGCCTGCTTGGTCAGGAGATGTAAAGCACAGGGATGACAAATCTCAAAGCCGTTTCCAGCATAAGCAGGGGGGCAGCTTTGTGGTTAGGGTGGTATCGATGTTGAACCCTAACTCCAGACTCAGCCAGCAAATCCAACGCATCCTCAAAGAACACCCCAATAGCCTGAGGCCTGATGACTTAAAAACTGAACTACCCGATCCCAAACACGCCACTTCATCAGGCGTTGGGCTGACAATGCCGAGTGAATCAGGTAAGAGTCAAGGATTGATATCTGTAACGAGGCAGTGAGGAACGTGGTAGCCCAGGAGTTGATCGCAAAAGGCAAAAAGCAAGGCTTTGTAACATATGAAGAGATCATTACCCTCTTTCCTGATGGAGACGAACATCTCGACGAGATCGACGCTTTGTGCCTAACACTTATAGACTTGGGCGTCGAGATCGTTACGGCGGCTTCGGTCGAGGAAATGCCTAAAGTAATCGAACCAGAACCGGAGCCCGTACATGTCCCTCTACCACAACGTCTAGAGTCAATAGAAGATCTGTATGACTTATATATGTTTGAGATTCGCCAGACCAGTTTGCTTTCAGCGGAAGACGAGGTGAAGTTAGCCAAGTTAATGCGGCGGGGAGAGAGAGCACGTGTTCGTTTGATGACAAATGAAGCTTTGCCTGCCTCAGATAGGGCTCGGCTACGCGCGGAGATTCGAAAGGGAGATGAAGCTCGACAGCGTTTCATTGAAGCCAACTTGCGACTTGTAGCCAGCATCGCCTGGCGTTATCATGATCGGGATTTACCGATGCTTGATCTCATTCAGGAGGGCAATATTGGGCTTTTCAGAGCCATTGATAAGTTTGACTATCGCCTCGGCTACAAATTCTCAACATACGCAACGTGGTGGATTCGCCAAGCCATTACGCGAGCTCTTGCAGATCAGGGTAACACTATCCGTCTACCGGTTCACGTACAAGAGAGTCTTAGAAAAGTGAAACAGACTGTAGAGGATCTGAAGATTCACTTGGGTAGGGAGCCGACAATAGAACAAATCGCACAACACTGCGGAGTGTCACAAAAGAGGGTAGCCTATCTTCTTGAGGAGTTGCCTGAAGTGTGCTCCTTAGATTCGCTTCTTTGCTGCTCGAGCTTCCCCCTGGTGTGGAACGACACTGGAACAGGGTTTGTCCAGCAGTGGCCGTGTCCAGTCCGAGAGTTTGCTGACCGCCACTGGTTCCGAGTGGTGCAAGACGATGATTTTGAGCTCCCGCCTTGTCTTGCAGGGCTGATGGATTCCAGAGCGGAGAAGACAGCAGACCGTGTTGACTATTCCATGCTCAGCCTTTCGAAGTCTGCCCCTGTCCCTCGACAACACTTATCCCATAAGCTCCTCCGTGAAAGACTCATGGAGGTATTGGATACCCTGTCGCCACGGCAAAGGGCCGTTATCAAGATGCGTTTCGGACTCGATGACGGTGGAGAGAGAACCTTAGAAGCAATTGGCCAAGAGTTTGGCGTGACCCGCGAACGAATTCGCCAGATCCAGGGGAAGGCTCTCAGAACATTGCGCCGTCCCATTCGAAGCCACAAGCTCGAGCTATTCTGGACTGAAAGAGGTGACGAAAACAGTGATCTATCTAGATAACGCCGCTACATCCTTCCCCAAACCAGAAAGCGTCTATCAAGCCGTGGATCATTTCAACCGAGATATCGGTGCCAATCCGGGCCGATCGGGTTATGCTACGGCACGGAAAGCTGGTCAGATAGTGGCAGAGACTCGAAGGCTGCTGGCCCAACTGTTCCACGTTGAGGAACCAACCCAGATCGTTTTCACCTCTAATGCCACAGAAGCGTTGAATTTGGGCCTGAAAGGATTACTGCTGCCGGGCAATCACATTGTCACTACTGTGACAGACCACAATTCGGTTCTGCGTCCGCTACGCTCTTTGGTGGAGCGAAGACATGTTGAGGTCACCTGGGTGGAATGTGATGGCACAGGCTTCGTTGACCCTGAAGATATTCGCGCTGCTCTCCGTTCCGACACCAAGTTAGTATGCATCACTCACGCCTCCAACGTCACGGGCATTGTTCATGACATCAGCACCATCAGCGCTCTGGTGCACGAAAATGGCACGTTGTTGATGGTGGATGCCGCTCAGACCGCTGGCTGTGTGCCGATAGATGTGCAAGAGATGCAGATTGATCTGCTGGCCTTCACGGGCCACAAGGGGCTGTTGGGACCCCAGGGGACCGGTGGGCTGTACATCAAACCGGGGATAGAAATCCAACCGTTTCGTGAAGGAGGGACCGGCTCGCAGTCGTCGTCAGACCGACAACCCGAGAAAATGCCGGATCGTTTCGAGGGCGGCACACATAATACTCCTGGCCTAGCTGGATTGGGCGCTGGCGTCCGCTTTGTGCTCGAAACTGGTATAGAGGCTATTCAAGCGCACGAGAGGGAGCTGACAGAGCGTCTTCTTGACCGCTTAGCCTCCATACCAGGCATCAGGACCTACGGCCCTTCGTGTGGATCGCACCGAGTCGCCGTCGTATCATTCACTTTGGAGGGCTGGCCGCCTCTGAACTTGGCCCATTTATTAGCCAGTGGCTTCGACATTGCCACCCGCAACGGCTTGCACTGCGCACCGCTGATTCATGGGTATCTGGGAACGTCTGACACGGGCACTGTCCGGGCTAGCATTGGCTATTTCAACACAGCAGACGACATTGATGCCTTGAGTAATGCCCTGGAACAAATCGCTGCCCAGACATAGAGAGAAGCGAAACAGTGGAACGCGCTCCCGATGTCCGGTACTTCATAGAAAAGTGCATACGGCGAGGCACAGCAAACTACACCGAGATCCGTGAGGTCAGCGAGTGGTATGGCATTGACCAAGCTGATGAGCTGATCGAGGAACTCAATGCCGCTGGGGTACGGCTTGTCGATGAAAAGGACGTGGTGATTTCCCCTCAAACCAACGTTCTTATGAATGACCTGAAGCTCGTAGAGCTGGTTTCTCTCGCACTGCGGTTGCCCGTAGCTCCCAAGGTGCGGCGACGATTGCACAGAGGTGTGATTCAGCAACGGTCCTACGAACTGAACTTGAAGCGCCTGGACTACTTGGACAGCGACAACGAGTGGTACTACCTATCGCCGCCCTTCAACAGATTGCAGCGAGCCATCCGCCGACTGTTTGACTCGGGGCAAATTCCTTTCGCCAAGGAGTGGAGGAGCGACGAGAAGAAAGAGAACCTTGACTATCTCAAGGGGCTAATGTATCACCCTTTGTTTGCTGAGAGGATCGTGCCCAAGATACGCGAACACTATCTGGGACTTCGGGAAGTCAGGCTGCTGGTACGCTGGATCGAGGCCACAGGGAAACCCGCACCGGCGATGGTGGACATTATCCGGGCTGGCCTGAATGAGCACAGGCCGGAATTGGTACGAGGTGTGCTGCTTTCCAGCCAGGCATCCACAGCCGATAGTGCCCTGAAAAGCCGACGGGACGTTTGCTTCTCTTGCCCGCCCGAAAAACGCTGCTTACCACTGCAAGACGTGAATGACCCATATGACATATTGGTGGAGTATCGCTACTCGGACCTGGACACGCTCTTGGCGAGGAGATATCCGGGTGAGGCTTGGACAGATTGCCTGGTCAAAGACTGGATGGTAGCCAAGTTCTTTTTGCCTTACAGCATCGTGGTTTCAGCGAAGCAGTGGATGCTGAGCTTATTCATCCTACACAACAGAAGCCAAGTGCTCAACAAAGGTCACGGACAATACTGTCCCAAATTAGATGTTTGGAAGCCAAGTCAAGAAATCAACTTCGAAAGAAGGTCTTCTCTTAGATGAACCAGCAAAAGCAGAGCCTACAAGAGAAAGACTGGGACGTGTTCTGGTGCAAACACTGTGAGATTCCTGTCCTAACAGAGATTTGCCCCCTATGTGGCGGGAAGGCACGGCCCATATCTGGCGACCGTAGACCTGTTTCTGTGACTGAGCGGCAGATGCTGGAGCGCATCTTGCAAAGACCACTTCCAACACTTCTTTTTGCTCGTCATAACTTCGTCTACTTCGGCGAAGGAGCTCTGCTGCGTTTGACTGTTAGAGATGGCGAACTGCAAGTTGCTCAGGATTGGTTACATAAACTGAACGATGTATCGCCCAGCGTATTTACTGAACAATACCGTCTTACACAATGGAATCGGTGTCTAGCCGCGAATCAAGACGTCCTTGCTCGCATGGAAGAAGAGGCTATTAGCTTTGTGAGAGCGACAGCCGAAAGCTATCCCCATCGAGCTAGGTTTGTTTCCTTTTCCGGCGGCAAAGACAGCGCATTGGTGGCGGTGTTGGTCAGCAAAGCTATTGGTCCTACACCGCTCTTGTTCAGTGATACCACCATAGAATACCCACCTACCTATGACTATATCGCTAAGTTCGCAGAGTACTTAGAGGTGCAGTTGTTCTGGCAAAGACCTCAACAATCCTTTCTGGAACTGTGTGATGTCCTTGGCCCGCCCAGCCGAATTATGCGATGGTGTTGTACAGTGTGCAAATCGCAACCTATTAACACATTTTATAACACATTGAACTGCAAAGTGCTAAACTTTGATGGAATCAGGCGAGCAGAATCTGTGAGGAGAACACGATACCCACGAGTGTATCAACTACCGAAATACGCTCGCGAAATCACGGCCAGGCCTATCCTAGACTGGCCCACGTTTGCAGTATGGGCTTATATTATGATGAATGGAATCCCCAGCAACGCTCTATATGACTTAGGATTCAGTCGGGTTGGTTGTATGTACTGTCCAAGCAACGGAGGGTACAACGAATATCTGACGCAACTTCATTTCCCTGATCTATACTCCAAGTGGCATCAGTACTTGCTAGCCTATGCGATCCGAGAGGGAAAGCCTAATCCTGAGGATTACGTTAGCTGCGGTCACTGGAAAGAGCGCAATATTCGGAGGGAGAAGAACTATGTGGTTGAACGGACTGAGCCGTGTGCTGCTGGGCAAGCGTATTCCTACGAGTTTTCTACTGTTATTACTGAAAAACTGGTGGAGTTCCTAAGACCCTTTGGAAGGGTCTCTACATTTGTCGTGAATGGCAAGACATGCTATGCCGTTGGTAACCAGAATCCATTTTTGCTCAGTTGGATAGTTGGAGACACAAAAGTCAGTATCTCATTCGCTGCACAAGGAAACGAGGAAAAGCTCGTTAGAAGTAGAGTTGAGAGACAAATCGAGAAATACCTAAACTGTGTTGGATGCGGGGGTTGCCTGGGCGTTTGTCCGGTCGGTGCGATTTCCATAACTGAAGAGCGATTCACTATTGATGACGAAAAATGCACTAAGTGCGGTAGGTGTACTACGCGCACCTACATCGAGCGGGGATGCATAGCTCTTGGTTATCGGGGCGCCAAAAAGGCAGTAAGGAGGAGAGTAAGGAGAGAAGGAGTATAGGCAATGACCACACCTTTTCAGAACTTCAACCTTGATCTTACCAATATTGCAAACGTTATTTCTTTGATTGAGACTGACACCAATGTCTTGCCTGAAATCGCGGCCTCTCTTGGGATGGGCGCGAGAAAGGTCCGAGATTTGTTCGAATGGTGCCACCATTTTGGCCTTCTTGTCGAAAGGTCAAGAAACTCTCCTCAATGTCTGACCAATCTAGGACAGTGCCTAGCAGTTCAAGAGGGCTGGACGAATCAACTGCCAATACTAAATATTCTATACGCTTCTCTCGTTGAACGACACAAGATAATCAATAGAATCGTCAACGAATTAGCATACACTGCATCTTTACGGTTTTCGTCTCAGTTCTCAATGCTGGAATACCGAGGCTTTCTTGTCTCCCTCGTACCTGATGTAGTAAATGCCAAGACAAAGGTTATCCTGGATCGCGGATCGACATTCTTGAATGCTCTAGCACGATCCTCTGGCTTGGGTAAGCTGGACATGTTCTCGCTAGCCGAGGATCGCTCGTATGTGAAAGTTCAGTCAAGAATTCCTCCTTGGCAGTCAGCCGCCTATATCCTATATAATTCATGGCCGGAGAACGTCTCCAGGGTGAGGATAAACGAAGTGGTCAGCGGTCGAAATAGCCTGGGGCGAATCTTCTTTTTGACTGAACCCCAGGTCATGGTCTTGCTTTCCAAACTGGAGCAAGAACGGGCCATTGCCCTGGAGATGGTTGCCGATCTGAGACAAATTGGGCCGAATCCGTCCATGAAAGCCGAAGATTTTCTGGAGATGCTGATCCATGACCAGAGTTGACCAGTCGAAATGGTCCCTTACACCATCCCAGAAGGAACAGTATGAAGCCGTACGCACGACTCTGACTAGAATTCATGGGAGGCATCGCCCTTTTCTTCTCACGGGAGATGTGGGTGTGGGCAAGACATTCCTAGCGCGCAGATTGGCTGCTGAGCTCGTTGCCTACTACAACATTGCGCGAGACCATCTGCCCCAACTTTTGACACATCGCAAGCTGTCCGATCTGACGCCTGAGGCTGTAGTCAGGTTTGTGAAGAAATTGATCGAAGAGGGTGAGGCACCTTATGCTATTGCCGATGGCTTCGAGCCATTGTTGAGCATGTGGGCTGTTGAGCACCGCGAAGTGTTGCCTAACTTCTTTGTTGCCCTGGGTCGAGCTATTCTGGATCAGCCACTATTGGTTGTGGTTCAGACTTCCGTCAAGCACCTGCCCTATGACGTGCTTCGGAAAGATGAATTGTGGCCTTCGGAACGCCGCTTTCGTCTGGAATTGACTATGGCGGACAAAGAGGTTGTGGCCAGGAACTGGGGTCTGGACCCTATGCGCGGGCGTGTCTCGACTAACCTGTATGAGCTGCTCGCTAGCAAGTTGGAGGGATAGAGTATGAGCAAGCCACTTTTGATCGGGGATGTGACCACCCTGGCTCGTTTTGAGCCGGCCGTCAAACTGCAAGCCATCAGCGCCGACTTGAGAAACCGTTACTTCAGAGATTACATTCTCACTCAAGACCTGGCTGACTTATATGAGAAAATACTTTCCAGCATTCTAGGTGATGGGTGGGGAAGCACAGCCAGCACCCTGCCAGCCGAGCGATGCCGTTCGCATTTGATCACCGCCCAGTACGGCGCCGGCAAAAGTTACTTCCTTATGATTCTGTCCGCCCTTCTGGATGCTGGTAGCGACACAACCAGGCTCCAGACAGCCAAGAAAAGATTTGGGACTTTCCGTGAAGTACAGAGGTTGCTCGGCCAACTATCGGACAAGAAGTTCTTGATCATCCAGGTAAGCGCCGAGGACAAAGGAGATACTCGTTTTAAAGAACTTCTGGTTCGTAGCTTGCTGGACCAGGTGGGCGAGGTGCTGCCAGACGTCGCTTTTTCTAATGAGTATACTGAAGCCATTAGCCACTTGGAAGAAGTGGAATCATCGCCCATCAGGTCAGCCTTTGCCCAGGTGCTAGAGACACAGTTCGAGACCTCGCTGCAACAGTTGCGTGCCAAGCTGGGCAGCTATGATCGGGATGGCCTACGCACTTACTACCAGGCTTGTGAACGAGCTCTAAGGCGCAAAGTAAGTCGTGATGTCCTGGACGTGGAGATCACTTTCCAGGAAGCGTTGGATTTGCTAAAGCCAAAGGGTTACACCCACATCGCCGTACTGATTGACGAACTTACTGCCTATCTCAATGCGTCTGCTGGACATCACTCGTTGGCTGAGACGTTAGGTGAATTGCAATCCTTCGCTGCCTATTGCAACAAGCCTACCAGCCGGTGCCTGTTCGTTAGCGCTATGCACGTATCAATGGAGATTTTCTTTAAAGAGCGATCGCAGCAGAGGGACTATATTAAGATGAAGGGCCGTTTTGATGAGCATTTCTTCCCAATCTACTCCAGCAAATTGCTGGCAGGTGTGTTTCGGCCAGACAAAGATGCCTTCGATCAGGCGATGAAGAGCCATCGTGGTCAAGTCAAAGAACTCACTGACCTGATTGAAACCCTTGAGATGGTAGACGACGGCCGTCCTATGAAACTGTCAGCTTTCTTCCCTCTGCACCCTGCCGTGGCCTACTACCTGCCACGCATCTCCCGTGAACTGGGTCAGGCTGAACGCACCTCGTTTGGGTTTGTAGACGAAGTGGTGCGTCAAAAGCTCGATGAACCACTAGCCAAGGAACAGCAGCTCAATCTGGTCACTCTCGACCAGGTGTTTGACTATTTCTTACCCGCTATGGAGCAAAAGGAGTACTATCTGCAAGTCATCGCTGCCTACAATGCAGTTCAAAGCAAGATTTCAAATCCCTTGGCCTCAAGAGCTTTCAAGCCGTTGGCGTTGCTATGGGTAGCCAGTCGGGTTCGTTCAGAAGAGGCTCAATATCTGCAAACGGACCTATCTGGTGAACAGGTGGCTGATTTCATCGGCGTCGAGGATGATCTTGCAGTAGAGGAAGCTCTGGAGAGTTTGTGCAAGACGGGCTATCTCTATTTTGACGGATCTACCCAAAAATACTTCTATGTACAGGTTGATGTCGGCTGGGACTTGGAGAGCGAAATCCAAGAGAAGATGGCTGACGTAGACGCCAATGAGGTTTTGCGAAGCGAACTACAGGTTTTGGGAGCCCGTGTCTGCTTGAATGTGTCAGATACCGCGACCGTCAAGGTGGACCGCAGCGTTGAGTCCCAACGGATGGACATCGAACAACTGAAGCAAACTGCTTCTCTCACACCGAAACGCGCTGAAGGCAAGGTTGTGTTTGTTGTGCCCGATTTCGCTGAAGTGGGAAGCTATGATGCCATATTCAGCGATGTCACCCTGAAAGCCCGTGATTTGTCGGCAGCCAACGTAGTAGTGGCCATACCCAAGAAAGTAGATATGCTCAACCCTATGGAGCTCAAACGCTACCGCGCCCTTCAGGAGATAGGGAAGCAATTGGATGTTGGAGGGCGGGGGAGTGTCAACGAGCATCGCGCTCGACTCGTGCGAGCCAGGTTCTCTGAGGTCCGGGCGCGAGTGCAGAGCGATGTCGAAGAGTTCGGACAAGCTGCTAATTTCATCTTCTTTATCAACCGCCAGCCGCAGGAAGCACAGAACTTGAACACCATCCTGGTAGACATGTTTGAGCAGTACTATTACAAGTTCCCCAAAGTCGAGGCAGAACACATCTACGGACGAAACACAACTAACGCCCTAATCGAAAACTGCATCGTCAATCCACAAACTAGCTTTGCCAGCAGCGATACGTCGGAAGTAGCCCGTCAGGCACGAGATACGCTGCAGGTGCTTGGTCTATGTAGTTGGGAGAAAGCCGCTAGTGGTAAATATGTTGTCGAACTGAAGGAGCCCGAGCCAGGCACAGAGGGATATGAGATCTGGAGGATTGTGCTGGACACTTTGACTGATGCCTCTGGAACCCCTTTTGCAACTCTGTACAAGCGCCTGGGTGAAGCCCCGTATGGCTTGCCCGACTACATGGTGGAACTGTACATTGCTGCAGCCAGGGCACTCAAGAAAGTCTATATCTTGGACAAAAGTGGGGAAATGCCATCAGTCAGTAAAAGGCTTGTGCAGGATATTACGAGGCGCAAAGATAGAGACTATCGAGTTTTGCCAGTCCAGGAGACAGAAGTCCCTTACACTTATATTTGCTCAATATGGCAGGCGATTGATGAGCCCTTGGGTTTGCGGCGTTACAAGGAACTAGAGAAGAGCCTCGGTCGGGCCATTGACGACCAGAGGACTTGGTTTGACCTCAAAGCAGACAGCAACAACTTGCTCCTGAACCGACTGCACCAGGTGAGGGAGAACTTGGCGTCCATAGAGGCCGAAAGTGCACCGTTCACGATGCTAACAAGGCATCTGGAGCAAATCAGACGGATCTTGCCACCAGCGCAAGGTTTCGAGCAGTTGGCTGCCTTGGGCGAAGAGCTATCTGGCGCGAAAGTCAGCGATGACCTTGACGGTGTCGCGCTAGCTGTACGTCAGACTATTGAGGCCAGTGAGCAGTTCTTGAATGATTGGACAACCCTTCAGCCTGCCTACCGACAGTATAGGCGGCTGCATCAGGCCGCTGACTTAGATCGCTTTGGTGATTTAGCGCGAGGAGCTGATAAGGCATGGCAGACCTATCGCTCCGATGCGCTCTCGGCGGAGAAGCGTCAGGCTTTCATCGAACAGTTTGAGAAGCTGTGGGAAAAGTACGCAGAACAGTACCTGGATGAACACAACGCAGTGGTCAAAGCCAAAGCAAGCTACGGGAATAAGGTCGAGAAAGCAATAGCCTACGAACTGGTGGGCGAGTTCAGCCAGCTTGACTTCAAGGGTGTGGCCACCAAGTCCGGCTTCGATGCCAAAATCACGGGAGTGCGTCGGCAGAGTTGCCAGCCGTTAAAGGAAGACACCGTACTCGACTATCGGAAATTTGCAAGGGCGACCTGTTCAGCTTGCAGTTATCAGCTTGGTACGGATACTAAGATTTTGGAACAACTCCAAGAAAGCGAAGCCAGCCTTGTTACCAGTATCAATAACGCCCTGGACAGCTACTTGACTAAGCTAAATGAATCGTTGGAGTCCGATAGCGTCCAGGTCTATGTTAAGGAAAAGGCCATAGCCAAAGAAAAAACAACTATCGCTAGTGTCCAAGACTTGACTAGCAAAGACCAGCAACTGAGTGCAGCCCAATACAGGAAACTGAAAACTCTGCTTCCTCAACTCAGATCGATTTTGGCCAAGGCAGCCGAATACGTTAGGGAGCAAGCCAAGAAGCGCAAGGAGCTGGAGAGGCAGCTAGAGGAAGAAGAGAGACAGAAGCGCATCCCACGCTTGCCGACAGCGCAGTTGGGTGATGCCGTCCGTTCTTTCTTGCTGGATAGTGGTATGGAGACGATGACGCTGAAGGAATTGGAGCAACATCTGATGAGCTGGCTGCAAGAGATTGCCAAGGAGTTCAAACCGCGGAAGTAACCAAGCAGGTGGAAGGCAATGAACCATCCTGTTTTGATCAAGCTCTACTTCGATCAATATGCTGGGCTAAAGGATGTCTCCGATGAGGCGATTATGGTTACCGATGCTCAGTCCTATGCGGCTGCTCGCCAGGCTATCGAGAAGGTGAAAGCCGGAGAGAGACCGGCGCCGTTGACCATCATCGTGCGCTCGCGCCATTTTCGCGCGGGCTTTCACGATCTGACCTTATTGGAAGATTTGGCTAAGGTCAGATGCATTGCTCCTCGGGATGAGATCGCAAGAGCGTTTCATATCCGAGCCCCCAGCGAGCTCACGGACCGTGACTTGATCACTCTAGGCGTTGAAAGCCATGTTGACCTACTGGCTGTAACTGGCTCCCAAGAAGTTTGCGACCGAACCTCCTTTGACGATGCTCTGTTGATGAAGGCTTTTGACAACCAGGTTTTCAAGATCAGCGAAGTTTCTGATTTCGAAAGCTGGTTTAGGGACCTGGCAGCCTTTGTGTATTCTGAAGATACAGCTGCCAAAACTGGTTGGGCCGTCGAGTGCGTGCGGCGTCTGGCCGAGGAAAGGGCGAGGGTGATCCTTGAGCGGTTTGAGAAGGAGAACCTTTTCCCCTTTGTCGCCGATATCTTGAGAAAGAGCGCAGATGGTGAGGCCCGAGTCTACCTGAATCAACTGGCTGTACGCTATTGGCTAGGCAACTATCCCAAACTGGCACGCAAGGCCGTGATTGACAATATGACCACCCAAGTCGGACAGTGGCAAGATGTCAAGGGTGAGGCCGCCGTTCTAAATGCTTTGGCCCCTTGGTGCGAGACACTGTATGGACAAATTGAGAACCCGCTGATCGAACGGCTGGAACAGATTCTTACCTTGCTATTGGACAAGGACGACTTGATTGAGGACGAAGATCTCAGCCGATATATTCAGCAGACTTCAGGCCGTTTCGCGGCAGAATACGACGCCGCTCAAGCACGGCTAGGAAAGTTGCTTCTGGAGCAGTACAGTATCGGCACTGCGAGGGAGAAAAGGGCCATATTCTCGGCGTACTCTGCTCAACTGGACGATCACTTCACACCATTCTTCGAAAGAGCTGGTCAGCCAGCGGAGAGGACCAGATGGGTTGACTCTCTTCTCGAATTCAGCGATATCATGAGTCACCTGGACGAGGCTACGCCTTCTCGCTGGGCTGATTGGTTCGCCACGTATGAACTGCTCATCAAGGCCAAACACCTGGAAAGGGAAGTGCGAGACGCTGCACCCAGTGCATATGCCGGACAAATGAGCGACCTAAGCGCATCATTCTCCACGCTCGACGAAAGGCTAAACAGCGAATTTGGTGACTGGCTGCTCGAAGAATACCCCAAACTGGCGGTTTCTATCATAGACCGGCCGCCATTGGTCATGAATGCTGCACGGTTAGCTTTGGACAGTGTAGACAAGGGGGACAAGGTCATCCTATTGGTTTTAGATGGGCTGGACTGGGAACTGTGGCGACATCTTCGCAGCACGCTCGGCAAGCAAGGTTTCGTTGTCCAGGGCGATGAGGCGGGCCTGGCCATGCTACCGACCATTACCGAGTTTTCGCGGCGCGCCATCTTTGGGGGAATGCCACCTCGCAGCTTGGCTAGTTTCGTAGATGACATTTATGGCACCGACATCCCACCTTGGGAAGAGGCCGGAACCCTGGCGCGAGCTCTGGGTTATCTCGGTCGAGTTGACCAACTGAAGGCATTGCCTACCAATAAGCGCATTCTGCATCTCGAAGACGAGTTAGTCTACGTCAACGGCGGCGACAAGGACTTTCGCCAAGCCCTCAAGCTCGACGCCAAGTGCTACGCCTTCGTCTACACCGAGATAGACTCTCACATTCATGTCTCAAAGATGGCAGAGCCCAAACTTAAAGCTACTGCAACGCAGTGGCTGTCGGACCTTGTAGGGGAGATTGCTCAAGGGATTCAGCAGAACTCATCACTCCGGGACGAGGCAAACCTCAAGGTCATAGTCACCAGTGACCACGGATTTGTGGATATGTCGGAGCAGGGCCGGATCAAGTTCGACAGTTCATTGACAGGATTCCTAGATTTGGAACGTCACGGCCGCTTGGCTATCGTCAGGGTCAAAGGGGGGCAGGGTATAACGCTTGCATTGCAAGCGGTAAAGGATCTCTACAATAAGCACTCCTCGGCGTGGCATGTCATTTGGCGAGAGCAAAGCGAACAATTCGGGCTGGCTGAATCAAGCCCCAGCGAGGGCGAGGTACTTGCCTGGCTTATGCCAAGACTTCTGCAATACGTAAGGAGGGGAAAGGGCAACTATGTGCATGGTGGGTTGTCCATGTACGAGGCAATAGTTCCTATTGCCGTGCTGACCAAAGGCATACTTGAGATAGAAGCCCCCGTAGTGACCCTAACCGGGCGGCTAGCCAGCGAGGAAGAAGGCATACTCTCCATTGCGATTCTCAACAAGAACGATCTGTCGTTGCAGGATTTGGTAATAGGAGTTCCAGAGCTGGGTCTTAGAGGATTGCAGGTAGGGGATATTGGGCCACGCGATGTGGAAAACTTGTTCGTATCGGTCATTCCACCTAGATCTGGCGACATTCCTGTCCAGGTTATACTCGATGGAGAAGTCGGGGGGGTGCAAAAACACTTTGGGGAGACGCGTGTCCTAGCTGTACAGCCGGGGCGCCGAGAGAGGATGCGTTTGTCTACTCGTCGCACTTTTGACGACGAGGATGAATGGTAGGAGACTGAGCAAGATGACGGTATCGAATGGGCAACCCACGAGGCAACAAGACGTTGAGTGGAGCAGGCAACTGACAGAGGTCTATCCGGGGGCTGTGGTAGACAAGTCGCTCGGTCTTCGCCATGAAGTCAGTCAATTGCCACGTTTCGTATCCGAGTGGTTAGTTGGAAAGTTCTGTGAGACAGGCGACACTAGGGAAAACCTAGCTGAAATGGACGCCTATGTCCGCGCTCACTATGTGGAGCGCAAGCAAAAGAACGTAGCCTTGCATCGCCTAGAACAGCAAGGGCAGATCAAACTGCTCGATGCCTACCGAGTGAGAGTAGACTTGTCCAAGCCTGAGGATGAACGGTACAGATTGGAGATACCCTCTCTGGGATTGTTCGACGCTAAGGTCCAAAGGCACATCATTGACTCTCACCCACGGATGCTGGTAGACGGCGTCTGGGGGATGGGCCAACTGTTGTACAACAGCGAAACCTGTGAAGTGATCCTCACTCGATTTCGACCGTTCCAACTGTCCAACGTAGACCTTGCCGCCTTCCAAGAAGGCCGCAGCTATTTCACTACGGAAGAGTGGCAGAACATACTCATCAGCAGCACTGGCCTCAACCCTGATGCATATCCTGTGGAGGTCAGGCTTCACATTATCTCCCGAATGGTGCCTCTGGCCGAGAAGAATGCTCACTTGATAGAGCTAGGACCGCCAGGTACAGGCAAAACCTATTTGTTCGATAAGGTCTCAGTATACTCTCGTGTGATCTCCGGCAGCGTAGTCAGTCCGGCTGTGCTGTTCTACAATATCCGAGACAGAACCCCCGGCTTGTTAGCTTACTACGATGCTGTTGTCTTTGATGAGGTCGACAAAGTCGGCCGTGGAATGAAGGATGAGGTGGTTAATAAGCTGCTCAAGTTCATGGCCGATGGTTCATACGACCGAGGTGACGTCGAGATTCCTAGCCCGGCCTCGGTGGTTCTAGTTGGTAATCTGCCGGCCTTCGACCAAGACTACGAAGACGTACCTTGCTTTGAACTTCTTCCACCCATCATGCAGCATAAAGCCTTTCTCGACCGACTGGCTGGTTTCCTGCCCGGTTGGAAGATTGGCAAAATCGGCCAACGCCAAGAACACCTGACACCATACAATGGATTCGCCGCCGATTACTTTTGCGAGATCCTGCATCTTCTAAGAACACTCAACTTTCAAAACTATATTGACCAGTATGTGAGTTTGGAGAATGCCAACATTCGTGACGAAAAGGCGGTCAAGACAGTAGCCAGTGGTTTGTTGAAGCTTCTTTTCCCGGATGGGAAGTTTCAACCTGATGAGGTGGCTACTTGTGTGAAACATGCGATTGGATATCGACAGCGGGTATTGGACCAGCGATATCTTTTGTACCGAGACCCAAAGGACAAGAAGCGTCTCGGTTTCAAGTTACTGAGCAGTCAGAGTTTTTCTCGTTCAGGAAAGGACTCATAATGGCCAATCAAGACTCGACCGCAGTCAACATGTGTGTGATTGAAGGCGGCTTTATGAAGGCCCTTCAGACCAATCTACTGATCGTACAGGTCTCAGCGCCAGGACAAGAATCTCCCTACTCTGTCAAAGTGCGACTTCTCGAATCTGAGCAATATGAGGTAGCATCACTCAATCCAGTCGTCGTTGAAGGTCTAGACGAAGGTCCCCAAAAGGCTACCTTCATCGTCCGACCGAGGAGGCTCGGTGAAGTCACGCTCAACTTCAGGGTGGGAGACGATGTAAGAACCGTATACGCAATATCTCAAATGGAAAATCCATACATATACGGCGAACCTATCAGAAGCGATCATATGTTCTTTGGCAGAGTAACTGAGCGAGGCGAGATACTTCGGGGGATCACCAAAGCCAACAAACAGAACTATCTCGTCACCGGTCCTCGAAGGGCAGGCAAGACTAGCTTGTTGTACCAAATCAAGGCTCGCCTTGAATTCCCTTTCGTAGCTCTCATGGTAACACCAGAATCGATCGGTCACCAACACTATGAGATCTTTCGTGGCCTTCTACTGCGCCTCAGAGATCAAGTGCTTGAAGCCATCGGAAAGGAACTTCCTCGCATTGACTGGTATATTGCAAATGCAAGTGCCGAAACGCCAATCGACATGTTCAACTACTACTTTGAGAAAGATCTGAAGAGGGCTCTCGCTGACTTAGCCAAAATCAGCTTGCAAGCCAGAGTGGTGCTACTGATAGACGAGGCGACGTTCCTGCTGAGCGAGTCTTCCGAGAAAGGCGAGGAAGCGCCCGACTCCCGCCAAGAGTTTCTACGTCACCTCCTGCAGACCTTCGATCGTGTCGCTTGTGTCTTGGCAGGCACTCCGCAGATTCTAAAGATGACCAGTGTAACCTCGCCGCTCTACAATATATTCTCTGGCATCAAGCTAAGAGGACTCTCCAGGCAAGAGACGGAGATGTTGATTAGAGAGCCAGCAAGGTCGGTCGGTGTGGACTTTGAAGACGAGGCGGTAGATAGAATTATCGAGCTCGGTGGATGCTCCCCATATTACACTCAAGCTCTATGCGGACTGTCACTAGAAAGCGCAAACGAGGACGCGAGACAATCTGTCTTGCTTCCAGATATTCAGCAGGCTGCTGAGGCCGTATTAGATACCCTGGATTATGGACTCCAATCCGTTTGGGAGGCACTGGAGCCCGAAGAACAGGAGATCTTAGCTAGGATTGCCAAAAAGCCAATGGTTGTGGATCGAATGAATCAAGGCGTCATATCAAGATTAGTGGACATGAATCTGGTACAGACAGTTGTTCGCGATGCCAACACATCAGCAGAGAAGACTTTCGCCAGCATTAAGGCCAAGCTCGATGAACAATGGCTTCAACGGAAGGAAGTTTGAGATGGCATCACCGTACTTCGTCTCCGTTGATCCATCTTCAGCAAAACTGCGCATGTTCTTTGGTCGCAGACGCGAGATTCGAGAGATTGCTGACCACCTTCAAAACGGGGATTCGGTTTTGCTCATCGGTGAGAGAAGAATGGGCAAGACTTTTTTGTTATACATGATTGGAGATTTTGCCAGGAGAGGTGCGGATTTCTATGAGGATTTGCTGGATCGGCAAACTGGTGTCCTCTTGGCAGAACTCCGTAGTTCCACACTCTCATACCGCTGGCCGTTTGTAGATCTACTCGGTGTCACAAATGCCGCCGGTTTCTACTTCAAGGTCTTGGCTGAACTAGCGGATGAGCGGGTTGAGCAGTTTTTGTCCTTGTCACCTATGGACCACATGACTTTCGCGAAAGAGCTAAAGAGAATATCAAAGGATCTGTCTTGTAGAGGGCAACGAGCGGTCGTGCTAGTAGATGAAAGTGAGAAGCTACTGGATCTGGACGAGAGTACGGATATTTTCTCCTGTCTCAAAGCTGTCATACAGCAATGCGAAGCCATAGACTTTCTCTTGGCGGGGGATATCAAACCACATCAAGAAACTCTGGAGTTTGTGAATCTGAAAGGCGCCCTCCGGCCCGTCTATCTTGCTCCTCTTGATCCCGCTGATGCCAAGGCGCTCATCCAGGTTCCAGTAGAAGGACTCTTGTCCTTTGAGAATCTGGCCTTACAGCAAATCCTTGAGCTCACCGGAGGTAAACCCAGCCTGCTACAAATCCTATGTGGACATCTTTACGAACTCGTAGCGGGAGTGGTAGGGGATACCAGCGAAATCCATATCACACTGACAGATTTCGACCGCCTGTGGGGATCTGAGTTGCGTGACAAAGTGTTTGAGAGTTTCGACGGCGCACTAAGGGATTTCTTTGAGGGGTTGCAAGGCCACGAGCGGAGCATCTTTTCCTTTCTCGCGCACAATCCTCTGGCAACCATGGACGACATTGTCGAGGCATTAGGGATCCAGCCCGCGTTTGTTCAAAGAAGCCTCTACAGCCTCCGCAGAGCTCACAGGATAGAAGAGACAGAGTCTGGTTTCCGCATAAGCGCGAAGATCGTCGAGGAATTTGGCTCTCGCTTCGTTGCTCCCGTTGTCGAGCTTGAGTCGTCCAAACCTCAAACATTGGAAGATATGCTGACCGGCGAGAACGCTGCCCTCGAATACAAGGCGAGCATGCGATGGGATCTGCGCACGCAGAAGGTGAACAAAGACCTTGAGAAAATCATTGCTAAGACCGTTGCTGGATTCCTCAACAGTAAGAGGGGCACTCTCCTCATCGGCGTAGCGGATGACTGCACCGTGCTGGGCATCGAGCATGACCTGAAGACCATAGGTCGAGAGGATAGAGACGGCTACGAGCAAAAGCTGCACCAAGTACTCACTGACGTTCTGGGAGCAGAGTTCTCCCAATATCAGCATGTCTCTTTCGAGGAAATCGAGGGCAAGACCGTCTGCATTGTCCGGGTAGAGCCCAGCCCCAAGCCAGTCTACTTGACGGACAAAGGCGTCAAGGAGTTCTACGTTCGCATTGGTAACACGACCCGACCACTTGATATGCAAGCTGCCCATAACTACATCAGCATGCACTGGTCTGTATAGCCACACTGGAGGCCAGGAGAGGAGTGCTTGTCCTCAACATCCCTTATGCAGATATGCAGAATACCTTTTCATCTACCCTTGCTCCACCATCCAGGGCTTTCTGGGTCAGGGTGGTAGTCAAGGCGGCTTAAAAACTCTGTGTAGTCTCCCTCAAAGGCTGGTTCATGGGGTTGGGTGAAAATCTTCCCCACCTCCATATTTTTTTCTACTGCCTGCCAGATTTCGTAAAGCGTCTCCTGCCAGTTGGCCTTTCTTCTCGCCGTTTCGTGCAGGTAATTTTCCCAAAGCACCCCGCAGGTTTGGCCTATCCAGGCCTGAGCCTGACCCAAGGGTTGAAGCTGAATCGTGAGAGGCCCGCCGCCCACAACCTGGCCTTCCCCAGCGGCCTCGTCCCAGGCCACGGTGACGCTGGGCATAAGCCAGGGCCGAAAGAACCTGTACAGCCGATAGGTGGTCAGCTCTGAATTGATCTCAGGTGTCAGGCCGTAGAAGTGGCCCTGGCGAGGTTGCTCCTGACTGGGTGGCATGGCGGCGATATAAAGGGGTGTGCTCTCCCGTTCCATCTGGTGGATCAATTCCCACTTATCGGGGAAACTCACTAGGATCTCGGAGGCCGCCGGATAGTCAAGGGACACGGCCGTCCTCAAATTTGGTCTCAAAGGGAGAGGTTCTCTTTCCATGGTTGCTATAGCTTACCGGCTGTGTCCATTCGCCGCTGCTGAATCTCGACCCTTCGCCCACGAGCCTTGAACGTCTCAGCCACGGTAAGCATCAAATTCTTCAGGCCAGAATTGTTCGGGAGCACTATCAAGCAGCTTCCAGCCGGCAGGGAATTGACGTAATCGTGCCACTCTTCCCTTTGGGGCAGTAGGGAAGCGGTCATAAGCTCAAAGTTCTCGCTCACCGTTTTGGAAGATCGCCTAAAAGGTTTTCTGTTACTCATAATACCATTCAGTATGTTTAACTTCGTTAATCACACGTCGTTTGGCAAGCTCGCAGTAACTTTCGTCAATTTCCAGCCCAATGCCATTACGATTCGTTTCAACACAAGCTACCAGGGTTGTCCCGCTTCCCAGAAAGGGGTCTAACACTGTATCGCCAATGTAACTAAACAACTTGATACAACGGCGCGGTAATTCTACCGGAAAGGGAGCGGGATGTCCAACTCTCTTCTTGCTCTCCCCGTTGAAATTCCATACCCTGTTTGTCCATTCCAAAAACTCCGTTTTATCAATAGACGGCTGCCTGCTACCACTGGTTTTCTTCCAGTTGTTTTTGTAAAGCACTACGATAACCTCTACCGGAGCAATAACGTAAGGGGCCGAAGCGCTCAGCCATGACCCCCAGGCAGTACGCCGCGAGATATTCTGCTCATTCCAGATGATAGTAGAGTGATATTGAAAACCCACGCGTTTGGCGATAGTTGTAATATCGGCGCAGATGCTCTGTTGCTGTCCTTTATTTTTATCCAAAGGGATATTCAGGCAAAGTCTACCATCATCTTTTAGCCACTGGTAGCATCGCGTTAGCCATTGCTCAGTCCAGGCTAGATAATCAGGGTAAGACATCTCGTCATCATGCAAATCATATTTAATATCCACGTTATAAGGGGGCGAAGTGACAATCAAGTCAATAGTGCTATTCCGTATTTGCCGCGTCTCCAGCACATCATCATGATATATCGATATCGTGTCAGTGTGGAAATATAAATTTCCGTTCACAGAGTTCACCTCTTGCTAAACTTTCCTTCTATGTAGAGAAGCTGGCGACTGTCTAGACCGTCCAGGAAAGTCGAGTTATCGCCGTAGCCGCTGTCCGCTCCCACATAGGTGAATGGAATGCCAGCCGCTTGCGCCTGGTCAATCAAATCCAGGGCAATCTGGGGCTTGGTTTGAAAGGTGATCTCGGCCGGGATTTGGGCTGTTTGTCGCCGGTTCTCATCCTGACCCCAGCTTTGGGGTAGATACAGTCGTCCCAGCGCCGGCCAGGCATAGTAGGGATCAATGTAGTCAGCAGTAACTACTACCTGACAATTGGCCGTCTTGCCCAGCACCCCGCAGTACTGGTGGGCCACGCCCACTGTTTTGGTCCCTTTGCGTGGGTAAGCGGTGTCGTCGACGATCAACATGCCATCGCCCGCCACGGCTTGGGCCACCATGGTGCCAATCCGCTGTTTGTTGAATGTCATATTGTCCCACTCGGTCTCGCCCATCAGTCGGTACAAAGCCGACTCGGATAAACCAGCTACCGCTTTAGCCACCCCAGCGCCGCTCTTGCGTGGTTCGATTTCCGCCAGCAGACCGGTGACATAGCGCTCTAGAACCCATAGGCTTTCGAGACGATAAAAATGTTTCCGATAAGGCCACAGAAACTCGGCCAATTCGGGAATGGGGTAGGGGGATACACGTGGTAACATTTCTCTTACGCCTCCTACCCAATTTTACCACAAAACCAAGCTTTACCATAAAACCGAGGCAGCAGTACTAGCCGCACGGCCTGTTTGATCGTCTCCGGCGTCCAACTATGCTTCACCAGCCTCAATTCCCGGTCCAGGGGGAAAAATCCCCCCTGCACAGGGGGGACAATGGTAGTATGCTCGATGCAGCTTGGTCTCTCCTTCGAGACAGGCTACCTCTCTTTTCGGTTCACCTTTATACTCCATCATCCCTCCGCATTTCTCACAAACTATCCCTTCCACTACTTCTCCACTCCCATGCTGACGGGCTAACTGCCCCAGAAGCTCTCCCATTAGCTCTCGTCGCCGGGGAGTCACCTGAGCTGCTATCTCGTCAAAGCTCGGCTTGGGATGTTGCTCTCGCCATTCATGAAGCTCATCGTACATCTCTGCCGCAGCGTTCACAAAGTGCTCTTTCTCTTTCTTCTGTTGACTCAAGCTCCTCATTTCTCACTTCTGTTTGATGGTTTCACTCATTTTACCCCAAAAACTCATCTCCCCAAAATTTGGGACAGACCCTGGTTAAGGGGATTCGAAGCAGAACTGGGCGGGAAAATCAACCCCAAGATTCTCCTTCAGCACTTAACAAATCTGGCTTTATCTGGCAAAGTAGGGCATCTCATAATGTAAGAGAGGAGATGCCCTATGAACTTTCACAACCGTTTGAGGGGTGGCCTCGGTGACCACTCCGAGGCCACCCTGTTTCAGCAGGCGCAGGCGGGATGCGCCACTAGCCTGAACCGGCTGATGACCCGTCATGGCGGCCTGGTGCAAGCCGTGGTGCGCCGCCAGGTGTTGGGTGACCTGCCCTTCACCGAGGCGCTGCAAGCCGGTCGCCTCGGCCTGTGGCGGGCCATCCTGGGCTACGACCCCCAACGCGGCGTGGCCTTCTCTACCTACGCCTGGCCCTGTATTATGCGCCATATTTGGCGAGCGGTCAAGGCCCACGCTCGGTTTCACGCCCCGCCTGTTGGCAGTGATGAACTGCTGACTCTCGAAGCTCCAGACCCGGCTCTGGTGTGGGAAGCTGAGGCCGTGCGGCGGGCTCTTCACCACCTGGTGCAGCGCCTGCTAGAGCGGCTGCGGCTGGTCATCGTGGCCCGCTACGGTTTGGAGGACTCACCCCCAGCCACCTACCAGCAGATTGGGGAGGCCCTTGGTCTCAGCGGCGAACGAGCCCGCCGGTTGCACACCGAGGCCCTGGTCTGGCTGCGCCACCCGGCTCACTCCCAAACCCTGCGCAGCCTCCTGGGACGCCATACCCTGGCTGATTACCAGGCTGCTGAAGCGCTGGCTCAGCGCTGGCTGCGGCGGAGAGGAGGTCGTCATGGGTCTTAAACTGCCCCCTACCGAGGCTCGCGCCCAAGACCAGACCTTCGTGGCCCAATGCAGTCTGGCAGGACTGCAACCCCGCCTGCCCCTGACTTGGCCCACCCCACCTGACACGCCCCCTTCCCCCAAGAAAAACTACCGCTCCTGCTACCTCTATCAGGGTGGGGAAGACTTACAAGACCCCGCCGCCTGGGAACACCTCTCCAACTTCGACCTCCTCCTGCGCCTGGTCGATTTCTCCGGCCTGCGTCCCGTCCTGGCTCACCTCCTGGGCTGGACTCCCGCCCGTGGCCACGTGCCCTTCGATCCCGTTTCCCTCTTTCTGCTCACCGGCTGGCAGCTCACCAAGGGCTGGAATCGAGCCCAGACCCTACGCCACTTGAGTGACCCCCGCTACGCCGACTACGCTCAACGCTTCGGCTTCCAAGACAATATCTTCCCCACTGAAGGCGGCCTGCGCTACTTCCTCACCACCCTCGGTCAGAATTCTGAAACCGACCAACAGATCATGGTGGATCAAGAACAGCACTAGGGCAATGGCATTTATCCCGCCAGGCCCCTGATACGAAAACGGGCGAGGCTCTATAACCTCGCCCGCTGGATGTTTGGGCCTGGAGGGGCCTGGCACTTCCAAGGTGCCAGGCCCCTGAGTGGTACTATTCGGAGATGGTGAACAGCCGACCGTCGGAGCGGCCAAAGACCTCCGGGAAATACATCTCGTTGGCGAAGGTGGGGATCACCCGGTATTCGCCCGGCAGCGTGGCGCGGAAGGTGTAGAGGTATTCGTAAGTGCCGGCCGGCAGGTAGTCGGCGAAGAGGACCATCTTCTCGTCGCGCATCTCGTAGCGGCTGTACCAGCGCCACCACCACCAGTAGAACTCCCGCCACCGCTCGTTTTGGGCCTGGCGATAGAGGCGAGGATCAAGCTCCAGCAGGCTGGTGGTAGCCAGGCTGGGGTCGATGGCCTCCGCGCCGGCCGGCAGCGGATCCTCGACCACCACGTAATACAGATCGTGAGGGGCCACGATGGTCAGCTTGACCTGGATCACGTCGCCGACTTTGGCTCCGTCCACCTCTTCACATTTTTTCCCCATGGCGCACTCGGCTCTGGTGTACTGGCGGTAGACGATGATGCCCCGGTTGATAGGCTCGATGTCCTCCACGGGCAGGTAGATTTTCAGATGAGCGGTGTAGTACAGGCGACCCGGCCCTTCGTAGCGGCCGATGTCCAGCCGATTGCCTTGGTCACGCAGCAACTCGGCCACCGCCACCCGCAGCTTTATGCTTTGGTCCACGTTTTCGGCGTTCACCGTGCCGGAGGTAAGCTCTTCGTCGTTGAGGGCGGCGAAGTAATCGTACTGGCCCTTAAGCTCGCCGGTCACCACCATCCAGTCGGTCAGGGCGATCAGCGCCCAGGCCGTCTCCTGCGTGGTCTCCCAGATGCCATCGCGCCGGGCGACCATCAGCCAGCGCACCACGTTGGGGATCAGCTCGTTGTCCGGGTCCAGTTTAGCCAGGGCATCGAGGATGATGGCCGTAGAACGGGTATCGGTGTTCATGGCCCACCAGTCGTAGTCGGCCTCTTCCCAGTGAGCACCGGTGGCGCTCAGGATGGCGGCGTTGTTGAGGTCGCTCAGGAGGGTGGGGATGCGATCATCTTCGGGATTAATCAGGTCCAGGGTCATGGCCAGTAAGGCCCGACCGTAGTGAGACAGCTTCTCGCGGTTCTCGAAGAGGTCGCCGGTGTACTCGCTGGCCCAGGCCGCATTGCCGGCCTCGGCCAGGACGTAGAGGATGAACGCCTGCCGGTTGGCCTGGCGATAGCTTTCCAGTTCCCGGCTGCTTACCAGGCTGGAGAACAGATACTCCAGCCCACGGGTGATGACCTCCTCGCGCACCTCGAAGCCGGCCTCACGGGCCTTGTCCAGGCCAAACACTACGTAAGCGGTCAGGTGCGGGTTGCTTCTGTCGCTCCTGGCCCACCACCCCCAGCCGCCATCGTCGTGCTGCATGAGATAGAGCTTGTTCAAGGCTATTTCCACCAGGTCAGGCAGTCTCTCCTCCAGTTCAGGGCGCTCCAGCCCCAGGTCGCGCAGGGCGCGGTAGGTGAGCACGTTGGGCAGGAATTTGGAAACCACCTGCTCGGAGCATTCGTAGGGGAAATGTTCCAGGTACTTCAGCCCGTCCTGCATTCCGGCGGCCAGGGAGGGATCGAGCTGGATCGTCAACTGGCCCTGGCGTTCATCGTAGCGGGGCGGCAGGGCCACCACCTCGGTGCGGGTGCCCTGCTCCACCAGTTGTCCGCCGGTGCCCACCACCTCCGGGGCCGCGTAGCGATAGACCAGTAGCGTGCCTTCCGGGCCGGTGGTCAGCCGTGGACGGGCGGCGTCGCTGTATTCGTCGGATACGGCGCTGAAGATCAACTCGGCGTTCTCCACGTCGAGGACGGTAACGTCCCAGGTCACTTTAGCCTCGCCGCCGGCCGGGATGTTGATGGTCTGCTCCTCGGCGCTGTGCAGCGTCAGGCCGGTGGAACTAAGGGCCACCGCGACCTCGAGGGCCTGGTCGGTGGTATTGTTGACGATGGCCGCCAGTTCGGCCCGGTCGTCCACCACGAAGAAACGAGGGGTGACGGGACGGACCAGCAGCGGTTTGGTGACCAGAATCTCAGAAGTGGCCTCCCCGACCTGAGTGTCGGCGGTGATGCCCACCCCCCGGAATACCCAGGTGGTCAGGTTATCGGGCAGCGGGATTTCGACGCTGGCCCGGCCGGTCTGGTCGGTGACTACGGTGGCGTTCCAGTAGGCGGTGTCGGCGAACTCTTCGCGCAACTCCACCCCCGGCGGAGGCGCGGCCTTCTCATCCCCGACAGATGGCTCCTCCGCAGTCGCCGTAGCCATCGGCGCGGGCGGAGCCTCTCGCAGCATCATCCCCTCTCCTTCCTCCATGGCATACTCCTCGCCACGCTCCTTCAGTTGTTCCAGCACCAGCCGGTTTATGGAGATAGCCAGACCACTGGAGGTGCTTACCCCCAGGCCCCGCTGACCGTAGAAAGCGTTGACGATGGCCTCCGGCTGGCGCGGCGAGAGGGTCAGAATGGCCTTATCGACCAGGTCCAGAGAGAAGGCAACCGACGCCGGTTCGCCGGTATGATCGGTGGCCCGCACCTGGTAAGTCACGGTGTCGCCCGGCCCGGCCTTCTCCACGCTGGGAGTCAGGGTGATGGTCAGCTTTTGGGGCTCAGGATCGACGCTAAAGGAGACGTACCCGACTTTGTAGTTGGCTACCGGGTTGTCTTTGTCCTGGCCTTTGACGATGACGGCCGAGACGTAGACGTTGGGGACGTGATCGAGGGTGATAGGCAGCTTGTAGACCTGGCTGTTGCTTTCCAGTGGCATCACCTCGTGGTGGATGATGTTACCCCGCTCGACGGTGATCAGAGCATATTGCTCGCCCTGGAAAGGAGAGGGGATCAGGATTTCAGCCGTCTCCCCCACGGTGTAGCTACCCTTGTCGGTGATGAGGTTGATGCGGTCGTTGTTCTCCCGTCGCCAGGACACGTACTCGCGCCCGCTGACCCACACAAAGATGCTGCTCTGCACCAATCGCTCGACGGCATCGCGCCCGTTGACCACGATGCGGTACGATCCGCCCTGGGGCGGGGTGAAGGTGGTGACCGCTTCGGCGTTTTGGTCGGTGGTTATGGTCTCTTCAAAGACCAGGGTGTTCACCGTCTCCCACTCCCAGCGACCCCCACCGGCCTCGTCCTCGACGAAGGTGTTGACCCACTCTCGACGGTAGACCTCCACCTTTAGCTTCTGGTTGGGGAACCGTTCCCCGGCCCAATCGACGGTCACGACGTCCACGGACATCTCTTTTTCGGCCTGTCCGATGTACTGGCGCGGGGCCAGGCCGATGTAAAACTCGCCCTGGTGGACGATGATCTCTTTGCGGCCGGAGATAACCTGGTTATCTGCGCCGCTGGCGGTGGCTTCCACGATCAGGCGGCGGCTGCCGACCGGCCCCTGGTAGTCTGGGGCGACGGTCAACTGGGCGATGTTGCCTGGTAGCTCCACGACCAGTTGGCCGTTTTTATCGGTGCGCCCCGACCCACTGAGCACTACCTGGGGTGGTTCGGGACGCCGCCACCAGCAATCCCAGCAAATCCAGGGATCGTCGGTGTCGGTGAATCTGTAGCGGCCAAATTGGGGCGGTTTGAAGCGATAGGTTTCGTACATCACGTTCCACTGGACGGGCACGTCCACCACCGGGCCGCCGAAGAAATATTTTACATCGACGATGGCCTTGGTGGGCTGTCCGGCCACGACCTCTGCCTGGTCGGGGGTGACGACCACCTCGAACTCCGGAGGACGATAGGCCGCCACCTGGAAACTGCCCTGGAAGTTGTGGCCCTTAAACTCAGCCTGAATCTGATAGTAGCCCAGAGACGCCCCCTGGGAAAGAGCCAGTTCCCCGTGGAAAGCGCCGAATTCGTCCAGTTCCAGTTCTTCGTTATACACCTCCTCCCAGGCGGCGTCACGGATGGTAACGTACACCGGCCCCAGGTCGGGCAGGCTATAGTGGACGTCGTCTTCGGCGCGGATGAGGCCCCGGAAGTAAACCGTCTGTCCGGCGCGATAGATAGGCCGCTCGGTGTAGACGTGGGCCCGGAAGTCACGTTTATACTCCTGACCAAAGCCGAAGTCCCAGGGCGTGATGCCGGGGTTCCACCGTTCGCCGCCCATGGCGAAGGGCTCTGCACTGAACACGAACGGGCTGTCTGTACCGAAGTGAGCCAGCCCATCGGCATCGGTCGTAGCCCTGTCCAGTTCGTTGCCTTCCCAGGTGACGGCCTTGAGTTCCAGGCCCTCCACCGGCCGACCGGTGGGCAGGTCAGTGGCCCAGGCCAGGGTCTCGTCGCTGGCTACCTTGAGGGTCAGGTTGATCTCGGACACAACCATCAGATGACGATGGCCCCAGCGTTGGTAGGTCACGTCTGGCGAATCGACATCCAGCAGATAGATGCCGGGCGGGAGCCTCCCTCCGCCTTCGACCAGCTCGACAGGCACGTACTGTTCCTCGTTCAGCGGCGCTTCGACCGGCAGCGACCAGGCCCGGATCAGGTCGCCACCGGATGGGGTGAAGTTATACCAGTCTTCCTGGGCCTGGAAGAATCCAGCCACGTCGAGGCGATAGAGCATCAAATCCAGGCGGCGGGTATTGAGGTAGGCCACGAACAGGCGAGCCGGGTCGGCGGCGTTGTAGGTGCCCAACAGGCCAGGGACGTGAAGGCGCACCATCGGGGTCAGGGCCGCGGTGGTGAACCGGACGGTCATCTCCTGGCCGGTGAGGTTGCCGTAGGGGTCGGCGATGTTGGGACCGATGTGCACCTGGTAATCGGTCGAGGGTTTGACCCCGAAGTAGAGCACGAAACTGTTCTCCCAGGTGTCGAAGTAGGTATAGACCTGGGTGGGCGAGAGCGGCGGGGTCATGGTCAGGTTGTCCATCACCGTATCGGGGTCGATGGGGGCGTTAAAATGTATCCTGAAATCGGTGTAGGGATAGGCGTTCTTCTCCCCGTCGTAAGGGGAGGTGCCGACGATGAGCGGCAGGGGCACGGTGGTGAATCGCCACCCGTAGTCAGCACGCATCCCCTCCCCGCCGGACAGGCTGGTCACGCCGCTGGCGATGCGCACCTCATAAGTGTGATCGAAGGCCAGCATCTCGTCCGGCTGGAACACCAGGGTGTCGGTGTAATACTCGAAGGCGCCGAGCACCCGGCGGCCGTCTTTGTCTTTGAGGCTGAAGGCTTCCTTGAAAGACGAGAGGTCTATCGGCTGGTTAAACTGGACCTCGATTTTGGTTACAGGCGCGACCAGGGTTTGATCGATTTGGGGTGTGCTCCAGACCACTTCGGGCGGCTGGGTGCTGAAGGTCCAGGTGTAATCTTCCTCCAGGAGGCCGCCGGTGGTGTCGCTGAGGCCGGCGGCGATGCGGGCGGTGTAGGTGGTGCCCCCGGCCAGGGGCTCATCCGGGGTGAAGATGTACATGGAAGTGTTCAGCCACTCGCCGCTACCGGCGGCCTCCGGCTCGAAGGTCAGCGGTTGAGGCAGGTCGGCCTGCTCGTCCAGGGTGGTCAGGGGCACGACGGGACGGTTGAACATCACCGTGATGCTGCTGTCGGTCTCCACGTCGTAGCTCTCGGGAGCAGGAATGGCCTGGGCTACCTCCAGGTAGCCCACGGTGGTGAAGCGGAACTTATAAGCCTCTTCCAGGGAAACGCCGTCGGCGGCTTTGGCTTCCATCTCCAGGCTGACCTGATAGGTGGTGGAGCGGGCCAGCGGTTCAAGGGGGTGAAAGCGGACCGTCCTCTCGTCGGGCCACTCGAAGCGGCCTGCAACCTGAGGGGCGATGCCGAAGGCATTTTCCACCGCAGCCCGATCCATGGCCCGGTCGAAGACCAGCTCGATGGCCCCGTCGAGGGCCAATTCCTGGCCGCGCTCAGGCGTGCGCTGGATGACGATGGGCGACGGCACAGGGCCAGGTGAGGCAGCGGTCATCCTGGGCCTGCCAGCGGCCCCCAAAAACAGGCTGGTCACCACGACCAGCGTTAAAGCAATGTACAGGTGTTTCATATCTCTTCCTCCTAATCGTAGGTAGTACTTCACTACAGTGATTGCGATGGATTCGTAGTGGCGACTTCAGTCGCTTATTCCGCTTCAACACGACCGAGCTATCAAAACCTGTATGGTGAAGCAGTGGCCTTGGGCGCATTACACAGCGAACAGACGAAAGCGGCCCTAAAATCTACCTTAGAGACGTTGGAGCTTTCGAGAAAGTTCCCCCACGTCGAGGCCGACAGGTGGATTTTACCACAGCATCTCCAGATGGTCAACGTGATTGGTGGGGCCCTCGGAGCGCGGAGACCACGGAGGGCGCGGCGCTTGTGTCTTCCGCGTGTTCCGTTTTTCCGCGCCCTCCGCGATCCAAAGAGCCAGGCCCCTGTCTTGTCAGAAAGGGAAAAATATGGTATCCTCTGGTTTGGAAGAGAGAGCGCAAGAGACAAAGAAGGAGTATGCAATGTCAGCCAAAGACTTTCCGGGCAGGGGCAAAGTGGCCCTCCTCAAAACCCATCCTGATACCGTGCTGGAGGATTACCGCCGCCTGATGCACCTGGCCGGCTATCAGGAGGCCCTGCCCAAAGATAAAGGAACCATCCTCAAGATCAACATCTCCTGGCAGCAGTGGTATCCGGCCTGCTCCACCGCCCCCTGGCAACTGGAAGGGGCCATCAAGACCATGCTGGACGACGGCTACCAGGGTTTAATCGCCGCCCAGAACCGCACTGTGGTGGTGGACGCCTACGTCGCGGAGCGCAACAACAAGCACAGGCTGGTGGTCGATAAATACGGCCTGCGCAACGTCCACCTCTACGAGCCGCAGGTGGAGTGGGTGTACTACGAGCCTAAAGAGCCTTTCCTGGTGCTGCACGACATCTATCCCGAAGGGCTCAAAATCCCCAAGATTTTCTTCGACCGCAACGTGGTCCAGTTCCCCACCATCAAGACCCACGTGTTCACCACCATCACCGGGGCGATGAAAAATGCCTTCGGGGGGCTGCTCTCGGACAGGCGGCACTGGACACACGGCGTCATCCACGAAACCCTGGTCGATCTGTTGAGCATCCAGCAGGACATCCACCCCGGCCTCTTTGCGGTCATGGATGGCACTTTTGTGGGCGACGGGCCCGGCCCGCGCGCCATGCGCGTCTTCGAGAAGGACCTCATTCTGGCTTCGGCCGATCAGGTAGCCATCGACGCCGTCTCGGCCTATCTCCAGGGCTTCGACCCCTTGAACATAGGCTTCATCCGCCTGGCCCACGAACGGGGGTTGGGGGTGGGCGACGTGCGCGATATCGAGGTGGTGGGAGATGTAGACATCGAGAAGGTTCGCTGGCGGGCCGAGACGGGCGATACTTTTGCCAGCCGTGGACAGAAGGCCATCTACTACGGCCCCCTGAAGCCCTTCGAGCACTTCCTGTTGCGCACTCCGCTGGTGCCCTGGTCGTTTATGGCCTCGCGGGGCTATTTCGATGGTTTCTGGTACCCTTTTATCGGCCACAGGCGGGCACAGGCGGCCCTGAAAACCAAGTGGGGGCAATGCTTCGCCCGGTACGGCGACGTTCCAGCCGTGACCGACCCCCTCTACCAGCCCTGGATGATGGGCCTGATTGCGCTGGGGGCCGGGCTTATGACCCTGTGCTGGTTGCGATTGCGGGGACGCAAGAGGAAAGAATAACGGCAAAGTGCGCGGCACTTCCAAAGGGTCGTGCGCTTATTGGAGGAGCAGTTTGCGCGTCCTGTTCATCACCCAACAAATCGACTACGAGCCCCAGGGCCTCATGCACCTGTCCAGCGTCCTCAAAGCGGCCGGGCACGAGGTGGAACTGGTGATGGGCACCTACCAGGATCCCCTGGCTGTGGCCCGGCAGTTCCGGCCGGGCATCGTGGGCTACAGCATCATCACCGGTTCGCAGCGTTATTACCTGGACCTGAACCGCCGTCTGAAAGCGGAGATGGAGGTCTTCTCCGTTTTTGGGGGCCCACACCCTACCTTTTTCCCGGAAATGATCGAGGAGGAGGGGGTAGACGGCATCTGCATTGGCGAGGGCGAAGCGGCCATGCTCGACCTGGCCGACGCCCTGGATGACGGCGCCCTGGAGCCGACCACCGCTAACTGGCATTTCAAGCTGAATGGCGAGATCGTGCGCAACGCGGTGCGCCCTTACATCTGCGACCTGGACTCGCTACCCCTGCCTGACCGGGACCTGGTCTACAGTCGGGATCGGGTCTCGCGGAACAGCAAGATCAAGCATTTCCTGGCCAGCCGGGGTTGTCCTTTCAACTGCACCTATTGTTTCAACCATGCCCTGTCGGAGATCTACCAGCAAAAGGGGAAGCGTTTCCGCCAGCGCAGCGTGGACAACGTTATCGAAGAAGTGCGCTGGGTCAAGGAGCACTACCCCCTGGAGTTCGTGGTTTTCGTCGATGACTCTTTTGCCCTATCCCATAAGTGGCTGGAAGAACTGGCCGAAAAGTATCCCCGGGAGGTCGGCCTGCCCTTCTTCTGCAACGTGCGCCCCAACCTGGTCACCGCCGAACAGGTGCGGATGCTTAAAGAGGCTGGCTGCCATTCGGTCAGCATGGGCATCGAGACCGGGCCCGACCATCTGCGCAACGAACTCCTCAAACGCAACATGACCCGCGAGCACATCACCGAGGCGGCCCGTCTGCTGCGAGCAGGCGGTATCTACTTTACCAGCACTAACATGCTGGGGCTGCCCACCAGCCGCCTGGAGGATGACATCGAAACCCTCAACCTGAACATCGAATGTCGTCCAGCCTATGCCCACGCCTTCATCTTCCAGCCCTACCCCCGCACCCAACTGGGCGAATTCACCCGCCAGCACGACCTGATGGTCGGCACCTTCGACGACATCGGGGCCGTGGCCTGGGATAACTCCGTGCTCAACTTCAGCCCGCAACACAAGCGCCAGCTTTCTAACCTGCAACGTTTTTTCGCCATCGTGGTGGAATGGCCCTGGCTATGGCCTCTGGTGCGTCGCCTGTTGAATTTTCCCAACAATCCCCTCTTCTGGCTGGTCAACAAGCTTTGGAAAGGCTACGCCATCAAGAAGCGCGTCCACCCCGTTCGTCTTTCCCTGCGGGAGTATATTGATACCGCCTGGCATTTCATGAAAATCCATTCTTAAGTGCAGGGCTTGATGAGATGGTCTCAACGTCGCCTCAGCTCTCAGGCTCAAGACTTGACAAAAGTATAATTTAATAGTATAAACGTAACGTATTACTCATAATAATGATGAAAATAATGATGAAAGACCTGCTATCACGCCAGACATCCCGTTGGAGCACGTGCAGATCGTCAGGTTCATAATGGAGGGTGAGCACAATGGAAAAACGTTTATTAGGCAAAACAGGGGAAGCACTTTCGGTGGTCGGCTTTGGGGGCATCGTGGTCAGGGATGAGGCCCCCAAAGCGGCCAGCCGTCTGGTAGCCCAGGCGGTGGACCGCGGCCTCAATTACTTCGATGTCGCCCCGGCCTACGGCAACGCGGAAGAGCGGCTGGGGCCTGCCCTCGAACCCTACCGCTCATCCGTGTTCCTGGCCTGCAAGACTACAAACCGCACGGCGGAAGGGGCGTCCGCGGACCTGCATCGATCTTTGAAGCTCTTACGCACAGACTATTTCGATCTGTATCAGCTCCACGAGGCGAGCACTCTGGAAGACGTGGACCGGATCATGGGGCCGGGCGGAGCGATGGAAGTTCTGGTGCAGGCCCGTCAACAGGGCTTGGCCCGCTACCTGGGGTTTTCCGCCCACTCTGAGGAAGCAGCCCTGGCCCTGTTGGACCTCTTCGCCTTTGACAGCATCCTTTTCCCCTTCAACTGGGTGTGCTGGCACCAGGGGAATTTTGGCCCCCGCGTGCTGGAGAAAGCGCAGGAGAAAGGGGTGGGGGTATTGGCCCTGAAGGCCCTGGCTAAAAGGCAACTGAAAGAAGGCGGAGAAAATAAGTGGCCCAAGTGTTGGTACGCGCCGGTGGACACTCCCGAAGAAGCGGCCCTGGCTTTGCGCTTCACCCTCTCCAGGCCCATCACCGCGGCGGTCAGTCCCAGTCACGCCGAACTTTTGTGGTGGGCCTGCGATGCCGCCGACCAGTTTAAACCCCTCTCCGAGGAAGAAGAAGCGCAAATAGCTAAGCTGAGCGAGGGGCTGGAGCCCATATTTCCCCTATCTTAGCAACCTGAATTTTAGCCCCCCCGACCGCGCTTCGTGCGGTTTCAGGGGGCGTTCACTTCGTTCGTGCCTCAGAAATTAGAAGTGGAAGGGATAGGGAGAACCACCCGAAAGCCGATGTTGTGGTCAAAATGGACAGGGATGAGGTCGACGCGAGAGGCGCAGAGGGCCCCTTCTGGATCGCTGCCCCAGGACCCGCCCCGCACCACCCGCCAGGCCCCTGCTTCCATAAGATCCCGGTAAGTATACCCCCTACTATAAAGGTTGTTACACCATTCCCAGACGTTACCAGCCAGGTCCGAAACCCCGTAAGGGCTGTCGCCCTGGGGCGAGTAGTAACCCACCGGTGTGGTTCTGTGGATACCGGATGCCGCGGTGTTGCATCGCTCTGCCTCAAAGACATCCCCCCAGGGATAGGCCCGCCCATCCACGCCACGGCTCGCTTTCTCCCATTCCACCTCAGTCGGCAGCCGATAGAGTTTACCCGTCTCCTCGGAGAGCCACCGGCAGTAAGCCATCGCCTCGTACCAGCTCACCCCCACCACCGGCTGGTCGGGCGCATTAAAACGCGAATCGTCCCAGTAGCGCGGCTTCGTCCAACTGTTCATTGTCCGTGCTTTCCAGCCCCCTCTGGTCCAATATTCCCACTTCATGTAGCCTTTGGCCTCGATGAAGGCTCGGTACCGGGCGTTGGTCACCGGATATTTGTCGATGAAAAAGCCCTCGGCCAGCCGCACAATCCAGGTTTCACCTCCCTCGCCCATGATGAAAAGGCCGGGCGGCACGTAAACCATGCCCTGGGGTGCTTTCACCGGCTCGTAAGACGGATGTTGTCCCTCGAAGAGGTAGTAGATAAAGCCTCGTATCTCCTCGTTAATCCTCATCTCCGGGGCAGGAACGAAGGAGGGCCTGAACACCACATCTGGTACGTCTCGCCCCCACCCGCCAATTCTCATCTCCGGGGTCGTGCCCTCCCGCAACTGCTTGTACAATCTTTTGGCCACGAAGAATTCCCCGAAGGACTTGTGGGCAAAGCTGTAGTTGCCTGCTTCATCGCGGCCCAGGTAGGTCTGGGCGCGCACGTCGTGGGCGAAGTAGTCGATCTCCTCCGCCTGCTCCAGCCCGAAAAAGCGCTTCACCCGCTCCGGGAATTTAGAGTAGTGCAGCGTGGGCTCGCCCCGCTCGAACATCTCCCAGGCCAGTTCCTCCGTGAAAAAGCGGGCCTTTTTCAAGTTGGTCAGCACCGTGCGGTCCCCACGAATGCTGCGCTCGATCCAGCCATCGGTGTAGGCCTCGTACAGGGTGGCCAGGTTGATGGTTGTTGCCCTCTCCAAATCGGGCAACGATTGCACAATCATGTCCAACATCGCCGGGCGCTGGGCCAGGTCGGGCAGGTTGTAGGTGGCCTGAATCTGGGCTTCGTACTCTTCCCAGTCGTCGGGCCTGCGCTTCTGGAGGGCCAGCCGGATGTCTTCCGGCGTGAATTTCAGAAGGTGCACCACCTCGAATTCGGGCTTGTCCCGCAGGTCGATGACCATCTCCGGGTCGAGCGGGGGCGGGGCCTCCCCTCCCCGTCCGAACAGTTGTTGCACCTCCCGCGCCGTTTTGAAGTAGGGCGTGCGGCAGGTGAGGAGGGCCTTGCTGCCGGGCACAGCCACCACCTTGGCCAGCTCCCAGAAGTTCCTGACCGTGGTGCGCCGGCCGACGCGACTTTCCATCTCGTCGAAGCCGTCGAAGATCAACAGCAGTTTGCCGTCGGCGTTCAATTTCTCGAAGGCCTTGTAGCCGCCGGTCAGTCTGATCTTGTAGCGGTTGATCAACAGGTCGGTGATTACCTGGCGGATATCCACCGCCTTGGCGTAATCCCGTAAGGTGATGAGCACCGGCAGGCGCTGGCGGTCGGGGTCGGCCTGGTAGCGGGCCATCTGTTTGGTGGCGTAGTGCCAGCAAAACCAGGTCTTGCCCGTGCCGAAGTCGCCCAAAATGGAGATGTGGCGGCGGGCCGGGTCCCTCAGCCAGGCGTCCACGTAGTCGTCGATGGGCTTGTAGGTGTCTCGACTGAGCAGTTGTCCCTGCTCGTCGTACAGCCTCTTTTCGCAGCCCAGGTCAACGTAGTGAGGCTCGATCTTCAGGCGGGCGTACTCACCTTCGATCCAGTGGATGTAAGGCTTAAAGTCAATCAGCAGGCGGTAGAACTGGCCCAGGGTGAAAAGGCGAATGCGTCCTTTGGTAGCTTCCGCCCACTCCTGGGCGCCGGGCGAGATGCGGGCGTGGGTGATTAGCAGTCCCTGGGCCGCTTTGCGGTTTTTCACCTCGGCCTCGAATGCTTCTACCTGCTGCTTCTCAATTATTCCCTCCACGCAACCGATCAGGTCCCGGCGAGTCAGGCCCAGCCCGGCCTCCACCCGGCAGACCAGGTAGCGTTGCCGGTCGTCGGCCTGGTACTGTTCATCGACCGTGTAGTTCATCACTTCCAACAGACTGCGCGCCTGTTCTGTCAGTCTCTCCACGGGTGAGGTATAGACCGGCCCTTTTTGGAGGGCTGCTAACTCCGCTTCTACCTGCTGCAACTGCTCCTGCTCGAATTCCAGGCTGTTGACCAGGTGCAAAGGGCGGTCCATGCCATATCCGGCCAGCATCTTTTCCAAACTACGGATGTTCGTCCGATGCCTGGCCCGCAACTCCGCCAGGTGTGCGATCTCTTTCTCTCTATCCGGCATAGCTCCTCCCTGGACGATTTACGATGTCCTCAGGTGCCTGGCACTTTTAAAGTGCCAGGCACCTATACGCCATGCTCATTCTACTCTTCTTTTTCTTCGGGTGCGGGCAACTTTTTTATCCAGACGGGATCCCAGTCGTTGTAGTCGTTGTTGCTTATGTTAGATTGATTCGTGCCATCGGCGTTCATCACCCAGATTTGTTGGCGGCCGTCTTGGCGGTCGGACCAGAACACGATCTGACTCCCATCGGGCGACCAGCTAGGATGCTTGTTCCATCCCTGCTTATTGGTCAACTGCACCTCGTGCTGGCCGTCCGGGTCCATCACCCAGATGTCGGCGCTGCCCATCCGCCAGGAAACGAAAGCGATGTGCTCCCCAGAGGGAGACCAGACGGGATCGTAATCGTCTGCATAATTGGAGGTAATCCGTAGGGGGATGCCCTCACCGGCATCGAGATAGATGTTCCAGTTGCCGTCGTTGTCCATTACCGTCAGTGTGTACTTGCCGTCGGGAGAGATCCAATCCAGCCCGGCCGCGGTGTGATACACCCCTTCGTCGTCCAGCCTGGTCCGCTCACTACCATCGGGGTTCATGATATAAAGCGCCTCTCTGCCCTCGCGGTCAGATTTAAAAGCGATCCTGTTTTCATAGCTGGCCACAGTGGTGGGGGTGGGGGTGGGGGTAGGGGTCACAAACACGAAAGTCATGGTCGTTGGGGTGGGTAACTGGATAGGCGTGGGGGAGGCGGTCATTGTCGGCGATGGGGTCGCGGTCGGCGTGGCCGTCGCGGTGGGCGGTGGGGGGGGAGTGGGCGAGGCGGCAGGCGGTGCCTGGGTGAGTGGCAGGGTCACAACAGGTGGAATATCGAGAGGCTTCTCCCCGGTGGGGGTATCGGTGGGAATGGGAACAGCCGTTGCGGTAGGAGTGGGGGTTTCCCCCTCGGATATCTGCGGCGGGGTGGCGGATGGCGCAGGTGGTGGGGTCTGGGTCGGAGCGGTGGTTATCTGCGGCCGGGTCGGCGTGGCTGTAAGATAAGCCGTCTTTTCACCCCGGCCCAGAACGTTGATCAACACCACCGCCGCCACTATCACCCCGACCATTAGCAGAACAAGAGCCGCCCCTATGAGCAGCAGGTTGGGCCCTTTCGAGGGTCGGGGTTCTTCCAGGATCAGGGCCGTCCCGCAGCGCCAGCAGACTTTGCTCCCTGCCTGGTTCAAGCTTTGGCAGCGGGGACATTTAACTCCTGTGTCTGGCGGCGGGGCTGGCGGTTGGGGACTAACCGGCCTGGCTCTGGCCCATTCGGGCGCTGGCGGCGGGGCCTCGGTCACAGGTGGCGGGGCCGGTGGTAGAGACTCACCCACCGAGGTCCCACACTGGACACAGAAGAGCATGTCTGTAGTCAAATCGGCCCCACAATTGACGCACTGGGCCACCATTTTCGTATCGAAAACGGTGGCCTCAACTTCGAGGCCGGGCTCTGCTTCGGCGTCCGTCACCTCGGCGAGCTCCTGCTCCACCACGACGGTGGCGTAAGGGCTGCTGACCCTTTTGGCTGCCAGCCAGACCTGACAACCCATCTTCAGAGCGTGGGCCATATCCCTGGCTCCCTCGTAACGGTCCCCTGGATCTTTGGCCGTGGCCTTCAAGATCACCTGCTCTATCTCTTCTGGGATGGCGGGGTTGATCAGGCGAGGTTGGGGGAGCGGTTCCTGGATGTGTTTCATCACTACCGCCAGCGGGGTATCGGCCGCGTAGGGCGTCCGGCCTGTTAACATCTCGTAAAGCACCACCCCCAGGGAGTAGATATCGGTCCGGCCGTCTATCTCCAACGCCTGGCCCTGTTCGGGGGACATGTAATCCGGGGTGCCCACCACCCCGGTTCGGGTGAAACGCACCCCCTCTACCATGCGGGCCAGACCAAAATCGGTCAGGATGGCCTCCTCTTCGAGAGTAAGCATAATGTTAGCCGGTTTCACGTCGCGGTGGATCATCCCCCGCCGATGAGCATAGTCCAGGGCGTCGGCCACCTGTTCGGCGATACGGCAGGCCTCTTCCAGGGTCATCAACCACCCGCTATCGTCCAACTCTTCCAGCCTGGCTTTCAAGGTCTGGCCATCGATGAACTCCATGACCATGTAATACAAATCATTTTTCGACCCGAAATCGTGGATTTGAACGATATGTGGATGGCGTAACGCGGCCACATTCCTCGCCTCACGGTGGAAACGGCCCAAAAACTCTTCCTCCGCCGCGACAAAAGGATGCAACACCTTGATCGCCACGTAACGATCCAGGCTCGGCTGGTGGGCCTTGTAAACCGTGGCCATTCCCCCTCTGCCCAACTCTTCCATCAGACGATACTGGCCCAGAGTGGTGCCGATTAAACTTTCCATAATGCGAAGCTCTCCTATCACAAACGGGGTGAAAATCGGCGAGTTCAGTCCCGACGCTCCTATTGGGAGGGGCATCCTGCTTCCACAGGCGTGGCGTCGGGGTGGTCCGTTGTTGCCGCCCTACTCCCTATAACTAAGCATATCACAGGCCAGGTTTGCTGTCAAGTATAATTAAGTCCGATAGTGGGCATTGATGCTGACATATTCATGTGAGAGATCACAGGTCCAAACCCTGGCCTCTCCCTCTCCCAAACCCAGCTCGACGGTGATGGTGATATCTTTTTGGGAGAGGATCTGGGCGGCCCGTTCCTCGTTCACGTCGAAAGGCTGCCCCCCCTTCACCAGTTGCAGATCGCCAAACCACAAAGCCAGCCGCTCCACCTCGATTTTCACCCCACTGTAACCCACCGCGGCTATCACTCGTCCCCAGTTGGCGTCTTCTCCATAAAGGGCCGTTTTGACCAGGAGAGAATGAGCGATGGTCTTGGCTATCTGGCGGGCCTCGGAGGCGGACCGTGCCCCTCGCACCGCAATCTCCACGAACTTGGTGGCTCCCTCTCCGTCCCGCACAATAGCCTGGGCCAATTCCGTAGCCACGTAACCGACCGCCTGTGAAAAAGCCTGGTAAGCTGCTGAATCCTGGCGCATGTCCTGGGCCGTTATCTCCACGTTTCCTGCCAGCCCGTTAGCCAGCAGAATCACGGTGTCGTTGGTGCTGGTATCGCCGTCCACCGTGATGGCGTTGAAGCTCACTGCCACCGCCTGTCTCAAAGTTTCTCTGAGCACCTCCACGCTAACCAGCGCGTCCGTGGTCATCAGTCCCAACATGGTAGCCATATCAGGATGAATCATCCCGGCCCCTTTGGCCATACCGGCTACGGTGACGGGCGTTCCTCCCACCAGGGTGCGCACCGCCACCTCTTTGGGATGGGCGTCGGTGGTCATAATCGCCAGGGCCGCCTGGTGTCCGCCCTCGGTGGTCTGTTCCTCCCCCACCAGGGCGGCGGCCTTTTTGATCCCTGCGGCCAGGGCCTCCATGGGCAGTGGTTGCCCGATCACGCCCGTAGACATAACCAGCACGGCCTCCCTGTTCAAGCCCAACTCTGCGGCCACCAGCGAAGCCGTCTGCCGGGCATCTTTCATCCCTTGCTCGCCGGTGCAGGCGTTGGCGTAACCGCTGTTGATGACTACCGCCTGGATAGCTTCCGGGTGGCGGGCCAGTATCTCCTGATCGTAGAGCACGGGCGCAGCTTTCACCTGGTTGGTGGTGAAAACGCCCGTGGCCCGACAGGGAAGGCGGCCATAAACCAGGGCCAGGTCTCGATCCTCGGCGGCCTTAAGACCGCAGTGCAGGCCCGCCGCCCGAAAACCGGGCACAGAGGTGATGCTGCCTCCCTCCAAAATTGAAATTTCCATCGTTCCTCCCTCCCCATGCAGCGCATTGCTTTTTCGGAAAGTATAGCACACCTGGCGCGGAAAACAAAATGAGCGCCGCTGATGCGCGGTCTGTGTTTTGCGGGAAAGAGGTAGTTGGGGTATAATGGTATAGAATCAGAAGGCATATTATGAAGTTTGAAGGGGAGCGGAGCTATGTTGGAGGAAAATACTCTCTTTTACGGCGATAACCTGGAGATACTGCGGGATTATATCCCGGATGAGTCTGTGGACCTTATCTATCTCGATCCGCCCTTCAACTCCAACCGCAGCTATAACGTCATCTTCAAGGAGGCGAGCGGGGAGGAGTCCGAGGCCCAGATAGAAGCCTTCGAGGATAGCTGGCGCTGGACAAGAACGACCGAAAACCTGTTAGCGGAGCTTGTGGAATTGGCGCCCGATCAGGTGGTGATGACTATTTCGGGCTTCGTGGATTTTTTGGGCCGCAACGACCTGACCGCCTACCTGGTGATGATGGCCCCCAGGTTGGTTGAATTGCGCAGGGTTTTGAAGCCCACAGGCTCTCTGTATCTCCACTGTGACCCGACCACCAGCCACTACCTTAAGGTGTTGCTTGACGCTATTTTCATGCCTGTGAATTTCAAGAATGAGGTTATCTGGAAGAGAACATCGGCCCATAGTTCAGCCAAAAGGTGCGGCCCTATACATGATGTCATTCTTTATTACTCTAAATCGAGTAAGTATATATGGAATTCACAATATCTACCTTATAGTGAAAAGTATCTAAAGAATAAATATCGTCATGTTGATGCTGATGGTCGTCGTTTCAGGCTAGATAATCTAACCGCTGCTGGAATACGTCGTGGTTCATCGGGTCAGCCCTGGCGAGGGATTGACCCGACAGCTAGAGGATCCCACTGGCAATTTACGATAGAAAGGCTTGAGGAGTTAGATAGAGAAGGACGTATCTACTGGCCTCCGAAAGGTAAAGTGCCCCAGTATAAGCGCTATTTGGATGAGGTCCCCGGTGTTCCCTTGCAAGATATTTGGATAGATATATCTCCTATAAACTCCCAGGCCAAAGAACGCCTGGGCTACCCGACACAAAAGCCCCTGGCTCTCCTGGAGCGCATCATCAAGATGGCTTCCAACAAAGGCGATTGGGTGCTCGATCCATTTTGTGGCTGCGGCACGGCTATAGACGCGGCGCAGGGTTTAGGGCGGCGCTGGATCGGGATAGACATCACGCACCTGGCTGTTTCCCTGATGAAGTATCGTTTGAAGGATCGCTACGAGCTAGAGGCCGGGGAGGATTACGACGTTATCGGCGAACCGACGGACCTGGCCGGGGCGCAGGCTTTGGCTAAGCAGAACCGCTTTCAGTTTGAGTGGTGGGCGCTTTCCCTCATCCGCGCTCGGCCCTACGGTGGTGAGAAGAGGGGGGCCGATACAGGCATTGACGGCGTAATCTACTTTATTGATGAAGGCAAGGGCAAGCCGAAGAAGACAGTGGTGCAGGTCAAGAGCGGCAAGGTGGGAGTGCGGGATATAAGGGACCTGGCCCACGTCGTCGAGCGGGAAAAAGCGGCGCTGGGGGTGTTTGTCACTCTGGAGGAGCCGACCGGCCCGATGCTTACCGAAGCTCTGGGGAGAGGCTTTTACCACTCGCCTGGGTGGGGCAAGAATTATCCCCGGTTGCAGGTTGTCACCGTCGATGCTCTTCTGCGGGGTGAGCAGATAGAGCATCCTCCTTTCAACATCAGCTTCAAAGAGGCGCAGAGAGCGAAGGGGGTAGAAGGCCATACTTTGCCTATGGCAATGTAAGATGTCTGGACAACGCGTTGAAAAAGCCATGGAGGAAACAAGGTCAGGGACGCAGCCTGCCAGGAGCGTCCTCTGGCCTGTTCCTTTTATCTGCCTTCTCTCCTGCTTTCTCCTGCTCCCGGCTGCCTGTGGAGACGGGAGAGAACCGCCAGGGGCCACCGAAGCTATAGCCACTCTCCCCCCACCTTCGAGGGCTGTACCTCAAGCCACTCTTTCTTCTTCCTCCTCTTCCTCACCTCCTGCCGGTCAGATCGCCTTCCAGGCTTTCCGCCAGGGAGCCGAAGCCATCTATCTTATGGCCAGCGACGGATCGGGCCAGGTGAGATTGGCCGACGGCTACGATCCGGCCTGGGCTCCCGACGGTCGCCGCCTGGCCCTGAACCTCATCCACAACGATAAGGACACTATTTACATCATGGAGCTTGGCAACCCCGACCTGGTGGAACTGACTACCGGTTTCTCGCCAGCCTGGTCTCCCGATGGGACACGCCTCGCGTTCTCCGACCTGCGGAGCAACAACTTTGACCTTTACATCATCAACGTGGATGGTACGGCAGAGGTACGCCTGACGGACGATCTGGCCGGCGACTTCGATCCTGCCTGGGCCCCCGATGGAGAACGCATTGCCTTCGAGAGAGAGGGCCGGCTGTACTCCATTCGTGCTGACGGCCGGGACGAAGCATCCCTGACCGACGGTTCAACCTTCGACTATACCCCTGCCTGGTCCCCTGACGGGCGCTTCATCGCTTTCTCCTCCCGAATAGAGGATACCGATGGCGACGGCACCCTGGACTACGAGGACAACAGCCACATCTTCATCGTAAACGCCGATGGCCGCCAGCGCACCCGCTTGAGCTTTATGACCTCTGAGCCCGGAAAAGCCACCTGGAGCCAGGAGCCCACCTGGGCCCCTGATGGCTCCAGGCTGGCCTTTCAATCTAACAGCGATGGCGATTGGGACATCTACGTCATGAGAGCCGATGGCTCAGCAGTGGTGAATCTGACCGACGCCGTGCCCAACAGTCTCGACTATAGCCCGGCCTGGCAACCGGCGCATGGGGCGGAGTGATAGAGGGAAGGGAAACATGGTCGAGGAAAACTGGAAAAGGTATCTCACCGATTATAACGAGGGGTTGGGCCTGGTCTACGAGCGTTTTGTGCTCAACGATTACCTGGAAAGCCTTCTGGCCGCCCATTCGGTGCGCACCGTGCTGGAAGTGCCTCTCTACGGCATGGCCGGGGTGTCGGGCATCAATAGCGTCCCGCTGGCCCAGGCCGGCGGCCAGGTGACCCTGGTGGACGTGAACGCCGAGCGCCTGGCCGGCGTGGAGCGTATCTGGGGGGAGTTAGGACTGACGGCCCGCTTTGTGCACCACCAGGACCTGACTGCGCTGCCCTTCCCCGACCGCGCCTTCGATCTGGTCTGGGAATGGGCCGCCCTGTGGTACCTGCCCGATGCCGGGGCCACTCTGCGGGAGATGGTGCGGGTTTCCTCCGGTCTGATCTTTGTGGCCATGCCCAACCGCCTCCAGGTGGGTTACTTGATGCGCAAGTACCTCGTAGACCGCGACTTTTTCCGCACCGTTGACGAGCGTTGGGCGGATATGGGGCGCATCAAGAAACAGTTGAGCCAGGCAGGGGTCCAGATCATCGACGAGGGGGTGCTGGACGTGCCTCCCTGGCCGGACACGGTCATGCCTGCCGCCGAGTTCCTCAAACGCCTGGGCATCAAATCCAAAAAGCTGGAAGGCCAGTTCACGGGGGAGAGCTGGCAATGGAGCACGATGGATTACTACCTGGGGAGAAAACCGGGCTTAAGAGCTAAGGTGATGCGTTACGCCCTCCTGGACCGGGCGCCGCTGCCCTGGTGGCTCAAGGTCGTCTGGGCGCACCATCGGTACGTCTTAGGGGTTAGAAGCTGAACGCTTCTCTACCTGACTTTACCAGGGTATAGCCCTTGCCCACCTCCATGTTGGAGGTCAGATAGCAGCCCGCGCACCGGGCAAAATCATCGCCATCAAGCTCCACCTGACGAAGGCGCCCCTTGCGCACCCAAAACTCGATCACGCCCTTCAGGAGGCTGCTTTGCACGCCCAACCGGCTGGCCATCTCGTCCAGGGTGAGCATACCATCAATGTTCTCGAACTCCTCCAAAACTTGCCTTAACATCTAAAATCTCCTCACATTTGATTTTGCCCATAGTATACTAACCAAATGTGGAGAGATTATGGACGAGGGCGACAGAGATTGTGAAGGTTCAGCGCCAGCCCGTTCATAAGAAGCTGTACAGAAATAACTCCACCTGGTTCATCCAGAAAGATCTGTGTCCAGTGCGTTGTCACGCCGGCTTCCGAAAGTTGAGGGTATAGACCCACCAGTTGCCGTGACGCTCCTTCAGTTCAAAGCCCGCCTCTTGTGCCCAACGGATGGTGGTTCGCGCCAGGGGATAGTCGGGATCGAGGAACTCTTCGGTGATGGACAGCACCCCGCCCGGCTTGAGCACGCGGCGCAGTTCGCTCAGGGCCCGGTGCCGGTCCGGGATTTCGGGCAAAACCGTCACCAGAAAGGCCCGATCCACGCTCTCCGTCTCCAGGGGCATGTCGTAGGCGCTGGCGACGTGCGTTTCAACGTTGGTCAAACCCGCGTCCCGCGCTTTTCGCTTCACCGCCGCGATCATTTTGGGCTGGATGTCCACCGCCACCAGGTGGCCACCCGGTTGCGTCCGCCGCGCCGCTTTGAGGGTAAAGGCCCCCGGCCCCGGCCCCAGTTCCAGCACCCGCTCCCCTGGCTGGATGCCCACCCAGTCCAGGACCCGCCTCATGTACCTGCGTCGCAGCGGGTTGTCCACCAGCCAGGCCAGGGCGTAGGGGCAGGGCCCGCCGCCGTGCAGCTTGGCTACGATGCGGACGATCACCAGCCAGAAAAAGGTCAGGCCGCCCACCAGGATCAGCAAGATCAAACCTGCTTTGCGCATGAAGATTGCTCCTCCATGTGGGTTGTCGAACTTAGTGTTCCGATATAAACTCCCCGGCTTGAGGTTCCTTCTTAATCCCAAAACCTCTTATCGAACCCGCAGATGGACAATTCTTTGCCCCGTCAAGGTCTTAACGGCAGGTAAAAGCCATTCTTTGATGAGCTCAATCTTTTCATTCCACGATTCCAGCCCCTGACCGTTTTTCGGGGCAGGCATTTCGACAAGCATCTCGGCGTCAGGGAAGCGGGTAGCCAGAGTCTCGAAAATGCTTTTGATCTCACGTTCCTCAAAGCAGGTCAGCAGATCTTCGGCAATAATCAAGAGCGGTTCGTCTGAGACGTGCACCTCATCCATCCAGGAAAAATCCAGGACAGATTTGGCAATGAATCGGTATCGATCGCTCTCTTCAAAAAATAGCCTCTTAAGGTCTATCCCCTCCGGCAGGTCCAGGTCATACCACCGGACCGTGCCATTGTCCATTCTTTCGAACCGGGTGTCAAGACCAGCCCCCAGGTTGACCACCACGGCATCTGGATGTTGGCGGATGAAATCGCTTATCGCATCATCCAGAAGCCTGGTTCTGATCGAAACCCCGACTTGTGATATCCTGGCTTCACCGAATGTGGAGAGGTCGTAGTCGATGTTTTCCATGATCTCCACGGCCTTCTCGTCCCTGATGATGGGGTCTGGACGTTGTGTTTCCACGGCCCGCACCCAGAGGGGTATTAACAATGTTTCGGAAACCCCCATTAATTTGGTCGGCATCTTATACTCTCCTTAAGTTACATTTTCTCTGCCGTCAGAGTAATGAACCACCCCCCAACGCGGAATGACCCGGCCGGTTCGGTTCATGTACAAACGGTATTCTTCTCCAAAGCGTTCAAGCATCATCTGTTCCTCACGCGGCACCCGCAGCAGGTACAGGGGCAGGAAAAACACCAGCATGGCAAAACCTGCGATCCAGTTCTGTAGTAACAAGGCTTGAGCGATGCCCCATAGCCCGTGCGCAGCGTACATCGGGTGTCGGATATAGCGAAATACGCCGTGGGTCACGAGTGAGTGTCCTTCCTTGACCTGTAGGGTTGGCGTCCAGTTGCGCCCCAGGTCGGCGTGTGACCTCCAGAGCAACCACAACGCGACGGCAAAGACCGCCACGCCAATCCAGCCAGCCCAGGTCGGCAGGTGGTAATCCGCGAAGTCCAGCCAGGGGGTCAGCACATATAAGAAAGGCATTATGATCAGCCCTATGGAGGAAAGGCTCACCAGCAGCATATCCAGCCCCGTCTGGCGGTCATCTGTAATTCCGTTCCGTTTGTGCCGCCTTGTATACCGCGCCCGGATCGCCGAGCCCGTAAGAAACCCGACTACGTACAATACTTTGAAGATGCTGTCAAACACAGCTAACCCTCCCGTTTTCCTTTGGCCGCTATTTCTAAATATATCATAAAGTGGGGTGGGAAGCCTGACATCTGGCTGACGACTGACCGACGGGTTTCCGACGGTTTGCTGACAAAGCTCCGTTCCTTCTAAACCTATCCCGAACCTATCGTTTTGGGTAACTACTCCCCGGCTATTATACGTGTAGGAAAGCGAAACGTTGCGCCACACTGCGCAGCCAATCTCCGGGGTTTCCTCTCCCTTGCCGCTTTAGCTCAGGTCTTGCCGAACACCTGGCATCGCACCAGCGAGTTGTCCTACTTGCGGCCGATGTCGAGGTCCATCGGGCCTATGGGGGTGTCCACTGTGCGGCTACGGACCGATTTGAACCCCACGCGCAGCATGGAATCGGCAATAAAGCCCTGATCGAACCCCAGGTCCTGGCCCGTCAGCGCTGCGGACAGCCAGGCCAGCACCATGATTTCAGGCTTCGTCCGCTCGTGGGTCAGACCGTCGGAGAAGCTGATGAACACGCCGCCTGGATTGAGGGCCTCATAGATCTTCTTTATAACTGCATCCATATTTTGGGCAAAGTAGAGCGTAGCGCTGGCCCAGATCAGGTCGTAGCCCTCCCCGATGGGATCACGGTTGTAGTCGCCGCCCAGCACCTCCATCCGCTCTTCCATCCCATACTCCGTGATGAAGGTCTCGGTTCTCTTGATCACCGGCGGCAGGTCGAAGACGACCCCTTTCATGCTCGGATGGGCGGCCACAATAGCCATCCCGATGAGTCCCGGGCCGCCGCCCAGGTCCAGCATCTTCCTGAATAGTGGGAACTCCGGCAGTGCCGAGACGATCTCAACAGCCTGCTGCGCCGCACCGGCCCGCTCGTAGCCGACTATGGTGTCTACACTTTCAGCACCCGTCCCCGGCAGATGCGGCGCGGGCCCCTCTTTAACCAACCTGGGCAGCTCTTCGAGGCCCCTGAGCGAAAGCTGCGCCGAGGAGGTTAACGTCTGACCCAGATACGTAGGAGAGTCTTCCACCAGGAAGGCTTGCGCCAGGGGGGTATTCCGGTACAGACCGTTCTTTTTCAGCACCAGGCCGCAGGCAGCCAGGCCATCCAGGAACAGCCTGGTGTTCTGCGGATGGGCGCCCATAGCCTGGGCCACGGCGTCCGCTGACTTTGGCTCGGACAACTGGTTGAAGACCTTCAGCGCGATGCCGGCCAGTAGCAGCTTCAACCGCACCGGGGTAATGACCATCCTATAAAGCTCCTCGAAACTGATATTTACTTCCGGTAGCTTCTTCATTGCGTTTTTCTCCTCTTTTGCTGCTTTATTTTGGTGATCGTTTATTCCTCACCTGACTTTACCAGCACGTAGCCCTTGCCCCTCTCCGCGTTAGAGGCCAGGTGGCAGCCCGCGCACCGGGCACAATCACCGCCATCGGGCCCCACCTGGCGCAGGCGCCCCTTGCGCACCCAAAACTCGATCATGCCCTCCAGGGCGCTGCTTTCCACCCCCAACCGGGCGGCCATCTCGTCCAGGCTGAGCACTCCACCGCTCTTCTCGAACTCTTCCAAAACTTGCTTTAGCATCCGAAACCTCCTGAAAGCTCATAGAAAGAGAGCGTGCAGAAAAGTCTCACCATCTCCTTCACGCTCTCTTCGCCTTACCTCACAGTTTTAGCCAAATCCCAACAATACCCCACCCTGATAGACGATCACCGACATCACCCAGGCTAAAACCAGCATATAGGTAGCGGAAAATAGCATCCATTTAAGGCCGTACTCGTGTCGTATAGCGGCGATGGTTGCCACGCAGGGGGTATAGAGCAGCACAAATACCATGAAAGCCACCGCCGCCAGCGGAGTGAACGCCCCTTGCAGGGCGGCGATCAAACTGGACTCCTGCCCTTCTTCTTCATCGCCCATCAGGTCGATGCCGGGGATGATGCTGAGGGTCATCTTGACGGTGTCCACCGTAGCGTCGATGAAGCCGGTTAAGATGTGGCCCACATCCTGGAAGAAGGTCGGGGGCGTCTCCTTTCCCGGGCCCTCGGCGGGGGCCTCTCCGCTGACGGCGTAAATCTCATTCAAGGTGCCAACCACCGTCTCCTTGGCTATAAAGCCGGTCACCAGCGCCCCGACCGTTTCCCAGCTACCGTAGCCCGCCGGAACAAAGACCGGAGCAATGGCCACGCTGACCCGCCCTAAAAGGCTATGGCGCGGCTCCTCCACCCCCCAGGGAACGTTCAGCATGAACCAGAGGACCACCGAAGTGAGCAGAATAATGCCCCCCGCCTTGCGCACAAAATCCGAACTGCGCTCCCACATGTGGATCAGGATGCCTTTCCAGGTCGGCATCCGGTAGGGCGGGAGCTCCATGACAAAGGGCGCTGATGGCTCGTTGCCGAACAACGTCCGTTTGAAGACCATACCGGTCACGATAGCCACCACGATGCCCAAAGTGTACAGCCAGAAGATCACCTGGCCGGAGCGCTCGGGAAAGAAGGCCGCAGCGAAGAGGACGTACACCGGCAGCCTGGCCGCGCAACTCATGAAGGGCACCAGCAAGCCGGTCAAGATGCGGTCTTCCTCGCTCTCCAGGGTGCGGGTGGCGTAGATGCCCGGCACCGAGCACCCAAAGCCGATCAGCATGGGAATGAAGCTCTTGCCGTGCAGCCCCAGCGCGTGCATGAACCGATCCATGACGAAGGCGGCGCGGGCCATGTAGCCCGAATCCTCCAAAAGGGCAATGAAGAAGTACAGGAAGAACAACACCGGCACAAAGACCAGCACTCCGCCCACTCCGGCGATGACCCCCTCCACCAGCAGCGACTCCACCCAGCTTCCGCCCAGGCCGATCCAGCCCAGCGTAGCCACCACCCAGCGGGTGACAGGCCCGCTGATGACCCCGTCCAGCCAGTTCAGGTAAGCCCCGGAGACGTAGGTCGTCATCTGGAACACGATCCACATGGCGATCAGGAAGATGGGCAGGCCCAGGATGCGGTTGGTGACGATATCGTCGATCTTGTCCGTGGTGAGCAGCCGTTTATCGGTGGTGCGGGTCACGGTCTCTCTGACCAGGCCGCTGATGAAGCCGTAGCGCCGATCGGCGATGATGGTATCCACGTCGTCGCTGTGGATGTCTCGCAGGTGGGCCACGCTCTTTTGGGCCTGGGCCATGAGGGCCGCCCCGCCGAGCGCGCCCCTGACTTTAGCCACCAGTTCGCTATCTTCCTCCAGGAGTTTCATAGCCAGCCAGCGGGGCGGGTAGCGTTCGGCCAGGGCCTCGTTCTCCTCGATAAGAGTTTGCAATTTGGCGATCTCCTGTTCGACCTCGCGGCCGTAGTCAACCAGGAAGACGCCTTTGGTGTAGGCTAAATCGTGTGGCATTATACTCCTCTCGAAAGCTCATAGCCCTCGTCCCCGAGGGCGGGGGCTATGAGCAGGGCATCTTTTCACTCTGTCAGGCCACAGCCCGGAGGGGTCTGCCTTTCGGTCGGGCCATCTCGATGGCCTGCTGCAAAAGCTCTTCGATACCCTGGCCCCGGCTGGCTACGGTGCGCACGATGGGCACCCCGCCCAACCCCTGCGATAGTTTGTCCAGGTCGATCTTGATGCCGCGCGCTTCGGCGAGGTCGCTCATGTTCAGGACCATGATCATCCTGGCCCCCAGTTCCAAAATCTGGATGGCCAGGTACAGGTTACGCTCCAGGTTGACGGCATCCACCACGTCGATGACCACGTCGGGCTTCTCCTCGATGATGTAGTCGCGGGCCACGACCTCTTCCAGCGAATAGGCCGTCAGGCTGTAGGTGCCCGGCAGGTCCACCACCTCGATCTCGTAGCCCGCGTATTTGCAGGTGCCTTCTTTCTTCTCCACCGTCTTGCCCGGCCAGTTGCCCACGTGTTGACGGGCCCCGGTCAGTTCGTTGAAAATGGTGCTCTTGCCGGCGTTGGGATTGCCAGCCAGAGCGATGGTGAAATCCTTCGCCATTGACTCCTCTCCAGATGCATTATTCCAGAGGTTCGACCATGATCTTACGAGCCATGCCCCGTCCCAGGGCCAGGCGCGAGCCATTGACAGACACGGTCAGCGGGCCGAACGTGCCCGCGTGCACCACTTCCAGGGTGGTGCCCAGGGTGAGGCCCAGGTCGGCCAGGTGCCTGCGAGCGCCTCGTCCGCCGTGGATAGCCACCAGCCTGACCTTTTCGCCTGGAGATGCTATGCTGAGAGGCATCATTTTACTCTCCACCTCGATCTTTTCGGCCTCGCCTTTGCGCAGGGAGAGATTGTAACCCTTGATCCTGAACTCGATGGGGTCGCCCAGAGGAGCGGCCCGCACCATCTCGATTTCTGCTCCGGGCACAAAGCCCATGTCCATGATACGACGCCGGAAGACTCCCTTGCTCCCTACCCTGGTAATGATGCCCTGTTCGCCAGGTCTCAGCTCGCTTAAGGCCCGTTTAACCATGAAAATTTCTCCCTTTTTAAAAATGCGGTAGTCTCCCCCAATTGCGTTGAGGCAAACCCGACTTGCCATTTTACCGCAGAGACCGCCGAGAACGCTGAGAAAATTGATAAATCTCTGCGAACTCTGCGTGCTCTGCGGTAGAGAAAAGTCATCAACACGAAAGAGGGGGACCACCAAAAATGCTAGCCATGTGCAAAGGTGCAAACGAAAAACCCAACTACCGCTGGTAGCGCTGGCCGAAGCAAAAAGTTTGACTCACCGAACTTTTGATTATATTATACCTCAATTCCCAGCATTTGTCAACTCATTTCTGCGTTTCGCGGGTTGACAAAAAGCCCGAGATATGATATATTTACAATATACAACGAGTATATTAGAGACCTGACTTTCGGGTTCGCCTCTGGCGAACCTGCGAAAAAGACGGGTAGAGATTCACCCTGTCCAGCCGGGTGACCGGTGGTGGAGAAGCGAAGGGGGGTGATAATCGTATAATGATGAAACTCAGTGAGGCAGCCATCCCGGCTGCCTTTTGGTAGGGCGGCTATCTGGCTGCCAGCAGGTAAATAAAATCGAAAGGAGAAAAAGGGTTATGATGAAGAAGCTTTTACCTTTAGCGTTGGTTATAGGGCTTGTGCTGGCTACCACCTTGGTGACCACAGCGGCCCCTCCTCCTGAAGAGGAGAAGGTTTTGAGAGTGGGGGTTATGGCTCCCTATACCGGGCCAGCGGCCAGAACCGGCGAGGAGTTCAAGGGCGCCACCGAGATAGCGTTTGAGGCCATCGACTACACCATAGGCGATTACAAGGTCGAGCTGGTCTGGATAGACTCCGAATCGGATCCGGAAAAGGCCACCAGAGCCTACGAGGAGGCCGTCACCAGGGGCAAGATCGAGGTCGGCCTGCACAACTGGCATAGCTCCGTGGCCGTAGCCTGCATGGAAGTGACCGCCAAGCATAAAATCCCCCACTTCTTCGGCATGGGCGCCACAGGGGTGGTAAACGAAAAGTTCCACTCCGACGTGGAGAAGTATGGCTACTGGATGACCAAAGGCTGGCCCGACCCGCCCAAGCTGAGCATCAACTACGTCACTGCTCTGGAGGATGCCATCGCCGCTGGGACCTGGGTTCCTGAGGAGAAAACGGTAGCCATCTATGGAGAAGATACGGACTGGGGCCGCAGTTTCGGCGAAGGCATTAAAAACCAGTTTGAGGAAGCCGGCTGGGAGGTCTTGGCCGAAGAATATTTCAACATCGAGGAGACGGAGTTCTATCCGCTGCTCAATAAGCTGCGAGACCTGAACGTGGCCGCCATTGCCGGCACCAGCACTTCTCCACCCTCCATTTCGGCTTTCATCAAGCAGGCCAGGGAAGTGGGCCTGGAGAGCGTCATCGTGGCCGATGGCCTGGGCTGGGTCGGCGAGTGGTACGATCTGACCGGCGACGCCTCGGACTACGTAATAGACCAGATCCCTCAGTGGGCTACCGAGGAAGGGAAAGCTTACGCCGAAGAGTTCGAGAAAAAATGGGGCATAGCCCCCAGCCCGTCCTCCGGCGGTTTGTCTTACGACTTCACCAATTTCTTCATCAAGATTGCCGAGGCCGCCTACGAAGAGTACGGGGAGTTGAACAGCGAGACCTTCTACAAGATCGGCAAGGAGAAGGTGCAGACGGGCGAGCTTACCTACACCGGGGGCATCGTGATGCAGGAGTACAAGTACACGGCCGATACCATTCCCGACCCCGTGGTGGGCAAAGGCTATTACACCTTCCCCGTCCTGCAATACTTTGGCGGGACGCCGGTGATAATCTGGCCGGATGAGTGGAAAGAAGCAGACATAACGATGCCCGAATAAAGTCAGATGGACATCGGAGAAGGTCGGCAGGACAGGTGCCTGGCACTTTGGAAGTGCCAGGCACCTTAGCAGATAACCAGGCTTGGTTGAGAGCAGGTAGCTTTATGATACTGGAAACAGAAGGCGTAGTAAAAAATTTCGGGGGCCTGACGGCCGTAGACCGGGTGTCGGTGGGCGTCGAGGAGGGCCAGATTTTCGGTCTGATCGGGCCCAACGGCGCTGGTAAGACCACGCTGCTGAACGTTATCGCTGGCGTGTATAGACCAAACGCCGGGGTGGTCAGGTTCAAGGGCCAAAAAATAAGCGGGCTGAACGCCGATGTCATCTGTAAGAAAGGGATCGCTAGAACGTTTCAGATATCTCAGCCTTTCCCCAAGATGAGCGCCCTTGAAAACGTCATGGTGGCCGCTATCTTTGGCAACGTGCGCGCTGCCAGCAAGGAGGCGGCCACTATCGCCCAGGAAGTCCTGGATTTCGTGGAGTTCCCCATGCCCAAGGACACGCTGGCCGAGAGCTTAAATACCGCGCAGCTTAAGCGTCTCGATCTGGCCAGGGCTTTGGCCAGCCAGCCTGAACTCCTGTTGCTGGACGAGATAGCGGCTGGTTTGACGTCCGGCGAGCTGGGGGATCTGATGAGTTTAATCCGCAAGATACGAGACCAGGGCATCACTCTCATAACGGTGGAGCACGTGATGCGAGTAATCATGGCAATATGCGATCGCATCATGGTCCTGCATTACGGAGAAAAGATTGCGGAAGGCACTCCCGACGAAATTGCCAAAGATGCAAAGGTAGCCGAAGCATACCTGGGAGAAACCTACATCCTCTAAGTGCCTGTCCCGCAGCTCGCAGCCAGCATTATGATCCTGAAGAGGAGAGGAAGAAATTGCTTGAGGTAACGAACATCAATTCAGGCTATGGTCATCTACAGGTGTTGTGGGGCGTGTCGCTCCAGGTCTCTGAAGGAGAGTTCGTGGCCCTGGTAGGACCAAACGGGGCCGGCAAAACCACCGCCCTGAGAACTATCGCCGGGTTACTCGAACCCAGGGGCGGGGGGGTGAAGTTTATGGATCGGCAGATCGGGGGTATGCCCGCTTATGAGGTCAGCAGGATGGGGATCAGTTTTGTCCCGGAAGATCTGAACCTGTTTACCGGGATGTCGGTGCACGAGAACCTGCTCATGGGAGCCTACAAGATCCGGGACAAAAAGAAGATCGAGGAGTCCATGCAGTTCGTGTTCGACCTGTTTCCCAGGCTAAAGGAAAGGCGGGATCAGTTGGCGGGCACCCTGAGCGGCGGAGAACGCAAGATGCTGGGCGTGGCCCGGGGCATGATGTCGGCCCCCAGGCTGATCCTGGTCGATGAACCCTCCCTGGGCCTGGCCCCTATGCTGGTGTTGGACGTGTTCGAGGCGCTGAAGGAGTTGAATCAAAGAGGGGCCACCATTTTGCTGGTCGAACAGAACGTCAACACCACCCTGCAAATAACCGATAGGGCCTACGTCCTGGAACAGGGCAAGCTCGTGTTGGAAGGTAAGAGCCAGGACCTCCGGGAAAACGAGCACGTGAAAAACGCCTACCTGGGCATCACCTGATCTTCCCCAAAGAAGGAGTAGAGATTTATGGAACTAACGGCTATCTGGGACTTGTTTGTCACGGGCATCTTGAGAGGAGGGATGTACGCTCTGATGGCGGTCGGACTTTCCCTGGTGTTTGGGGTGATGAATATCCCCAACTTCGCCCACGGAGAGTTCTACATGATTGGGGCCTACATAGCTTACATTATTCACAGGACCCTGGACCTGCCCGCTCTCATGGCCAATGTTATGCCCCCTTCCCTGGCTTCTATCGTAGCCCCCATCCTGGCTATCCTGGCGGCGGGATTGTTTGGCTTTGTGCTGGGGCTTTTGGTGGAAAAGGGAGTTTTTTATCCTCTACGGCTTAAAGCCAAGGAAGGGTGGATAATTAACACCTTCCTGCTCACCGTAGGGATGTCCTTCGTGCTGCAAAACGTGGCCCTATCCATCTGGGGAGGCAAGCACAGGGGCATCCCCGGCTATTGGAAGGGTTATCTAAACCTCGGCGGACGGATGAACGTTCCGGTTGACAGGCTGGTTGCTTTCCTGTTAGCGGTGCTTATCATCGGTATATTCTGGTTCTTCATGCGCAGAACGAACACGGGCCGGGCCATCCGCGCCGTGTCCCAGGATGAGAGAGGCGCGGAACTGGTAGGCGTTAACCTCAACAACATCCAAACCCTGACCTTTGCCTTGAGCTGCATGTTGGCCGGCATCGCTGGAGCGAGCCTGCTCTCCATCACGCCGGCCAACCCTACCACAGGGCTCAACCCCCTCTACAAGTCGTGGTACGTGGTCATCCTGGCGGGGTTGGGGAACGTGGCCGGGGCGATAGCCGGGGGGTTCATCGTGGGCATGATCGAGTCGGTGGCGTACTATCAATGGGGAGCAGACTGGCAGAACGTGATCAGTCTGGCCATTCTCATCGTGCTGCTCCTGGTTAAGCCCACCGGGCTGTTCGGCAGCGAAGTAAAAGGCGTCTGGGAGAAGTAGACATGGAAACGACAAAAGGACTGAGGGCCGAGAGCGCCGCCAATGGGCTCCTGGGCAAACTAAGCGCGTGGGGGCTTTCCCCGGTGAACGCCGTTGTTCTGGTCATCCTGATCGTTGTGCCCCTTCTGATCCAGGACGAATACTTTCTACAACTGGCCGTCTCTTGCCTGTTCTGGGGCACCCAGGCCATGGCCTTTGACTTCACGGCCGGGTTCATCAACGTGGTGAATTTCGGCTTTGCCGCCTTTGTCGGGCTGGGGGCTTACACCTCGGCGTTGCTGGCCGTCAAGCTGGGGGTTAGCCCCTGGATAGGCATATTTGTGGGGGCCTTTGCCGCCGGACTGCTGGGTTTTCTGACCGGCGTGCTGACCTTGCGGCTGAGAGGCATCTTCGCGGCGGTTATGGCTTGGTTCGTGGGCATAACCCTGATGGAGATCACGGCCGGCCTGACCGACCTTACCAGGGGAACGTTGGGCCTGAACGTCCCCTACTTCCTGGAAACAGCTACCAATCGCCCTTACTTTTACATCCTGTTGCCGATAACGGTTGTGACCTTCGTGGTCTTGAGGATAATAACCAGGTCCTACATTGGGCTGGCCTTCAGGGCTATCGGCCAGAACATCGAAGCGGCGCGGGCCTCTGGCGTGGATCCCACCAGGTACAGGGTGCTCAACTTCACCATCTCGTGCGCCTTTGCCGGTTTGCTGGGGGGCTTTTACGGCCATTACATCGGCATCCTGATGCCCGAAGTGATGCACACCAGGCGCACGGTGGAGGCCCTGGTGCTGGCCTACATCGGGGGCAGGGGAAGCATCTGGGGCGGATTTGTCGCCGCCTTCATCTTCATCCCTATTTTTGAATACATTAAACCGTGGATGACTCAAATCGGGATCCCGGAGTTCCGGCTGATAGTTTACGGCCTGCTGCTGATCCTGGTGATGATCTTCTACCCCGGGGGTTTAGCCAGCATATACGAGGGGCTAATCGGGAGGATAGCCAAGAAGTAGAAAGGCCACCCTTGCCGCCTTTTTTTCTAATTTGCATTTTTTGGACAGGTGTGGTATAATATAATCACGATTACTTATCCTGTTTCTGGCAGGCTGTTCTCTTGGTGCCACTTCCTACCGTCGGCCGAGATGGAGGGGAGAGAGCAGCCTGCCCTATATTTTTGAAAGTACAAGGCGGCCTGTTAAGCCGCCTTTCTTTCTTCCTCTCGGCTTTTTGCTTTGAAGAGATTTTGTAGTATAATAAGTCCAGTGTGGAACACGAAATGCTTATTAACTGGGTGGCGCATAGTGTGGTACAAGATGAGCACTGATGTGTGTCCGTTACCCTCTCTCTTGCCTGATTGCGCATTGTCAAGTATAATACGTGCTGTGAGGCTGGAGGCTTTTTGTCTATGGCGATTGTGAGTACAATTGTTACGAATCGTGCCAATTTGTAGAAGGGCTAGGGGCGGAGGGTGAGGCTATGGAGACAGTGATCACCGTCAGCGAGCTGCGCGCGAAGACCCGTGATATTTTGGAGCGGGCCAAATTCAAAGGCGAGCGTATTATCGTGGAGACCTCCGGTCAACCTATGGTCACTATCATCGGCGTGGACGAGTACCGCCAACTGAAGAAGCTGGAGCAGCAGCAGGAGGCCGAACGCCAGAAACGTTTCGAGATTTTGCGGCAGGCCGGAGCGCGTAACGACCTGACCGAAGAGGAAGCCTATGCTCTGGCCGAGGAGGCTCGTCAGTGGGCTTATGAATATCTCCAGCCCGATGAAGGAGGGGCCCGATTATGAAGTTAAGTACCTGGTTGAAAATCCAGATGGAGCAGCGAGAAATTAACTCTCTGCGTGAGGTAAGCCGTTTAAGTGGTGTGTCTCGTTCTACACTTTCGTCGATTATGCGAGATAGCCCATCCGTTATCAGCCCTGACACGCTCAAAAAGCTTGCAAGCTGGGCTGGGGTAGATGTCGCTACTTTGATTGAGATTACTACCTCTCATAGCCAGAGCGAGCAGCAGGGAGAAGCTGAGAAGCTTGCCCGGCGTTTTATGTTCATTTGTAAGCAGTATCCGGACTTAGAGGACACAGTTAAGAGCTTTTTGGACGCATACGAGAAGGGCTTTATCTCTTCTGCTGATATTGACTCAATAGCTAAGTATGCGGAGTCCATTACGGCGGAGAGGAAAACCGAGCGCCAGAAACGTTTCGAGCGACTGAAGCTAATGGCTAAGATGAACGCCGCTTATAACAAGCTCACTGAAGAGGAAGCCATGGCTCTAGCAGAAAGAGCCCGCGAGGAAGTTTATAAACTCCGGCAGGAAAAGGTTTTAGCCGGCGATGATTAGAGCCGTGCTCGACACCAATCTGTTGGTCAGTTATGTTTTGACCAAAGGAGATACGCTTTCCAGGCTGATCGAGCATTGGAAAGAAAGAGATTTTATTTTATCTGACTTCGCCTCAGATCGTTGAGGAGCTAAAGGAGGTTCTGGAGCGTCCGCATATCCGCGAGAAGATGATCGCCAGCCCTTATCCCCTGATAGAGAGCGTTGAACATGACACCGAACGAACGTCCGGTGAGCTTCAATTGACGGGGATATGTAGTGACCCCAAAGACGATATGTTTGTAGCCTGCGCCGTAGAAGGAGGGGCGGATTATATCGTCAGTGGCGATAGAGACCGGTTGGAGTTGGGAGAATTTCAGGGCATCAGCATCGTAGAGCCGGGAGAATTTATGGCCCTCCTGGAACTGTCGAAGCCAAGGAGGTAACATGACGGAAGACGTGATCGGTAAAACCCTGGGAGGCTATGAAATCAAGGAGGAGTTGGGGCGGGGGGGGATGGCTACGGTCTACAGGGCCTACCAGCCTAAACTCGACCGGTACGTGGCCATAAAGGTCCTGCCCTCTTACTTTGCCCACGATGAGACCTTTATGGGCCGTTTCGAGCGTGAGGCCAAAGCTGTGGCCGGCCTGCATCATCCCAATATCCTGACCGTCCACGACTACGGGGAGGAGGGAGGGCAGACCTACCTGGTCATGGAGTTGGTGGAGGGGGGCACCCTCCACGAGCGCCTGGGACAACAGTGGGCTTTAAAAGAGGTGCAAAAGATCGTCGGCCGGGTAGGCGACGCTCTGGCTTATGCCCACGGACAGGGCATCGTCCACCGCGATATCAAACCGTCCAACATCTTGATGCAGAGGGAGGACTGGCCGCTGCTGGCCGACTTCGGTTTGGCTAAGGCCATGACGGGCAGCGTCTCTCTGACCCGCGAAGGGGTGGCAATAGGCACCCCGGAGTACATGTCCCCGGAACAGGCTCAGGGCAACCCTGTCGATGAGCGCAGCGATGTCTATTCCCTGGGGGTAGTGCTCTACGAGATGGTGACAGGCAGACAGCCCTTCCAGGCCGACACCCCTGTGTCGGTGCTCTATAAGCACGTCAAAGATCCTCCACCTCCCCCCCGTAGTTTCAGGCCCGCTTTGCCTGAAGTTGTGGAGGCGGTGATCCTGAAGGCCCTGGCTAAAGACCCCGCCGACCGCTACCAGAAAATGGAGGACATGGTCTCTGCCCTGGAAAACGCGGTGGCCCAGGCCGAGGAATCCCTGAAGACCATCGAGTTGAAGAAAGAGGAGCTGGAACGACGACCGCGACTTGAGACCCCCTCCCCGCCGCCCGACCTGCCGCGTGTGGTGCCCGTAGGAAAAGTGGCCGAGCCCCGCCAGGGCTTGCCCGTCTGGGTCTGGGGCGTTGTGGGGGTGATTGCGCTTTTGATTATCGTGGGGGGCATCTTCCTGTTCAGCCAGGGAGGAGGGCCGACGGCCACCCCAACGGCGGCCGCTCTGGCGGAAAGCCCCACGGCAGCCGGGGTCCCGACCGAGACCAAAACCACCACAGTCGCATCGCCCACGGCCACTCCTGAGCCGCTGGAGACGGAGGCAGTCGCACCACCCCAACCCACAGCCACTCCTGAGCCGCTGGAGACGGAGGCAGTCGCGCCGTCCCAACCCACAGCCACTCCTGAACCACTTGAACCGGCGGAAACAGCCACCGCTACGTCGCAACCGCCCACAGCCACAACCGTGCCAACCACAACGGCTACCGCCCCTTCCGTCGCCCTGAAGGAAACGCCCACCCCGGAGGTAGACTTCAAGGTTATACGTCAGGCCCTGGTGCCCTTCAACGAAAACAAGTGTGAGGAGCAGCTCATCCACGTCTGGGTGGTGGACAAGGAGGGCACCTATCTGACCAACATCCGGGTAGAGATCGACTGGAAAGATAACTCCGGGCCGCCACACGAACTCAACTCCGGCTTTCTGGGCCCTGGCTACGATAAAATGATAGCCCGTTCTGGCATCTACTGGGCCAGGGTTACCAAAGACGTGCCCCCCTTCGGCGCTCGCACTTACACCAGCGAAGTGACTGACCCTCTGAACACTGGCGCTCCGACGCGGGAGGATTTGGAGGAGGGGGGTTACTGTACCCCCGGCGGCGGCTGCCGGGAATGCGCCAACTACGCCTACCAGGTCATCTTTGAAAGACAGTGGTAGGTATTACTCTGGCGCTCTCCGATCTATACGGTGATCGATAGGTAGATAGCCCTCTGAAAAAAGGAGTCCTGCTTTGCCATACAAAAGCCTGATCAAGAAAAGCCAGTACCATGACTCCGTGTCCCTCATGCTGGTAGCCAAACAATTGAGCGCCATGCCCGGCGTGCGCGATGCGGCGGTGGTCATGGGTACCGAGGCCAATAAAGGGATCCTGGGGACGGCCGGACTGCTGACCCCCGAGGCCCAGGCCGCCGGCCCCAACGATCTGATCATCAGCGTCGAAGCCGGGAGCGGCGAAGTAGCGGCCATCGCCCTGGCGATGGCCGAGGGAATGTTAGCCGGGAAAGTGGCCGCGGCCCTGGAGAGAGAAGAATATCGGCCCAAGACCCTGGACACCGCTTTGCGCGCTCTCCCGGAGGCCAACCTGGTCGTCATCTCTGTGGCCGGCCGTTACGCCGCAGCCGAGGCCAGACGCGCCCTGGAGAAAGGGCTGCACGTCTTCCTTTTCAGCAATAACGTGCCCCTGGAAGACGAAATCGCCCTGAAACGCTATGCTAAAGAAAAAGGGTTGCTCCTTATGGGCCCAGATGCAGGCACAGCCATCATCAACGGGGTGGCGCTGGGTTTCGCCAACGCCGTTCCTCGGGGGCGGATGGGGGTGGTGGGGGCGGCGGGGACGGGGTTGCAGAGTGTGACCAGCCTCATCGCCTGGGAAGGGGAAGGCATCTCCCAGGCTATCGGCGTGGGCGGACGCGATCTGTCCGAGGCGGTAGGGGGCCTCATGATGATGGAAGGCCTCCGCGCCCTCCAGGCCGATCCTCAAACTGAGGTACTGGTGCTGGTCGCCAAACCGCCTCACCCCACCGTAGCCGAAAAAGTGCTGAACCTGGTGGGCGAAAGCGATAAGCCGACGGTGGTGGCCTTTCTGGGCCGCGACCAGGAATCCATCCGCCAGGCAGGGGCCACGCCGGCCGCCACCCTGGAGGAAGCGGCCCTGGTGGCCGTCAAGCTGGCCCAGGGCCGGAAACCTATCGAGGCCGCTATCACCCTGGCCCATCGAGACGATGGGCTGGAGCGGCTGGCCGCGGAGATTGGTCAGGGCCTATCCTCCGAGCAGAGGTACGTCCGGGGCCTTTTCTGTGGCGGCACTTTCTGTTACGAAGCCATGCTTGTGCTCCAGGCACTGATCGGCGCTGTCCATTCTAACGTCCCCCTCGATGAGCGCCTCAAACTGGCAGATTCCAACAAGAGCGTGGAACACACCGTGGTCGATCTGGGGGCGGACGAGTTTACTTTGGGACGGCTGCACCCCATGCTCGACCTCAGCCTGCGCAACCGACGCATCCTGTGGGAGGCCCGAGACCCGCAGACGGCCATCATCCTGCTCGATCTGGTGCTGGGCTACGGGGTGCACCCCGACCCGGCCGACGAGACAGCCACCGCCGTCTTCAAGGCCAGAGAACTGGCCAAACGGGATGGCCGCAAGCTGCTCGTCATTTCCTCCATATGTGGCACCCAGGACGACCCCCAGGGCCTGGCCGAACAGGAGAAAAAACTGCGCCAGGCCGGAGCCATCGTCCTGGCCAGCAACGTGGCCGCAGCCAAATTGGCCGGTTTGATAGTGGGATCAAGGTAGAGGTGAGCGTGTCTCCACGCTCTTATCATGATATAATACAGTTGCAAATACTGCTATTAAATCTGTATCCAATATGTGATATTGGGAAAGGATAATGAAGAGGTAATGAGATGAGCGTGTTAGGCAATACAACGTTGTGTGGCGACAAGGTGCGTCGTCGCTTCAATTCATGTTAATGAGGGAGAGATTTATCTTATCTCTCTTAGCATCTGTAACACTCTCATGAATAGAGGAGAATGAAGTGGATCAAAATAACTTACAACCAACGGAGGAATCCCCAGTACAGGCGATGACCGGGAAGACTTCCCGCCTGTTCTTCATCGATCACTTGCGCGCTTCTCTGGTCATCCTCGTAGTACTGCACCACCTGGCCCTCGTCTATGGAGGGATCCCGCCGTTCTATTACTTTGAACCCCCGTTTAACGATCCTCTCGCAGGCCTGATAGCGTTAGTGTTCGTGCTCTTCAACCAGGCCTGGTTCATGGGAGCCTTCTTCTTGTTGGCGGGCTATTTCACGCCAGGATCATTTGATCGGAAGGGGCCTGGTTCCTTCCTTAAGGCTCGGCTACGTCGTCTCGGCATTCCTATCATCTTATTCATATTCGTACTCAGCCCGATCTCATGGATCGGTATCTTCCTAATGCCAGCCAGTCTGACCGGGATTACGACCCCGCTAACTTGGCAAACGTATCCCCACCTCATTGGTCTTGGGCCTCTGTGGTTCGTCGCGATGTTGCTCATCTTCAGCTTTGGCTATGCTGCATGGCGGAGGCTGACAAGGAACCGGACATCATCCTCGATGAGTAGATCTTTACTGCCCAGCTACCTCCATATTGGCATCTTCATTCTGGCGTTGGCGCAGGTGAGTTACCTGGTCCGCATCATTGTCCCGCTAGGCGAAGAAGTTAGCCTATTCGTGTATTTCCTCAGCTTTCCAACTATTGCCTACCTCCCCCAGTATCTCAGCTTCTTCGTACTGGGTACCGTCGCATCCCGCCACGACTGGTTCCGAACTTTGCCCCGCTCTATGGGCGTAGTAGGCTTTGTGACAGCGGTGGTGGCGGGAGTCTTATTGTTCCCGCTTGCATTTAGTGGCCGTGTGTTTTCTTTGGAGATCACCGAGCCACTGGGTTTTCTGGGCAACGGGCATTGGCAGTCTGCTGTATATGCGCTCTGGGACTCCATCTTCGCAGTCGGAATATGCCTGGGCTTGATCCCACTCTTCCGCCGCTTCTTCAACGGGCAGGGAAGGTTCGGCAGGTTCCTGTCTCAACATAGCTATACTGTCTACGTTATCCATATTCCAATCGTGGTCTTTCTTGCGTATGCGCTGAGGGGAATCGAGCTAGCGGCCTTACTCAAATTTGGTATGGCGGCGGTTATCGTGGTCCCGACCTGCTTCGCCGTCGCCTACATCGTCCGTAGGATACCCGGTGTGTCGAGGGTTCTCTAAACGAATTACTTATAGGCATTGCTATCGGGGTTGTCCACGCGAATCGGCCTGAATTTCGCATTATACAGGGATCGCGAGTGCCAAAAGCGCCTCGGAATGACGCAAAAAGAGGATCGAATGAGCGCAATTTCGCCATCCTGTTTGGTATTTCATTCAGGACGTATAGCAGAGAGCCTTGATAAAACGGGTAAGGGGTTATCCTTCGCCCGTGGGCAGGGATGAGGGAAGAGAAAAGATGATCGTCAAGAGACCGGCCCGGATTGGTAGCGACAAGGTACGTCGCCACACAACCCGGCGCTGCACCTGACCGCCCTATCTCACACGAAATCAGCGCTTAGGGAGGAAAAACCCATGAAAAATACGCTTTTCGGCCAGCCGTTAAAAGTCATTAACATCGGGCTGGAAGGCTTTGCCCAGAGTATGCAAGAGCAAGGGGCGGAGACGGTGTCCGTCGCTTGGCGACCGCCGACCGACGGGCCTCGTCTGACCACCACCGGGACAGAGGTGGACGTCGAAGCCGCCAACGAGGAGGCCCTCCGGCGCATCTGTGCCGGACGGCCCATGATCGTGGGGATGGGCCTCGCCCGTGAAGTGATCCCCGATATGCACGACAGGATGATTTTGCACGCCGGACCGCCCATCGCCTGGGAACGGATGTGTGGGCCAATGCGGGGGGGAGTGATGGGCGCGTTGGTGTACGAAGGTCTGGCCCAAACGCCGGAGGAAGCCGCCGGGCTGGCCGAAAGCGGCCAGGTCGAATTTTCTCCCTGCCACCATCACCACGCCGTCGGGCCGATGGCCGGCATCGTCTCGCCTTCCATGCCGGTGTGGATCGTCCGTAATGAGGAGTTCGGCAACCAGGCTTATTGCACCCAGAACGAAGGTCTGGGCCAGGTGCTACGCTATGGAGCCTACGGCGACGAGGTGATTAAGCGTCTCAAGTGGATGGCAGAGGAGCTATACCCGGCCTTAAACGCGGCCCTGGAAGTTTCCGGCCCCCTCGACCTGCGGACCCTGATCGCCCAGGCGCTACACATGGGCGACGAGGGCCACAACCGCAACAAGGCCGGCACCTCGCTCCTGATCCGGGCCATTGCTCCTGCCCTGGCGGAGGCCGTGTCGGACCAGGCGGTGGTGGCGCGGGTGTTGCGTTTCATGGACGGCAACGACCACTTTTTCCTTAACCTGTCCATGCCGGCCATGAAGGCCATGTTGGAGCCGGCGGAGGGCATAGAAGGGTGCAGCGTGGTGACGACCATGGCCCGCAACGGCACCGATTTTGGGATCCGGGTCTCGGCTCTGGGCGACCGTTGGTTTGTGGCCCCGGCCGGACAGCCGGAGGGTCTGTGGCTGCCCGGCTTCAGCGCTGAGGACGCCAACCCCGACATCGGCGATAGCACCATCACCGAGACGGGCGGGATCGGCGGTTTTGCCCTGGCCGCCGCCCCGGCCATCGTCCAGTTTGTGGGCGGCGCGCCGGAAGATGCCCTCAACGCCAGCCTGGAGATGTACGAGATCACCGCCGGGGAACACACCATCTTCACCATCCCGGCTCTCAACTTCCGGGGCACGCCCTTGGGCATCGACGTACGTAAAGTGGTGGAGGCCGGCATCTTGCCCCGTCTCAACACCGGCATCGCTCACAAAGAGCCAGGTATTGGCATGGTGGGCGCTGGCCTGCTGCAAGCCCCCATGGAATGCTTCCGCCAGGCTTTTGCAGCCTTCCAGGAGTTGTAACCACCATGGTGGAGTACTCCCGTTGATTTCTTAACGTTTGTGTGGTATAATCGTTTGGGGCTGAGGGCACCTCGGTAAAAACTACCGGACAAAGGGGTCATGCTCCCATCAGTGTAATATTCAATATAACATGGTTCGCAGAGCTTGAAGATGGCTTATGTATATACTAAAGCTATCTCTTGAAGCAAGAACCATGTTATCATTTATCTTCCCAAAAAATTGAAAACCAGGAGGTTTACCATAACATGAAATTAATCGATTTGACCATTCCCATCGGCATCGGCACGCCGCCCTGGCCCACTTACGAGCCTTTGCAGGTCAAGTACTTCAAACGGCTGGCGCCCAACGGGGCCAACGGCCAGCTTCTTACTCACTCTAACCACGTGGGCACTCACCTGGACGGGGAGATACATTTTTACACCCCCGGCAAGGATATCGCCGACCTGGACATGGACTTTCTGTGCGGTCCTGGTGCGATGGTCGATCTGTCGGACGCCGCTGGCGACTACGACATCTACACCTCGGAAATGGTCGAAGCGCGGGTGGAAGTGCGCGAAGGCGACATCCTGATCATCCACACCGGCTACCACCGCTACGGCTGGGACCAGCCCAAAGCGGACGAAATTCGCTACATGGTTCAACACCCCGGCCCCGACCGCGAGTTTGCCCAATGGGCCAGAGCGAAGAAGATCAAGTGGATCGGGGTCGATTGTGGCAGCGCCGACCACCCCATGAACACCATCATCCGCCAGTGGATGCCCCGTCAGGCCCGCGAGGCCGATGCCCACTTCCAGGAGAAATACGGCCAAAGCCTGGAAGAGATTTTCACCGACGATAAATATCAAATGATGCACATTGAGTTGTTCCCATACGGCATCATTCACGCCGAATGTGTGGGCGGCGACATCGACCTGCTGCTCAACAAACGCACCACCATCGGCTGCTTCCCCTGGCGTTTCGTCGATGGCGAATCGAGCATCTGCCGCGTCGTGGCCTTCGTCGAAGACGACGAATACGAGGAACTGATGAAGCAAAAAGCTAAAATGGAACTGACCCGCTTTGGGGATTGCGTGTGCCCCAGGCCGCAATTGTGAAATATGAAAAAATTCGTCGCTTCTTGCGTCCAGATTGCCATAACTCCCAACGCAGTTAAAGAGAACCTGGAAAAGGTGGAGACCTGGCTGGAGATGGCCGTCCGCCAGCACGGGGCCGAACTGGTGGTCTTCCCGGAGACCATCAGCACCGGCTTCAGCCCGGGCCTTCCGGCCGAGGAACTGTGGGCCCTGGTGGACGTCATCCCCGGCGCGGTCACGGCCCCCATCGCCCGCGCGGCCCGTAACCTGGGCGTGCACGTGGTGTTCCCCACTTATGAGAGAGGGCCGCAGCGGGGCACGATCTTCAACTCGGCGGTCCTCGTCGATCCTGACGGCCAGATTGTGGGAGTTTACCGCAAGACCCACCTCTTTCCCACCGAACGGCTGTCGGGCGGTGGGTGGTCCACCCCGGGACGCCAGGCTTTAGCCTTCGAGACCGAGCTGGGGGCGATCGGGATGATGATCTGCTACGACGGCGACTTCCCCGAACTGGCGCGGGTGATGGCTATCCAGGGGGCGGAGGTCATCGTCCGGCCCTCGGCCCTGCTGCGCAGCTTCGAGATCTGGGATTTGACCAACCGGGCACGGGCCTACGACAACCACGTCTACGTGGTAGCCACTAACGCCGTAGGGCCAGACGCGGCCGACCACTACTATTTTGGACACAGCATGATCGTCTCGCCCATCGCCCAAAAACTGGCCCAGGCCAGGGGCACGGAAGAGATCGTTGCCGCTGAGCTGGACCCTGACCCTATCAAGTACGTGACCTACGGAGCCAAGTCGCCCATGATCTTCGATCACCTGGAGGACCGCAACCTGGAAGTTTACGCCGATATCCTCAAACCGGCTAAAAGCGCCTTCGAACCGGCGCGCCGCGTCAAATACCTGGAATGAATGAAGGCGCCTGGCACAGCGAACGTTCGTTGTTGAAGTGCCAGGCACCTGCCAAGGGATGACGATTTCCCTCTGTTCAGGGAGAGAGGGTAAAATAAAAGGTAAAGATAGAAGTAAAGGAGGAAATGTATGCGCAAAAGAACGCTTTTGTATCTGATCTTGGCCCTCGTCATGTTGGGCGTTTTGGTGACACCCCTCGGGGCCCAGGAGGGCGAAACACTCAAAATAGCCTTCATGCACGTGGGGCCCATCACCGACATGGGCTGGACCTACGCCCACGACCAGGCCCGGCTTTGCCTGGAAGAGAACCTGGATTACATTGAAAAGCCGATCTCCTACGTGGAGAATATTCTGGAGGCCGCCGACGCCGAAAGGGTGCTGCGCGACTTCGCTCAAAAGGGCTTCGACATTATCTTCGCTACGGCAGACGGCTATAACCCGGCAGTGGCCACAGTGGCCCCAGATTTCCCGGACAAATATTTCTTTGTGATCGAGGGGCCATACGATCCGCCCGCGCCCAACATCGAGGGTTACTTTGGCCGCATGTACCAGCCGCGTTACCTGTCCGGGCTGGTGGCCGGGTCGATGACCGAGAGCAACAAAATCGGCTACGTGGCAGCCCATCCCATTCCACAGGTCATCAAGGGCATCAATGGCTTTGCGCTGGGGGTGCGGGCCGTCAATCCTGAGGCCAGTGTCCACGTGGTCTGGACCAACACCTGGTACGACCCGGTCAGGGAAAGGGAGGCGGCCGAAGCCCTCCTCGACGAGGGATGTGACGTCATCGCCCAACACCAGGACAGCACCGAACCGCAGAAAGCGGCCGAAGAACGGGGGGTGTATGGCATCGGCTACGACGTGGATATGTCCCCCTTCGCTCCTGAAGCCACCCTGACCGGCCCGGTCTGGGATTGGTGCAGGTACTATCTGCCCAGGGTGGAAGCCATCCACAACGGCACCTGGGTATCGAGTCGCTTCTTTGGGGGCATGGAAACGGGCGTGGTGGGCCTGGCGCCTATGAGCGACAAGGTGCCCCAGGACGTGCAGGCCCTGGTGGAGGAGACCAAACAGTTGATCCTGGATGGACACTGGGACGTCTTCACCGGCCCGATCTATAACCAGGAGGGCGAATTGGTGGTGCCCGAATGCCAGCGCCTCAACGATTTTGAGATCAACTCCATGCGCTGGTTCGTGGAGGGCGTAATAGGCACCATTGAATAACGCTCAGGTGTCGGCACTTCCAAAGTGCCAGGCCCCTCGAGAGCTCCTCTCTCCCTTGAACAGACTTTTGAGGTTTATCCTTTTTCACGGAGCAAACTAATTTAAGGAGGTGCACTATCATGAGACCCACCGGCGTGACCATTATCGCCATTTTGCAGTTTATCGGCGGCGCGCTCAGTATCCTGGCCGGGGTGTTAGCTGCCATCTCGTTCCACCCTATTGAGGCGATAGTAGCCATTGTGCTGGGTGTAATCGGCCTGATACTGGGCATGGGGATGTGGACGCTTCAGAGTTGGGCCTGGACGGGGACGCTGATCATACAGGGTATCAACCTCATCCTCAACGTCGTAAACCTGTTGAGAGGGCAAGGTGTCTCCAATATCGTGGGCCTGATTATCGCCGCGATCATCGTCTACTACCTGACCCGCCCGGAGGTGAGGGAAGCCTTCGGGAAGTAAAATTTCAACCACAAAGCACACAAAGAGCAGAAAAAGGTGCCTGGCACTTCCAAAGTGCCAGGCACCTGATGTTGGTTATAAGCTGAGACGCAGGGGGTGGTTTTTCTTGGAAACGTTTGAATACCTCAAGCCTCAAACTCTGGAGGAAGCCAGTTCTTTCCTGGCCGCACACGCCGGGGCTAAAATCCTGGCCGGTGGGACTGACCTGCTCGTCCACGTGAGGAATAGGAGCATCGCCCCGCGTTACCTGGTGGATATCAAAAACCTCGACGGGTTGCGGGCCATCTCTTTCGACCAGTCCAGGGGGCTGACCATTGGAGCCACGGCCACTCTCAACGCCGTGGCCGCTTCGCCCCCGGTTCGAGAGCGGTATGGCCTGCTGGCCCAGGCCGCGGAGGCCGTAGGCTCGTATCAGATCCGCAACCGCGCCACCCTGGGCGGCAACCTGTGCAACGCCTCTCCCTCGGCCAACACCGCTCCGGCCCTGCTCGTCCTGGAAGCCGCGGCCTTAATCTTTGGCCCCAAAGGAGAGAGGACTGTGCCCCTGGCCGAATTTTTTACCGGGCCAAAGACAACTGTCCTCCAGCCGGGAGAGATCCTGATCGCCGTTCAGGTGCCTGTGCCGTCCCCGGCAGCCAAAGGGTGTTACCTCAAGCTGGGGCGCTGCGCGGCGGTTGATCTATCCATCGTCGGGGTGGCCGTCCTGGGCTTCCCAACGCAAAGCCGCCTGGCCTCGCGCCGGCGGAGCAGCGGGTACGAGTTCCGCATTGCACTGGAGGCCGTGGCCCCCACGCCTATCCGTGTCCCCCGTGCGGAGGAGATTCTGGCCCAGTCCGTCGATGACCGATCCATCGAAAAGGCGGCCCAGGCAGCCAGGGAGACCGCCTGCCCTATCAGCGACGTGCGCGGCAGCGAAGAGTACCGCCTGGCTATGGTGCATAACCTGACCCGCCGGGGGGTGCGAGAGGTGTTGAGGGAGCTAGGAGGATGACCATTGTGAAGCATAAAATCACCCTTACCGTCAACGGCTCGGTGGAGATGCTGGAGGTGGAGCCTCGCCGTACCCTGCTCCAGGTTCTGCGCGAGGACCTGGCCCTGACCGGCCCCAAGATCGGCTGCGAGGCCGGCGAGTGTGGGGCCTGCGCCGTTCTTTTCGACGGCCAGCC
>CAZYHC010000015.1:0-20277 GCA_964646625.1 uncultured Anaerolineales bacterium
ATCCTATCGCATCCGATGGACGGATTGCTCGCCCCGATTGGGGAAAGCAACTCCGTTTCAAAGAAAACGCCTGGAGATATCGCCATCTGGATATGGCATCCATTGGCCAGAGATTGATGAGGACCTGGCTATTACGCCATTGTTGCAATGTGCAGAAATACTTGTAGCTGACAGGTAGGGAGGAAATTTTCAGCATCCTTGAGGGTAAAGCGTGAAGGAGGATAGCATATGCCTCTACCAACAGAAGTGAAACCGCTCGACAACTACCGGCTCTGGGTCAAGTTTTCCGACGGCGCTGAAGGTATCGTGGATTTGTCCGAATGTGCTGGTAAGGGTGTCTTTGCGCTCTGGAACGACTATCGGGAGTTTCAAAAGGTCTACATCGGGCCGGGTGGCGAAATCGCGTGGAGTGACCAGATTGATATGTGTCCAGATGCCATTTACCTGAAAATCACGGGTAAAAAGCCCGAAGAGCTGTTCCCGAAGTTACAGGAATTGCTCCATCGTGCCTGAGATCTGTCGATTCTTTGGCATCAGCATCAAGATGTTCTATGGTGACCATGCGCCACCTCACTTTCACGCGAGATACGGTGAGTATAAAGCCGTGATTGATATTCGAACCCTGGTTGTCATTGGAGGCTCTCTTCCACCTCGTGCGCTGGGGATGGTTATTGAATGGGCATTGCAACATCAGGGAGAACTATTCGACTTGTGGGAACGAGCTACCAATTGCCAGCCTTTGTATAAAGTGCCTCCACTCGAATAGGGAGAGATGTAGGTTGGGAAGAAAGTGTGGGGCCGGCATCGTGCCCGGGTCCCCATCTTTGAGCAAACTATATTAATAAAAGACTGAAGAAAGGACGAATGTAAAAAATGGCTAAATGGCAAATCCCACCAGAGGGCGGTCATATGGACAGCCCCTCGGGTATTTACCTGCAAAACATGACCGGCAAACAGGTTGAGGAACAACTGAAGAAAAACGATCTGATCATCGTGCCCCTGGGGTCCACCGAGGCGCACGGGCCACACGCCTGTTCGGGGGAGGACACTTTTCTGGTGACTCGCATGGCCGAGGCCGTGGCCCAGAAAACAGGCTGCACCGTAGCTCAACCCCTGTGGTACGGGTCACACCCTTATCACCACATGGGTATGCCGGGCACCATCGTCGTGCCAGAGGAGATTTTCGTGGGCATGATAAAATCTATCATGGCCGGGCTGTGGAACATGGGTTTCCGCAAACAGATCCTGCTGAACGGTCATGGTCAGGAGTACGTCATCCCCACCGCCATCCACCAGTTTGCCAAGACCTACCAGGTGCCGGGCGTGTTCGTCAACCTCAACTGGTATCACGCCATCCAGGACCAGTTCAAGCTCAAGGAAGAGGGTGGCCCCTATGATACCCCTTTCATCCACGCCGACGAGGTGGAGACCTCCTGGTCGCTGGCCCTTTTCCCGGAATACATAGACATGAGCGTGGTGGAAGATACCGAGCCGACCAGTTTCCTGGGCGATAAAATGGGCAAACACGTCGATAAGGCGGGCAACCTGCAACATAAACCTATCGCCTGGTACGGCCAGGTGGGGCTGGGCCCCATCGAGGTGGCGGCCTACCAGCCTGGCGTGGTCGGCAAAGCTTCTCTGGCCAGTGCGGAAAAGGCTCGTGCCGGCGTGGAAGCCCTCCTGGATTACATGGTCGAACTGGTGAACGACATCATGGAGCGTTTCCCGCCCGGTGAACTGCCGCCCATCGACCAGGTCACCCAGCGCCGTCGTGAGGAGATCGAGGCCGCCATCAAAGGCCCATTTGCTGAGGGTGGGTGCAGCATCTACAACCTGGCCTATCCGCCGGCCTAGTGCCTTACCACCGTGATTATAACCGCAGATAAACGCCGATGAACGCAGATAAACGCCGATGGGTTCATGTTGGGTTGTACTCTCAGCGGGTGTAGCGGGTGTTTCATCCGCTACATCCGTTACTTCAGTGATAGATAGCAAATTATAACATGCATAGGGAGCGTTTTTATGAAGCTAAGTATTGTGCTTTCCACTCATGCGGCCCAGTTCGAGGCCCTGGCCTATAAAGGCGATTTCGCCGACAACGTGGCCCACATCGCCTCTTTGGGCTACGATGGCGTGGAGTTGGCGGTGCGCGATCCAAACCTGCTGGATGTGGCTCAGGTAAATAAAATCATCGGCTGGCACGGGCTGGAAGTGCCGGCCATCGGTACGGGCCAGGCTTACGGCGAGGAGGGGCTGTCCTTCACCGACCCGGCTAAAAAGGTGCGAGACAGGGCCGTAAAGCGTATCTTTGACCAGATAGAGTTGGCCGCTTGCTTTGGGGCCCAGGTGATCGTGGGGCTGATTCGGGGCCGGGTGCAACCTGGCGTGGAGCGAGACCAGGCGATGGAGTGGCTGGTGAGCGCCTTCCGAAAGTGCGCGGCCCAGGCCGAAAGAAAAGGGGTAAAGCTGGCCCTGGAACCCATCAACCGCTACGAGACGGACCTGATCGTGCGGGTGGACGAGGGCCTGGCTCTCGTTGAGCAGGTGGGGTCCGGAGCGGTGGGGCTGCTCCTGGACACTTTCCACATGAACATCGAAGAGCCGTCCATCGAAGAGAGCATTGCCGCCGCCAGGGAACATATCTTTCACTTCCACGTGGCCGACTCCAACCGCTGGTATCCGGGGGCAGGACACGTCAACTTCGCCTCCGTGGTGGACACGCTGCGAAGCATCGGCTACCAGGGTTATCTCTCGGCCGAGATTCTGCCTCTGCCGGACGTGAATACCTGCGCTCGCGAAACCATCGCGCACCTGCGGCCCATTGTCGGTTAGAACAACGCGTGTCAGGTGCCTGGCACTTCCAAAGTGCCAGGCACCTGGGAGTCTCTTTGTGATTTTTTTCTATTGGAGGAATATTATGTCATTGATGTTCAAAGATCAAGGGTTCGTCGAGGGTTACGCCTCCATTGCCACCCCGGACAACAGCCCCCTGGAAAAAATTGCCTTTGGGCGGTTGCAGCTTACCCAGGGTAGCGCCCCTTACGAAGCTGTCACCGAAGGGAACGAGGTGGTGCTGGATATCCTGTCGGGCGTCTGCGACGTGACGGTTACTTTCGGCGCAGACACCCGGTCGTATTCCAACCTGGGGAGTCGGGCCGACGTGTTTGCTGGCCGCCCGACCCTGATCTGCCTGCCTCCAAGGACCGGGTATCGCCTGGTGGCGCGTTCCCCACACCTCGACATCGCCGTGAGCGCCGCACCCTGCCCGGATGGCGGCCAGCCCGCGATTATCGCTCCCGACGACAGCGAAACCAGCATAGTGGGCGCGGGCAATTGGGAGCGGCAGGTGCACCTGGGCACGGTGGGCCTCGGCCTCACCCGGCGGCTGATGGTGGGTGAAACCATCAACCGGCCCGGCTGCTGGTCCAGCTATCCGCCCCACAAACACGACGAGGAGCGGCCCGGCGAGGTGCCTATGGAGGAGGTTTACTTCTACGCGGTGAAGCCCAAACAGGGGTTTGGGGTGCAATGTCTGTACCAGCGTCCAGAGGTGCCCGACCGCCTGGACGAAGCCTTTATCGTGCGCGACGGCGATACGGTGGTCCTGCCGCGGGGTTATCACCCGGCGGTGGCCGCCCCCGGCTATCAACTCTGTTACGTCTGGGTGCTCTATGCCGAAGCAGACGTGTACGGGGCGGCCTGGTCCGACGACCCCGACCATGCCTGGGTACGCAGCGTGGAGGCTATGTTACGCTGAGAGCGTTTGAAAATTTTCAACCACAAAGGACACTAAGAGCACCAAGTATAAAATCTTTGTGTTCTTTGTGCTCTTTGTGATTATAAAAGACTGAAAGGAGTTTTATAGAAAATGGAGTACAGGCTTAACGGCTACAAATTTGACGTGGAGAAATTTTTCCCTGAACGCATCAAGGACCTTATCACCGAGATTCGCGTTGATCGACCGGAGATAGTGCAGGCCGAGGCCCTGAGCCGGGTGCGACGGCAGAAGCTGACCAGGGATGGTAAGCTGACTGTCCTGGCTACCGACCATCCGGCCCGGCGGGTGACCAACGTGGGCGACGATCCTATCGCCATGGCCGACCGCCTGCAATATCTGGGCCGGGTGCTGAGGGTCATCGCCGCCAGCGATTTCGACGGGGTGATGGGCCCTACGGCCATCATCGAAGAGCTGTTCATCGTCAACTACCTGGTCAAGCAGGGCGGAGGGCCGAGCTTCCTGGACAACAAGGTTATGCTGGGGTGCATGAACCGGGGCGGGCTGTCCGGCGTGGTGTGGGAGATGGACGACCGTTTCACCTCTTTCACCGCTGAAAGCATCTACAACCTGCGCCTCGACGGAGCCAAAATGATGGTGCGCATCGAGGACGACACTCCTGGCTCCCTGGAGACTATCACTAACTGCGTGCAGGCCATCAACGACCTGAACGCCCTGGATATCCCCACCTTCCTGGAGCCTTTGCCGGTCAGGTTTGTGGATGGCAAGTACAAGGTTCAGAAGGAGGCTGCGGCTATAGCTACGGTGGCGGGCGTGGCCTCGGAATTGGGGGATTCCTCCGTGAACCTGTGGCTCAAGGTGCCCTACGCTGATAACTATGAGATGGTAGCGCGGTCCACCACTTTGCCCATCTTGATGCTGGGCGGAGAATCCAAGGGCGACCCCACACCGATGATGAACGAGTTCGTGTCCGGCATGAAAGCGGGGGCCAACATACGTGGGGCGCTGGTGGGACGCAACATCCTGTTCCCCGGCGACGAAGACCCGATGGCTACCGCCATGGCCGTGCATCGCATCGTGCACGACGGCTATTCCGCCGAGCAGGCCGTGGACTACCTGATGGAACAGCGGGGTAAAAACCTGAACGCCCTGACGAAGTGGATAAAGTAGGGAATAGGGATCAGGAAATTAGGGAAGTGGGAAGGGGTGAAAGAGTGAAGCCCGGCGCGTTTTGCTGCTTTCACTTTTTCACTCCTTCTTCGGCCAGGAGGTGAGCGATGAACGGTAAGTTAAAAGGCAAGCTGGTCGTGGCTCAGAGCGGCGGGCCTACGGCGGTCATAAACAGCAGTGTGGCCGGAGTGGCCCAGGAAGCACTGGCCCACGGCGAGATCATCACCGCCGTCTACGGGGCGCTGCACGGCATCGAGGGGGTGCTTTACGAGACCCTCATCGACCTGGGGCGGGAAACGAAAAAGGCTATCGAGGGGCTGAGGCGGACCCCGGGCGCGGCCCTGGGTTCGTGTCGGCACAAGCTGACCCCGGAAGATTACGGGCGCATTGTGGAAGTCTTCCGCGCCCACGACATCCGTTACTTCGTCTACATCGGCGGCAACGATTCGATGGATACCGCCTACCGGGTGGAGCAACTGGCAACCGAATCCGGCTACGAGTTGCGGGCCATGGGCGTGCCCAAAACCATCGACAACGACCTGGCTTACACCGACCACTGCCCCGGCTACGGCAGCGTGGCCCGCTGGATCGCCACCGCCGTGCGCGACGCCGGGCTGGACACCGAGGCCATCGGCGTGGTGGATAAGGTCAAGGTCATCGAGTGTATGGGGCGCAACGCGGGCTGGATTACGGCCTCCGCAGCCCTGGCCCGTGACCATCAGGACGCAGCCCCACACCTCATATATCTGCCAGAAAGGCCCGTCATTGTGGACCGCTTCCTGGACGACGTGCAGCGGGTCTACGATCGCCTGGGATACGTGTTCGTGGCGGTCTGTGAAGGGGCCAAGGGCGAAGATGGCAGAACCCTGGTCGAATCGAAAGTTGCCGTGGACATGGACGCCTTCGGCCATCCCCAGCGCGGCGGGGTGGCCGACTTCCTGTGCAGGCTGGTGGCCGATGAGCTGGGCCTTAAAGCCCGCTTCGACAAGCCGGGCACCATCCAGCGGGTGTCTATGGCCCTGGCCTCGCCCCTCGATCTGGAGGAGGCTTACACGGTGGGGCAGATGGCCGTCCGCCACGCGGTGGAAGGAGTAAGCGGCCGGATGGTCACCCTGGTGCGCGAATCGGACGAGCCTTACAGCTATACCACCGGCTTGGTGGAGTTAGAGAAAGTGGCCGGGGCCGAAAAGCTCATGCCCGACGAGTTTATCGCCCCAGACGGCAACGACGTGACCGAAGCCTACATAAAATATGCCCGGCCACTCATCGGGGGGCCGCTGCCGCCTTATGCCCATCTGGAGAAGCACGCCGTGCCCCAACGGGCTAACCCATGCTAAGTAATGAGGGGGATGAACATGAGCAAAGAACATCCACCACAGTTTGTTAGTGATGCCCCGGCTGTTCAGCAGGCGAAAAACGAGGCCGCAATCCGCCTGGTGAGGGAGTGGATGGCTGATGAGTCTGGGTACGATGAGAAGACCTGGCCGATAGCGAAAAAGGCTATCGAAGAAAATCGTCTCTCTCCCAGGAGACGGTTCGATGATTAAGGCTATTATCTTGGATTCAGGGATAGCTAGTTGTACATTATAATAAGGGAGTGCCGTGATTCTTTTCTACATAGATGAGAGCGGGACAGGGCTAGGTGATAAACAAACACCGTTCTTCATCCTGGCAGCCGTGGCTATTCACGTCCGTGACTGGCAGGAGGTGGATAGCCGGGTTGCAAATATAAAGCGCCGTCTGGTCAGTTGGGCGAAACCGGAGGACTTTGAAATCAAGGGCCGCGATATGCGACGCGGAGACAAGTTTTTCAGAGGCCAAAACTGGAAGGCACGCGTCGAGGCTATAAACGATGTGGCTCAACTAATCGCAGAATTGCCTTGTCGAATTTTTGCGGTCCAAGTGGACAAGCGTGATTTGCCCGACTACATTGGCTCTGATAGCAACCTGTATCGCTTGGCTTTCTGGCGGTTGCTTGACGAAATAGACGCCGAATTGAAGAATGCTCAACGTGGCCCAGGAATACTGATGGTTGATATGCGCTCTGACATGCATTCCAGTGTCCAGGACCGGCGCCTGGTTGATGCTTACCGTGAGTGGATAGCTTCACGTGCAGGCCGCACTCAATTGGTTGAATTGCCCTGGTTTGGCTTTTCTGCATTCTATGCGGGCCTACAGTTGGCTGATTTCGCAGCCTACTTGATAGATTTTGTGTCAAATGAGGATAGACCCACCAAACCTGATCCGGAGCTGCGCGAGGCTTTTGCCAAATTTGAACACAAAGTATCCCTTGTGCGCATTCCCTGACAAAAGCGAACCCACGGCTATTGTCGCCGCGGGTTCTAAGAATGTAGCTCTAACAGGCGCACGGCATCTCAGCCATGCCATGGATCCCCGTGCAGTCCGGGGCACCTCATCATTTATTATTATACTCACTTTTCAGATTTAGTCAAGCAAAGTTTTCTGAGATAATGAATAATTTCGAATAGCCCGAGACTGGGAGCATAATATGAGCGAGAAATTAACTGTTGTCGAAAAACGTGTTTGTCTCTCTTCAGAGCGCGCTGAGCGTCTCAGCCGTCTGGCTCAGGCCAGAGCTATCAGCGAAGATGATATCATTGAAAAAGCACTTGACATTTTTTTCAGTCTGACCGAACTCCTCGATGAGCAAAGCGGGCGACAGAGTTGGTCGTTCCTGTCAGAAGACTCGCTCCAGCGCGTGTGGGATAATGAAGAGGATGCGATCTACGATAGCTGGAGGGAATTGTATGGCGTTCCAGCGCGGTGATATTGTTCTGGTGCCGTTCCCATTCAGCGATCTTAGCACAACAAAGGTGAGGCCAGCCGTAGTGGTGAGCAGTTCTCTGTACCACACCACGGAGCCCGATTTGATCTTGGCTGCCATCACATCCAGGGTTGCAACAGCAATGGAGCCTCTGGACTATGTTTTGAACCTTTAATCAGGCGGTGAATGTATGAAACCAATCGTTTTACTTCTCGGAGAAATCCACGAAGACGCCATGGCTCTCCTGCGAGAGAAAGCGGAGGTCCGCTTTGCCACCGGTCTGGGAGAGGAAGACCTGATCGCCCAGGTGGGCGAGGTGGAGGGCATTGTCATCCGGGCCGAGGGAGATGTGAACCGGCGCGTCTTGGAGAACGCTCCCCGGCTGAAGGTCGTGGGGCGGCACGGGGTAGGAGTGGACAACGTTGACCTGGAAGCGGCCGCCGAGCACGGTATCTACGTGGTCAACACTCCCCAGGCCCCGGTGGAGCCGGTGGCCGAGCACGCTCTGGGGCTGATGATTGTGCTCTCCAAGCACATCCTCCGCGCCGATAAAGCGGCGCGCCAGGGAAAATGGGACGCTCGGTTTGAATACATTGGGCAAAGCCTGCGGGGCAAGACCCTGGGCATCGTCGGTTTCGGGAACATTGGCCGGCGTTTGGCCGAACTCTGCCAGCCTTTCTACATGACCATCCTCTACCACGACATACTCGAACAGGAGGCAGAGGCGGATCGGCTGAGGGCCCGCTGGGTCGCGCTGGACGAGCTTTTGCGTTGGTCGGATTACGTCTCGCTGCACACCCCGCTTCTGCCTGCCACCTGGCACCTTATCGGGGAGCGGGAACTTTCCTTGATGAAACCTACCGCTTACCTGATCAACACCTCGCGGGGAGCGGTGGTGGACGAGGCCGCCCTGCTCACCGCCCTGCGCGGAGGGAAAATAGCCGGCGCCGGGCTGGACGTTTTTGACCAGGAGCCCACCCCCGCCGATAACCCGCTCTTCGCCCTGCCCAACGTGGTGCTCACGCCCCACATGGCTTCCCACACTGAGGAGGCCCTGCGCGACATGGCTATGGTCGTGAAGGATATAATAGCCGTGTTGGAAGGTAAAGAACCGGAGAATTGGGTGAACAGGGACCTGATGTGAGAAAAGCGATGGGAAGAGCGTGAAGAGCGAAATGACCCGAGTGTATGCCCTGGCTAACCAAAAGGGAGGGGTGGGGAAGACCACCACCGCCGTTAATCTGGGGGTGTACCTGGCCGCGGCCGGACGACGTGTTTTGCTGATTGACATCGACCCCCAGGCCAACGCTACCAGTAGCCTGGGGCTGGATAAGAACAGCCTGCCCCTTTCCATTTACGATGTGCTCATCAACGAGGTGCCCCTCAGCCGCATCATCGTCACCTTGCCCAGGTTTCACCTCGATCTGGCCCCTTCATCGCCGCCCCTGGCCGGAGCAGAGGTGGAGATGAGCCACCTTGCCCACAGTCAGCATTTCTTGAGCCAGGCCCTGGCGCCCGTTGTGGAGCGTTACCACTACGTTCTGATCGACACCCCGCCCAGTTTGGGGCTTTTGACCGTCAACGCCCTGACTGCGGCTTTCAAGGGGGTCATCATCCCCGTGCAGTGCGAATATCTGGCCCTGGAGGGCCTGACCCAATTGGTTCACACTCTAAATCTGGTGCGGGAGGGCTTGAATCCCAGACTGAGGATTCTCGGTCTGCTCTTGACCATGTACGATGTGCGGACCAAGCTCTCGCAGCAGGTGGTGGATGAGGTGCGGAAGCACTTTCCGGGCCGCGTGTTTCGAACCATTATCCCCCGCAACGTCCGGCTGAGCGAAGCTCCCAGCTACGGAGAACCGATCCTCACCTACGCTCCCACTTCTGCGGGGGGACTGGCCTACCAGGCTCTGGCTCAGGAATTGCTCGACGAGGAAGATTCAGGAGGTGGTTGAACGTGGCCCGACCGAAAAGAGGGCTGGGAAAAGGACTGGCGGCCCTCATCCCTGTTACCGAGGCTGGCCCCGGGTTGATAGAGGTCCCTGTGGAGGCCATTGTGCCTAACCCCCGCCAACCCCGTCAGGCCCTTGACCCTCAGGCCTTGCAGGAGTTAGCCGATTCCGTTCGGGAACATGGTCTTATTCAACCCCTGATCGTGAGCAAAGCCGCCCGGCCTTATGCCGATGGTCAGGAGCGCGAAGGTGCCCGGTACCAGCTTATAGCCGGCGAAAGACGCTGGGAGGCGGCCAAATTGGCTGGCCTGAGCAAAGTGCCCGTCATCGTAAAGGAGGTAACCCCCCAGCAGACGTTAGAGCTGGCCCTGGTGGAAAACCTCCAGCGGGCGGACCTCAACCCCCTGGAGGAAGCGGCCGCCTATCAACAACTGGTCGAAGAATTTGGTCTGACCCAGGCTCAGGTGGCCCAGAAAGTGGGCAGGAGCCGGGTGACGGTGACCAATGCCATGCGCCTCTTGCGTCTGCCCGATGAGGTAAAAGAAGCACTGCTTCAGGGACACATCAGCGAGGGACACGCCCGCGCGTTGCTGGCCCTGGAGAAGGTGGACGAGCAGCTTAGAGTGTTGAAAACCGTTATCGAGCGGGGCCTCAATGTGCGCCAGGCAGAGGAGATGGTGAGACGGCTGGTAGCTGACTCCCATCCTAAGCCTCCCGACCAGCCCCCTGCTCCGGGGACCAAAGCCCTGGAAAACGAGTTCCGGGAGGCGCTGGGCACCAAGGTCAGGCTTTTTCGCAGCAAGAAGGGAGGCAGACTGGTCATCAGCTTCTACTCGGAAGAGGAATTACAGGCTATCTACAACGTCATCGTGCAACGCCATGCGCTGGACTAGGATATCAGGGGCCTGGCACTTCGGCAGTGTCAGGTCCCTGGGAGCACCTACATGAAAAATTGAAGAAAAGAACCACCCACCGCCGGACGTTGCCTGGTACCCAGCAGATGAATGTGACGGGCAATGTGCTTGTAAGGAGCCATTTGACCGGCCGAGGCTTCCAGACGCAATAATAGATCAAAACGCTCACTATCGGCCACGATCTTGTCGGGCAAATAGTGGCTGAACACACACAGCCCGTATTCTTGAACGACACCTATCCCTACGGTGTCCAGGGCTTCTTTTATCTCCTCGACCGCGTAGCTCCGTTCAGGCAGTTCGAACAGTGGGGTGGCAAAGCGAGCTTTATCCAGGGTGGCTAAAGCCTCCTCCAACCTGTGCTCCCGCAGGACCAGGTACAGGGATCTGACGTGTTTATTGCTGAAGACGAGAGAGAAAAGCCCCTCCTGTTTTAGAACTCTGACCAGGGCAGCCAACACCGTCTGAGGCTCCTCCACGTGTTCTATCAAAGTGTGACAGACCACCACGTCGAAGAAATTACTGGGGAAAGTGGTGCCCACGTTCTCCACTTTTTCCAGACAAAAGGCCAGGTTATCGCGTATCAGGGAATCGAGATGGCGGGCCTTTGCCTCGGCGACGTTCAACATCTCGGGTGAGAAGTCGAGGAGCCAGACTTTGTAACCCTGTTTGGCTAAACGGATGGCTAACTGGCCCGTACCGCCGCCAGCATCGAGGATGGTCAAATCCTTACCCCGCTGCTCGGCCAGAGTACTTAGATGTCTGAGCAAGTTGCGCCAGGTTAGCTCATATCTGAGAGATTCTAATGGCGTGGGTTCACAATTAATCTGGTTGACAACACCAGGGTAATCAATGCCCATAGCCCTCTTCTCCCCTTCATCTGTTGTCTTCATAGCACATTGTATCATATATTGTAGGGTCTGGCAAGAGATCCCCATCTGTGCCGCCCATTCCATAAAGTATTGTCAGGAAAGAGAAAAGTTGGTATAATTAATGGCGGAGTGTTCGTCACCTGGCGTCCGCCGCCTATCGTGTAAAAGGGATGAGATGAAAAGATGACCGAACAAGAAGAGACCCAGTTGAAACGAAGGGTCAGGGAATTGGATACTCTCTACAGTATTGGCAAAGCCGTGACCTCTCTTCTGGATTTGGAAAGGCTGTTGAATCGGATCGTGGAGGCAGCCGTTTTTCTGACCAGTGCAGAGGAGAGCTTTTTGCTGCTGGTAGATGCAGCAACCGGCGAACTATACATGAGGGCCGGCCAGGGTTTGGGTGAAAATTATGCCCGTGGCTTCAGATTAAAAGTGGACGATAGCATCGCTGGTCAGGTGGTCAAAACGGGTAAACCGATCATGTTTGGGAGTACAAAGGAGGAGTTTAAGGTAAAAACGGGCTATCTGGTTAAATCCCTCCTCAATGTGCCCCTGAAAGTAGGTGACAAAGTCATCGGGGTGCTGTCGGTAGACAATGCCGCTTCGGGCAAAGCTTTCACCGATAACGATATTTTCTTGCTCTCTGCTCTGGCTGATTACGCGGCCATCGCCATCGAGAATGCCCGATTGTATAACAAAACGGAGGAAGAAGCCAAGCACTTAGCAAAGACTCTTCAATCGCAAACGACAGAGAGCAGCCCCGTGATCGAGGCGGAGGAAATAGATTGGCTGGTCCAGAAACTTGAAGTCCAGAGAAGAGAGATAGAAGCGAGTTACGAAGAGACCGAACAGTTGGCCCAAACACTCCGCGAACAAGCCGAAATGGTGGACACTCTGGCCCGAATGATGCTGACCCAGAAAAGGGAGATCAGCGAGTTAAACCGCAGGCTGCGTGCCCGACGTGGAGAGGTGGGGGAAATGCCCCCCTTGCCTTCCAAACCGCAGGTGGCCCTGGTCGGAGAAGGGGAGCAGAGCAGGCGGGCCAAAATCGATTTCAGCACCCTTCAGACGGCGCTCGACGGCCTGAGTGAAGGTATTATCGTCGGCGACGCTGAGGGCCGGGTGGTGCTGGCTAACGCCGCGGCCGGGCTTATCCTGAAATTGACCAATGGGGTTTTGCCTGGGCAGCAGATCAAGGCCCTCTGTGAGGATAGTCGTTGGGAAAAGAACCTGGACTCTTTGCGCTCGAGCCTGATCCAGCCAGCAGAAGGCCAAGATCATGACCATGAGGGAACAAAGTCCCTGGAAATGACTTTACGGGTGGAGCAGCAGGTGATCAGAGCCAATATGAGGCTGTTGCCCGAGGCAACGGGTAACCTGACCGCGATGGTTATCATCCTGCGCGACATCACCCAGGAGAACAAGGCCCAACGGTTACGGGACGAGCTTGGGTTCTCGATTTCCCAGAAAATGCGCACTCCTTTGACCTCTATTACCAGTTATACAGAGCTTATACTGGGAGAATCTGTGGGTTTGATCGGCAGGACCCAGCGTGATTTTCTGGGGCGCATCAAGAGCAGCGCGGACCGCATCGACGCCATCCTCGACGAGTTGATCGATGTACAGGCTATCGTCGCCCAGGGCACGGAGGGCATGGTGCTGTCTGCTGACATAGGTGAGATCATCGAGGAGGCCATTGTGGCTCTCCGTGGTCAATTGGAGGAAAAGGATATCTTCATTGAACTGGATATAGCAGATGATCTGCCCAGGATAAGGGCTGACCCCCAGGGCATCAGTCAGGTGGTGGCCGATCTCCTCAACAACGCCTGTCAATCTACCCCTGCCAGCAGCACCATCACCATCAGAGCCAGGATGTACGAAGAGGAGGGGAGGGCGGAAGATATGTCCCCTCACCTGATCGTCTCCATCAGCGATGCAGGCCCAGGCATTGCCCCTGAGGAGCAGGGTAAGATATTCGACCGCTTCTACTGGGCCAAACACCGTTCGGTGACGGGGCTGGGTGAAGCGGGCGTGGGTTTGCCTGTAGTCAAGGCCCTGGTGGAAGCCTACGGTGGTCGGGTCTGGGTGGACAGCACACCGGAAGAAGGTAGCACTTTCAGTTTCATTCTCCCTGTCGTCGATCAGCGTCAGGATCAAACTTAACTAAGGCCCGGATTTCACCCCTGTCAGGGCTCTGGAAGCCTGCCAGCCTTATCCTACTCTGCCGAGCGGTCTATATCGACGATCCGAACGTTGCCCACGTAGGGCTTGGTTTCATATCTGGTGATCTGGCCTATTTTTTTCACCGTCTTGCTCATGCGCTGAGCGTTTTGCATGATAAGGCTCAAGTCGTCGTACAGGGGATGATCTTCACCAACCTGTCTGCGCAGCAGGGCGCTGAGTCCTAACAGGATAGTCAAGGGCTGGTTGAGTTCGTGAGCCGTCGCGCCGGCCATTTCTATTATAGCCGTCTGCTTTTCGACCTGCACCAACTGTTCCTGAGCCGTTTTCAGTTCCTCGTAAGCCCGTTGGCTTTCCTCATATAATCGGACATTCACGATGGCAGTGGCGGCCTGGTTGGCGAACAGGGTTGCCAGCCAGACGTCGTCCTCGGTAAAGGTTCTCTTCGCCACAGCGTCGTCAACGGCCAACACCCCGATGACCTGGTCTTGCCATTTCAGGGGCACTTCCAGCGCGGCGGTAAAGGGCTGATCGGCTTCGTACAGGGCCGCTCTCCCTGGCCAGGTGCGGTAGTCGTTTACGATCATCGGTGCGCCGTTCTGAAACACCTTGCCTGCCATGCCCTCTCCTGGTTTAAGCGTGACCCCTTCGTAATCTTCGGTGTAACCGTAGCAGGCGGCCAGTTTCAGCTCTTCTCGCTCCTGGTCGTACAAGTATATGCCCCCTGCCTCTGCCCCCAGCAGGTCCACAGCCCGCCGGGTAATATCCTTCAACAGGTTGGGCATTTCCAGTTGGGCGGTGATGCTCAAACTGGTGTCGTGTAGAGCCTGTAACTCGTTGTTGCGTTGCTGAATCTTTTCCTCCGCCCGCATGCGCTCGGTGATGTCGCGGGAAACGACCACGGCGTGCGTGACGGTGCCTTCACTAAAGTAAGGATAATAGGTCACGTCCATATACCGCTGTCCCAGAGCACCGTATTCCAACCAGACCTGTTCGTGCACTTCATTGCCTGCAAAGCACTTATCTAAGTGCGCCTTTATAATGGTGTGAAATTTTGCCTCGCCCCAGATATCGGCTACCGTCTTGCCCACGATTTCTTCCCGCGTTTGGTTGTGAGCTTTGCAGTGCGATTCATTGATGGCTTCATAAACATAGTTATTGTTAATGAGAGTCATGAATTCCCTGGAAGTGTTTACGATAAATTCGTATTTCCGCCACGTTTCCTCTAGGGCTTTGCGCTCGGTGATGTCGCGGACTACTTCGACGCCTGCCACTATCTGGCCGTTTGCGTCCCTCACCGGCGCGGCACTCACTTCCGCGATATAGGTCTTCCCTGTATTCGTAAAGCCGGTATGGATACTGCCCCGCACCGGTTGGCCGCTGCGAAAGGCTTCCTGGATCGGGCAGTTAGGGCACACCTGATCCCGGCGCTCGTAAATCTCAAAACACTTTCGCCCGATCAGGCCAAAGTCCGGCCGCGAGGCATCTCCTTGTTTGCGCACTTTCTCCTCGTTCACCATCTGGATGGTGAAATCGGCATCTACCACACTCACTTCGTCCGCCATGGACATCAGGATGCCGCGCAACATCTCGCGCTCCTGATGCAGGGCCTCTTCCGCCCGTTTGCGCTCGGTGATGTCGCGGACGTAGGCGATAACCAGTTGCTCTCCCCCGATGGTCGTGAGCCGGGTGTTGACCTCGACCGGGAAGAGCGAGCCATCTTTCCTTTTGTTGACCGTCTCCACAGAAATGTCGCCAGTTGTCAACTCTTCGGCGATGACCTCGGGCGGGGTCATGACAACTTCTTCTGGAACCAGGTCGCTCACAGTCAGTCCGATCAGTTCTTCTTTGGCGTAGCCAAACATCTCACAGGCCGAGGTGTTGCAGTTCAGTATACGGCCTCCCAACGTCTCCAAAAAGATGGCGTCGGTGGACGCTTCGAAGAGAGCCTGGCATCTTTCCTCCAGTTCTTTTATGAGTTGCTCCTGCATCTTAGCTTCGTCTTTCATCCATACCCCCTGAAATAAACCAAGATTGTATTTTAGACAAATGCTGGAAAAGTACTTCGTCTGCTTTTCTACAGAGGGGCATCGAAGGCGGGCACGTAGAATCGGCGGGCCACCTCCACCTCTCCCCCTGGTCGGTACTCGACTTATTCTTGAAAGCGTGAGTTTCTTCCCAACGTTTATATTATACCACATCTTCCCCAACGTTAATAACAGAGAGCCCTTGACAGTGGGATCAATTTGTGATATAAACTGGATGCAAGTAGATAGTGGGCTGGTCTCCCCCCTGCCCACATCGCACACGTTAATGGCGGTGGGTTGGTCTCCCCCCTGCCCACCCCCTACATTCTTATAGCGAGGGAAGTATTCTGATGACCGAAAGTGCACCACTTGAAGTGCGATTGAAAAGGAGAATGGAAGAACTTGCCTCTTTACAGGAGGTGATTAAGCTCATCACCAGCACGCTGGAATTGGACGAGGTGCTGGGCCTCATTTTGGAAGCCATCACCAAGGCTTTGGGATTTGAGTTTGTGGAGCTGGACCTGGTGGATGAAGAAGCAGGGGTGGTGCGGGCGGCGCGAGGAGTGAACATCTCCGCGCAGCAGCTTGCCAACTCCGTCCAGCCCCTGGACAGCCCGGACATCATGGCTGACATCATCCGCACGGGCCGGACAGAAATTATCGAAGACTGGGACCCCCGCTTCAACCGCGAGATGTTCGAGCGCGAAGGCCACGCCGACCTGGTGCGGATCTTCACTCCCTTAAGCGTGCGGGGGAAGAGCATCGGCCTGGTGGAAACCGGTTACCACAAGGCCCACCGACCCCGCATCGAAGCGGACGAGGTGCAGATGCTTCAGGCCTTCGTCGCCCAGGCGGCCATCGCCATTGACAACGCCCGACTTTTCGCCCGGATGAACTGCGTCCTGGAGGAGCTGAGAGAAGCCAACGAAGAACAAAAGCGCCTCCTGGAAACCATCCAGGCCCTTTCTACCCCTATCGTGCCCATCGCCGACGAGATTTTAATCCTGCCCCTCATCGGGAGCGTAGATACCCACCGCGCCGGGCAGATCATGGAAAGCCTGCTGGAAGGCATCGGGGGTTACCAGGCTGAAACGGTGATAATTGACATCACCGGGGTGCCGATGGTGGATACCAGCGTGGCGAACCATCTCCTTCAGGCGGCGCGGGCGGCCCGGCTTTTGGGCTCACGGGTCATCCTCACTGGAATCTCCCCGGAGATCGCCCAGACCATCGTCGAACTGGGGGTTGACTTTTCGGGGCTGGTTACGCGGCGCAATTTGCAGCAAGGGATTGCTTACGCGATGGGAAAGGCCTGGAAAGGATGAAAAAAGATTTGGTTGTGGGGGTCGATTGCAGCACCACGGCCAGCAAGGCGGTGGTCTGGGATATGCACGGCCAGCCGGTATCCGAAGGGCGTAAGACTTTCCCCTTGCTCAATCCTTATCCTGCCTGGTGGGAGCAGGAAGCCGAAGAGTGGTGGGAGGCCACCGCGGACGCCCTGCGGCAGGCCACGTCCACGGTCGAGCCCGGCCGGATAGCAGCCCTCTGTCTGACCCATCAGCGCGAGACTTTTGTGCCCGTTGATGAACGGGGGAAGCCGTTACGGAACGCCATTCCGTGGATGGATGAGCGGTCAAGGCCCCAGGTGGCTCAAATGGAAAACCTCTACGGCGAGGAGAAAATCCACCGTTTGACCGGCAAGCCGGTGTCCATGACTCCCTCAGTCTACAAGATCATCTGGATGAAGGAACACGAACCGGCCCTCTTCGAGCGGGTGTACAAGTATCTGGACGTTCACGCCTACCTGGTGTTCCAGATGACCGGCCAGTTCAAGACTGGCTGGGGCTGCGCCGACCCGCTGGGGGTGTTCGACATGCAAAATTTTTGCTGGGCGGAGGACTTGCTGGCGGCTCTGGGGCTGCGCCTCGACCAGTTTCCGGAGGCTTTTCCGCCTGGCGCGGTGCTGGGCGAAGTGGTAGATGAAGCCGCCGCCCAATGTGGGTTGCCGGCCGGCCTGCCGGTGGTAGCCGGCCTGGGCGATGGTCAGGCGGCCGGCCTGGGCGCCAACATCACTGGCCCCGGCCAGGCTTACCTCAACCTGGGAACGGCAGTCGTCTCCGGGGCGTACTCGGAAAGCTACGCCACCGACCGGGCCTTCAGAACGATGGGCGGAGGCATCCCCCGCACCTACCTGCTGGAAACGGACCTTAAATGGGGCACCTATATTATCAACTGGTTTGTCGATAAGTTCGGGGCCGTCGAGCCCCAGTTGAACCTCTCGGCCGAGGAGATTCTGGAGGCCGCGGCCAGGAAACTTCCAGCGGGGTCGATGGGGCTGATGTTGGTGCCCTATTGGGGCGATGTCATGAACCCCTACTGGGACCCGGCCGCCGGCGGGATCATTGTCGGGTGGAGAGGAAGCCACGAGCGCCCCCACCTGTATCGGGCCATCCTGGAGGGCATTGCTTTCGAGCAGCGGTTAGCCACCACTGGCGTGGAGGAGGCCGCGGGCTTCACCATCGATGGTTACGTGGTCATGGGCGGAGGCTCAAAAAGCCCCCTGTGGTGCCAGATCGTAGCCGACGTGACCGGCAAGGCCGTCACCGTGGGCCAGAGCGCGGAGGCTACCTGTCTGGGAGCGGCTATCCTGGCCGCCAGTGCGGCCGGGCTTTACCCCGGCATTCGCCAGGCGGCGGCAGCTATGGTGCACCTGGGCCAAACCTACCAGCCCCATGGGAAGACCGGCCTTATCTACGACAGGCTCTTCGAGGAAGTTTATCGCCACCTCTTCCCGGCCCTGCGTCCTTACCTCGACCGGTTGACGGCCTTGACCTATGGGGAGGGCGATTAAAGTAGTGTACAAATCTTGCCTTTTCAGCAATTTTCGGTTATAATTATCAGTGACTCCCCCATCGTGGTTAAGGTGATCGTCGGCGGTAGTAGAGGACGTTTTCTGGCGTCCCTTTTCACCTTCTTCCAGACTCGTTTCCCCACACTGGATCGATAGGCCTGTGGACGGGTGCTTCTCCGCTACGTTTCTGAACCCGAAAGCACGTTCGCCCTTCGCCCGTCCGCAGAGTTTTCTGAAGGAGGAGCCCCATGAACTTCAGTTCTCTCCGTTCTGGCTTTTGCCCTCCCCGCCTCTGGAGCAAGATGGTTGTCGTTCTCCTGGCTCTCTGCCTGCTGACCGGGCTCAGCGTCCAGGTAGCTCAGGCTGCTCCCCCGGCTGATGGCCCCGTCTACCACTACGTCCAACGGGGCGAAACTTTGGCCTCCATTGGACGTCGCTACGGGGTCAGCTACTGGGCTATTGCCCAGGCCAACAGCCTCAGCAATCCTAACCGCATCTACGCTGGTCAAACCCTGGTCATCCCCACCAGTGGATGGTATGGTGGATGGTATCAGCCCTATACCTCCCATGCCTATACCTATGGCTATGGCTATAAGCCCTACTACGGCTATAGCTATTCTTACTCCTACTATCCGTACTACTACCCCGGGTATTGCTCCTGGGGATGGTACTACCCATACTATTCGTATCGTTCTTGCCGCTACTGCGATCCCTGAGTTTAGAGCCACGATGGGGGAGAGCCATTTGAGTGGGAGGAGAGAGAAAAAAAGGGGCTGGTGGGACGAGCCCCTCAGCCCCTCCGAGAGTTTTCTCACTTCACCTGCCTTCTGGCCGCCTCGATCACATTTTTCATCAGCATAATATTGGTCATCGGTCCGGTGCCGCCTGGCACCGGGGTGATCATGGCCGCCACTTCTTGGGCCGCTTCAAAATCCACGTCGCCGAGCATCTGGCCTTCCTCGTCAAAGTTGACCCCGAAGTCGATGACCACCGCTCCGGGCTTGATCCAGTCGCCCTTGATCATCTGCGCCCGGCCCACCGCCGCGCACAGAACGTCCGCCTGGCGGCAAACGGCGTCCAGGTTGGCGGTGCGTGAGTGGCAGAGGGTCACGGTGGCGTTCTGCTGGAGCAGGAGAAGGGCCATGGGCTTGCCCACGATGTTAGACCGCCCGACCACCACGGCCCTTGTGCCTTCCAGTGCCACGCCGTTCCGCCGCAGGATCTCCATTCCTCCGGCCGGCGTAGCGGGCACAAAGTATGGTTCCACCCCCGGCGGGCGGCCGGTAGGGGCCACCTGGGCCAGTCGCCCGGCATTGACGGGGTGGACGCCGTCCACGTCCTTGTCCGGCGAAAGGGCCGCCTTGACCGCCGCCTCGTCGATGCCCTTGGGCAGCGGCTCCTGGACCATGATGCCGTGCACCTCCGGGTCGGCGTTGAGCCTGGTCACCAGGGCCACGATCTCCTGCTGGCTGGCCGTTTCCGGCAGAGTGTGCAGGCTGAAACCCATCCCGCGCTTCTCGAAAGTACTCCGAATGGCTTTAGCGTAGCTGACCGAGGCCGGGTCCTCTCCGGCCCGCACTACGGCGATAGTGGGGGCAAAACCGTGTTCCTCCTTGAACTGGCCTACCTCCTGATCGAGCTCCCCGCGCATGGTTTTGGCCAGGGCTTTCCCATCCAGGATCGTTGCGCTCATCTTAGCTGAACCTCCTGAGTTTTTTACCGGGGGTCCGGCCCCGCCGAAAGGCCCGGCCCCCGCGGGGGTTTTATTGGGAAACACCACCGGGGTGGGATA
>CAZYHC010000015.1:20287-95495 GCA_964646625.1 uncultured Anaerolineales bacterium
GTGGCCCACTTTTTCCCCAACCCGCCTTTTTTTTTCCCGGGGGGCCCCCCCCACCAACGGGCCGGCACCCCTTCGGGTTATAGCTTCTCAACCACCAGGTCGTAGATCTCATCTTTCAGAGCCGGTTTGCCCGCCAACAGAGCGTCCAGCCGGCCCTGATTTTCGGCCACAAACGCTTCATCTTCAATCCAGCCCAGATTGATGAGCACGTTAAGGGCCGCGCTCCGCAGGCCGGCCTCAGCCATCAGAACGGCTACCCCGGCGTCGCTGACGGCGTTGAGGTTGCCCTTTTCCGCCGCCGGGCGGCAGAGGTCTATGACCCTGACGCAGGCTGCGGCCACTCGCAGGGGCACGTCGGTAGCGTTCTTCAGGGCCTTGTCCATCGCTTCGGCACGGGCGGCCTTCTTTTCCTCGGTATCGCGGGGCATCTTCATGGCTTCGGAGACTTTGGTGTAAGCCGCCACGTCAGCCTCCAGAAGAGCGATCAGCTCGTGACGCAGAGCCTCGGACTGCTCCAACATGGCCTTGACATCGTCCTGCACCGCGGCGTACTTTTTCTTCCCTACGGTCAGGTTGCAGACCATGCTTATCAGGGCCGCGCCCAAAGCCCCGGATAGGGCCGCCACACTGCCCCCCCCTGGAGCCGGCGCCGAGCTCGACAGCTCGTCCAGAAAAGTGGTTACCGATTTTTCGGTTAAAGACATTGTTTGTTCCTCCTTATGAATTATTATTTACTACAATATCAGTTTTATAGCTGCCAACACCTGGCAGGATAAAGTAAAAAACGCTGCCTTGCCCGATCTCACTCTCTACCCCAACCTGCCCCCTGAGCTTTTCCATGATCCGCTGTACGATGGATAAGCCCAGGCCGTGCCCCTCGGCGCGGACCTGGTCGAGCCGTGTGAAGGGCGTGAACAATCGTGCCCGCTCCTCTGGGGTCAGGCCAGAACCATTGTCCCGCACCCAGAAGCGCACTGAGCCATCGGCCTGAACCGTGGCCCCCAGTTCCACGCGCGGAGGCTGCCCCCCATACTTGATGGCATTGCTGGCATAGTTGGCCCATACTTCTTCGATCCAGGGAGCGTAGCCCAATGCCAGCGGCCAGTCAGGGGGCACGATGAGCTCGGCCTGGTAATCCTCAATCATATATGCCAGGCGCCGCTGCACCCTGGCTACGATGTCGGCCATATCCAGAGGGTTCATCTTCGCTTCCTCCTGGCGTATGCTAGCCAGCAATAATAACTCGTCAATAATGTTGCCCATTTCGTGGCCCGTCTGCATAATAACTTCCAGGAATTTCTGGATCTCCTCCAGAGGCATGGTGTCCCAACTTTCTTGCAGAAAGCTGGCGTAACCAACGACGTTACCCAACGGGTCCTTAAGATCGTGGGCCACGGTGTGCACGTAAGCATCCAATTCCGCGATCAGCTCATCGCGCTCGATAATCTGCTGCTGGAGTTTGTTTTGCAGCTCGCGGATGGTCAGGTGGGTGTTGATGCGGGCCAATACCTCCTCGACCTGAACGGGCTTGGTGATGTAATCCACCGCCCCGATGGCCAATCCTTTGACCTTATCCAGCGTATCGGACAGCGCCGTCATGAAAATGACGGGGATGTCCCTGACTGTTTCATCTTCCTTCAAGCGTCGGCAGGTTTCAAAGCCATCGATACCGGGCATCAACACATCCAGGAGGATGACATCGGGTCTGGCGTAGCTGACTCGCTTGAGAGCGCTTTCGCCATCCTCAGCGACCAATACTCTGAAGCCGGAATCCCGCAAATACTCAAACAACACCCCTAGATTGGTGGGATTGTCATCGACGATTAAAATCGTGGCTTTTTCTTTGTTATCCGTCATCGGCCCCTTGTCTTCCCCCAGTTACTCACCTCGGTCGTGGTAACCGCCCCCGCCCGATGAGCGCTGGCTACTCCAGATACGGCTCGAGAAGCTCACAGATCTTATTGATTTGAAAGCCTCTGGCTAAACGACGGAGCTCTGCCGCCAGGGGGCTATATTGAGCGTCCAACTGTTCCAATCTCGCCGCCTGCGCCCGAATCGCTTCGATATCGCCCATCATCGCCAGGTCGAACAGGGCGGCCGCTTCGTCTGGGGGCGGGGGCACCAGCGGTTCAGCGGGGGGCGGAGGTGCAGGGGCGGAATCTTCACCGCCCCTCGCTGCCTCTCCGCCATACTCTTCGTAGGTCCATTCCAATCCAAAATGACACTGTAATTGCTCCAGGAGCACCTGTACCTGCAAGGGCTTGGGGATAAAAACGTCGCAACCGGCTACCACACTATCCTTGTGGTTTTCCTCAAACGCTCTGGCTGAGACGGCGATGATCATCACCTCTTCGAGCAACGGCGACTGCCGTATCCGCCGGGTCAACTCAAAGCCGTCCATCACGGGCATATACAGATCGGCCAGGACCACGTCGGGTCGAAACAGCAGCGCTTTCTCCAGACCATCACGTCCATCGGTGGCTTCTATGACCTCAAAACCTGAAATCGAGAGCAAAGTAGCCAGCACCGTACGGTTTTCCTGTTGATCATCTACCACCAGAATTTTCAGCTTTTTACCTTTAAACCCGCTGATGGGTCTCTCCTCTGCCTGGGCCACCTCCACCCCATCCGAAACTTCGGGCAAATCTACCTCGAACCAGAACACGCTGCCCTCGCCGGGCCTGCTTTTCACCTTCAGTTCTCCCTCCATCAATTGTACGAGTTTCTGGCTGATGGTCAACCCCAGACCCGTGCCCTCAGTATATTGCTCCACCTTTTGAAAAGGCTGAAAGATAACTTCCAATTGCTCTGGAGCGATGCCGATCCCCGTATCTTCTACCTGGAAGCGGATTTTACGATAGCGCGGCCGGTCGGCGTCTTCAGAGTCCTGGGCATCCGGCGCATAGCCCACCTTGAAAGTCACGCGCCCCTGGGGGGTGAATTTGACCGCATTGCCCAGGAGGTTGATGAGCACCTGTCGCAGCCGTTTGTCATCGCCGCACACGATCGCGGGCAGATGAGCAACGGGCCTGTCCTGCGCGAAGTCGAAGGGTTGGTAAACAAAGACAAGCCCTTTTTGCTCGGCCCGAATGCGAACCAGGTCGGTGATGCTCTTGAGCAGGTCAGGCAGACGAAAATCGGTCCGGCAGAGTTCCATTCTTCCCGCTTCGACTTTGGAGAGGTCCAGGATATCGTTGATCAGGGTCAACAGGTGCTCGCTACTCCGCTGAATGACCTCAATTCGGTCTCTTTGCTGGTCAGTTAGATTTTTCTCTTTTTTAAGGATTTGGGCGTAGCCCAGAATGCCGTTGAGCGGGGTGCGGATTTCGTGGCTCATGTTGGCCAGAAACTCGCTCTTGGCGCGGCTGGCAGCTTCGGCGGCTTCCATAGCTGCCTGTAATTCCTCGTCCGCCCGTTTGCGCTCGGTGATGTCGCGAGAAACAACAACGGCGTGGGTGACGGTTGCTCCATTGCCATAGTAAGGGTAATAAGTCACGTCAAAATAACGCCACCCTAGACTGGCAAAATTAATCCAGACTTGCTTACGCACTTCATTTCCTGCAAAGCACTGATCCAAATAGGTCTTTATAACTGTCTTAAATCTCTCTTCGCCCCAAATATCAGCTACAGTCTTATTAACGATTTCTTCTCGTGTTTTACTATAGATTTTACAATAGGATTCATTTACAGCTTCATAAACATAGTCACGATTAATGAGAGTCATGAATTCCCTGGAAGAGTTTACGATGAATTCATATCGTCGCCACATCTCCTCTAAAGCTTTGCGCTCGGTGATATCGCGGATAATGGACAGGAATACCTTCTGTTCGCCGGCTTCCAGGGGGGTGATGGTGATCTCTAATGGTATCCGCCTGCCGTCGCGATGCATACCTAAGGTTTCAAGGCGTAAGCCACCGCCCGGCACCGGGTAATGGATCGGCATCTGTGGGCCGTCGCGATGTAAGCCCTCGGTCAGTTCCGGCGCAGAGTAGATTTCAAGGGCCGGTCGTGCTCGTATTTCTGGCGCCTCCAAATCCGGCGTCCTCATCGTCAACAACTCTGCATGGGTGTAACCAAACAGCTCGCTGGCGGCCTGGTTGGCGTCGAGAATCTCCTCGTTCGCGTTCTCCAAAATGATGGCATCGCGGGCCTGCTCGAATAGCGCCCGATAACGCTCCTCGCTCTCCCGCAGCGCTTGTTCTGCCTGCCTGCGCTCGATGATCTCCCTCTGCAATTGTTCATTAGCTTTTTTTAGTTCAGCGGTGCGTTCTTCCATAACAGTCCTCCCAGGTGTAAGCACCTGACGGCTCACCTTAAGTCACGTGGTAATATTACTTACGTCCAGGATGACAGGCCATGACCCTGGCCAGTATGCGCTCAAGCTCTTCCCCGGCCTCCGCCTTCACGACCCTGACCATACCCGGGCCATGTGGCCGCCAGCGCTCGGCAATAAGTGGATAACTATCGTCGGCAAAGATATCTATGGTGGGCACCCCAAGGGCCGCAGCGACGTGTTGACCGGCAGAATCGTACCCGATATACTCGTCGCTGGCCGCAATCAGGGCGCAGAACAGGCCGACCCCTCCCTGCCAGGCCAGGACATCGGCCCGGATGGCCTCCCTCCCCAGCGCCTCCGAGGCATTGTTTTGGTCGAACTCAACCACCGTCTGGCCTCTCTCCCTCAAGGCCTTAGCCAACCTGGCGGCCCGCTCGATCTCTTCCTGGCCGACCCCCTTGGCCAGGATCACCGTCCCGCCGTGGTCTATAAGGCTCAAAAGCAACCTTTCCTCGAAAGGGTCGCCCACCCTCTTGCGCCTGTTGCCCCCCACCCCAAAGTTGACGCTCACCAGATGGGAGCCTCCGCCATTGCGGAGCCTCTGTCCCAAAGCCCGGCCCAGCGCCCGATCCTCCTGGCGCAGACTGACGTAAGGATAAAGCTCATCTTCCTGGCCGGTAAGCTCGTTTAGCCAGCTCACCGTGAGCTGGCTGATGCCCTCTATTCCCGCCCTCCTGTAGCCACGACTCTCAAAGAAGCAATACCGCGATTCGTCTTCCACCAGGGGGAAAATGCCCAGTTGGGTGAGCCTGGAATCGGGGTCCACGATCAGGTATTCTTCGGGCTTCAGATCTGTAGTCTCCTCGTCTACGGCTGCCAGGACGTCGAGCCAACTGTTGAGCCGCTCGATCAACCCTCCATCCCTTTCGTATTGGATACCACGCACCCTGACCCCGCTGAATAACTGTCCCATCTGTGGGTCGGCCAGCAGGACCAGCTCGGCCTGGGGAAAGACGCGCTTCATCTTCGCCAGCACGACGCTGGTGACCGCCACCTCCGCCCCCAAAGTCACCCTGGACAGGACCAACACCTTCCTGACAGAACGATCCACAGGGATAGAACGGCGGAGCTTGGTCCTGGCCTTGCGTTCCAGCAGGTGGTGCTCGGTCAGCAGGCCGAATCGTCTCAGCTCCACGTCCAGGGCTCTCCCGGCCGGCAGACAACGACAGAAATCGACCACCTGGGCGAAGATTCTATCATACAGAGGGCAATAGTCCGGGTCAAAGGAATCGCTCAACCTCTCCACCAGAAAGGAGAAGATACCCCTGAGCCCCGGCCGGGCCAGGCTCTCGTCGTCCAGGGTGGCGATTTCGCACAGCAGGGTGATAGCCTCCCGCAGGTAGCCGCCTGTGCGGTGGTAGTGGTCCATGAAGTCGGAAGCGGCTCGCATAGACAGACGCGCCGTGGCCTCGGCGGCGAGGTGCCCTTCTGCTTTGAGCCTTCTGAATTCTGCCAGGTCGGTGTGCATCATTTCTCGCTTTTTGGGTGCGCAGCCAGGTCAAGTTCCTGTACCTTCTCGTTTAGCCAAAGGTTAACCAACGTCTCTGAGGACACACCCTGAGTATAAGCCTGAGCAGCAATTTTCCTGGCTAACTCCGGCTCTAAAGCGACCAGATATTGGTGCCGACGGATATCAACCTCAAACTCTGCGTCGCGTAGAAATTCATCGTAGTCGGCCAGGCTATGTGTGTCCCAGAAGTCCTGCAACTCTTCAAGGCTGTGAAACTCTTCGGGGATCGGCTCGCGTTGCTTTTCACTTCTTGCCATATCGCCTTCGTTCCTTTCTGTCCATATCTCTTGCGCTGAGGATCAAAGCTTCCCCCGTCTTTTTATAAATGAAAAACACGACGAGATAACGTCCTGAATCGGTACGGCCATATGCAGCGTAAAGGTTTTCACCCTCAAATCTGCCCCGTTCCACGAATTTGAAACGCGGCCGGCCGGTGAAAATCTGTTCCACTTCATATGTACTCACATTGTGCTTCCATGCTAATTTATCTATCACATCCTTTAGCCAGGTAACGCCAGAGATTCTCATGTACTTTTGTCCCCCAGAGAAGCAGGTAGCGAGACACGTATGGGATCGGCCCAGCGCGCAAGTCCCGTTCCATGCGTTCCATTCCCCTCTGAAAAGCCTCTTCTCCAATTAAGTGGAGAGATGAAAAAGCCTTGTCCCGGTAGGCCTGGATGTCGGTCAGGGGGCAGGAAAATTCCACCATATGCTCGGCGATCTGGCCGAACCCGACCCGCTCCATGAGGGCGCGGAGTGCAGCGATGCGGGGATATCGGTCTAACTCGACCTCAACGGTCTCCGGAAAGTAGTTAGCCAGCGGCTTACGGTGGCGAATGATCCACTCGGAATCTGTGACGGTACATACTTTGCCCCCCGCTTTCAGCGTCCGGTGGGCCTCCCGGAAATACTCAAGGCGGCTATTCACGTGATGGATCACGTCCACCGAAAACACCAGGTCGAAGGAGCCTGGCGGGAAGCCAAGCCTTTCAGCCCGGCCAGGCTGAAAACTGATTTTCCCCGATCGCGCGCTGGCCCTGGCCAACATCTGTTCGGAGGGATCGATGCCCCAACACGAGCAGCCCGCCAGCGATTCCAGGGCAATGACGTAATTGCCCGTGCCGCATCCCACTTCGAGCACCCTGGAAGCACTTCCCACTCCGCTGGTGGAGAGCAGGCCCTTCAGGACTCCCGGATGGACGCCACGGTGCCGGGCATATTCCGCAGCAATCTTATCGTAATCGATCAAGCTGTAAAGGCCCTGATTCAAGCCACAGATTCCAGGATTCTCTTGGCCGCGGCGGCCACATAATCCGCCGTAAAGCCGTACTTCTCAAACAGCACTTTATAGGGAGCAGAGGCTCCAAAACGCTCGATACCGATCACTTCGTCGGCGTAGCGGTGCCAGCCCTGGGGCACTCCGGCCTCGATAGCCAGGGTGGGGAGCGGGGGCAAGACCTCAGCGCGGTACTTCTGAGGCTGCTGGTCGAATAGCTCCCAGCTAGGCATGTTGACCACGCGGGCGGCGATTCCTTCTGCGGCCAGCTTAGCGCGGACCTCCAGGGCCAGGTGTACCTCGGAGCCAGTAGCGACCAGGACGATGTCCGGTTTCTCGGCGTCGGCCAGGACGTAGGCTCCACGCGCCAACCCCTCGGCGGAGGGATACTGGCTGCGGTCGAGGATAGGGAGCTTTTGCCGGGTGAGCGCCAGGGCTACCGGGCCATCCTGGTGCTCCAGGGCCACACGCCAGGCCACCGCCGTTTCTGCGGCGTCGGCGGGGCGGATGACGATCAGGCTGGGGATGGCCCGCAGAGCAGCCAACTGCTCGATGGGCTGATGGGTGGGGCCGTCCTCGCCTAACCCGATGCTATCGTGGGTGAAGACGTAGACGAGGGGCAGTTCCATCATAGCCGCCAGGCGGATGGAAGGGCGCATGTAATCGGAGAAGACCAGGAAGGTGCCCCCATAGGGGATTATCCCCCCATGCAGGGCCAGGCCGTTCAGAATGGAGCCCATAGCGTGCTCGCGGACGCCAAAACGCAGGTTGCGAGCGCCGAAGTGCCCAGGGCCAAAATCGCCGTAGCCCTGGAGGTAGGTATTGTTAGAGGGAGCCAGGTCGGCCGAACCGCCCAGCAGGGTGGGCATACGGGCGGCGATGGCGTTGAGTACCTTGCCTGAAGCGGCGCGGGTAGCCAGGGGGCCATCTTCCGGTGTAAAAGCGGGCAGATCAGCCTCCCACCCGTTCGGGAGCTCTCTATCCATCACCATCTTCCATTCAACAGCCAGGTCTGGATGGGCTTCGGCGTACGCGTCAAAACGGGTCAGCCATTCCTCTTCCTGGTCACGTCCCCTTCTAACTGCCTCTCGGAAGTGGGCCAGGGCCTCTTTGGGGATGTAGAAATCAGGCTCCAGCGGCCAGTCCAGATTTTCTTTGGTAAGCTGTACCTCTTCTTGGCCCAGGGGCGCGCCGTGCACCCCGGCTGTGTCCTGTTTATTGGGGCTGCCGTAGCCGATGTGGGTGCGGGCCATGATCAGAGAAGGGCGCTCCGTCTCGGCCTGGGCCGCTTCGATGGCCGCAGCGACGGCCTCCAGATCGTAGCCATCGACCCGCTGCACGTGCCAGCCGTAGGCCTGGAAACGGCGCTCCACGTCTTCGGTGAAGGTCAGGTCGGTGCTGCCCTCGATGGTGATGTGGTTATCGTCGTAGAGGTAGATGAGCTTGCCCAGGCGCAGATGTCCGGCCAGCGAGGCCGCTTCGGAGGCCACCCCTTCCATCAGGTCACCATCGCTGACGATGGCATAGACGTGGTGATCGACAATGGTGTGACCAGGACGGTTGAAGTGTTCGGCCAGGAACTTCTCGGCGATGGCCAGGCCCACCCCGTTGGCGAAACCCTGCCCCAGCGGGCCGGTGGTGGTCTCCACCCCGACGGCCGGGTCATATTCCGGGTGGCCGGGGGTGCGGCTCCCCCATTGGCGAAAGCTTTGTAGCTCCGACAGGGGGAGGTCGTAGCCCGTCAGGTGAAGCAGGCTGTAGAGAAGCATCGAGCCATGTCCCGCCGAGAGGACGAAACGATCGCGGTCGGGCCAGGTGGGGTGGGTGGGATTGTGCTTGAGAAAGCGAGTCCAGAGGACGTAGGCCATCGCCGCCGCCCCCATAGGCATTCCCGGATGGCCGGAGTTCGCTTTCTGCACCCCGTCTACGGCCAGCATACGAATAGTATTGATACACAATTGATCCAGGTTATCGCTCACTGTTCCTCCTTAAAGTATAATAATAGTATTTCGGCTTCACAAAGGATGGAAGAGCAGAGAATCGAGGGAACAACGAATGTTCGCTGTTTGAATCTCCCATCTCAAATCTCGTATCCCGTTTCACATGATAACAAAAGGTTGGTTAGATGTCAAGCCGGAAGTTGTAAAGAAAAGCCTTTTCGACTATAATATCTTCCAACGTCTAATTTTTCATCACCTTTCAAGGAGGGGAGAATGAATCCCATCGCTTTGCAAATCGGGCCTTTCACCGTTTACTGGTACGGGATACTGGTGGTGAGCGGCGCCTTGCTGGGCGGCTTCGCCGCCAACCTGGAAGCCAAAAGACGAGGCGAAGACCCCGATCACGTCTGGAACGCCCTGTTGGTTTGTCTGGTGCTGGGTCTGATCGGGGCGCGTCTGTACCACGTCTTCTCTTTTCCGCAGGGGGGCAGCCGCAACTGGGATTTCTATCGCCAGAACCCCATCGCCATCCTGAAGATCTGGGAAGGCGGGTTGGGCATTTATGGGGCAGTGATCGGGGGCGTTATCGGGTTGTACGTCTACGCCCGCCTCAACAGGCTGAACTTCCTCCGTTGGCTGGATATCGGGGCCCCGGGCCTGATCCTGGCCCAGGCCATCGGTCGCTGGGGCAACTTTGTCAACCAGGAGTTGTACGGCTATCCTACCGACCTGCCCTGGGGCCTCTACATCGCCCCCCGATACCGCTTGCCAGGGCTGGAAGCTCACGAACGTTTTCACCCTACCTTCCTGTACGAATCGCTGTGGAATCTCCTGCTCTTTTTCCTCTTGATGTACCTGGCCCGCCACTATCGCGATCGTTTGCGGGACGGCGATATTTTCTGTCTGTACGTCATCCTCTACTCTCTGGGGCGCATTGCCGTCGAGCAACTGCGGCCCGATAGCTGGATGATAGGAAGTATGCGCGTGGCCCAGTTGATCGCTGTCGTAGCCATTGTCGGCTTTTTGGCGGTGATGTGGTATCGACGCCGCCTGGAAATCAAATTTCCAGGCTGATAACCTAAGTGCGCTAAAGCGCACTCTTCAGCCTGGGAGTTGGCTCCCAGGCGGGCTTGCCACCGGGCCAAATTTGGGGTACAATAATGGTGAAAAAAGTGTACTCCCGTAAATGATGACTACCAACCAGAGTGAGGCGAGATGGCCGGTGACGTTGACCAGCGAGGGGCGGAGCAGTCCAAACAGAACAAAGCGTTGACCGCCAACATTAGCCTTTCCAGGTGCCTGGCACTTTGGAAGTGCCGGGCACCTTCCAAGAGGTCGTTCAAAGTGGTTTCGTGGCGGCGGCTGGTGGTGGCGGCGGTGGTGGGCCTGTTTCTGATCCTGGTGGGGGTCGGGGTTGGAGCACAGGCCTGGCAGTTGGCTATGGTCATCTCGCCTCCTGCCGCAACCCCTACTCCCACAAAAGCAGAACGCATCGCTCCCCTCCACCAGGAGCTGGACCGGGTCTGGGAAACAGAGCAGTGGCCGCAGATCATGGCCATCCTGGAACGCATCCAGGCTATCGACCCTGATTACCCTGGATTACGCGAAAGGCTGTTTACCGCCCACCTGCTTTACGGCCTGGAACTGGTGGAAAGCAATCGCCTGGAGCAGGCTATAGAGCAGTTCGATCGGGCTTTGGCGCTCAATCCCCACCAAGAGACCGCTCAGCGTGAGAGACGGCTGGCTGCTGCCTATCTGGCCGGCCTGGAAAATCACCGCAGAGGATACTGGACTCAGGCCATAAAGGAACTGTCTACGGTTTACGAACTGGACCCCGATTACAAAGAGGTCCGCTTTCTGCTCTACAGCGCCCATTACAACTACGGTCTGAGCTTGCAGCGGGCGGGCTACCTGACCGAAGCCCGGCAAGAATACGAGCGCGCCCTGGAGGTCAACAGCGAGGGCACGGAGGCCCAGGCCAGACTGACCGAAGTGACCCTGCTCCTCACTCCTCCGACCCCAACCCCTATCCCCACTCCTACCTCGAATAAACGCATTGAGATCGATATCTCCGAGCAGCACTTTTACGCTTACGAGGGAGAGGTGCTGGTCTACAGCTTCGTCTGCTCCACGGGCGAGCCGGGCCGGGATACGAAGCCCGGCCACTACAGGGTCCAAAGCAAGATTCCGGAGGCTTACGCCAGCATATGGGACCTGCGTATGCCCTACTGGCTGGGCATCTATACGGTGGGCAAGTACGAAAACGGTATCCACGCCCTGCCCATCCGGCGGAGCGACGGCGTAAAGATGTGGGGAGGGTTACTCGGTCGGCGCGTCTCCTACGGCTGCATCATCCTGAGCGACCAGGCGGCCCAAACGATCTACCACTGGGCCGAATTGGGCATCCCCGTGATTATCAGATATTGAATCCTGATGCTCAGAAGAGCTACCACCAGTGCTCTCTGGCACCAGTTCATCCACCAACTTAGCTCTGTTTGTTATTTATTATGTTAAATCTACCAGACATCCCTCGTGGGCTCGCAGGTGGAAGGCCGCCAGGTCAACCGCTCCTTCCCGGTCCAGGTGGGTGGAAAGCCCCAGGCGGCCACGTTGTCCCGCCTCAGCCAGAGAGAAGTCCTGTTCCTCCGCTGAGAAATTGAGGGCTATCAGCATCCGCTGGCTCTCATGTTCCCGCAGGTACACGAAACAACTCCCGGGCACGCCGTCCAGCGGTCGATAGCGGCCCTCGATCAGGGCCGGCGACGCCTTGCGCCTCCAGATCAGCCTCTTGTACAGGTTGAGCAGCGAGGTGGGGTCGGCTTGCTGCGCCTCGACGTTGACCGTCTGGTAGTCAGGGGCTACGGGCAACCAGGGGGCTCGCTCCGAGAAACCGGCGTTCGGGCCAGCATCCCACTGCATGGGGGTTCGCTCCGGGTCGCGGCCCAGGCCCAGCCCTGGCACCCGGATGCCAAAGGGGTCTTGCTCCTTTGCCGGGGGGATTTCCACGTCGGTCATGCCCAGTTCGTCGCCGTAATAGAGGGTGGGGGTGCCGCGCAGGGTGAGCAGCAACATGGCCGCCACCCGAGCCTGGGCCACTCCAAAACGGCTGGCAAGGCGGTGCTCGTCGTGGTTGCCCAGCACGTAGTTGGGCCAGGCCCCAGGGGGCAAGGCGGCCTCGTACAGGTCCACTCTCCGGCGAAAGAGCTCCGCCTGCCAGGGCAGGCGCATGAGCGTAAAATTGAAGGGGAAATGTAGCCCGTCCAGGTTCTCGCCGTAGTACTTCATCAACTCCGACAACCAGAACAGGGAAACCTCGCCCACGCTAAAGCGTTCGTCGTAGCTATCCAGCACCCGACGGAACTCGCGGATGATCTCATGTATTTCCGGGCGGTTGTGGGTATAGATTGGCAATTGGGAGTCATGTGGACCAAGCCGTCTCCTTTTCGGGGGCCGGGGGTTGGGTGGATTGTCACGAAGCTGGTCATCTTTGATCATGCGGGCGACGACGTCTATGCGGAAGCCATCCACCCCTCGGTCCAGCCAGAAGCGGAGCACGTCCAGCATCGCCGCCCGTACCTGGGGGTTGCGCCAGTTGAGGTCGGGCTGCTCTTTGAGAAAGGAGTGCAGGTAGTATTGCCCGGTCGCCTCATCCCACTCCCAGGCGGCCCCGCCGAAAACGCTGAGCCAGTTGTTGGGAGGGCTGCCGTCCGGTTTGGGATCGGCCCAGATGTACCAATCGCGTCGGGGGTTGTCCCGGGATGAACGAGATTCCTTGAACCAGGGATGCTCGCTGGAGCTATGGTTAGGCACGAAGTCCAGGATGAGGCGCATGTCCCGCTTATGGACTGCGGCCAGCAGTTGATCGAAGGCGGCCAGGTCTCCGAACACCGGATCGATGTCGGTGTAGTCGGCCACGTCGTAGCCGAAGTCGGCCATGGGCGAGGGGTAGATGGGGCTCAGCCAGAGGGCGTCCACGCCCAGCGAGTGGGGCGTGCCGTCGTTCAGGTAGTCCAGGCGTTCCACGATGCCTGCCAGATCGCCGAGGCCATCGCCGTTGCTATCCTGGAAGCTGCGGGGGTAGATCTGATAGATCACGCCCCGCTGCCACCAGAGGTTCTGATTGCTCATGATTATCGCCCCTCCCCTACATGCTTTCCTGTTCTGGATGAGATCGCCTGGAGATTATATCACATTCCGCTTGGCATGGCAATGAAAACGTGTGAGGGCAGAATCCATCAATGCCCCGTTCACCTTTCCGCGTTTTCTGTTCCTCTACACTTGCCATTTAGCCAGAATGTGATATACTTTGAAAAGAGTTCATTACCCGGATTGGACGATAGCCATTAAGGAGGAGCCCTGATGAATTTTCTGGACGTTCTAATCTTTATCATCCTGGCGGTGGGGATGTTTATCGGTTTCATGCGGGGGTTGTTAAGACAGATCGTGGGTCTGGTCTCTCTTTACATAACGATCCTCGTAGCCGGGTTCATGTATCCTTTACTGGGGCAGGGGATCCTGGTTTTGGGCCCTAACATGAGCGTCACGGCTGCCGAGGCCATAGCCTTTGCCTCCCTGGTGTTGCTCGGGTACACCACCCTTAATTTCACCATCTACAGTTCCTACAAAGATACTGTGCTGCCTATACCGGGGGTATTGAACCAGATGGGAGGCATGGTTTTGGGCTTTTTCCTCACCTGCCTCTGGGTCGGCCTGGCGCTGATAGTTATCCATTTTGTGACTGGAGGAAAACCCTGGATTGCCTACGATGGGGTACGGCAATTTTTTGCCTTCGCGTTACAAGGCTCTGCTATGGTACGCATCTTCACCATTTTTTTGTCCGTGGCCTTCCTCTCTCTGGAACCCTGGTTTTATTTCTTCGGCGGGTTGCCACCCATTTTTGATAGATTCATCCATCCTGGAGGCTGAACCTCTTTCGACCGTGACACAGAGGGTATCGTGACAGTCGGCACACCCGTTTCCTTGACTATTATTCGATGGATAGCAAACACCTAAAGACCTTAGAATATCCCAAGATATTGAAACGCCTGGCCACATATACCTCTTTTTCTGGCGGTCGGGAACTGGCTCTGAACCTGGAGGTAACCACCGACATTATAAGCGCCCGTGAGCGCCAGAAGGAGACCACCGAAGCCAGAAGACTTTTCGCGCTTCAGGCTGACCTCTCTTTGGGCGGGGTGTACGACGTGCGCCAGGCCGTCAAGGACGCCCGCCTGGGCATTGTTCTTCCTCCCACCACGTTTTTGGATATCCGCAATACTCTGCTGGGGGGGCGGAGGGTGCGCAGAACCATCATCCGGTTGAGAGAAAAATGCCCTCTCCTGGCCGCCAAAGCGCAGTACATTGAGGAATGTCCCCACCTGATGGCGGAGATCGCCCGCTGCCTCGACGAACGAGGCGAAGTAGCCGACCGGGCCAGCGTGGCCCTGGCTCGTATCCGCCGCCAGTTGAAAGAAGCCCACGAAGACCTGCTGGACAGGCTCAACCGGATCATTGCCTCGCCCGCCAGCGCCACCTTTCTGCAAGAGCCGCTTATCACCCAACGGGGCGACCGTTACGTCATCCCTCTCAAAGTCGAGTTCAAGGGACGCATCCCCGGCCTGGTGCACGATCAATCCTCCAGCGGGGCCACCCTCTTCATCGAACCGCTGCTCACCGTCGAGCTGAACAACCGCTGGCGGGAGTTACAACTGGAAGAGGAGAGGGAGGTGAGGCGCATCCTGGCCGAACTATCCACCCTGGTGGCCGAGGAGGGAGATTTCATCGAACGGACGGTGGGGATGCTGGCCGAGTTAGACCTGATCTTTGCCAGGGCGAAGTATGCGGAGGAGATAAGGGGGGTCGAACCTAAACTGGTGGGATTTAAAAAGATGCCAGAGCAGGCCAACCGCCGCCATCCTGGTTCGAGCCTGCGGTTGCTCAAGGCCCGCCATCCCCTGCTTAAGCCGGGAGCGGTGGTGCCCATCGACGTTCACCTGGGCGACGAGTTCTTTATCCTGCTCATCACCGGGCCTAATACCGGGGGCAAGACAGTCTCCCTCAAAACGGTGGGCCTTTTGACCCTGATGGCCCAGGCCGGGTTGCACATTCCAGCCGATGAAGGCTCCACCCTGTCCGTCTTCAACGGCATCTACGCCGACATCGGCGACGAGCAATCCATCGAGCAGAGCCTTTCCACCTTTTCTTCGCACCTGACCAACATCGTTGCCATCCTGAATCGGGCCGACGACCACTCCCTGGTTCTGCTGGACGAACTGGGGGCCGGTACCGACCCCACCGAAGGTTCGGCCCTGGCCCGCGCCCTGCTTTCCACTCTGCTGGAAAAAGGGTTGACCACGCTGGCAACCACCCATTCTTCGGAGCTGAAGGTCTACGCCCACGCCACGCCCGGCGTGGAAAACGCCAGCGTCGAGTTTGACCAGGAGACCCTGTCTCCCACCTACGAGCTGAGCATTGGCCTGCCCGGCCGAAGTAACGCCTTTGCCATCGCCGCCCGCCTGGGACTCCCTGGAGAGATCATCGACCGGGCCAGAAGCCTGGTGTCGCCCCAAAACCTGGAGACAGAGGCCCTGCTGACCGAAATCAAGCAGACCCGGCAGGAGATGTCGAAAGACCGGCAGGCCGCAGCGATAGCCCTTCAAGAGGCCGAAAGCCGGGAACGGGAGTTGGGTGAGCGTCTGGCCGCCATCGAAAAGGCGCGGCGAGAGGTGCTGGCCGAGGCCCGTGACCAGGCTCAACGAGAACTGGAGGCCGTGCGTCAGGAAATTCGCAGCCTCAGCTCCGGCCTGGAAATGAGGAACATCACCGAGGAGTGGCTGGCCCAGGCTGAGGAAAGGCTGTCCAGGCTGGAACAAAGCACCGCTCCTCTGGAGCGTGTCGTCCGCCAGAGGCCACAGGTTGCGCTGGCCCCCGGCGATACCGTCTGGGTGGAGGGCCTGGGAGCTACAGGCCAGATCACCGCATTGGCAGACGATGAGGTCGAAGTCCAGGTGGGCAACTTCCGGGTCAGAACGGGGCGGAAAACTCTGGAGTTGAGACAAAAAGCTGCCCCGCAGGAACTAAGAGGCCAGCGGGCCGTGACAGTCACCACGGCTCGGCCGCCCTCGCCCGGCCTGGAGTTGGACCTGCGGGGCCTGCGGGTGGAGGAGGCCCTCCCTCGCCTGGACAAATACCTGGACGAGGCCCACCTGGCCGGGCTGCCCCACGTGCGCATCATCCACGGCAAGGGGACGGGCGCCCTACGTCAGGCCACGCGCCAGCAGTTGGAAGGTCATCCCCTGGTCGTCTCTTACCGGCCGGGCGACCGCTACGAGGGTGGAGATGGGGTGACGGTGGCCGAGTTGGTCGGCTAGAGGTAGCAACGACTTAAGTCGTCACTACCATCGTTGTGTTGCCTGAACAGATCGAAGCGGGGGCATTCGGCATCTCCGGCACTCAGATTCCCCTGCTCATGCCAGGCCAGGCACCGGCTCCCGCCGCATAGCGAAGCAATACGACATCCCCGGCACCTTCCGCCGGGCAGGAGTGTCGGGTCGCGTAGTCCCTCCCAGCCTGGCCCTCGCTGCCAGAGGGTGGCGAACGCTTCTTCTCGCACACTTCCGGCACAAAGATGCGCCAGGAAGGAGCAGGGAGTCACCCGGCCATCGGGCCAGACGGTGCAAATGCGCTGGCCCGCGGCACAGCCGTAGACCGCCCCGCGCTGTAAAATCTGGGGGGGCACATCCCCCATCAGACAGACCAGGGCGCTACCCACCTCCAGTTCCAGCCTCCCCTGCCAGGCGATCAGAGTGGCCCTTAAATGGGCCAGATCGTTCCGGCGCAGGCGGTTGGCGGCGTACCAGGAAGGGTCTGTCCCCGGCTTGGGTCGCAACACCGTCACCTGGCGCACCCCCAGGACGTGCAGGCGGCTCAGGATGTGGGACAGACCAGGGAGCGAGGCAGATGTGACCAGAAGATTCACTCCCACCGCCAGCGACGAGGACAACAAGAGACGCAAGGCCCGCAGTGCAGCCACGGTTCGACTGTAGGTGCCTGGCACTTCCAAAGTGCCAGGCACCTGGATCACTGCGTCGCAGGTGGGGCCGTTCAGACTGACGTTGACTTGCCTCACGCCGGCCGCCTCCAGTCGGCGCACCATCTCAGCGGTGAGGAGTATCCCGTTGGTAGTCAGGTTGGGCACAATGCCTTTCCGGCAGGCGTAGGCCAGCACCTCGACCAGGTCGTCGCGCAGCAGGGGCTCGCCCCCACCCACGGCCAACTGAAAGACCTGCATCTCGGCCCACTGGTCAATCAGATGGCAGAGTTCCTTTGTGCTCATTTCTGGTTCAACTGATGGGCGGGGGACGTAGCAGCCGGGACAACCGAGATTGCAACGAGTGGTGATAGCCGGGTGAACGGTCTCAGGGGCCGAGAGGGTGCCCCCTTCAGCCCTGACGACTGAAGTCGTTGCTACCGGCCGGGCATCAACACCGCCTGGGGGAGACACCTGGTTGGAAGCCAGGTCTTTGCCGCCGTCCACCGGCGTGAGGAAGCCCAGCGTCACCAGTTGGCTCACCACCATGCCTGTCGCCACGTCGTCGGGGAGGTCGTGTTGGCTGCGGGGCTGGCGGAAGGTCTGAAGCAGGGCGAAGGCCTGGCCATCCAGTTCGAGGGTGATGCCCCGCTGGCGATGGAAAGCCATCCCTCCAAAGGCTTCTGGGCGCAGGATCACCGCGGGAGGACACTTCAGACATAGCTTACCCCTATCAGTGGCGGGTGATGATACTTCGCAGGGTTCGGGCGCTCTCTGAAAGCTTGCCCGTCGCTTCTTCATCTTCAACCTCTTCTTCATAGCCGTACACATCGTACACGGCCTGCAAAGCCCCCAGGTCTCCCGCCAGCAGCTCGTCACGAATCTTCTCGAACAGGTCCGCCAGGCCGTCAAAGGGGTCGTCACCCATAGCACCGTAAGCCGCGCCGTAGTCCATCGAAAAGCCAAAGTAGACGATCATCCGTTCTCCGACCTGTCTGACGTTGATGCCATTGCCGTCATAGTCGCATTCATAGCGGCCAATGCGTTCAAAGAGGTCCTGGCCGTAGGGCAGAGATAGATGGACAGCCCACCAGTCGTAGCTCTCGCTGACCAGGATGTCGTAACCCATAGTCAACAACTTTTCGCTCCACTCCCAGGGCATGCTGTAGTCACCCCAGTACTGGAATTCGAGTGTGCGGCCTCGTGGCTGTCTATCCGTAAGAGCGGCAATTGCTTCCCGCTGCTCCTTGCTGAGTCGCTCCAGCGCAAAGAAATAATAGTTGGATGAGCTATGGTCGGCTTCAAAACCGTGACGTACACTGACGATTTTCATTTTCACCTCCCTGTCTTTCGTTTCGTCCCTCTGCCATGAAAACGGCCGGTTTCATCGGGACGTGTGAACACGAAACGATTAAAGTCGTTACTACAATCTGCGTTCATCGGCGGCTTTTCTTCTCGAACTCGGCAAAAGAGGGCTGAGGAGAAAGGTCCAACCTGATAGTTTCCAGGTCTTCAGCGATCGGATATTGCCCATAGAGATGCGCCGCTTTAACGAAGGCGTGAACGTGCTCGGAGGGCGTATCGGCCGGAATTTCGTTGATAAACATCGTGAGTTTGCCTTCTGGCGCAGCCAGGCGCAGGTAGTGACGCACCCGGTCAACGATGCGCTCCGGCGGCCCCTGTCGGATGAAGGGGGCGCTGAGGCCCAACATCAGCAAAGCCTGGTGTCGTCGGGCCACGGCCGCAAACCGTTCCGGCCCCAACTCGGCTACGTCGGGATCGGCGGCAAATAGATAAGAGGCCAGGGAGTAAGGGAAACGGTCAGGCTGGGTCTTCATTTTGAGGCCCATCCAATATTCAGGGCCAGGTTCTTTGTCTTTCAGAAACCGCTCTCCCCAATGGCTGTTCAGGTGGACGTTGGGGCAGGCCCGACGTAGCCGCCGGCCGTATTCGATCACGTATTCTTCGTACATGGCGGGGGTGACGTTGGGCAAAGAGGCCCAGGCGTCCATAGCGTGAACCCCCAGCAGGCGGGCCAGGTAGCCGCCGGGGCGCTCACGATTGAGAGTGTTCACCCAGGGCACGAGCACCTCGTCCACCAAAAAAGTAAACAGATCGTGGACAAAATCGGGCTGAGTGTGCATGTCCATAATCAGGTTGGCGTAACCGCGCACGTTGACCGCCAGGCTAAAGGGGCCAGTACAGAGCGCCGTTGGCAGGTTATCGCTCAGATGGGCGCACAGGTCGTAGATTTCCAGGGCATAAGGCATCCGGCCATCCCGCTGGGGATGGGGCGGCTTTAGACGGAGCAGGTCGGCGGGCTTCTCGATCAGAGGATGGTCTACGTCCACGCACGGGATGTCGTCGGGCAGGTAAACAAGGGGCTGTCCCAGGGCTTCTGCCTCCAGGTTATATACGTCGTAGATAGGAGCCAGGACGTCAAAATCGTAGTAGTCGGTCACGGCGGTGATAACCTGGGCAAAGACCTGGGCGTCGGTGTAGAAGGTGCTGGCCGGCACTCCTGCCAGCCGTCGGGCATGTTCCGGCATTTGGGCGTAGACCGGCACCCGAACTGGCCGACCAAAGCCGGCGGCCAGCAGGCACTCTTGTTTGTCCAACTCAAACCAGGACACCCCCTGGGCATAGAGCCACGCTTTAAGCATTTGTAAAGTCAGTCCCATTTAATCGCCCCTTCCCAGTTCCAGGTCTCCGAGCGCGATCAGGCTTTCCAGGTCTTCCAGGGCGTCGGGTTGCCAGCGTTTATATAATCACCACCTGGCCTGTATCCAGCGACTCCCAGGCAGCCCTGGCGGTGCGCACGGCCAAAAGCCCATCCTGGGCGGTGGCGGTTTCGGGTTGTTTGCCCGCCCTGACGCATTCGATGAAGTAAGCCACTTCGTTGTCGTAGGCATCGCCCGCCTCGAAAGGCAGGCTATAAGGCTCCTGGTCGGACTCGTAAACCGTGAGTTGCGCTCCTGAGACGCCCATCTCCACGCTTACTCCTCCGGCCCGGAAAGCGTACTCCACCGAACCACGCTCGCAGCGCACGGACAGGGTCATGGTGAAAGGATATTCGGTGGGCATCATGACGCTGCCCTCGGCAAAGCCCCGGCCAGACCCGTACTCCACCAGGGTCAGGACGTAATCCCAGCCCCCAGGCCCGCCTTTTTGTCCCAGGCTGTAGACCGACCTGGGCCTGCCAAACAGCCAGTTGAAGGTGTCCAGGTCGTGAATCTGGAGGTCGAAGACGGCTCCTCCGGTCTGATCGGCGTGGGAGAACCACTCACCCCAGGTCGGGCGGGTGGAGAGCCGCGAGGCGGTAGCGGTGATGGTCTTACCCAGCCTGCCGCTGGCTACCAGCTCCTTGAGGGCCACGTACTCCGGCCAGAAGCGCAGCACGTGGGCGATCATCAAGACTTTGCCGCTTTTCTGCGCCGCCTCGATCATGGCCTCGCAGTCGGTGACCGTCATAGCCATCGGCTTCTCGCACAGGACGTGTTTGCCTGCCTCCAGAGCCTTGACGGTGTATTCCTTGTGCCAGGGAGTGGGGATGCAGATATCGATAACGTCTATCTCCGGATCCCGAACCAGGCTATCCATGTCCGTCAGGCCCTTTTTGGCTCCTATTTCCTGGGCCACTTTGGCGGCCCGTTCCGCCGAACGCGAGAAGATGCCCGCTATCTCCACGTCGGGGAGTTTGCCGTAGCCCTTAGCGTGAGTGCTGCCCATGAAGCCTGCCCCTAGAATTCCTACTTTAATCATCTCACGCCTCCATAAACCAGGTGCCTGGCACTTCCAAAGTGCCAGGCACCTTTAATAATCAATCGACCATGTTCAGGCTCTTCAAATAGTCGTAGGAAGCCTTCACGGCGCGGTGCACCTCTTCCACGGGCGGGAAGGGCTCGCCCTGAAACTCGATCTCTACGCTGAAGGGCCCTTTGTATCCCCCGGTAAGCACGATGTCGAAGAAAGCTTTGAAATCGACGTGACCATCCCCCAGGGCCGGGAAGTCCCACTCGTTCGGCCTCCCGCGCGTGTCCTTCAGGTGCACGTGGGCCAGGTAGGGCAGGACGTACCCCACGTCGTCCACGGCCCGCTTTCCCCCGTAGAAAACCACGTTGGCCGTATCGTAGTTGACGCGGACGTTGCGCCGCCCGATCCTGGCTATCAGGGGCACGCTCATCGCTCCGGTAGCCATGATAATGCCGTGGATCTCCAACGCGACCACCACTCCCCGTTCCTCGGCGTAGTCGGCCAGCTCGTCGATGTTAGCCATGAAAGCCGCTTCGTCTTCTTCTTCGCTGTAGTGGCCGCCGATGGCTGCGGTCATGATGTCCAGGCCCAGCTTGTGGCAGATGTCCAGGGCCTTCTTGCCGTTCTCCAGCCCTTCTTTGGTGGTCAGGTCGGAGTGGCCGGAGAGGCTCATCGCCTCCAGGCCCATACTTTTGAGCTTATCCTGGAGCTTTTGCAGGTCGGAGTCGGTGGAATCCAGGTTGACGTGCTCCGTCCAGCCCCTCACCGCCGATAGCTCCACGTACTTGAACCCGGCCTGGGCGATGCCCTCCAGCGCCTCATCGAGAGTATGAGTATGGTACGTGTTGGTCAGTACCCCCACTTTGTTTTGCATCTTTATACTCCTTCAACTGGTAAGTTCACATAAAACAAGGTGACATATCAGAGCGAATCACGAAACCTTTGATATACTTCAAATACATCAGGGCCCCAAAGTAGGCCAAAGTCTCTGGGACTTGTAGTGACACATACAATATCTCCAATTGCAACTTCTTGGTTGAACAAAACTCCCAAAGCATCTGTAGTCTCAACAGTCCTTATTGGCTGACCGTTGATTCTAATGATAGCTGAATGGGTAGTAGCAATCCACATCTGAGTTGATGGGAATACCGATGTAGTACATTCGGTCTCGTCATAGCTATTAAGAACTTGGACCTCGGGGCAGAAGCCTCGATCACAGTATGTGATATAGTGTTCCTTAACATCTGGTCCCCAAAAAAGACCGAAATCGCGTGGCTCCCCCTCGACACATATTGTATCACCTTTATTTACTTTTTGCTCAAAAAGTGTCCCCGCAAGATAAGGCGGGTTGTAAGGGAATTGTCCAATTGGCGTTAAATTGATCTTTATGGTGACTGGGTGAGCGGAGGATAACCACATCCAATCTGAGTCATAATCTGAAACCTTACATCCATCGGGATCACTGCTATCTAACTTTTGGAGTCGGCTACCTAGTCTTGTAGCGGTGGGAGTTAGCACTTGTATCGGCATCGGTGTGTCAGTCGGCGTACCTGTCAGGGCAAGTATGTTTGTCAGAGTGAGTATAGCTGCTCCCCTATCATCAGCCGGGTTGTTGGTCAGGTTGGTCTGGCTGGAGCCATCGGCGTTCATGACGTAGATTTCATAGTTGCCATCACGATCAGACTCAAAAGCAATGCGCCCCCCATCTGGTGACCAGGAAGGGAATCTGTCATAAGCCGGGTTGTTCGTCAGGCGGGTCTGCCCGCTGCCGTCGGCGTTCATCACGTAGATTTCATGGTTGTCATCGCGGTTGGACACGAAGGCGATGCGCGTGCCGTCCGGCGACCAGGAAGGAGCCTCATCCCAGCCCGGACTGTTCGTCAGGCGGGTCTGCTCGCTGCCGTCGGCGTTCATCACGTAGATTTCATGGTTGCCATCGCGGTCGGACTGAAAAACGATGCGCGTGCCGTCCGGTGACCAGGAAGGAAGCCAGTCATCGGCATGGTTGTCCGTTAGGTAGGTCATCCCGCTGCCGTCGGTGTTCATCACATAGATTTCTAAGTCGCCATAGCGGTCAGAGATGAAGGCTATGCACTGGCTGTCCGGTGACCAAACAGGAGCCCAGTCATTGGTCGGGTTATTGGTCAGTCTGGTCTGGCTTGTGCTGTCGATGTTCATAACGTAGATTTCATCATTGCCATCACGGTTGGACTCGAAAGCAATACGCTCCCCATCAGATGACCAGGAAGGCATCCGCTCACTAGCCGGGTTGTTGGTCAGCCTAATCTGGCCTGTGCCATCGGTGTTCATGACATAGATTTCATCGTTGCCATCACGATTTGAATAGAAAGCAATGCGCCCTTCCACAGCAGGGGGTATGGGTGTAGCCGTTGGCGGTATGGTGGTAGGCGTAGGCGTGTCAGTCGGCGTAGGCGTGTTGGTATTAGTGGCAATGAAAGTGGGTGTTGAGGTGTCTATCACAGTGGGCGAAGGCGTGTGAGCGGCGGGGGGTGTATTTGTAGAGATTGGCGCAGGTCTTGTGGGTGAAGGAGAAGCGGTTGGAGTGAGCAGAGCTACTGATGTGGGCTGAGGCGGCCTGCCTGAGATGGTAACGAGAACAAAACCTGTCACGCCAAAGCACATTAAGACCGTCCCAAAAACTATCAAGATAATGCATCTCCGAGGCGTGATTTCTATTGTTGGGAACTTACCTATAATACCTATAATAACGGCTATGGCTCCTATGACGAAAGCGGCTTGCAGAATACCGGCTTTATACAGTTCTATGAGAACATCTATGAATATTTCGACCATCTCGTGTCCTCCTTACACAGAGCTACCTTTGCATTCCATCGCTCAGGGGCCGAAGAAGCGCTCCAGGGGCAGGGAGACGGATGCCCCTCGGAAAAGCACAGCCTGGATGCTATCGAGGAGAGGAAACCTACCCTGCAATTCCCCCTGCTCTACTCTGGCTGCGAGCGCCCGATGCACCACCCCGATGGCCTCGATCCCTTCTACGGTGGCCCCTTTCATCGCTGCGCGGGCCTCGTCGAAAGAAAGGCCCTCGCCCAGCAGTTGCCCCAGGGTCAGGTTGCGTCCCTGCTGGCAGGTGACGTACAAATCGCCTAACCCGCCCAGGCCGTAGGCCGTCTCCGGGCGCCCGCCCAGAAGTTGGGTCAGGGCGGCCATCTCGTGCACGGCCTGGTTGAAGACCGCCGAGCGCAGGTTATCCATCGTGTTCGCGGTTGTGCTGGCGGCGGCTGTGGCCGCCGTGGATTTCGCCAGGCCGTCGCACATCCCCACGCCGATGGCGTAGCCGTTCTTCACCGCGGCACACACTTCCAGGCCCCGGATATCTGAAGTAAGCTGGACGTGATAATAGTCGGTGGCGAAGAACCGGGTGCACCGCCGCAGGCTCTCCTCCTGCTCGGAGGCAAAGATCACGCAGGTGGGGCGGCGGTCGGCCAGTTCCAGCGCCTTCGACGGCCCGCCGATAGCCACCACCGCTACTTTAAGGTGCCTGGCACCTGGGTCGGGCAGAGAGTCGGCGATGATCTGGGGCAGGGTGCGCAAGTGGCCGCTCTCCATCACCTCCAGCCCCTTAGCCACGTTGACGATGGCCGTCCCCGGAGAAAGAAAAGGGGCGATCTTTTCCGTCATCTTCCCTACCGCTTTGGAGATAACCCCCAGGACGACGACCTGGGCCCCTTGCACAGCTTCTCCCAGGTCTTCGACGTGGAAGGGCCGGATGGACGGCGGCAGGTGCATTTTCATGGCCGGGTGCCACCCGTCTTCCAGGAGGCGGTCGATGACGGCGCGATCGAATTCCGTGCCGCACAAGGCCACCTGATGGCCGTTATCGGAAAGGGGGATGGTCAACGCGCTGCCCATCACCCCGGCCCCCACAATCGCTACCTTTGCCATTGCATCTCCTTCACATCAAGCCACAGCCGATTTGGCTTCATGGCAGGGCTTTTCCCTCCGTGCACTCTGTGTCCTCTGTGGCTAATCAACTGAAAGTTCGGCCCCCGTCCACGGTGATGATCTGGCCCGTGACGTAGCTGGACAGGTCGGAGGCCAGAAAGAGCACCACGTTAGCCACCTCTTCCGGCTGGCCCACCCGGCGGAGCGGGCTTCGTCGGCCTATCTCTTCCATCTGCTCCGGGGTATAAAGTCTGCCCATGCCCCTGGTGGCGATCTGACGGGGGGCCACGGCATTGACGGTGATGCTATAAGGGCCGAGCTCGCGGGCCATGGCCCGGGTCAGGCTGTTGAGGCCCCCCTTGGAAGCCGCGTAGTGAGCGCCGCCGCCCGTGCCGGTGAAGGCCGAGGCGGAAGAGACGTGCACCACCCGCCCCCAGCCCCGGCTAATCATGTGTGGGGCCACGGCCTGGCTCACGTAGAAAGCTCCGGTCAGGTTCACGGCCAGGGTCCGCTGCCAGGTCTCAAACTCCACCTCCAGGAAAGCCCGTTTAGGGTAGATGCCGGCGTTGTTGACCAGTATGTCGATGCTTTCTCTGCGGGCCAGCACCTCTTTTACCAGGCTTTCCACCTGTGGGGGCTGAGTCACGTCCACCGGCTGGAAGCAGGCCCACTCTCCCCGGCCCTCTATGAGAGAGACGGTTTCTTGAGCGGCGGCTTCCATGCTCCCCAGGTCGGCGGCCACCACGGCGGCCCCGGCCTCGGCCAATTTCAAAGCGATGGCCCGACCGATGCCCACCCCGGCGCCGGTAACGATGGCTGTGCGACCTTCCAGCGAAATCCCAACCATATCCCCATTCCCTATTCCCAATTCCCCTATCCCTATTCTCCAATACCTATTTTACCCCTACTCCCCATAGGTAAGTTCGGTCAGGCGGTCTATCAGGGAGCGCAGGGCGGGGAAGATGCGGCGGTAGACCTCTTCGTAGAGCTTATCGTAGACCTTCTGAGTTTCCTCATTGGGAGTATAGGTCTCGCCCAGGCGTACCATAGCAGCGGCGGCCTCGTGCACGTCTCCGTACAGTCCGCCGGCGGTGGCGGCCAGGATGGCGGCGCCCAGGCAGGTGGCTTCCGGGCTGGCCGAACGGGTGACGGGCTTGCCGGTGATGTCGGCCACCATCTGGCACCAGAGATGGCTCTTTGAACCGCCCCCCATCGCTATGAAGCGCTCGATGGGGATACCCAGCGCCTCCTCCACGCCGCTGGTCGCCAATCGCTGCTCGAAGGCGATGCCCTCCAGGATGGCGCGGTACAGGTGCGCCCGGCCATGCGTGCCTCGCCAGCCGACGATGATGCCGCTGGCCGCCGAGTCCCAATAGGGGTTCATGACGCTGTTCCAGTAGGGGACGAGCATCAGCCCCAACGAGCCGGGGGGCACTTTGCGAGCCGCGGCCTCAAAGATTTCCTCAGCCGAGACGTTCAGTTTGAGCTCCTGGGGGTCGATGCCGCCGAACTTTTCCACAAACCAGCTTATGGTGAAAGTCCCGCCGCGCAGGACGGTTTCCAGCAGGTAGGTTTTGGGCACGCCGCCGTTGAGGGTGCGGAAGGCCGGGTCAGCGGCATATTTTTCCGAGAAAGCCCCGGAGACCACCGCCGTCCCCAGGTTCAAATAAGCCTGGCCTGGGGCGGTGATGTTGGCGCCCAATCCGGCCGACTGTCCATCGCCCAGGGCGGCCACCACCGGCAGCCCGGCGGGCAGGCCGCACTTTTCGGCGGCTTCTTCCGTTACGGTGTCCATCACTGCGCCGGGGGGGTAGGCTTCCGAGAACTGTTCGAGGCGCAGCCCCAGGGCGGAAATCAGGTCCTCGGCCCAGCAGTGATTGACCATGTCGAAGACGCCCATCGGGTCGGCGCAGCCCCAGCTCGTTTTGAACTGGCCGGTCATGTTGAAGACCAGGTAGGCGTGGACGTCGAGGTATTTATAAGCCCGCTCGAAGACGGTCGGTTCGTATCTGCGCAGCCAGAGGATATTGGGTATAGATGGGGTGGTGGAAAGAGGCTTGCCTGAGACCTGGTGAAACTTTTCTGCGCCGTAGAGAGAATCGATATCCTCCAATTCGGTCCAGGCGCGCTCGTCCAGCCAGAGGGTGCCGTTGCGCAAAGGTTGGCCCTTTTCATCTACCGGCACGAAGGTTTCCCGCTGGTGGGTCATGCAGAGAGCGGCCACGCGGGCCGGGTCTACGCAGGACATCGCCCCCCGCAAGGCGCAGGCGGTGGCCTCCCACCAATCCTCGGCCCGCTGCTCCCACCAGGTAGGCTGGGGGTTGAGGAGGGGGAAAGTAGCCCGTCCCTCAGAAAGGGGGTGGCCTGTTTTATCCCAGACGATGGCTTTGCTGGCGCTGGTACTGCAATCCACACTGACGACCAAATCCTTTTTCACACTCAACCTCCATAAGCTGACATTGTTATCATGAGCAGCAACAGCCCGACTCGGGCTCAGGCTCGCAGGCAGATTCTTTCTTGCCAGTGAGGGCCGCGTAGATCATAGCCGCCGCGCACCCCACCCCACTATCCACCGTGATGGCGTCAGTTGGACAGTTGAGCTGACAGGCTCCACATTCCATACACGCTTCGGGACGGACGAGCCGCGCCACGCGGTCGCCTGACGCAAACACAGCATGTGGACAGACGATAGTACATATTCCACAGTTGATGCACAGCCCCGGGTTGTATTCGAGGGTATTTATGCTTGTGCGCACTATGGAATCACAAGCACAAGTAGCAGATATAGCTTCGCTAACCATTGTTATAATCCTCTTTCTTTAACTGAATAGCCCGATCAGAGTGCAGGCGATTGTCAAAACGATGCCTGTCCCAAACGTCCCGGCCATTACAGGGATGTAGGCGAACATCTCGCGCTTGACCCCACTTTTGGACGTAAATGTGGTTGAGCCGGTGAAGTTCAGCGCCAGGAAAGCGGTCACCGGGGGCAGGCCTAGCAGATAGGCCAGCGTCCAGCCCGCCCGCAGCCACCACGCGGCATCTGGCTGGCTCAGAAATGCCGTCAGAGCGAAGGGAAGCGCCACTACTCCGCCCAGGATAAACCCCTTGGCGCTGAATGCGCGTGTCGGTAGCCAGGGAAGCAGAACAGGGAATACCACCACGCCGGCCAGAATAGCCGCCACCACGCCCGCAGACGCCAGGGGGCCGACGACCAACCACAGCACCATTGCAGCGATCAAGGTTGGCAGCAAGACGTGAACCAGTTCTACCGGAATCAGGATCAGACGATCGCGCAGGGTAAAGCGCACCCGGCGCATTTCCGGCGTAGCCTGGCCGCTTCGGAGATATTCTGGCAAGTCGGCAGCCCGCACCGGGCCGTACTCGACTTTGAACCCCGAACGCTTCTTGACCTCGTGCGCGGCAACTCCGGCGGCAGCCAGTTGGGGCAAGATCAACACGCGGCGCTCGACGACTTCATGGAGCGCGGTGGCCTCAAGGCGATGCACCAATTCGTCAGTGCCGAAGGTGCCCTTACCGGCCGCGCACCAGACGTTGACGCCATAAGTGTTCAACACCATGATGTAGCCGTCAATTCCAGCCAGCGCCGACCGCAGCGCGTCGAAGCTGAGCGTGTAGTTGGCGGTGACGAAAACGGGCGAATCCGCGGTGGGCTCGCCCAGGGCGTACAAACCCGGCTCGACTCGATGCCCGCTACGGTTAACGCCCCAGCGGGCCAGAAAGTGGTCCCACCGATGCGCCAGGGTGATGGCGCTGGCGGTGGGTTGAATATGTGGTTGTGTCGGCTTATTCTCCGGGGATGATGGCATATTTAAGTCCCTCGCCCCTCTTGACCGCTCGCAGGGCGTCCTCCAACCGGCTTAGAGGCATCGTGCCCTTGATGAATTTTTTAGGGTCAACCGCCCCTTGAAAGATGAGGTCAAAGGCCATCTCAACGTAACGCGGCGAATGGTGATAGATTCCTTTAAGCGTCAGTTCGCTGTAATGCAGTTCGGTGGTATCCACGCTGATGCTGGTCTTGGCCGGGCAGCCCCCAAAAAGGACGACGGTACCCGCCTTGCGGGCCATGGCGATGCTTTTTTCCCAGGCCTGGGGCTGGCCCACCGCTTCTATGACCAGGTCGGCCCCACGTCCTCCCTCGGTCAGCCCCCTCACGGCCTGCACCTGGTCGTCTACGGCATCGATATCTATGACCTCGTCGGCGCCGAAAGCTTCAGCCATCTCCAGGCGGGGCGCAAAGCGGCCCGAGGCGATGACCCGCGCTCCCTTCAGCTTGGCTAAAATGATGAACATCAAGCCAATGGAGCCCACCCCAGTGACGACTACCGTATCGCCCAGATGAACGTCCACTCTCTCGATCCCATGTACGACGCAGGCCAAAGGCTCCACAAACGCGGCCTCGGCGAAGGAAACGTGGTCGGGCAAGGGATAGACGTTCTGCTCCACGATCCTGCGCGGTATGATAATGTGTTCGGCGTAAGTACCCCAATGGTAAATTATGTCCTCGCACAGGCTGTGATAGCCGCGCCGGCAATAGAAACAACGTTGGCAGGGAGCAGAGTTGGCCCCGCCGATCCGCATCCCTTCTTTGAAGCGGGTTACTCCGGGCCCCACGGCGGCCACCGTGCCCGCCCATTCGTGCCCGGCGCGGGCTGGAGGAGAGGACATGGCTTTATGCCAGCCGCGCAGGAAAGCTTTGAGGTCAGTGCCACAGGTCAGGGCCGTGCCCACTTTCACCAGCAATTCGCCCTCCTGCAACTCAGGCAGGGTGATTTCCTCAATGCGCATATCTTCTTTGCCGTATAATAAAGCGGCTCGTGTTTTCATGTTGTCTTCCATCCTATTCTATTTATTAATTTAAGAGCGTGCAGGAACGCCTGACGCCGCTCCCACAGGCCCCGGTTCAGGGAAATCTTATTCAGCAAGCAGTCTGGAGAAAGGAACGAAAGGTCCCAGGGGAATAAGGTCAAAATCCAGCAATCCCTCCCTGACCAACGGCAGAGTGTCGAGCACTTTTCCGGCTTCTTCCACATCTGCACATTCGAGTACCAGCACTGCATCGGGTCGGTCTGTACGGAAGTACAGCTCACGGAATACGTCAGAGGCGTAAAGTTCCCAGGCCCTGGCTGCTTCCTCTTGGAGATGAGGTCTAAATTCTTCTTCTGTGGCGCCGGGTAGAGATTTACCAATGGCTAGAATTTTCACAGGTTCAACCCCCTTCTTCTCTAAAGAAGCTCTACACCCCTGGGCAGGGGTGTAGAGCTAAGGTCAGACGGGCCGAATATGCTTAGATGTAGATGCCTACCTCTTTGTCGGCCAATTCGGCCATGCGGTCGGCACCCTCTTTGGCCCCCACTTCGCCGGTGGTTATCCTGCCCAGCTCCACGGCGAAGATGTTGTTGGCGATGGTAGACCAGGCCGGCAGGTGCGGCTCGGTGCCCATGCGCTCCTTGATAGCCCGCTCGGTGACGTCGAAGTGGCGGGTGGTGCCGGCGGCCACGACGGCCTTCTCCTTGGTGCGCGGGTCGTCGAAGGTGGATTGGCGTATCGGGCTGGCCCCGCCGCCCATGATGGCCGCCCGCGTCTGGACATCGGAGCTGGTGGCCCATTGCAGGAAGACCCAGGTGGCGTCCGGCTCACGGGAGTAGCGCGACAGACCGTAGACGCTGCCGCCCTGGTGGGAGATGCCGGGCCATTCCTCGAAGCCGCACTCCTCCGGGGTGCGCAGGGCGTACTCCTGCGGGCAGTCGGCGGCTTCCATGAGGCCCACGACCTGCGACTTCTCTTCCGTGTCGTACAGCGGGAAGAACTCGCCCCAGGCCATATAGATGCCGGCCTTGCCTTCGGCCACGGCCTCGGCCTCACCGCTCCAGTCCCAGGTGGTGGCGCCGGGCGGCATGTACTTGCCCAGTTCGAGCATGTATTCCAGGCCGGCCATGCCCTGCTCGTCGTTGACCACGCACTTGCCCTCCGGGTCGAAGACCGAGCCGCCATTGGCCCACAGCCAGCACGTCCAGTCGCACTCCAGGCTGTAGTGGCCGGACTTCCACTGGCCGATGGTGCCATACGTGTCGGGGGACTTGGCTTCGTTGATGGCCTTGATAACCTCCAGGTACTCGTCCATAGTGGTCGGCACTTCCAGCCCCAACTCTTCAAATATATCCTTGCGATACATCATGATGAAGATGGGGATGTCGCACACCAGGCCACCCCAGCGGCCCTTGTAGGTGGCGATGTGGTCTACCAGCGGCTTGAGCATGTCATCGGGGTTGTAGTTGGGGAAGGCCAGGTCGGGCTTGGCTTCCCACAGCTCGCGGGGATCGACGGTGTCATTGATGAAGCGGGCTACCCAGGCCTGGTCCTGATAGTAGACGTCGTTGTGGCCCAGCCCCCCGGCCGCATCTACGCTGATCTTGAACAGCACTTGCTCCAGGGGCAGTAGCTCCCACTCCACGTTGATGCCCGTCAAAGGCATGAACTCTCCCTTGGTCAGCTCGTCAATGGCCCGGCTGGGGGGCGTGGCCTCGGAGACGACGCGGATGGTCCTGCCCTTGAACTGGCCGCCCACTTCCTTGAGCCAGGCGACCACCTCTTCCGGCGGCCCCTCCTGGAAGGAAGGATCGGGGAGCAACCTGGCATGGGCGAGCCTGGAACCTCCCAGGGAATGCAACCCGTGCAGGCTGAAGCCCAACCCGGCCGCGGCACAAATCTTGAGGAAATCGCGACGGCTGAGCCGCCCGCGACTGAAAGCGTTCGCGGCCTTGGCAACGATTTTTTTGCTTTCTTGCTCTTGCATTTTTCACCCTCCTGAACTCTAAATTGAGATAAAGAAACAGACAGTCAACACCGTCGCTTTTTGTTATGTTCTATTCACCTCCTTTCTGCATCGTAGCTTTCAGACCCAAAGCACGATGGGCCAGGGCGGCTAACCGTGGACGGCGCCCAGGGTCAGCCCCCGCACCAGGTGCTTTTGAACGAGTAGTATGAAGATGAAAACGGGTATCATGGCCGCCGAACCCAGGGCCGCCAGATAACCCCACTCCACCCCATAGGCGGTGATGAAGGTCGAGGAGGCCACAGGCATGGTACGCACCCCTCCTTTAGTCAGCACCAGGGTGAGCAAGAATTCATTCCAGGAAAAGATGAAGCTGAGAATGGCCGAGGCCGCCAGGCCCGGCTTTACGTAATGCAGTATGAGTTGAAAGGCCTGGAAGCGGTTGGCCCCATCAACCAGGGCCGCCTCATCCAGATCGTGGGGCACCTCGTCTATGAAGCTCTTCAACAAGAGGATAGCCAGCGGCAGGTTCATGATAGTGTGCAGGAGAATGATGCCGTGGTAGGTGTCGATCATACGAAAGTCTTTGATAAAGGGAGGCCCGTTCTCCCAGGCCCAATTCTGAATGTTTATATACATCAAGTAGAAAGGCAGCGCGGCCACGATAGGGGGCATCATGCGGTTGGATAGAATCCAGAAGACCACATTCTGCCGAAAACGAAAAGCGAAGCGGGACAGACCGTAAGCCGCCAGGGAGGCCACAGCCGTGACCAGAAAGGTGCTGATGACGGCGATGATGACGCTGTCTCTGAGATAGGGGATGGAATAATACAGCCCCCCGCCCTCGCCGGTGATGGCCCCCGTCTGCGCCAATTCCGTATCCTGGTAGAAGAGGCCCCCCAGAACGACCTGATACCAGGTGGTGGTGGGCTTGAAGACGAAAACGGGGGGGAGGTGGAAGATGTCCCCGTAGGGTTTGAACGAGCACAGGCACCACCAGAAGATAGGAAAAAAGAAAATGAAGGTCACGATGAAACACACCACCGTCAGCACCACTTTTTTCCAGGTTTTCTGTCCTACCATAATATCACCACTCCACTTTCAGTACTCTGATGCCCACCAGGGCGATGATGTTGACCAGGATCAGAATAAAAACCCCCAGGGCCGAGGCGTAACCCCACCTGGTGAAACCAAAAGCCTGGGTGTAGGCGTAGTAGCTGAGCACCTCAGTGCGCCGGCCCGGCCCACCGGCGGTCATAAGGTAGATGTAGTCGAAGACGCGATAGAGGTCGATCAGCCTGACCAGGATGGCCACGGCGATGACCGGCCGCAGCAGGGGCACGATGACGAACCAGAACCGCTGCCAGCCGCTCGCCCCATCCACCACCGCCGCTTCCAGAGGCTCGCGGGGCAGAGCTTTCAGCCCGGCCAGGAGGATCAGGAGCATGAACGGCGTCCACTGCCAGATATCGGCGATCAGCACTCCCATCATAGCGTGTTTGCCGGTTCCTCCCAGCAACGGTTCGGCAGGGTCGATCAGGCCCAGCCCATACAAGATCCAGGACAGGACGCCAAACTCGGCATGTTCTAGCAACTGGAACATCAACCCCGTCACCGCCGGGGGCACGACCATGGGCAGGATGATGACGGTCTGAAGCAGCGGCAGGCCCCAGGGCTCATGGTCGAACAGCAGGGCGATGATCATGCCCAGCGACAACTCGATGACCAGAGCGATGGTGGTGTATTTGAAGGTTATCCACAAGCTGTTATGGATGCGGGGATCTTTGAAGATCTCTATCCAGTTTTCCCAGCCAATCGGCACAAAGCCCCGCTTTAGAAGGTCAAACCTGAAGAAACTGCGATAGAAGTTGAAAAAAAGAGGGAAAATGCTAAACAAAAGGAGCAGGATAATGGCCGGCAGCAACCATATGAGCGGTCTCTCCCAGGAAAACAGTCCCTTCTTCCCGGCCACTCGTCCGACTCGTACTTCGGTAAGACTCGGCGCTGATGTCTGACTCATATTAGGAGCCTCCAAACAGAGGATCAAATATTAATAATTCCGGGGGCAGAGCATTCGTCTTTGTAAATGCCCTCGCGAAGGCTGGTTCGATTATAACACAACTCTTCGTGGTTGTCAAAATTGTCTTGCAGTGTTAGGGTTTCCCAATCTCAAATTTACGTCTTGCTAAGGTATTTAGTTTCGACTTCCATAATCTACTGGATTTTGGGAGAGTTGGGCGCAAACTCGTCTGGCTACCAGAGCAGAAGGCTCGGATGCTCCAGGGCCTCGACCACATCTTGCAGAAAGCGGGCTGCCACCGCACCATCCAGGACGCGGTGATCGGCTGACAAAGTCATGTGCATCATCGGACGGATGACCACTTCGTCCCCTGCCTCCCGCTCCATTACGATGGCGCGCTTGGCGATGCGCCCCACGGCCAGGATGGCGCTTTCTGGGGGGTTGATGATGGCGGTGAAGTGCTCTATGCCGTACATGCCGAGGTTGGTGATCGTGAAGGTGCCGCCGCTGACATCGTCCGGGGTGAGGAGGCCCTGGCGCGCCCGGTCGGTCAGGTCCTGTAACTGGCGGGCGATTTCAGCGATCCCCAGCCGTTCCGCCTGCCTGACCACCGGCACGATCAGGCCCTCGTCCAGAGCCACGGCCACCCCGACGTTCGACCATTCGTGTAGATGGATGGCCTCCTCGCTCGCCTCATTGCCCGTCCCACTGCGCAAGGAAGCATTGACCCAGCGATGGCGTTGCAAGGCCCAGGCGCACACTTTCACCAGTATGGCTGTGAAGGAAATGCGGGGGGCGCTCACTGTTTCGGCGCGGGCGTTCAGTTCATGGCGTAGCGCCTGTGCCGCCGACATATCGGCTTCGACCGTCAGCGTGATGTGGGGCGCGGTCTGGTAGCTCTGCTTCATGCGGGTGGCGATAGTGCGCCGCATACCTTGCAGGGGTACTACTTCCGCCCCCGGCGGAGCGGCCAACCCAGGCGGAGGGGCGATCTCGGGGCGCATCTGCCGTATGGCGGCCACTACGTCCGCTTCCTGCACCCGGCCACGTGGGCCGCGGCCTTCAAGCTGGGCCAGGTCCAGGCCATGCTCGCGGGCCACCCGGCGCGCCGCGGGCGTGGCGCGCGGCTTCTTTCCTTTTACAGTTACAGACGGCGCTATAGAAGGTTCGACCGACGCAGTAGCCAGTTGTGCCAGGTAGTTTTCGACATCCTGGCGTTTGATCTTGCCTGCCGGATCAGATGTCGGGACCTGGTTGAGGTCGATCCCGGCTTCCACCGCCATTCGCTGCGCAACCGGGGTGGCCCGCCGGACCTGTGGCTCCTCTGTGGCGCTCACAGGAGCAGCGTGCTCATCCGGCACCTTTTCACCTGGCTGCAATATGAAAGCGATGACCTCCGTCACCGGCACGACATCGCCCTTTTGCACAAGGATGCCTCCCAGGAGGCCACTGGCCGGAGCTTCCACTTCCATGACCACCTTGTCGGTCTCCACTTCCAGCAAGGGGTCGCCCTGTTCCACCGTATCGCCTTCCTGGCGGAGCCAGCGCAGCACAGTAGCCTCTTCCTGGGTCATCCCGAACTTGGGCATGATAATTGGGATTGCCACCGCGTCCTTCCTCTCCCCTGAGCGGGAATGTAGACAGCACTAATACTCACCACGCACCAGGGCGCGCGCTTCGCGAACGATGTCCTCCACCTGCGGCACAGCGCGCCGCTCCAGTTCTCTGTTGTAAGGGATCGGGACGTCCAACCCGGCCAGCCGGCGCACCGGGGCATCGAGATAGTCAAAGGCTTCGCTGGCCACCAGTTGGGCCACCACTTCGCCGCCATACCCGCCGGTGATAGGTGCTTCGTGCACCACCAGGGCCTTGCCGGTCTTGATCACGGAATCAATCATGGGCTGCGCGTCGTAAGGTTTCAGGGTGCGCGGATCTATCACCTCCAGTTCGATGCCCTCGGCGGCCAGTTGCTCCGCTGCTTCCAGCGCCCGGGCTACCATAATCGAGGTGGCCACCACGGTCAGGTCTGTGCCCTGGCGCTTGACGTCGCTCTGCCCCAGCGGAACGGTATAGTATCCTTCGGGTACTGGCCCTTTGGTCCGATAAAGAAGCTTGTGCTCCACAAAAATGATCGGGTTGTCGTCCTCGATGGAGGCCAACAAGAGGCCCTTGACGTCATATGGCGTAGAGGGCATAACCACTTTCAGGCCTGGCACGTGCACGAACCAGGCCTCCAGGCTCTCCGAATGTTGGGCCGCGGCGCCTGTGCCCGATCCAGCCGGGGTGCGCAGCACCATAGGCACCCGCGCTTTGCCCCCGAACATGAAGCGAATCTTGGCCCCCTGTAGAACAAGCTGCTCCATCGAGAGGGTGATGAAATCCATGAACTGGATTTCAGCCACTGGCCTCATGCCCGTCACGGCCGCGCCGATGGCGGCCCCGGCGATGGCCGCCTCCGAAATGGGGGTATCTCGCACCCGCTCTGGGCCGAATTCCTCCATCAAGCCATCCGACACGCCGAAGGCGCCGCCGTACACCCCGACGTCTTCGCCAAACAAAAAGACACGCTCGTCGGCCTGCATAGCCAGACGTAGCGCCTCGCGCACCGCCTGCGCATAGGTAATCTCACGTTGTGTCTGCTCAGACATTATGTACCCATCCACGAATTGAGTCTTCGCCCAGTTGACGTCGTCCCCGGTCGGGGTTTCGCCAGCCACAGCCGGCCGGACGTCAGCCTCAGGTATTATACCATTGCCCTGTCACCTGGTCAAGTTCTTTCTGGAACAAACCGGCATCGGTAGTGGTGTTTATAGCTCCGACTGGCGCAAGGGGAGAAATGGGGTTAAAATAAGTCAGACGCCGCCCCCCAATTTTTGACAAGCCGGTGAAAATCGTGTATAATAACCTGGCTGTGGGCTTTTGGTGAAGCCCGTACATGGTATTATGTCGTTTCCGAGGAGGTAGTTATTTAATGCAGGCTGTTTTTGAGATGGGTGGGAAGCAATATAAAGTCAGCGTGGGTCAAACCGTCGAGGTGGAGAAGTTGCCTTACGCGGTGGGAGAAAGCGTCGAGCTGGACCGGGTGCTCATGGTGTTCGATGAAGGTGAGATGAAGGTGGGCTCTCCCCTGTTGGAGGGGGCCAGAGTGCGGGCCACTGTGACCGAACAGGGGCGGGGCAGGAAGATCATTGTCTTCAAGTACAAGCCTAGAAACCGCTATCGACGTAAACTTGGTCATCGACAAGCCTACACCCGGTTATTGATCGAGGACATTGTAGTTTAGATTGGGAGGTGAATGGACATGGCACACAAAAAGGGAGGCGGCAGCAGCCGCAACGGACGCGATAGTCGCTCAAAAAGATTGGGAGTGAAAAAATTTGGCGGTGAGGCGGTGCGGCCCGGAAACATTATCGTCAGGCAACGAGGCACCCGCTTCAAGCCCGGCGAAAACGTGGGGTTGGGCAAGGATTATACCATCTTCTCTGTCATAGACGGCTTCGTGAAGTTTGAGACGGTAAGGAATGGAAGAAAGAGGGTTAGCGTCTATCCAACCCTCTGAGAGCGAGGGTTTGAGATGACTCAAGCGACAACTGAAGTAAGAGAACGTACCTGCCTTCTTTTAATACCAAACTCTGGTGTTCAGAGAGCAATTGCAGAAGCACTTGAGGAGGCTGGAATCTCGCCTATCCAAGATGAGTTTGGTGGTGTTCGCTCATTCTTTGATGTGGTACCTATTTCTTCTATAGAGCGGGCCAATATGATTATTGCTGACATTACAGGAAGCAATCCAAATGTCATGTATGGGCTTGGCTTTGCACATGCGCTTAGAAAACCGGTGTTAATCATTGTTCAAGAACGGGAGGAGATAACCCCATTTGACATACGAGGTTTTTTTTACTTGGTCTATGACCCGTCAGACCTGGGAGATTTCCAGAATATGCTCCGTCAATGGATTTTGAGGCTGTGGCCAACCAAAAGAGCAGAATAGGAAAGACGACGAGTTCCAGGGTATACCCCGTAAATGGCTTTTGAGGTGCATTAATGGGTGAAGTGAAGCGCATGTGTTTTTTCATTATGCCATTTGCGCCCGAGTTGCACTATTTTTATCTCTATCTGAAGCAATACATTGAGGATCGGTACGCCATCCGATGCGAGCGTGCCGATGACCAGGTTCTCACCAAACCAATCCTGGAAAAGATCAACGATTTAATCCAGGAAGCTGACGTGATTATCGCTGACTGTTCGGGGCGGAATGCCAACGTTTTCTACGAGCTTGGCATCGCTCACGCTCATGAGAAGAAGGTTATCCTGATCACGCACGACCCAATTGAAGAGGCACCGTCGGATATAAGGCACTTTGAGTTCATTCCATATCAACTCGACAAGCATACAGAATTTTTAGCTAAACTCGATAATGCTCTACACAATGTTTTCTTCGAGACTTATAAGGAGTTATACGAAAAGGCAAAGCAAATCTTTCAAGAGGTTAGGGACACAGTTCCAGAGGTAGAACCAGCCAGCAGAGAAGAATTCCTTTCTCGGGTCATGAAGATAGAGCGCACTCGTGGCTTGCCGGAACTGGCCGATGCCTTTGCTTTAAGGGAATTCGTGCTCCCTTGCATCATTCAAAACAATTTTGATGCAAAAGTCATGGAGAAAGTAACTCAGTTTATCAGACACAAGTATCAATTGGAATAGAAAGGTAGTAGTTGAAGATGAAGAAAGATATTCACCCTGAGTATTACCCGGAGGCCAAGATCGTCTGCGCCTGTGGCAATACTTTCACCATGGGCGCCACCAAGGAGCTGATCAAAACCGATGTCTGCTCGGCCTGCCATCCCTTCTTCACCGGCGAACAGCGAATTGTGGACACCGCCGGCCAAGTGGAACGTTTCATGAAGCGGCTCGAACGCCGGGAGGAGTTTGCGGCCCAGCAGGAAGAGGCCCCGGCAGAGACCCCGGAGGAAGAACCCGCTGAAGAACCCGCTGAATGAACCGAGACGAACTGTACAGGCTGTCGGGCTCACAGAGGTTTAAGTGGAGAGGTTGGGCTGGTTTCAATAAAAAAGGCGAATTCAAGGGGCAGGTTTTAGTATCTGCCCTTTGCCTTTGGATTGAGGAGGGTTGATGTATTACAGGCAGCGTGCCGGTTGGGTAGAACTGATCTGCGGCAGCATGTTCAGCGGCAAGACTGAGGAGTTGATCCGCCGCGTCAAGCGCGCCCAGATAGCCAAACAGAAAGTGCAGGTTTTCAAACCCAGCCTGGACTCCCGTTACGTGGTGGAGAAAGTAAGTTCTCACAACGGAATGCATTTGGATGCTACCCTGGTGCAGGAAGCCGGCGACATTCTCCGGCTGGTGGAGGACGATACGGACGTGGTGGCCGTGGACGAGGTGCAATTCTTCGATTGGAGCATTGCCGAGGTCTGTAACGCGTTGGCGGACCGGGGGGTGCGGGTCATTGTGGCTGGACTGGACATGGACTTCCGGGGCGAACCTTTCGGCCCGGTGCCTTTACTTATGGCCGAGGCGGAGAAAATTGACAAGCTCCAGGCTATCTGCGTCAAGTGTGGAGCGCCGGCCAGCCGTAGCCAGCGTCTCATTGACGGTCAGCCTGCCTCCTACGACGATCCGGTCATCATGGTCGGGGCCAGCGAGGTTTACGAGGCTCGCTGTCGTCACTGTCACCAGGTGCCGGGCAGGAAGTGAAGTTTTGCTTCAACGACGAAAAGAGCGGCTATCGTGACAGCAACATGCAGTCGCCAAAACTGTAAAAGCGGTAGCCCTGCTCTATAGCTGCTCGATAGGCCCTGTCGATGAGTTCCTTACCGGCGAAAGCGGCCACCAGCATGAGGAGGGTCGAACGGGGGAGATGGAAGTTGGTGAGGAGAGCATCGACGACGCGAAAGCGAAAGTCAGGGTAGATAAATAGATCGGTCCAACCGGAATAGGGTGATAAAGGTTCATCTTCTCCGTCATTCCGGCTCCCTATTCCCTCATCCCGGCTCCCTATTCCCTTATCTCTATTCCCTACTCTGGCGGCGGTTTCCAGCACCCGCACCGAGGTTGTGCCCACCGCCACGAGCCGTCTGCCCTCCCTTTTAGCGCGGTTGAGCCGGTCGGCCACCATCGGGCTGAGACAACAATATTCGCTATGCATGGGGTGCTCTTCCACCTTTTCCGTTCTGACCGGCCGGAAAGTATCCAGGCTGATGCTGAGGGTGACGAAGGCAAATTCCACCCCTCTGGCCTCGATTTCCTCCATAAGCTGGGGGGTGAAATGTAGGCCGGCCGTGGGGGCGGCCACCGACCCATTGACCCTGGCGTAGACGGTCTGATAACGCTCGGGCTCGGCCAGCGGCTCGTGGATGTAAGGAGGCAGGGGCACCACCCCCAGGTCATTTAACAGCGGCTCAAGCGGGGTGGAAAAGGCGATCAGGCGTCCCCCTGATTCGGTCTCGGCCCGAACCTCTCCGTACACCGGCGGTTGCTCTGCGGCGTGCAGTTTTATTCTGGTCCCGACCCGCACCCTGCGCCCTCTGACCAGCGCCTCCCAGCTGTCCTCGCTCCGTTTGGCCACGAGAAGCAACTCCACCTTGCCCCCACTCGGCTCTTTACGGCCGTAGAGCCGGGCGGGGATAACGCGGCTGTCGTTACAGACCAGCACGTCCCCCGGTTGTAGATACTCGACAAGGTCACGAAAGAGGCGATGCTCGATCATACCTCGCGCCCGCGATATCACCATCAAGCGCGAAGCGTCGCGGGGCTCAATGGGGGTCTGGGCGATGAGGTGGGGAGGTAAATCGTAATCGAAATCACTGGTTTTCACTGCTTTGCCTCTTCTGTAGCGATTTGCACCTGCATTGTACTCGAACTGTCGGAAAAGGGCAAGCATCGCCCCGAAAGCCGCTTCGCAGGGTGGACAAAACATGGTAAATATAGTAAAATGTTATCCGTGCAACTATGTTTGATGGATTTTTTGGTGGCAGGCCGCGAATGGAACGAGTTATGAACCAGGCGCTTTTCATTACCCTGGACTCCTCTGCGGAGGAGGGACGGTGAAGGGCTATCCCATCCTGTTGGTCAACCTGGCCGAGGAACGGTGTGTGGTGGTGGGTGGGGGGGTGGTGGCCGAGCGTAAAGTGCGTGCTCTTCTCGAAAGCGGAGCGCAGGTGACGGTCATCAGCCCCTCGGTGACAGAGGGCCTGGAGAATCTGGCCGCCAGGGGCCAGTTGGAAATCGTGCGTCGCGCTTATCGGCCGGGCGATCTGGAAAAAGCCTTTCTGGTCATCGGGGCCACCGACGATCCCGCCGTTAATGAATCGGTCTGGCGCGAAGCCCATTCCCGCCGTTTGCTGGTTAACGTCGTCGATGACCCGGCCCATTGCAATTTTTTTGTCCCCTCGGTTGTTCGTCGGGGAGAGCTGACCATCAGTATCTCCACCGGAGGATTAAGCCCGGCCCTGGCCAAAACAATCCGTCAACGGTTGAGCGCCGAATTCGGCCCGGCCTACGCTCGTTTTCTGGCCCTGCTGGGCGAACTGCGGGAGAGGGTCAAAAACGAGATTCCCGACGGGGAGCGACGGGAGGTGGTCTGGCGGCGACTGGTGGAATCTGAGGTCCTGGACTTGATCGAGGCCGGGCAGGAGGAGGCGGCCCGTCAGCGTGCGGCGGCGATTGTGGAAGAAGTTGTGATGGAGCTGAAAACTTGACCCTGACGATAGGCACCAGGGGAAGCGCCCTGGCTCTGTGGCAAACCGAACGGGTAGCTGCCGAGTTGAGACGGTTGAAGCCAGCACTCGAAATTGTCATCGAGAAGATCAGGACTAAGGGGGATATCATCCACGACGTGGCCCTGGCCAGGATCGGGGGCAAGGGCCTTTTCGTCAAGGAGATCGAGGACGCCCTGTTGGAGGGTAGGATCGATCTGGCCGTGCACAGCCTCAAGGACCTGCCTACCACTTTGCCGGAAGGACTGACCATCGGGGCGGTGCTGGCCCGTGAAGATGCCCGTGACGCCCTGGTCTCCCGCCTGAACCTGCCCCTGGCCCAACTGCCGGAGGGGGCGCGCCTCGGCACCAGCAGCCTCAGACGGGCGGCCCAATTGCGGGCCTACCGGCCCGATTTTCGCATAGTCAACCTGCGGGGCAACGTGGATACCCGTCTGCGCAAGGCCATGAGCGGGGAGTACGAGGCTGTGCTCTTGGCCGCGGCTGGTCTGGATCGCCTGGGCCACGCCGACCGCATCACCGAAATCCTCTCGTCGGACGTTATTATGCCCGCCGTGGGCCAGGGAGCTTTGGCCGTCGAGGTGCGGGCCGACGACGAAGCCACCCGCTCCCTGGTGGCCCTCCTGAACGACCGAGAGGCGCAAATGGCTACCAGGGCCGAGCGTTCCTTTCTCAAAAGATTGGGAGGAGGCTGCCAGGTGCCTATCGCCGCTTACGGCCTGATCGAGGATGAGGCCTTGACTCTGCGGGGGCTGGTAGCCAGCGTGGACGGCAGGCAGGTGGTGCGTGGTCAGAAGGCGGGGCATCCTGACCAGGCGGAGGAGTTGGGCCAGGCTTTGGCTGAAGAGCTTTTAATTCAGGGAGCGAGAGATTTACTGAAATTGTGAAAGTGGAGGAGCATTTCCGATGTCCACAGTGATTCAAGAGGCAAAAATAGATGCACGCCAGGCTATGAGTGTAGCCAATCGCTTCATCGTGCAAAATTTGCCGGATCGATTCTCAGCCGGGCTACCTAAAAAGATAGCCTTCCCTACTCGTTTGATTTGGGTTGTCCCTGTGCTTCTCACTTATCCCAACATAGGCATCGTCGGTGAAGTAGGAATGATAGCCGTCGAGGAGGAACGGGAAGCTATTGTCGGTTGGACACCGTTGGAGGAGATGGAGGAATTGGCCAGGCAATTGTACGAAGAGCACAAGGATGAAATCGAACTTGCCTTTCTATAAGCAAGAGCATCCTTACTCCTGTGCGGTTGCTTGCTTGCGTATACTCCTCGCTCATTATGGGATTGAAGTTAGCGAGGGTGAGTTACGGGAGAAGTGTAAAACCAGAGAACTTGGCACCTACGCCAGGGACATCCTGGCTTGCGCTCAGGAATATGGTTTCTCTGCTAAACTTGAGCATTTGAGCGTTGAGTATTTAAAAGAGCTACTGGATCAAGATATTCACCCTATCGTTTACATCAATATGTTTCCTACAAGCCATATTCCCTATAGCCATACGGTGATTGTAGAAAGTTATGAAGGGGATAGATTGTTGATTGTAGACCCCAACGCTGAACCGACAGAGATACGTCTGTCAGATTTCTTGGAATGCTGGGAGATATACGATAATATGGCGATTGTGATTGAGAGCAGAAAGGTTTGAAACCATTATGCAAGCTACGATACAAAGTGAGGAGTTGAAGCATCAGGGTCGTATAGCCTACCGGGCCGGGCTGGTCTGGGGCAACAACGGCAACATCAGCGCCAGGCTGGACGAGGACACTTTCATCATCTCTGCCTCTGGAACGCACCTGGAGCAGTTGGCGGATGACGATATAGTCATCTGCCGGGTGAGCGAGGCAGATTATCACCAGGGGAGCAAACGCCCCTCCTCGGAGACGCCTTTGCACCGGGCCGTTTACCGCGCCCGGCCAGAGGCGGGAGGGGTCATACACTGTTCGCCTTTTTACACCACCCTGGTGGCCTGTACCGCTCTGCCCCTGCGCGTCGATCTCATCCCGGAGGCGATGGCCTTCCTGGGAAGCATAGGGCGGGTGCCGTACAACTATCCCGGCCAGGAGGAACTGGCCTCCAACGTAGGGGCAGCCATCGCCGAGCACCCGGCTGTTTTGATGGAAAATCACGGGGCCATCACCTTCGGCCACACGCTGGAGGAAGCGGTGGTGAGGGCCGAAACTCTGGAGGTGTTGTGTCGCCTCCACGTGGTAGCCCAGGCCGCCAACCTGGAACTGCTCTACCTGGGCCAGGACGTGGCCCAGGGACTGCGCGACTATCTCAGGGAGAAGGGGTTTAAAGCATAGGAAGGTCGGAACAATAGGAGAATGACTAAAGGTATTGTCTACCTCGTAGGGGCGGGTCCCGGCGACCCCAAATTGATCACCGTGCGTGGGCTGGAGTGTCTGCGCCGGGCCGAGGTTATCGTTTACGACCGGCTGGCAAACCCTCAACTTCTCAGGGAAGCCCGACCGGAAGCGGAGAAAATTTACGTGGGCAAGACGCCCGAGCGTCACACCCTCCCTCAAGAGGAGATCAACCAGTTGTTGGTAGATAGAGCATTGGCGGGCAAAATCGTGGCCCGCCTTAAAGGTGGCGATCCCTTCGTCTTCGGGCGGGGCGGCGAGGAGGCCGAAGCTCTGGCCCAGGCGGGCATCCCTTTTGAAGTGGTGCCGGGCGTTACCTCGGCCATTGCTGCGCCGGCCTATGCTGGAATCCCCGTCACCCATCGGGATTTCACCAGCACTTTAGCCCTCGTCACCGGCCACCAGGATCCGGCCAAAGAGGGCTCCAGCATCGACTGGGCAGGACTGGCTACGGTGGGCACGGTGGTTTTTGTCATGGGAGTGGGCAATCTGCGCCGCATTGCCGAGACGTTGATAGCGCACGGTCGGTCGCCGCAGACCCCCGCCGCCCTGGTGCGCTGGGGAACGATGGCCCAACAGGAAACAGTCAGCGGCACCCTGGCCGACATCGCCGATAGGGTCGAGGCCGCCGGGCTGAAGCCTCCGGCGGTGACCATTGTAGGGGGGGTGGTGGCTCTGCGGGAGAGCCTGCGCTGGTTCGACCTCAAACCCCTGTTCGGCAGGCGGGTGCTGGTCACTCGCGCCCGTGCCCAGGCCAGCGCCCTGTCCGAAAAGCTGGAAGAGCTTGGCGCCGAGCCCATAGAATTCCCCGTTATCGAGATTGCGCCGCCCGTGGATTGGGGGCCGTTGGATGCGGCTATCGAACGGCTGCCCCATTACGATTGGGCCATCTTCACCAGCGTCAACGGCGTTCGGGCGCTGATGGACCGCCTGTGGGAGGTGGGCCAGGACGTGCGGGCCCTGCGTGGGGTCAGACTGTGCGCTATCGGCCCGGCCACCGCCGCCGCGTTGGAACGGTATCATCTGAAAGTGGACCTCGTGCCCCGCCAGTACGTGGCGGAGTCGATTCTGGAGAGCATAGGAGAGGTGAGCGGCCAGCGCATCCTCCTGGCCCGGGCCGACCTTGCCCGCCAGGTTTTGCCCCTGGAGTTGAGCCGGGCCGGGGCCATCGTGGACGAGGTGGTGGCCTATCGCACCGTCCTGGCCGACTCGCCTGCCGACCATGTATATCAAATGCTGCGCCAGGGGGAGATCGACATCGTCACTTTCACCAGTTCCTCGACGGTGCGCAATTTCGTAGAGAAGATAAATACAGTGGGTGAAGCGGATTCGTTGGGCGATTTGTTAAATGGAGTGATGGTGGCCTGTATTGGCCCTGTCACCGCGGAGACGGCGAAGGAATTGGGCATAAAAGTGGACGTGATCGCTGAAGAATATACCGTTGAGGGTTTAGTGAAGTGTATAAGTGAGGAAAGCACGTGATCGGCTGTACCAAACTACTTTGCGGCACAGTGACCCCCTCGGATCCATTACGTTACGGGCGGCAGAGCAAAGGCTCGCCGGCGCACCTTTTGCAATTCGCCCACGATAAAAAGCCGGTCGTGGTCTGGAACATGACCAAAGCCTGCAACCTGCGTTGCCTGCATTGTTACTACACGGCCAAAGCTGAAGCCGACCCCCACGAACTGACCACCGCCGAGGGCCGGGCGCTGATCGACGATCTGGCCGAATTCGGCTCGCCGGTGCTGCTGTTCTCCGGCGGCGAACCGCTGTTGCGCCCCGACCTCTTTGAACTGGGAGCTTACGCCGTCAGGCGGGGCATCCGGGCGGTGATCTCCACCAACGGCACCCTCATCGACGAAAAAACGGCTCAGAAGATCAAAGAAGCCGGTTTTTCCTACGTGGGCATCAGCCTGGACGGCATCGGCGAGACCAACGACCGTTTCCGGGGGATGAGTGGGGCCTTTGACGAGGCCCTGGAGGGGATGCGCCGCTGCACCGAGGCAGGGGTCAAAGTCGGACTGCGCCTGACGCTCAACAAGCACAACTACGACGACCTGCACGACATTTTAGACTTGCTGGAAGAGGAAGGCATCCGGCGGGCCTGTTTCTATCACCTGGTTTACGCCGGGCGGGGCAGCCGCCTGCGTGAGGACGATCTCAGCCTGGAAGAAAGCCGCCGGGCAGTTGACATAATCTTCGACCGCACCGAGAACTTTTGCCGCCGGGGCGTCGATGTGGAGATACTGACCGTGGATAACCACACCGACGGGCCCTACCTCTACCGGCGGATACAGGAACGCCAGCCCGAAAGGGCCGCCGAAGTGCTGGAACTTCTGCGCTGGAACGGAGGCAACAACTCCGGGGTGGGCATCGGGGCCATCGACCATCTGGGGAACGTGCACGCCGATCAGTTCTGGCAGCATTACTCCTTCGGCAACGTGCGCCAGCGCAAATTCAGCGCGATCTGGCTGGATACCAGCGACCCGCTGATGGCCGGGCTGAAAAACCGCCGGCCGCTGCTCAAAGGGCGATGCGCGGCCTGCCAATACCTGGACATCTGCAATGGCAATTTTCGGGTGCGGGCCGAAGCCGTCTACGGCGACGTGTGGGCGCCCGACCCGGCCTGCTACCTGACCGACGAAGAAATCGGAATCACTTAACATAAATTAAATAGGTGCCTGGCAAACAGCGAACGTTCGTTGTTGTGTCAGGCATCTGGAGAGAGAATTAATACAGGAGGAAATGTAAATGCAAGTCGAAACAAGATTATCGAGCCGTGCCTGGTGGTCGGAGTTTATCTCTATCGTCCTCTCCACCACCCTCTTTGCTGCCCTGACCGTTATGGCCGCCCGGATTGCCATCCCCCTGCCCTTCTCGCCGGTGCCTGTCACTTTGCAGGTTCTGGCCGTGATCCTGTCCGGTCTGGTGTTGGGCAGCCGGCGGGGAGCTTTGAGCCAGGTGGAGTATCTGGCTTTGGGATTGGTGGGGCTGCCGGTTTTTGCTGGTGGAGTTGGGCCCGCGGCGTTGTGGGGCCCAACGGGAGGATATCTGTTGAGTTTTCCTGTGGCCGCTTTCGCCGCCGGCTGGGTGAGCGAGAGGCTGCGGACTGGCGATAAGATAGGCATTCTGCTCGCTTCTCTGGCCGCTATCGTGGTTATCTACGTGGGCGGCGCGGCCTGGCTGACTGTCTGGCTGGGTGGCAATCTGGGCCGGGCCTGGACGCTGGGTGTGGCTCCTTTCGTCCTGGTGGATGTGGTCAAGGCCCTGGTAGCTGCTTCGGTGGTCGGCGGCGGGAGGGCGTTCGTGGCCCGGCTGCGGGCCTGATAACCGGCCAAAAGCCGTCAAGGGTGACTCCTGCTCTACCTGATGGAAACGGAGTAATGACATGGCGATTTTGAGCCACTTCCAGCTTGATGTTCTTTCCATTATCGGCCTGGTAATCGTGCTGGCCTACCTGGGCAGCAAGGTAATGCAGCGTCTCGGCATACCCCAGGTGGTGGGCTTCATCCTGGTGGGCGTTTTGCTGGGTTCTTCTTTCCTGAATATTGTGCCTTTATCGCTGACCGGAGAGTTGGGCTTCATCAACGAGATCGCTCTGGGGCTGATCGGTTTTCACATGGGCTCTCACCTGCGCTTCAATGAGTTACGCCGTACGGGGCGTAACGTCCTGGTCATTGTGCTCGGCGAGGCGCTGGGCGCTTTCCTGCTGGTAGCGACGGGGGTTTACCTCCTGACCGGCTCGGATTACATAGCTCTCATCTTCGGCGCGTTGGCGGCAGCTACCGACCCAGCAGCCACGCTGGATGTGTTGACCGAATACCGGGCCGAAGGGCCGCTGACCACCACTTTGCTGGCCGTGATCGGCCTGGACGATGCGCTGGCGCTGCTCCTTTTCAGCCTGGCCTCGGTCGTGGCCGAATCATCGCTGACTCACGCCGGGCAGCTTTCGATTATGCAGATGATCGAGTTGCCCCTGTGGGAGATCGGCGGGGCAGTAGTTTTGGGCCTGTTAGTAGGGTTGCCCTTCCAATGGCTTCTGAACCGGCTGAAGGCGCGTCATGTCGTTTGCGCCTACATCGTGGGCACGGTACTTTTCGCCGCCGGGCTGGCCAATTCGTTGGGCATCTCGCTCGTCCTGAGCCTGATGACGATGGGCATCGTGGTCGCCAATCTGGGCGGGGATAACAGCCAGTACGCCCACTCCACGGTGGAGCGGGTGGGGCCGCTGGCCTACATCCTGTTTTTCGTCCTGGTCGGTGCTCGTCTGCAAATCGGTCTGCTACCGCAGATGGGCCTTTTGGGACTGGTCTACCTGGTTCTACGGGCCGGGGGCAAATATGGCGGGGCCTGGCTGGGAGGCTGGCTGGGCAGAGCACCTCCGGCGGTGAGGAACAACCTGGGCTTGGGGCTGTTTTCCCAGGCGGGGGTGGTCATCGGGCTGGCCCTGGCCGTCTCCGACCGTTTCGGAAGCCATGACCCCCAACTGGCGCATATGATAATCAACATCATCACCGCCACCACCTTCGTGGCGCAGATAGGTGGCCCGATCGTGGCCAAGCTTGCCATCAGCCGCGCCGGTGAGGTCGGGCAGGCTGGCAGCATCGACCTGGACGACCACTCACTCGGCCTGCGCTCCGGCGGAGAATGCCCTGCCGATTGAAAGAGAAATTATGGTAGTGCAGAGAGGAGAATAGTTATGAGTAAATTCCCCGTCTACCGGCCGCGCCGCCTGCGTTGTAGCGAGAACTTGCGGCGCATGATCCGCGAGACGCGTGTGTCTGTGGATGACTTTATTTACCCTTTGTTCGTGGTGCACGGCCAGCGGATGAAGCAAGAGATCAGCTCTATGCCCGGCAACTATCATCTTTCCGTAGACATGTTGCCAGCCGAAGCAGAAGAGATCGCTTCGCTGGGCATTCCGGCCGTCATCCTGTTTGGTTTGCCCGCGGTCAAGGACGCCATAGGCTCCGAGAACTTTGCCGACGAGGGCATCGTGCACCAGGCCATCCGCGCCATTAAAGAGGCCGTGCCAGAACTGATGGTGGTGACCGACATCTGCATGTGCGAGTACACCGATCACGGCCACTGTGGGATCATCAAGCCCCTTCCAGCGCATTGCAGGGGCAAAGGTCTGCCGGGCGGCTGCCTGGACAACGACGCCACGCTCGAAACCCTGGGCCGGGTGGCCGTTTCTCACGCCCTGGCCGGAGCCGACATGGTCGCTCCCTCGGATATGATGGACGGACGGGTGGGAACCATCCGCCGCGCCCTGGACGAGGCCGGCTTTGAGTGCGTACCGATCATGTCCTACGCGGCCAAGTACGCTTCTTCGTTCTATGGGCCCTTCCGTGAGGCGGCCAACTCCCCGCCTCAGTTTGGCGACCGGCGCGGCTATCAGATGGACCCGGCCAACGCCCGCGAGGCCCTGCGCGAGGCCCGGCTGGACATCCAGGAAGGGGCGGATATCATTATGGTCAAACCAGCCCTGCCTTACCTGGACGTCATCCGGCTGGTGCGTGAGACTTTCGACCACCCGCTGGCCGCCTACAGCGTCAGCGGCGAATACGCTATGGTCAAAGCCGCCGCTCAAAAAGGCTGGATCGACGGGCGCAAAGTGGCCCTGGAACTTTTGACGGCTATCAAACGGGCCGGAAGCGACGTAATCATCACCTATTTCGCCAAGGACGCAGCTCGCTGGCTCAGGGAAGAGCGTTACGAAGCGGCCAGCACGGTGTATCCTGCTCCCAGCGTGCTGCAAGAGACCGCTGGCACGAGGCACGGCGGTTAGAACAATGGATTTATGGAGGTGCCTGGCACTTCAACAACGAACGTTCGCGGTGCCAGGCACCTTAGAACAGAGGCAAAGGATAGATGCAGGATCGTATCGAAAAGAGTGAGCCGGTGCCCCGGATCATCGCCTGGGAATCGACCCGGGCCTGTAACCTGGCCTGCATTCACTGTCGGGCCGCCGCCCAGCGCGAGCCTGCTCCCGATGAATTGACCACCGCTGAAGTATTAGCCCTTATCGATGATATAGCTGCTTTCGCCAGGCCGGTGTTCGTCATCAGCGGGGGCGAGCCTCTAATGCGCGCCGACATCTTCGACATCGCCGCCTACGCCACCGAGCGGGGCTTGCGCGTGGCCATGTCGCCCAATGGCACCCTGATCACGCCTGAGACCGTGGAGAGGATGAAGGCCGCCGGAGTGAAACGGGTCTCGGTCAGCATCGATGGTTCCACCGCGGAGCGCCACGATGCCATCCGGGGCGTGTCGGGCGCTTTTGAGGGGGCGGTGCGAGGGTTGGAGGCTTGCCGGGCCGAGGGACTGGGATTTCAATTGAATACCACCGTCATCCGCCGCAACATGGACGACCTGGCAGCTACCCACCGCCGGGCCGTGGCCCTGGGAGCCGAAGCCTGGCACGTCTTCATGCTGGTGCCCACCGGACGCGGCCGGATAGACGACGAGATATCGCCCCCGCAGTACGAGGAAACCCTGAACTGGATTTACGAAACGGCGCTCGCTTCGCCCATCCCCATTCGGGTCACCTGCGGCCCGCACTTCATGCGCATCGTGGCCCAACGCCAGCACGAAGGCACTCCGCCCAACCTGGTGCGTTCCGGCCACGGGCGCGGCCTGGACGCCATGAGCAAAGGCTGCCTGGCCGGAAACGGCTTTTGTTTCGTCTCTCATCGGGGAGAGGTTTACCCCTGTGGCTATTTCCCGGTGCTGGCCGGGAATGTGCGAGAGCAAAGCTTTCGGGAGATTTATCAGCAGTCGCCCCTGTTTTGCGAACTGCGCGATCCGGAGCTGCTGAAGGGCAAATGTGGCTTCTGTCCTTTCAGACGGCTATGCGGCGGCTGCCGGGCGCGAGCTTACAGTCTGACCGGGGATTACCTGGCCGCCGAGCCCTACTGCGTCTACGAGCTGAAAGAAAGAGAGCAGGGGCGATGAGGAAGCTTGATGCCACCGACCGTCGCCTGCTGGATATCTTGCAGACCGATTTTCCGCTGGGGCCGGAACCTTTTGCGGCCATCGCCGCCGACCTGGCTCAAACTCCGACCGCAGTGATGGAGAGGACGCAGCGGCTCAAGGATGAGGGCCTCATCCGTCGGATCAGCGCCATTTTCGACTCTCAACGTGTGGGCTACCAGAGCACGCTGGCGGCCTTCCAGGTGGAGGATCAACGACTTGACCAGGTGGCGGCTACGGTCAGCGCCCATCCCGGCGTCAGCCACAACTACGCCCGCACCCACGCCTATAACCTGTGGTTCACCCTGACCGTGCCTGCCGAGGACGACATCGAGGCCATTATTGCCGACCTGGCCCGTCGCACTGCGGTGGATCGCTATCTGGTTCTGCCCTCTGAGCGTCGATTCAAGCTTGGCGTGTATTTCAAGATGCAAGCAACAAGCGACAAGCAGCAGGCGGTTGAAAGGTGCCTGGCACTTCCAAAGTGCCAGGCACCTGACCGAAAGGAGCTTGAGGCGCAGGTGGTGCTTTCTGATTTTGACAAAAGGGTGATCCGCGAGTTGCAGCAGGACATCGAGATCGCGGCCCGACCTTTCGCCGCGATGGCCCGCCGGTTGGGGTTGAGCGAGGAGGAGCTTTTGAGCCTGGCCCGGCGTTACCAGGCCCAGGGGGTGATGCGTCGTTACAGCGCCGTCTTAGAGCACCGCCAGGCAGGTTTCAGGGCCAACGCTATGGGGTGCTGGATCGTCCCTGGGGAGCGGATAGAAGAGGTGGGGTCGATCATGGCCTCTTTTCCCCAGGTCAGCCATTGCTATCAGCGGCCTACCTATCCCGATTGGCCCTATAACCTGCTGACCATGATCCACGGCCACAGCCAGGAGGAGGTGGAAGCCCTGGCTCGCCGTCTGGCCCAGGGGACAGGCATAGAAGATTACGTTTTACTTTATAGCACCAGAGAGTATAAAAAAAAGAGGGTTCAATATTTCACTCATTGACGTATTCATTGGCGAGAATCTGGGCCACTTGCCGGCGCAGGATGGGAACTTCCTGAGTGGCCGTCACCCAGACGATAGACCAGTTGACGACAAAGTACTCATGCACGGCGATATTGCGAAACCCTACAATGTCCGCCCACTCGATGGCAGGGTGGCGGGTCTGAAATTCCTTGGGCAGGCGAGCGGCAGCTTCGCCAATCACGATCAGTTTTTGGAGCACGGCGCTCTGGCGTAGTTCGTCCATTAAGAAGTCGTCGCGCTCCACCCCTTCGCAGAAACGCCCGATGGCATCCGCTGCCTCTACGATATCCGTCAGATACAGCTTCTCACGCCGCATATAGTTCCTCTGCGCTGGTCAGGATGGCTTCGCGGATGATGGGTTTCAGCCCTTCCTGTGGCACCAGGTCCACCGGGCGCTGGAGCAAAGCGGACAGCTCACGCTTCATCCGGCCCAGGGCCATGAACCCAACCTGAGCCTCCGGCTCAAAGGCGACCAGCATATCCACGTCGCTGTCCGGGCGGAAGTCCTGGCGCAACACCGAGCCAAACAGCGCCAGCCGCCGGACGTGGTGGCGGCGGCAGAAGTCAGCAAGCTGATCCCTGGGGATTTCAATTCTGGGAAGTGCCATGCTCGTTCCTCACCCCGTTTTTATCAGAAGCTTTGTAAATTAAATTTCAAAAAATGCCCGACACGATCCTGAGCGCAATGTCCTCCACCGCGGTGGTCACCAGGAAGGACACGGCAATGATCACCCCGGTCAACAGCAGGGCCATCGAGACGTTGCCCTTTTTGAGCTCTTCCATTTCGTCGATATTCCTGGTCAGCACGGTGAAGAGACAAAGGGAGACGGCAATGGAAGCCACCGCCAGGATAAGCCCAATCAATATCTGCACCGCCTGGATTAAAAGAGCATAATAGGGATAAGCACGGCCCACGTCTGCCTGTCCAGCGATGATCGAAACGCTCATGGTGGGGCGCAGGATGATGGCCACTCCCACAATAACCGCCCCCAACACCAGGCCGACGGCCACGTTGCTCTTCTTCAGTTCCTCCCACTCGTCCAGCCCTCTGGTGGCCTTCTCGAAGATGAACACCCCCAGATAGGCCGTGACCGCCGCCAGCAACACGGCCACGATCAACTGCACCACGCTCAAAAAAATGGCTCCCAGTTCCATTTCTATCCTCCCCTCTCGACTTTAGGTGGCTGTAGATTCAGGGCGTTGACAAAAAAAGAGGTAGTATATCGTCAACGCCGTAACACGGCTTAAACATTATACCTTACAAGCCCGGAATCGTCAAAAAATATAAAAACGGGCGGGGCTCTATAACTTCGCCCGTTTGATGTTTGGAGAGTTTTGGCTGTGCCCGGCGCCTTCAAAAACAATCCGGGCCAGGATTTCCCCAGGTAAGGTGCCTGGCACTTCCGAAGTGCCAGGCACCTGGTAGGCTATCTACCGGCTGCAAAAATCTGGGAAAAAAGCTCTTGACAAAAGAGCCATAATGTGCTAAAATAATTCCTAGTAAATACTCGGAATTAGGAGGCGGTCATGAAAGTTTCGGCCAGAGAGCAGTATGGGCTGCGGGCTATGGCCGAACTGGCCCGGTACTACGGCCAGGGGCCCGTCTCGCTGGCTGAGGTAGCTGAGGCCCAGGGTATCTCTCTGGCGTATCTGGAGCAGATCGTTGCTCCTCTGCGCCGGGCCGGGTTGCTGGTCAGCACCAGGGGCGCGCACGGCGGGTACTCCCTGGCTCAGACTCCGGCAGAGATCACTACCGGAGACATCATCCGCGCCCTGGAGGGTTCTATCATGCCTGTCAGGTGCGTCATCGAAGGGGAGTGCAGCCCTTGCGAACGGGAGGACATGTGTGCTACCCGCAGCGTGTGGGAAGAGGTGCGGGCCCGCCTGGTGGAGACCCTGGATTCGACCACGCTGAAAGACCTGCTCAGGGATACGGAGCTACATACGCCCCCTGAATCTACCGAGACTAATAAAAGTAAGGAGTCAAGATCATGAACAAGCCAGCCAGAACGGTCTATCTGGACCATGCCGCTACCACAGCCGTCGATCCTCGCGTGGTAGAGGCCATGTTACCTTTCTTCACCGAGAAATACGGCAATGCCTCCAGCATTTACAGCCTGGGACGCGAGGCCAGCAAGGCCATCACCGAGGCCCGTGAAACTGTGGCTGATATTCTGGGCTGTAGCCCCAACGAGGTCATTTTCACCAGTTGCGGCTCCGAGAGCGACAACCTGGCCCTGCGCGGGGTAGGATGGAAGCGGCGCAAGCTGGGCAAGGGCCATCACCTCATCACCAGCCCCATCGAGCATCACGCCATCGGCCATACCTGTGAGCAACTGGAGAAGGAATTTGGTTTTGAGATCACCTACGTGCCGGTTGACAGGTACGGCATGGTCGATCCCGACGACGTGGGGCGGGCCATCACCGATGACACGGCGCTCATCAGCATTATGTACGCCAACAACGAGGTGGGCACCATTGAACCTATCGCCGAGATCGGCAAGATCGCCAGGGAGAAGAGGATCCCCTTCCACACCGACGCGGTGCAGGCGGGTGGCACTCTGAACCTGAACGTGGATGACCTGAACGTCGATCTTTTATCCCTTTCGGCCCACAAGTTTTATGGCCCCAAAGGCATCGGGGTGCTGTACGTGCGTAAGGGAACGTCGCTCATGCCTGTGCAGACGGGTGGGGGCCACGAACGTAACCGCCGGGCCGGAACGGAGAACGTGCCCTACATGGTGGGCCTGACCACCGCCCTGAAACTGGCCTACGATCACGCCGAATCCGAAAATCGGCGTATCGCCGCGCTGCGCGACCGTCTGATCGAAGGGGTGCTTGCCAGGATATCCGACACTCAGCTTACCGGCCATCCTACCGAACGGCTGCCCAACAGCGCCAGTTTTGTGTTCAATTATATTGAGGGCGAGTCGATCCTGCTCAACCTGGACCTGGCGGGCATTGCGGGCAGCAGTGGCTCGGCCTGTACTTCGGGCGCGCTGGAGCCTTCCCACGTGCTGACCTCTATGGGGTTGTCTCACGAGGTCGCCCACGGCTCGCTGCGCCTGACTTTGGGCCGCGAAAACACCGACCAGGACGTAGATTACGTGTTGGAGGTGCTGCCGGGCATCGTCGAAAAGTTGCGAGCCATGAGCCCTCTGTACAAGGCGGCCAGCTAATACTAGCAGCAAGCAGCAAGCAGCGAGTTCTCTCTGTGAACTCTGTGCGCTCTGTGGCTAAGAAACACAGTTTTGTGAACTACTGAAATAGAAGATACAGGAGGAGGTATGCCTCTCACCGACTTAGACAAGCGTATAATCATGTTCGGCGGAAAGGGAGGGGTAGGGAAGACAACCTGTTCGGCCACTACAGCTCTTCATTACGCTTTAGAGGGCAAGAAAACCCTGATCATCTCCAGCGATCTCACTCCTTCCCTTTCTGACATTTTTGAAATGGAAATAGGGCCTGTGGAAAAGGCGGTCAAGGGGGTAGAGAATCTTTATGCCCTGGAGATAGGGCCCGAAGAGGTGATGAAAAGGTGGAAGGAAAAGTTTGGGCCGGAGATATACGAGGCCGCTTCTTACATCGTAGATATGGAATATGATGAGATTATAGATTACGTTGCCATAGCGCCCGGCATTCAGGAAGAGTTTATGCTTGATTACATAGTGGAAACGATCAGGGATGGGCGATACGATCTGATTGTCTGGGATACTGCGCCGGCTGGGGATACTCTGCGCCTTCTCGATCTGCCCTACAAGTTTATAGAGCATCTGCGGCAGGCCCCCAGGATCTACTTTGGAGTACGCGACACCTTTAAGCTGGATAAGGTGCCTTTTCTTGACATAATAGAAAGCTGGCAAGCTTTGGCCGAAGAGGTCAGCGACTTTATAAGGGGCAACACGGAATTTATCCTGGTGACTATCCCTGAAGCCCTGGGAGTGTACCAGGCCAGGAGGCTGGTAGGGGAGTTCGAACGGCACGGCCTTAACGTTCATCACCTGATCATAAACAACGTGGTGCAAAACCCCGACTGTGACTTTCATCGCATAAGAAAGGAGATGCAAACTCAATACATCGATATGCTGGCCGACGAGTATGACGGCAGGATGGAGATCATTGAACTCCCTCTTTTTCCCTACGAAATGAAAGGGGCGGAGAGGCTGAGAGAGCTACGAAAGCAGTTGTTTGCCTTTTAATCGACCTTGAAAAAAAGACTGAAAAAAAGACTGGAGGCTAAGGATGCTTAAGAAACTATCGAGCGTGGTCATTGCTGTTTCATTGTTGGCCGTTTGCAGCGCGACGGTGGGGCTCAGCCCCCAGCCTGCCCTGGCGGACGAGGAAACGCCCACCGCCACCCCGGGCTTCACCGGCTTCTGGGGCGAGGTGGATTTCCCCGCCGACAACGACGATGGGGTCCAGATCACGGACGTGGCAGTCAAATTCACTTCGGACAGGGGCAAACGCTACGGCGTCCACGTCCACGAAGATGGCACTTACGCCATCGTGGGACTGCCCCCCGGCCAGTATACCATTGAGCTATGGCCTGAAAGTTTTGTGGTCAGCTACAAGCCGCCCTACGCCGTGGCTTCGGCTCCTGTGGAGAGCGCCAGGCTGGAGAGAGGCCAGAACGTCCGGCTCGACCTGGGCTACGTGGTGGAGAGGGTGAAAGAAGCGCCTCCCACGCCCACTCCTACTCCCACCCCTTTCCCTATTCCCGAATCTGGCATCTATCCTCCTTCCTACGTGGCCTCCGGCCTGGAGATCCGGGAGTTCATGGAAATGGACACTGACGACGATGGGGACGAAGAAGTGGTCCTGATCATCGGTCTGCCCGACGCGCCGGGCACCCAGGTCATGGTGCTGGATAGCGAAGGCGGCGAGGTCTGGGTCTATTACATCATCGGCTATTCCAGGGGCTTCAAAACGGACATGGAGGGCGTTGATAGAATCGAGATGCAGGACTTCGACCGCCGAAAGCCGAGCGAGGTCGTTACCTACGGCTACGGCACGGAGGAAGGGAAAGAGTATAATTACTTTTTCATCCACCGCTGGGGCGAGGGCGATTATAATCTCTTGGATGGCTATAAGGGCCCGGGGCGTTTTTTCCTGGAGGACATCGACGACGACGGCCTGGATGAGATGCTCTTTGCCAATCCTATCGAAGAACTGGACGGTAAGTTCAGCCTGATCGGCGTCTATAGATGGACCGGGGAGCAGCACGAATACAGCGAGGGGGAAGACTACCAGTGTCCCACTTTTGTGGAAGATGTAGTCGAGCTATACTACCAGGCCATCAACGCGCAGGATTACGAAGTAGCCTATTCCTATTGGGGCGCTGCGATGCAGGCCCGACAATCCTACCAGGATTTCGAGGCCGGGTTTGCCACCACAGTCGAGGTGAAAATCGTCGAGCAGAAGGTGGTGGAGGACTCGCCCGATAGCCGGGTGGAGCAGGTGACCATCGAAGCTACCGACGAAAAGGATGAAGAGACGATCGTCAGCCGCTTCAGCATCACCTGGACGCTGGGCTTTGAGAAAGGCTGTCCCAGGCTCCTGAAGGCTGAGGTGAAAGAGATAAAATGAACGGTCTGAAGAGACTATCGATTGTTGTTATGGCCGTTTTATTGCTGGCCGTTTGCAGCGCGGTGGTGGGGGTCACGCCTCAGCCTGCCCTGGCGGACGAGGAAACGCCCACGCCTGCCCTGGGCATCACTGGCTTCTGGGGCGAGGTGGATTTCCCTGCCGACAACGACGATGGGGTCAAGGTCACGGACGTGGCAGTCAAGTTTACCTCAAGCGGGGGCAAACGCTACGCCGTCCACATCCACGAAGACGGCACTTACGCCATCGTGGGACTGCCGCCCGGCCAGTATACCATTGAGCTATGGCCTGCCAGTTTTGCGGTCAGCTACAAGCCGCCCTACGCCGTGGCTTCGGCTTCTGTGGAGAGCGCCAGGCTGAAGAAAGGTCAGAACCTCCGGCTCGACCTGGGCTACGTGGTGGAGCAGGTGGAAGAAGTGCCCCCCACGCCTACGCCTACTCCCACCCCTTACCCCATTCTGGGATCTGGCATCTATCCCCCTGCCCACGTGGCCTCCGGCCTGGAGGTCCTGGAGGTCATAGAAATGGACACTGACGACGACGGGGAGGAAGAGGCTATCCTGATCAATGGTCTGCCCGATGCATCGGGCATTCAGGTCGTGATCGTGGACAGGGAAGACGAAGAGGTACGGGACTACTACCTTATCGGCTATCCCGACGGCGCCGATACAAGCGTGGGGAGCGTTGATAGAATTGACGTGCAGGACATCGATGGCGAGAAACCGGCTGAGGTCATTATTCATTACACGCCGGTTTGGGGCGAGTATCATTTCCTCAACATTTTCCGCTGGAGCGAGGACAACTATAATAATTTGACCAGCCAGGGCAGCCCGGGGCGTCTCGCGTTGGAGGATGTAGACGGCGACGGCGTGGATGAGTTGCTCACTGTGGAACCCATCGAAGAGCTGGAAGGTAAGGTCAGCCAGGTCAGTGTTTACAGGTGGACCAGGGAGAGTGGGGAGGATTATGAATACTATTACTATGAACCCACTGGAGAAGAATACCGCTGCCCAACTTTCCTGGAAGACGTGGTAGAGCTCTACTACCAGGCCATCAACGCGAGGGATTACGAAGTAGCCTATTCCTATTGGGGCGCTGCGATGCAGGCCCGACAATCCTACCAGGATTTCGAGGCCGGGTTTGCCACCACAGTCGAGGTGAAAATCGTCGAGCAGAAGGTGGTGGAGGACTCGCCCGATAGCCGGGTGGAGCAGGTGACCATCGAAGCTACCGACGAAAAGGATGAAGAGACGATCGTCAGCCGCTTCAGCATCACCTGGACGCTGGGCTTTGAGAAAGGCTGTCCCAGGCTGCTGAAGGCTGAAGTGAAAGAGATAGAATAAAAAGAGGTGCCTGGCAAACAGCGAACGTTCGTTGTTGTGCCAGGCACCTGAAAGGAACGGAGTAATAGTAATAATGGCGTATTCTGAATTAGTAATGGAACATTTTCAAAACCCACGCAATGTGGGCATCATTGAGGACGCTGATGGGGTAGGCAAAGTGGGCAACCCTGTGTGCGGAGACCTGATGGAGATGTTTATCAAGGTCGAAGACGAACGTATTGTGGACGTCAAGTTCCGCACCTTTGGCTGTGGGGCGGCCATCGCCACCAGCTCCATCGCCACCGAGATGGTCAAGGGCAAGACCCTGGAGGAGGCCGAAACTCTGACCAGGGAGGCCGTGGCCGAAGCCCTGGGAGGATTGCCCCCGATCAAAATGCACTGCTCCAATCTGGCGGCGGAGGCCATCCATAAGGCTATCGAGGATTATCGGGGGAGGAATGGAAGCAAGGAGTAATGCCCGCTAAGCGTGTGGTGGTGGCCATGAGCGGGGGGGTGGATAGCTCGGTGACAGCCGCCCTGCTGGTGGAGAGAGGCTACGAGGTTGTCGGCCTCATGATGCGCCTCTGGGCCGAGGAAATCGAGGGAGAAGCCGCAACCAACCGGTGCTGTTCTCCCGAAGCCGTAGACGACGCCCGCCGGGTCTGTCAAATTCTTAACATCCCCTTTTACCTGGTCAACTACGAGCGGGAATTCAAGAGCCAGGTGGTCGATTATTTCATCGCCGAGTATGGACGGGGACGCACTCCCAACCCCTGTCTGGCCTGTAACCGCTACGTAAAATTCGATCTCCTGCTGCGGAGAGCCCTGGCTTTGGACGCCGACTACCTGGCTACCGGCCATTACGCCAGGATCAGGCGTCTGAACGGCGAATATCAGCTTTGGCGCGGCCTCGACCAGGGCAAGGATCAATCATACGTCCTTTACATGCTGGGACAATCGCAGTTGAGACATCTGCTGCTGCCCCTGGGCGATTATACCAAAGAGCAGGTGCGGGACATGGCCCGCAAGCGGAGACTGCCCGTGTCCGGCAAAGGCGAAAGCCAGGAGATCTGTTTCGTGCTCGACGACGATTATCGTCGGTTCTTGCGCACCCATGCGCCCCACAGCATCCGTCCGGGGCCCATTCTGGACACGACGGGCACGGTTATCGGTCAGCACAAGGGTTTGCCTTTCTACACGGTCGGCCAGCGGCAGGGTTTGGGCATCGCCGCTCCAGAAGCCCTCTACGTGCTGGCCCTCGACGTGGAGAGAGGCTCTCTCATCGTGGGACCGGAGCGGGAGTTAGGAAGACGGGAACTGGTTGCCACTCAGGTGAACTTCGTGTCTGGTCGGGCGCCGCCAGGGCCCATCCAGGTCACGGCCAAGATACGCTACCAGGCCCTCGAAGCTGAAGTGACGGTCATTCCCCTGGACGGCGGCCGGGTGCGGGTGGTCTTCGTCGAAGCCCAACGGGACATAACTCCCGGCCAGGGGGTGGTATTTTACCAGGGGCAGGTCGTGCTTGGCGGGGGCACGATATCTGGGTACAGGTAGGGAGTTCGGGGATGTCTGTGTTTTCCTCTCCACCCCTGGTCCTCTCCATAGTGCTGGCCAGCATCTACAGCGCCCTTTTTCATCTATGGCAGGGCCACGGGGTGAAGGAACTGGCCCTTTACTGGATAGCGGCTTTGTCAGGCTTTGGGTTGGGACAACTGGCCAGTTACTCGTTGGGTTTAAACGTGCTGATGATCGGTCAAATCCACGTTCTGGAGGGAACCCTGGTCTGCTGGCTGTTTCTTTTTGCGGTCAAGTGGCTGAAACCAGGCCCGGTTCATCACGGGTAAGCCCCTTCGATTTCTCAGGCGAGGATCGAGAGCGTCCCGCAGCCCATCGCCTACTATATTGATGGAGAGCACGGTGAGAGCCAGGGCCAGGCCCGGGGCGATCATGGTCCAGGGGGCCTGGCGCAGGTAGACCCGTCCTTCGCTGAGCATGGCCCCCCATTCGGGGGTAGGGGGCTGAACTCCCAACCCCAGAAAGCTCAGGGAGGAGGCGTTGAGGATGGCCCAGGCTACGTCCAGGGTGGCCAGGACGATGGCTGGGGCCAGCACGTTGGGCAGAATGTGACGGAAGATGATGCGCCAATCGGGGCAGCCTACGGTGCGGGCCGCCCGGACGTACAAACTCTTACGAACGCTGAGGACGCTGCCCCGCACCAGCCGGGTATAGCCTGGGATGCCGGCCACTCCCACCGCGAGCACCACGTTGAACAGCCCCGGCCCCAGGGCGGCCACGATGCTCAGGGCCAACAGCATGGCCGGGAAAGAGAGCATTACGTCCATCAGTCTCATGATCAGGCCGTCCACCCAGCGCCCATAGTAACCGGCCACCAACCCCAGAATAGTGCCGGGCAGCGAGGCGATGAACACGGCCATAACCCCCGTCAACAAGGAGACCCGTGCTCCGAAGAGCAGACGGCTGAGCACGTCTCGCCCGAAGAGGTCGGTGCCGGCCGGATGGGCCAGGTCGGGGGGCCGGAACCCCTGACCGGCGGTTACGGCCAGCGGGTCGTAGGGAGTAATGAATGGAGCCAGAAGAGCAGCCACTATCAGAACGGTCAAGATGACCAGCCCCAACATAGCCCCTCGGTTGCGCTGTAGACGACGTCTGGTGACGATGGGCGGGATGTCTCGGCGCGGTGGGCGTCGGCGGGTTGGCAGCGGAAATCGACGTTTCATCCTGGGCTTTCCTTCTCGGCTTTCCTTGACTGGTATAATCTTCCAGATCATTTTAGCACTTTTTTGCCCTTTGCGCCAATCTGTCACAAAAGGGCGTTGAATTTATCGACCGCAATGTCGCTCAACAGGAGGTTAATTATGGGACAGAAGAAGAGCAAACGCAAGAAAAAAGACAAAAAGACGGTACGAACAACAAAGCGAGAACCAGATGGGAACCTTGCTCGTTTCATGCCCATCATTATAGGGCTGATTGTGGTGGTGGCCGCAGGGGTGATTATCTTCCTGGCGCAAAAAACCGCCAGCGTGGACAGCAGACCTTCTCCTACCGGTGACCAGGCCAGCAGCAGTTTGTCGAACGTGCCTCGTATCTCGCCGGAGGAGGTTTTGAGCAGGATAGAAAGCCAGGCTGACGTGATCATTGTGGACACGCGGGCCGAGAGCTCTTACCACAAAGCCCATCTGCCGGGGGCCATATCCATCCCCCTGGAAGAAGTCGAGGGACGGTATACCGAGCTTCAGGCCGGTAAAGAGATCATCACCTATTGCGCCTGACCTGCGGAGGAAACCAGCGCCCGTGCGGCGCAAATACTGATGGGCAAGGGCTTTGAGGCCAAAGCTATTCTGGGCGGCATCGATGAATGGCGAAGGCGTGGTTATCCTCTAGTGGAAGCGCCATAAAATGCCGACCCGGGAGCCCCCTCGTCCCTTTGGCCTCCCACCGATGGGGTGGTATACTATGGCGGCGGCCCTTTATCGCCTCGTGAGGAGATGAGACTATGGAGCCTATCTGTACGTTTACCATCACCCCCACTTTACCGCATAAACTACGGCGTCTCAGAGAACTGGCCTATAATCTGCGCTGGGGTTGGGATCACGAGACAATCGACCTTTTTCGTCGGCTGGACCGTGACCTGTGGGAGGAGACCAATCACAACCCGGCCCAAATGCTGGGCAACATTAAGCAGGAGTGGCTGGAAGCCTCCGCCAAGGATGATGGTTTCCTGGCTCACCTGGAACGGGTGTGCCAGAGTTTTGACCGCTACATGTCCAGAAGGACCTGGTTCCCGACCACTTATCCCTCCTCCCAGGAGCTACGCATCGCCTACTTCTCGGCTGAATTTGGACTGACCGAGTGTCTGCCCATCTATTCTGGGGGGTTGGGGATTTTGGCTGGCGATCACCTGAAATCGGCCAGCGATCTGGGGATCCCCCTGGTGGGGGTGGGCCTTCTCTACCAGCAAGGCTATTTCCACCAATATCTGAACGTAGACGGCTGGCAACAGGAGACCTATCCTGAGAACGACTTCTATACCTTGCCTATCCAGTTGGAGCGGCGGGAGGATGGCCGCCCGGTAACCATCCAGGTGAACCATCCCGGTCGTCAGGTCATGGCTCAGGTGTGGCGCGTCCAGGTCGGTCGCGTACCTCTTTTTTTGCTCGACACCAATATCCCCCAGAATAGCCCCCAAGATCGGGACATCACCGACCAGTTGTATGGTGGCGATCTGGAGATGCGCATTCGTCAGGAAATTGTGCTGGGCGTCGGCGGGCTGCGGGCTTTGGATGCGCTGGGGATGCGGCCCACCGTTTGTCACATGAACGAAGGCCATTCCGCTTTTCTGGGGCTGGAGCGGATCCGGATTCTCATGCAAGAGCAGGGCCTTTCTTTCACTGAGGCCCGCGAGTTGGCTGTGGCGGGTACGGTGTTCACCACTCACACCCCTGTGCCGGCCGGGATCGACCGTTTTCCCCCCGAGCTGATGGACAAATATTTTGCCGATTACTACACCGCTCTGGGTCTGTCTCGTAAGGAGTTCCTGGCCCTGGGGCGCGAGAATCCAGATGACTCCAACGAACCCTTCTGCATGGCTATTCTGGCTCTGCGGCTGGCGAACTGTACCAACGGGGTGAGCCAGTTACACGGCTCGGTCTCGCGGCGTATGTGGCAGGGAATCTGGCCCAAAGTGCCTGAAAATGAGGTGCCTATCATCTCCATCAATAATGGTATGCATCCTCGCTCCTGGATTTCTAATGATATGGCCGGTCTCTACGATCGTTATCTGGGACCTCGTTGGTTGGAACATCCCACCGATCCCACCGTCTGGCAGGGAGTGACAGACATTCCTTCCGAAGAGCTGTGGCGGACCCACGAACGACGACGGGAACGCCTGGTGGCCTTTGCCCGGCGACGGTTGCGGGCCCAACTGGAGCAGCGGGGTGCTCCTCCCTCCGAGATCGAGAGCGCAAACGAAGTGCTGGACCCGGAGGCTCTGACCATCGGTTTCGCTCGCCGCTTCGCCACCTACAAACGGGCTACCCTGCTTTTCCAGGATCTTGAACGTCTGGTCAAAATCCTGAGCAATCCGGATCGTCCGGTGCAAATCATTTTCGCGGGCAAGGCCCATCCTCACGACGATCCGGGTAAAGAGTTGATCCGACAGATCATCCACCACGCCCGACAGGAGGAGCTGCGGCGGTGGATCGTCTTCATTGAGGATTATGATATGAACGTGGCCCGCTACCTGGTGCAGGGCGCAGACGTGTGGCTGAATACCCCGCGCGTCCTGCGAGAAGCCAGCGGCACCAGCGGGATGAAAGCGGCGGCCAATGGCGTCCTGAACATGAGTATTCTGGATGGCTGGTGGGCGGAAGCCTACAGCATCAACATTGGCTGGGCTATCGGACGGGGAGAGGGGTACGAGGATTTCGATTATCAGGATAAGGTGGAATCTAATGCCATCTACGACCTTCTGGAGAAAGAGGTCATCCCCTTGTTTTACAGCCGGGGGCCTGATGGCCTGCCCCGGGGCTGGATCGGCCACATGAAAGTGGCCATGCTCTCCATCTGTCCCACTTTCAACACCAATCGCATGCTATATGAGTACACCGAGCTTCTCTATCTACCTGCGGCCCAGCGTTATCAACGTTTGAGCGAGAACAACCTGGCCCAGGCCAAAGTTCTGGCCGGATGGAAAGCCAGGCTCAGGGAACACTGGCCGGAAATCCGAATCGAGAGTGTGGATGCCGACCCCTCCGCTGAGCTTAAAGTGGGCGACGAGCTTGAGGTCCGCGCTGAGATATACCTTGGGGCCCTGGAGCCTCAGGACGTGACCGTGGAAATCTACACCAGCCGTCTCGATGCCACGGGACAGATTTCAAAGGGCCAGGCTATAGCCATGAATTGCACCCAATCTAATGGCCACGGGCGCTACACTTATACAGGCGCGATTGCCTGTCGAACCAGTGGCCGACACGGCTACACGCTCCGCATCCTTCCCCGTCACGAAGATCTGAGCAATCCCTACGAACCGCGTATGATCCTGTGGGGCGATGATACGCTCTGCAAAAGCTCTTCTGGACAGGGGGCTAACAGCGCCCCAACCCCCAGCCTACCTCCTGAGGCGGTCACCACATAGTCCTTAAAAAGAGGCGGGGGAACGAAGACTCTCAGCCTTCGTCCCCCCCGCCTTACCCTCCCCAAGGCAAGGCTTACACCACGTCTATATTATAGCACAATAATGATGATTTTTAGGTTGAGCTTTGGTTGTAAAAAGGTGAAGATGTAGTGAGTTTTATCCGCTCTTTAAGCGGCGGATGTGAGTAAAGCAGCCAGACCACCCAGCGCGGCGGATCGGCTTCGGCCAGGTTTTGGTTAGCCAGGCGGATCATGGCCTGGGCAAAAGCTTGCCGGTGGCCCGTAACCTGGACCGCGAAACGGTCGGCCAGACGTTCGCGCCAGCGGGAGTAGGCGTTGATGAGGGGCAGGGTCACCACCGAGAAAAGGCCCACCGCCAGCACGAACAGGGGCAGGGCCGCCACGTCGCCCGGCCCCTCGAAGCCGAAACGGGCCACTCCCCAGTGCAGGAAGAGTTGGGCCAGGTACAGGCCGCCCAACATCAGCAGGCTCTGCACCGCGATCCCCCACTCCAGGTCGTGGTGAACCTGGTGGCCCAGTTCGTGGCCGATGATGGTCTCGATCTCGTCGGGGGTGTAATCGGCGTAGAGCGTATCGCCCAGGGCAATGCGCCTGGTGCGCCCCAGCCCCATGACCAGGGCGTTGGCCGTCCTGGTGCGCCTGCTCAGGTCGATGGTATAGACGCCCGCCAGGCGCGTGCCGGTCCTTTCGGCCAACTGCTGGACGCGGCCGACCAGTTCGGGGTCGTCCAGCGGGGTCAGCTTGTAGAAGAGGGGCACGATCAGCAGCGGGGCCAGGTGGCCCAACAGCACCGCAAACACGACCAGGAACGCGCCGGCCCAGAGCCACCAAGTTGCGGGGCGGCTCCGCAGCAGCCAATAGATCACCTCGGCCACCGGCAGGCCCAACACCAGCCCCAAGGCCAGCATCTTAAGCTCGTCGGCCAGCCAGCCGCGCCGCGTCTGGGTGCTCAGGCCATAGCGGTGGGGCAGGACGTACCCGCTCCACCAGGCCAGCGGCCACAAGAGCAGCGTGTAGCCCACGAAGACCACCGCCACGTACACACCCACTAACGCCCACGGCGGGGCCAACCCGACGCTCAGCAGCACCGCTTTGAGCCAGCGCGATGCGCCGCTCACCAGAAAGCCCACCACCAATAGCACCGACAGCGCCAGATCCACCACCAGCAACCAGCGGCGATGCCGGGCGTATTCCCGTGCCGCTTCCTGTCGCTGCGGGTCGAGGGCCACCTCGGTTTCAACTAAGTGCCAGGCACTTCCAAAGTGCCTGGCACTTTCAGGGCGATTTTGCATACCACACGTTCTGTAAGTCGGCTCCAATGGGGGGCGCTTCATCCAGTGGGCCGCGGCCCAGCTCGCCGACGGGCGCCAGGCCGTTGATCTCCAGCCTGAAATCTTCCGGCAAAGCGAAGGCGGTGACCTCCGCCAGTCCCTCGTTCACCGTTCTCAGACCCAGGCGCGGCGTGCCCAGCCTGAGAAAGGTCAGCTTTACGGTGGTGCCGTCCACGGCCTCCATCTCTTCGACGATGCTTTCGGGGAAGTCGTCCTGGCCGCGAAAGTGGGCCTGCACCAGCGGGGCGGGCGGCGATTGGTCGGGCACCCCGGCAAAGGGGGTGTAGCTGAATATCCGATCGCGCAGGTACTCAGCCACCTCCAGATTGTCGGAGAACACGGCAAAGACGTCGTCCTCTCCCCTGGCTTGCAGATCGCTCTGTACGAAGAGAACAGTTCCCTGGCCCTTCTCTGTATAGAGCACCTTGACGAAGAAGAGAAAAGTGGTAACCTGGCCCCCGGTGGTCAGCACCACCCAGCGGAAGGGACCGGCCATGACCAGTCTTTTAAACTCAATTGCTCCCATTTAGACCTCTCATACCCTGGATAAGTGCCAGGCACTTCCAAAGTGCCTGGCACTTTCAGAGCGGCTTAACTCCGCTCCCCGGTTGTGCCCTTTACTTCCAGGGTATCCGGGTCTAATATCACCCCGTACTCTTTTTCGGCCATCTCCGGGGTGATGTAGCCCCCCCTGACATCCTCCTGCACCGCCTCGACGGGTCGTTCGTAGGGACCGCCGTAGCCGCCGCCGGTGCCGGTGATCAGGCGGGCCACGTCGCCCTTCTTCAGATGGAAGCGGGCCGTTTTGCCAAACTCTTCCGGCTCCCGACCCTCGGCGAAGATGATTTTGGTATAGTTTTTGGACCCTTTATGCCCTCCGGCCAGAGACCAGGGCAGGAACTTATAGCGCCCGAAGGTGCCGGTGTACCAGGCTTCGTCGGCGGTGATGCGATAGTCACGCACCAGCCCCCGGCCCCCCCGGAACCGCCCGGCCCCGCCCTCGCAGATGTCGAACCCGTATTGATCGACCAGCACGCCGTAGCGGGTTTCGCACACCTCCACGGGGATGATGTAAGTCTCGCCATCGCCCACGCAGACTAGGCCGTCCTCGCCGTCCTTGTCGGCGCCTGCCCCCCAGCCTCCGGCCTGGGGCTCGACCAGCAGGAAGAGGTCGCCGCTGTCGGGATGCAGGCCGGCCAGCACCACCCCACACACGCTCAGGAAGTGGCCGGCCGGCAGTCTATCCGGCACGATGGGGGCCATGGCCTGCCACACCAGGTCGGTGACGTAAAGCATGGTCTCCCAATAGGTGGATACAGCCGCCGGTTTCTCGGCAGTGAAGATGGTGCGGTCAGGGCAGATAACTTTCAACGGTCGGAAGCAGCCCTCGTTGACCGGTATGGCCGGGTCAGTCAGAGCCTTGAATATGGAACGCACTCCCGAATAGAGGCCCGTGCGGGTGCAGTTGACCGGGCCGGGCACCTGCCCATGAGTGCCGGTGAAGTCGCAGATGAACTCGTCCTCGGTGATGGTCACTTTGACCCGCACCTCGAAGGGGCCGTTGCCCACGCCGTCGTCGTCGATGTAATCCACCGCCTCGTAGACCCCTTTGGGCAGCTTGGCCAGCTCTTTGCGGGTCATCTCGTCGCCGTAGTCCAGCAGGGCATCGATCCCGGCCTGCACCAGGTCTAGCCCGTACTTATCGCACATCTCCTGGAAGCGCCGCGCTCCCAGTCTGAGGGAGGCAGCCTGGGCGTACATGTCGCCCAGGGTCATGTCCGGGGTGCGCACGTTGGCGGCGATGAGGTCTACCAGGCTATCGATAACCTGGCCCCGCTTGAAGAGCTTGATGCAGGGGAATTGCAAACCCTCTTGATAGACCTCGGTGGCGTCGGTCGTCCACGAACCGGCGTCCTTGCCCCCCACCTCCGTCCAGTGGCCCTTATTGGCCGCAAAAGCCACCACCTGGCCGTCGTAGAAAATGGGCATGAACAGGCCCACGTCAGAAAGGTGGGTGCCGCCCCCGGTGTAGGGGTCGTTCTGGAGGATGATATCGCCTTCTTCCAGCCCCTCCAGCCCAAATTTGTCGATCACCGAGGCCACCCCGTAGGTCAGCGTCCCCAGGAACCCGGCCACCCCGTTGCCCTGGGCGATGAGCTGAGCTTTGTTATCGGTCAGGCCACAGGCGTAGTCCAGCACCTCGTAGATGATGGTGCTCATACTGGTGCGCTGCAAGGCCACGAACATCTCGTCGCCGATGGCTACCAGGTTATCTTTTATGATCTCCATAGTGAAGGGATCGACTTGTGATTTTGCCATTTTACATCTCTCCTCTATTCTTCCTCGATGTGCAAGAAGCCGTACTCATCCACGCTAACTTTCTGACCGGGGAAGACCACCGTGGTGGCTGCCGGCTCCTCGATGATTAGCGGCCCACTGAGCGTCGTGCCGGAAGGTAACAGCTCGCGCTCGTAGGTGGGGCTTATGCGGAAGCCTAGCTCGTCGAAATTGACGTTGCGCTCCCCTTTCAGCGCTTTTTCCGCGCTGCCGGCCTTGCTGGCGTTGATGCGCCTGATTTCCGGTTTCTTGACCTGGCCCAGCGCCGTCAGGTGGAAGTTGACCAACTCCACGGGCGACTCCAGGCGGAAAGTATAGGCGTGATCGTGCAGTTGATGGAAGCGTTCGTTGATCTGGGGCATCTCTTCAGCGGTCAACTGGCCGCCGGGGATGGGCACCTTGACGGTGTGTTCCTGGCCCAGGTAACGCATGTCGGCATGACGCTGGAAGACGATGCGGTCGCGCTCCACCTTTTCAACCAGCAGGTCTTTGGTAGCCTGCTCTTCCATCTCCATGAAGGCCGCGCTCAGGTCGGCAGCGTCGATCTGGTCGGTGCGCGTTACCCAGGTGCGGATGTAGTCCTGGCGCAGGTCGGTCATCAGCATCCCCCAGGCGGAGAAAACAGCCGGTTCGGTGGGCACGATGATCTTCTTGACCCTCAACTCACGGGCCAGGGCCGCGGCGTGCATTGAGCCGCCGCCCCCGAAGGCCACCATCGTGAAGTCCCGCGGATCGTAGCCGCGTCGTACCGAGACCAGTTTCAGGGCCGTGACCATGTTGGCGTCGGCCATGCGGATGACGCCCATGGCCGCCTCCTCGACGCTTATGTCGAAGGCAGCGGCGATCTTCTGGAGGGCGGCGCGGGATTTATCGGGATAGATTTTGAGCTCCCCGCCCAGGAAGTACTCGGGGTTGATGCGGCCCGCCACCACGTTGGCATCGGTGACGGTTGGCTCCCGGCCTCCGATCCCATAGCAGGCCGGGCCAGGCACCGCTCCGGCGCTGACCGGCCCCACGCGCAGCGCCCCGGCGCGGTCGATCCAGGCGATAGAGCCGCCGCCGGCCCCGATCTCCACAATGTCCACCGTAGGCACCAGGATGGGATAGCCCGCCCAGTCACGGCGGTAGCCCAGCTTGTACTCGGTGGTGATCTTGGGTTGGCCTCCTTCCACCAGCGAGGATTTGACCGTGGTCCCGCCGATGTCGATGGAGATCACGTCCGGTTCGCCCACCAATTCGCCGATGACCGCCGCCCCGATGACGCCGGCCACCGGCCCGGATTCCACCGTGTTGATGGGCGCTCGACGGGCCAGCTCAAAGGTGACGGTCCCCCCATTGGACTGCATGATGTGACCGACCGGGGCCATGCCCATCTCCCCCAGGTCCTTTTCCAGGGCGTTGAGATAGCGGACGGCGATAGGGTGCACGTAACTGTTGAGCACGGTCGTGTTGGTGCGCTCGTACTCCCGCCACTCCTGGGTGATCTCGTGGGAGAGGGTGACGGGGATGTCGGGCACCATCTCTCTGACGATCTCTCCACAGCGTTTCTCGTGGTCGGGGTTGGCGTAGGAGTGCAGGAAGCAGACGGCAATGGCCTCCACCCTCTCTTTCTTGAGGAACTCCACCGCCTTTTTAACGTCTTCCTCGTTCAGAGGGATGAGCGCCTCGCCCTTGTAGTTGACCCGCTCCTCCACCTCCAGCCGCAGATGGCGGGGCACGAAGGGTTCAGGCTTGGTGTAGTACATGTTGTAGATATCGGGCCGGTTGGCGCGCCCGATCTGGAGCACGTCCCGGAAGCCCCTGGTGGTGATCAGCCCTGTTTTGACGCCCTTGCGCTCGGTCAGGGCGTTGATGATGATGGTCGAACCGTGGACGAAAAAGCTCGTATCAGACACGTTAATGCCCGACTTCTTCAACGTATCTTCCACCCCGATGGCGAAGTTGTGGGGGGTGGTCGAGGCTTTGGTCATCCCGATCTCACCGGTCGCTTCGTCCAGGTAGACCAGGTCGGTGAACGTGCCACCGACGTCGCTTGCTACTCGCATCGAGTGTTCCTCCTTCCTTAAATTCATTTTTTAACCGTAGCGGACACGGATTTCTTTCACGGATGTCACGGATTATCCGCGAAATCCGTGACCATAATCCGTGTCGGCTGTTGACAAAATATAGCCTATGGCTATAATCAGTATAGACATCTTTGTAATGAACGAGGTGAGCGATGGCTACTAAAGTTATGGTTTCCCTCCCCGACGAATTACTGGCCGAGATTGACCGCCTTGCTGAAGAAGAGCGCCGCAGCCGCAGCGAATTGCTGGGCGAGGCGATGCGGCTCTACATCGAGGCCCGGCGGTTGAACAAAGGGCCTGGCAGTGACCCCGACGTGCGGCAGGCCGTGGCTGTGCAGGATGCCCTGGCTCAACTGTCTCCCGGCCATGGCGAAGATAGCAGCGCCGATATTCGACGCTGGCGAGAGGCCCGCTGATGTCTTCTGCCTTTGTCCTCGACACCTCGGTTATCGTCAAGTGGTTTCGTCAGGGCGAGGTGTTAGCTGACCATGCTCTGGCTTTGCGTACCGCCTATCTGGAAGGCGAGATCGCTATCGCCGTACCGGCGTTGCTGGCCTACGAACTGGCGAACGTGCTGCGCTACAAGGGCGACCTGACCACAGCCCTGGTGGAGGAAGCGGTACAGAGTCTTTTCGATATGGCCTTGAACTGGGTGCCTCCTTCGGTGGCGGTAATGCGGCGGGCAGTGACCATTGCTCGTGAGTACGAAGTGACGGTGTATGATGCCGCTTTCATCGCTGTGGCTGAATCGTTGGGGGCAGTTTTCGTCACCGCCGATGAGCGGCTGGCACAGAAGCTGGCGCCGCTTTCCTTTGTGCATTTCCTGGGAAATGAAATTCAGAAACTCCTGTCGGAGGTGAAATGATATGGTTACAAGTTGGACAGTTTTGCTCTATAATTGCGTTGAATATTCCGCTCAAGGTTTACCCCCTGAATCACGAATGGACGAATATAGCGAATTCCGCGAATCATTCGTTCCATTCGTCTCATTCGCTCATTCGCGATTCAGAATCTTGTCCTCCTTATGTCTCTCCAGGGCTTTGGCATAGCGCCGTGTAAGCTCTGGCATGATCGTTTCCCCGGCGGGCGCCCGCTCCAGGCCGAACACCTGGCGCGGAAAGTTCAAGGGTTCCTGAATGGCCCAAATTTTCTCGTGGTCTTTGGGGGGCAGGATCTCGGCGGGGTCGCCTACTGCGATCCAGCCGATAGGCACCAGGGCATCCGGCGGCAGGGTGGTCTTAAGGTGAACGACTCCGTTGATCCGCACTTCGGCCCGCGTGCCGATCCGGGCCCCGTTGAAGATGGTAGCGCCTGTGGCCAGAAATACGTTGTCCTCCACCGTGCAGCCGGTCAGGTAGGCGCGTGGCCCCACCAGCACGTGGTCGCCAATGTGGGTTGGATGCCAACGTGTGCCCCTGATGACCGCGTTCTCCATGATGATGCAGTGCGCCCCGACGACCACAGGCCCTCCCTCCGCCGCCAGCACTGCCCCGAAGAGAACGCGGCTGTTCTCCCCGATGGTCACGTCCCCACAGATCACCGCATTAGGGGCAACGTAGGCCGATTCGTGGATGTTCGGACGCTTCCCCCGATGTTCGAGCAGCAATAGCTATACCTCCGATCTCCAACCTCTAACTTCCAGCATAAAGATGGCAGCGCACGGTATGCCCCTCCTCCACCTCGACCATGACCGGATCCACCTCGGAGCAGATTTCCATTTTTTCGGGACAGCGCAGGTGAAAACTGCACCCGCTGGGGATATTGACCGGGCTGGGGATCTCGCCGGTGGAAAATATCCTTTTGGGCTTGACCTCCTCTTCGGCCTTCGAAACGACCGGAATAGAGGAGATGAGCATCCGGGTATAGGGATGGTACGGGTTGCGGAAGAACTCGGTGGCCTCGGCGATCTCGCAGATCTTGCCCAGGTACATGATCGCCACCCGCGAGGCCACGTTTCGCATCAGGCTCAGGTCGTGAGTGATAAACAGGTAGGATAGCTGGAATTCGTTCTGCAAGCGGATGAGGAGGTTGATGATTTTGGCCTGGATGGAAACGTCCAGGGCCGAGGTCGGCTCGTCGAGGATGACGAAAGCAGGCTCGGTGGCCAACGCCCTGGCGATAGCCACCATTTGCTTCTCGCCCCCGCCTATCATCTGGGGATATTTATACATATAATCTGGGGGCAGTTCCACCATTTCTAGCAGCCGGGCAACCTGTTCCAGCCGATCTTCTTGCGGGCGGTGGATCTGGAGCGGCAGCTCTATAATCTGTTTGATGGTTCGTCTGGGGTTCAGGGACGAGCCGGGGTCCTGGTAAACGATCTGGATTTCCTTCTTGAGAGCCAGGGGCCGGTCCTTATTGTTCCCGAACAGGCTTTGCCCCCGAAAGCTGATGTCGCCTTCGGTCGGCCAGTACATGCCGATCGTGGTGTAAGCGACGGTACTCTTGCCGGAGCCGGATTCGCCGACCAGGCCGAAGGTCTCTCCCTCCCGCATGGTGAAGGAGATACCATCCACCGCCTTGACGGTGATGGGCTGTCGTTTCAAAAGGCCGGTGTGCCCGATGACGAAATACTTTTTCAGAGCGGTGACAGTCAGGATATCGGTCGTCATGGGATTTCCTTTCCGTCCTCTTTGTAGAGAAAGCAGGCCACTTCATGGTCGTGGCTGACTCTGTAGAAGTGGGGTTTGTCTCGCCGACAGATATTCATCGCGCGGGAGCAACGGGTATGAAACCGGCAGCCCTGCGGCGGGTCGAGATAATCAGGGATCCGCCCCGCGATGCCGTCGGCGATGCCGCCCCCTGTCAGCTTAGGGACGGCCTCCATCAACCCATGAGTGTAGGGGTGAAGCGGGTGAGAGAAGAGTTCCTCTGTGGCCGTCATCTCAACCATGTTGCCGGCGTACATAACGTACACCCGGTCGGTCGTCTCCCGCACCACCCCCAGGGTGTGGGTGATGAGGATGACGGAGGTGTCCTTTTCCTCCACCAAGCGGTGCAACAGCCGCAGGATCTGATCCTGGATGGTGACATCCAGGGAGGTGCCTGGCTCATCGGCGATGAGCAGTTCCCCGCTGGTGGCCAGGGCCATGGCGATGCAGACTCGCTGCCGCATCCCGCCGCTGAGTTGGATGGGGTAGCTATCCAGCATCCGTTCCGGATCGGGCAGGGCCACCTCCTTCAGGGAAGTGATAGCCTGTCGGCGAATGGCCTTCTTGGACAGTCGTTTCTCCACGGAGTATTTAACGGCCGCTCCCAGTTGTTGACCAACAGTGAAAACCGGATTGAGGGCCGTCGTCGGATCCTGAAAGATCATCGAAATTCCCTTGCCCCGTACCAGTCGCAGTTCGTTCAGCCCCATCTTGAGGATGTCCTGGCCCTTGAAGTAGATTTCGCCGCCAGGGATGCGGGCGGGCGGCATGGGCAGGATGCGGAGGATGGCCTTCATGGTGGTGGTCTTGCCACAACCGGTCTCCCCGACCAGGCCCACCCTCTCCCCACTGTGCACGGTGAAGTTCACTCCATCCAGGACCTGGAGCGTGCCCCCGTAGACGTTGAAATGAACGTATAGGTCCTTGATCTCCAGCAGGGGAGTGTTCATCTCAGACCTCCTCGGCGGCGAACATATCGCGCAGGCCGTCACCCAACAGGTTGAAGCCCAGGACGACGACCACGATAGCCAGGGCGGGAAAGACTGAAATCCACCATTGCTCTGGCAGGTAGTCGGCTCCACCGGCCACCATGGTCCCCAGGCCGGGCTTCGGGGGCTGCACCCCGAGCCCCACGAAACTGAGCGCCGAGCCGAGAAGAATGACCCACGCCATGTCGAGGCTCATCTTGGTAAAGATGGGCGAGATACAGTTGGGAAGGATCTCCCTGAAAAGAATGTGGAACTTGCTGGCCCCCATCGTCTCCGCCGAGCTGACGAAGAACTCATTCCGTAGGGTAGAGGTAAGCCCGTACACCAGCCGGGTATACCACGGCCACCACATCAAGGAGACGGCGATCATGGCGTTGAACAGGTTCGGGGTGAGCACCGAGCAAATGGCCAGGGCCAGGATCAGCGGGGGCACCGCCAGGAAAATGTCGGTGATGCGCATGATCACGGTGTCAAGCCAGGTGCCTTGGTTGTAGCCGGCGATCAGTCCCAGGGTCACTCCCGGCGGGACGACCAGGGTCAGAACGACCGCGCCCATCGTTAGCGAGAAGCGGAACCCGAAGAAAATCCGGCTCAAAATGTCGCGGCCCATAACATCGGTGCCGAGCAGATAACGCTGACAGGGAGGGAGGCTGGCATTGACAAAGTCAACGAACTTACCAGCGTGCTTCGGATAGGGGGCCACCAGCGGAGCGAAAACAGCCAGGAAGACGACCAGGAGGACGGTGCACAGCCCCACGATGGACAGCGGATTGCGGGAGAACTTGTACCAGTTGCGGCCCAGCTTTTCCATTATCCTGCTCTTTGGCAGAGCGGGACTCTTTGCCTGTACTGTCACGTTATTCACCTCTTTGTGGAGCCAGTCGGATTCTGGGGTCGAGCAGACTGATGACCACGTCAACCACGATGTTGACGATGATGAACACCACCCCAAGGGTCAACACCACCCCGGCGATGGCGTTCAAGTCCTTGCGCAACATGGTATTGATGCCATACCGGGAACTGCCGGGCCAGTTAAAGATCATCTCCACCAGGAAAGCATTGCTCATCG
>CAZYHC010000016.1:0-88890 GCA_964646625.1 uncultured Anaerolineales bacterium
TCAAAATCAGAGTTTTTGAACGATCCGGCGCCTGAGTGCGCAATTGCTACGTCAAGATTCGTTTCCTTGATTAGTTTCGCTACCGGTCGAATGTACACTTTGCATTCTACGGCTTCCCGACCAGCCCAGATTTGGGCAGCAGCTTTGTGCTGCCCATCGAATAACAGGAGCGCACCATCCTCATCGAAACGGCACACAGAAGGAGCCAACTGAGTATTGCGCTGGAAGTGCCTATACAGCTCCCACATTGAGTTCTGTCGAAGGGCGCGCGGTTGCAAATCTCTGTCATTCTTAAGATAATGTACAGGAATCAGAGCGTAGAAATACTGCCAACCGGTCACCGGGCAGGTGTACAGTGAGAGGGTCTTTTTGCCACCATCAAAGTAGAGAGTTGCGCTCTCTTCGCCCGAATTGACTTCATATTGTAGTAACTGCCCGAGTTTGTGTCCTTTGGCAAGAATGACATCGTCCAAGTATTTTTTGGGTGAGCCATCGCCGAAGAAAGAGCTAAGCTTGAGATAATCGCGGTACTCGGAAAGCGACATCGTTCTCTTTTGTCGGTTATGGTTGCGACATACGGGGGCTAGATTTTCCAGCGTCGTTGTTCCACCAGCTGCTACAGGCACAATATGATCAAACTCAAGATCCTCTTCGGATTCTATCGGATGTCCATCAATGAAACACCGCATTCCGTAACGATGTAGGATTTCTGCTTTTTCGGCATCGCTGAGTTGTCTGCGCTCTGGCATTGATCTGCTCCTTCTTTACTGGCTTACTTTTAGAGCGTCTTCAGATTCTACACCATTATACCCCAATCGCCTCTTTTCTGCAACAACACAGACCGCGCAATCCGTTAAATCCGTTCCAGAAATCCGTTGACCGCCCTCCCATCCGTGAAATCCGCGACCGTAATCCGTGTCAGCCCCTTGTCAGTGCTTCGGTCACCGCTTCTAACACCTGTTCCACCGTGATGCGTTTTATACAGGGATGCTCGTCCAGTTCGTCGGGGCTGTAATCCAGGCGGTCGCAGGGGATGCAATCCATGTCCGAGGTAATGATGAGGTGGCGGGCCGGGTCTCCCCAGGGGCCAAAGGTGCGACTATCCACGGGGCCGTAGAGGTGCACGGTGGGCGTGCCTACAGCCACCGCCAGGTGTAACGGCCCGCTATCCGGCCCCAGCGCCAGGCCACAGCGGGCCATGAGGGCCGCCAGTTGTCCCAGGCTCGTCTCTCCGGCGGCCACGATAGGCGGAGTTTTAGCCTTCATCCCTGTGGCGATGGCCTGGGCCAGAGTACGCTCCCCTGCTGAGCCGGTGAGCACGATCCGGGCTTTGTAGCGTTCGACCAGGGCCTCGGCCACCTGTATCCAGGCTTGCTCGCGCCACAGCTTGACCGCCGCCCCCGTCCCTGGATGGATGCACACCAGAAAATCGTCCTCTCCCGCCCCGTGCTCCGTCAGGTAGCGTTCGGCAAAAGCCTCGTCCTCTGCGGTCAATGGGAACTCAAGCGAGAGGGGGGCGCTGCTTTTCGGCTGCCGACCTCCGGCTATCCGCTCCACCAGGGTCAAATTCTGCTCTACCTCGTGCCGGCCGGGGACGTAAGGGAGGGCCTCGGTCAAAAACGGCTGCACCTCGGCGATGTCGTAGCCCAGCCGGACGGGGATGCGGGCCAGGTAGGCCAAAAGCGCCCCCCACCAGTGATCGAAGCGCAGCACCACGGCCAGCTCGAATTTCTTATCCCGCAGCTCCCGCGCGTAAGAGCTCAACGCAAAATAGGGCTGGAGCAGGGAGGGCTTTGGCCGCCGGGTGAAGCCCGGAAAGTGGCAGGTCACAATCTCGTCGAGGTGGGGGTTGTGCTCCAGGACGGCCCGCGACCAGGGGCCGACCAGGCAGGCGAGGTGGCTCTGGGGCAAAGCCGTGCGCAGGGTACGTATGGCAGGGGTGGTGAACAGCACGTCGCCCAGGTGATCGGGCCGGATGAGGAGAATACGAGAGGGAGCGTCAGGCAGCGGGGCACGGGGCCCAAAAGGGGCGCTGAGACGGGCGAAGAGGCGCAAAAGAGCCAGGCGAACCCGCGACCTGGAGAAACCTGCCTGGGACTCAAACTCCCAGGCTAAAAGCTGAAGCAAGCTGAAGCTTGCTTTTTGGACGTGTTTTGGAGTGTGCTTTAGCGCACTTGAGCTATCAGCCTGGAAATTGGTTTCCAGGCTAGGATGTCTCGTCATAGACCTTATCCAGCCTGGGCACGATGGCCTGCCAGTCGTAACGCTCCTCAACGAGGCGGCGGGCCTCACGTCCCAGCGACTCCCGCGCCCTGTCGTCGCCCAGCAGCTCGATCACGCGCCGGGCAAAATCCGCCGCAGTATCGGCTATGACCAGTTCGCGGCCGTCCGTCACCTCGAAGCCCTCACACCCCACCGTGGTGGAGACAATGGCTTTGCCTATAGCCATCGCTTCCATGACTTTCAGGCGCGTCCCGCCCCCGATGCGGAGAGGCACCACGTAGAGTTCGGCCCTGGCGATGTGGGGCCGGATGTCATCGACGTAGCCGGTGACAGTCACCGCCGGATCGTCGGCCAGGGGCAGGATGCGGCGATGGGGTTTCTGGCCCACGATGTAGAAATGGATGGTAGGGAGCTCGGCGCGCAGCAGGGGCAGCACCTCGCGACAGAACCACAGCACGGCGTCGATGTTAGGGCGGAAATCCATCTTGCCGGTGAAAACCAGCGTTTGGGAATAAGAGGGCAGGGATTGCGGTTTATAATACTCGGTATCGACCCCGTTAGGAATGACGGTCACTTTCAGGCCAGGTGTCAGCCGGCACAAGGCTTTCTTATCCGCCTCAGAGACGGCCACCACCCGGTCGGTCCGACGACAGCTCTCGGCCTCGTAGCGGCTCAACTTACGCCACTGTATGAAGGAATACAAAGCAGCAGGCCAGCGCCCCGGAAGACGCACGTCGGTCTCGAAGGCCCGTTGTTGCAAGACGTATTCGGCATTGTGATCGTCGAAGACGATCAGGGGCCGGGAGCCTCTGCTTTCTTCCAGCAGCCACAGGCCGTACTGAGCCATCTCGATGCCTTCCACCTGGACGACGTCGAACCTCTGTCGGCCCAGCATGGTAGCCAACTTGGCCCGAAATATTTTGGAGGGCAGACGCAAGGCCATATCGGGCAGGGGAGAAAAGAAGACGCTCAGTAGCCGGCCCAGAGTAGAGCGTTGGGGGATGGGCACGGTCTCGGCACTCCGACAGCAGCGTTGTAAGGGAGCAGCCTTCGACAACTCATCGTGAGAATGGGCGAAGGACAACAGGTGCACCTCGTGACGAGCGGCCAGGTTGACCAGCAAATTGTAATTCCTGATGGTGGTACCCTGGTGCGGGGGATAGGGCAGTTGAGGGGTCAGGAGCAAAATCCTCTTCCCTGTTCTTGAGTCAGATTCGTTAGCACCCTTGCCCATGATTTGGTCACTCTCCTCTTCCAACCTGTTCATAGACCGCTAACGTCTGTTGGGCCGTTTTGGACCAGGAGAAACAACCGGCCCGTTTGAAACCTTTGGCGATCATATCGGTGCGCAGGGAGTTATCGGTCAACATCCGCCACATAGCCACAGTCAGCCCTGCTACGTCTTCAGGATCCACCAGAAAAGCAGCGTCGCCCACTACTTCGGGTAGAGCCGAAACGTTAGAGACCACCACCGGCGTACCACAGGCCATAGCTTCCAGGGGCGGCAGACCAAAACCTTCGTAGAAAGAGGGATGCACCAGGAGTTCCGCGCCGTTGTAGAGGTAAAGCAGGTCCTCAACGGGCACGCGACCGAGGAAGCGGACTTTGTCGGTCAACTTCAACTCCAGAGTGGTGGTGAAAACCGCGTCCGAAAGCCAGCCTGGTCTGCCAGCTATAGCCAGCTTGACCGGCAGTTTATAGCAGTCCAGAAGCTCCCGAAAGGCCCTGAGCAACGTAGGGATATTCTTACGCGGCTCGATAGTGCTGACGAAGAGGACGTAGTGGTCAGGGAGATCGTATTTCTTCCTGATCTGGCGCAGACCTTCCTCGTCCTCGATGGGACGAAAAATAGGGTTGGCCGCCTCGTAGATGACTGTTATCTTGCGGGCAGGCACCCCCAGGTGGTAGATAGTGTCCTGTTTGGTCTTCTCGGAGACGGCGATGATGTGATCGGTGCGACGCACTGCCTGGTCGATCTGGCTGTAGTAACGGGCGCTCTCGCCGGTAAGAAAATGGGGGTATAGAAGAAAAGCCAGATCGTGGACGGTGATGACGGATTTGCAGTTGCGACGAAAAGGAGGGATGAAATCCGGGCTGTGCAAAACGTCCAGCCTCAGAGGGGCAATCTCAACCCGGAGAGCCCATTGTTCCAGCCGGTGATGGCTGGGAGTCCATAGCGATACTCGTTTGAACTTAGGCTGGTTGCTGATAGCGCTCTTATCCTTACGGCTCTGTAAAAGGATAAATTCGTGATCGTGGTCGATTTCGGCCAGTCCCTGCACCAGGCGGAGGATATATTGTCCGATCCCCGCTTTGCTATAATAGACCAGCCGCGCGTCGATTCCGATGCGCATCGGCGGTATAGTTCCTCTCTATAGAGCCTTTGCTAGACATAAACCATAGTAATTAACTCATTGATGACCATTTGAACGGACTGAAAAGCCCGCGCCAGAACCGAGTTCTCCCTGAAGCATTGCGGATCCTCCCCCAGGTGGTCGCCGGTCAGGGCGTAGGGGATGGCCCGACACCCACCGCATAGCCAGCGCAGGCGGCAGGCCCCGCACCTGCCCTTGAGGAGATCACGGTCCCTGAGTTGCTCCAGAATCTCCGACCGCCATAGCTCCTCAAAGGAACGCTCCTGGACGTTGCCCAGGACGATGGGCAGGCGACGGCAGGGATAGACCTCCCCGTTGGACTCGACGGTCAGGCCGTTGTAGCCCGCCGAGCAGCCGGAAATGCCGTTGCACCCCCTGGGGTTAAAATAGGCTCGCCAGACGGGGTCGCGCAGGGGCACGTCAAGGTGTGTCCCCTTCTTGAAGCGATGGACCTCTTCCATCATCGCCCGTAGTTCCAGGGGGGTCAGCATCTCGTCCTGCATCTCCGCGCCGCCCCCCAGGGGCACCAGACGATGGAAGCCCACCCGGTCGGCATGTTCTTCGGCGAAACGGGCCACGGCCATGACCTGATCCCGGTTCTCACGGGAGACGGTCATGGCTACCGTCACCTGGATGCCCGCCGCACGTGCCGCCTCGATACCCTGCCGGGCCCGCTGAAAGCTCCCCTGTCCTCTGAGGGCCTCGTGAACCTCTTCCATTCCCTCCAGGCTGACTTGCACCAACCGGCAGCCGCTTTCTACGAGGCGACGGGCTACCTCGGCGGTGATAAGGGTGCCATTGGATAGAATCCGGGTAGGGATGCGCAGGCGGGTACACTCTTCGATAATGGTGTAAATGTGCGCCGAGAGCAGTGGTTCGCCGCCGCAGAACTGCACTCGCCCCCGCTTGCCCAGGCAGGCCAGGAAGTCCACGTATTGATGCAAGATGTTCCGCAACTCCGCCAGGCTCAGGTCTTCCTTCTGCTCGTCGCGGTAGCAGTGCCGACAGCTTAAGTTGCAGCGGTCGGTCAGATGCCACTGGAGAAAGAAGGGTTCGTTGAACAACTCTCTTCGCCCCACCAGGTCACCCTCTCAGCCCCCGCACCCGCCGCAGCTACTGCAACTGGAGCAACTGGAACAGCTAGAGCAACTGGAGCAGCCGCCCGAGCCGCTTCCGGAGCCCGCCCATTTGCCGGTCGTCAGTTTGTTGAGAACAAATAAGCCTGGTAAGCCCAGGAAGATGAGCAAGCCTAGATAGAAGCCGAAATCAATGCTCTTACTCTCCCCGCCCACTTTGAGGGGCTTTTTGCCTTCCACCAGCCCAGGCGAGAAAGAGATGCTGAAAGGCGTGGACGACAGCTCATCCATCCCGATCTCGATGGCCCGCCGACCGTCGATCACCCTCTCGCGGTAGTTCGAGGGGGAGACGGTGATGGTCTGATACCCGTAATCCTCGGGGAAGATGAAGCGATAGGTGACGTTATAGACCTTCACCTTCCAGTTCTTGACCCACTCGGCGGAGAAGGTGTTACGCTCCTTGCTGCCCTGCAAGGCGTCGGGGATGGTGAATTTGGCGATGACCGTCTGCTGCCCGTCGGCCACAGTAGGAAAGGACCACTCGATCCGCTCCTCCTTCATGTGCTTGACCTGAAACTTGAGCGGCTGTCCCTCCCCGTCGGTGACGCTCACGTCCTTGATCCGCACAAAGCCCACGAACTTGAAGCCCTCGGACTTGGACTCACCCTGCACGTCGTAGGTGACCTCCAGCGTGACTCGCACATCCCGCAGTTCGCCGGTGCTATCGGGCACCACCTCAAAGGTGATGACGTAGCAGCTGACGTGGTAGTCGGCGTAGGCCACACCGAGGCCGAACTGGCCGAACAGAAGAGCCATCAGACTGGTGAGGATCACCGTTCGTAACCACGATCTCTTCATGATCCCACCTCTTCGTCAATCACCACATGCGGTCCACCTGGGCGATGACCACTTTCACGATGGATAGATAGCCCTCGAACAGGGCCTCCAGTTCCTCCTGGCTGAATTTCCTGTCTCTCAGCTTCAATTCCAGGAGGCTGGTCAGTACATGCCCATCCAATCCATAACGCTCCGCCGCGCCGGCGACGATGTCTGTCTTGCTGGCCGGGGGCTCCTCTCCTGCCAACCGGTACAGCGTCTTGAGGATGTACAAAAACTTGGTGAAGGAGGCGTTAAGGATGGTCCTCAGCCGCCGGCGGTCGCGGATCGAATACAGGAAGCGGTGGCGCATCCTTAACAGGATGATCCGCAACTGACTCTCGCACTGAAGGCGCAAATTCTCGCCGCTGATGACCAGATCGGTTAGCACGTCCCGGCCGTGGAGCACGATATAATTCTCTTGCATGTCAAGGAAAGTCATAGGCAGGACGTCGGTGGCGTGGCGCATCTCCTCCACGCTCATGAAGCGAGGTTCGATGAAACGCTTCCGCCGGGCCTGCTGCACCACCCTGGCGGCCCCTTTCAGCTTGCCTACGCTGGCATCCTCAAGGACGACCAGGACGTTAAGGTCCGAGCGGCCAGGGATGTAGTCCCCCAGGGCCGCGCTGCCGTACAGGATGACGGCCACCAGGTTATCCCCCAGCGTTTCGTGGAGGCTGCGGCTGAAATCTTCCAGGCCCTTCTGGGCCTCGGAAGGGAGGGTGGAGAGAACCCTGTTCTCCTCGCTCATTCCCAATGCTCCTCTTGGCTTCGATTTGTATGATACCACGTCCGGCTGTATTCGTCAAGGATTGCCAAATCCGGCGGAAAAGGATACAATACGAGATTGGAGATTGGAGGCTGGAGGCTGGAGAAATGAAAAGGATTGTTGAATGTGTGCCCAATTTCAGCGAAGGAAGAGACCAGGGGACGATAGAGGCTATTGTGGATGCCATCTCGGCGGTAAGTGGGGTGCGGGTGCTTGACGTTAAATCTGACCTCGACCACAACCGCACGGTGGTAACCTTCGTCGGGGAGCCGGAGGTGACCGAAGAAGCGGCCTATCGAGCGGTGGAGAAGGCCGCGGAGTTGATAGATATGGAGCAACACCAGGGCGAGCATCCCCGTCTGGGAGCGGCTGATGTGGTGCCCTTCGTGCCCATCGCCGGGGTGACGATGGAGACTGCGGTGACGCTGGCCCGTCGCCTGGGGGAGCGGATCGGCCGCGAGCTGGACATCCCCGTCTATCTGTACGAAGAAGCGGCCACCCGCCCCGAACGCCGGAACCTGGCCGACGTGCGGCGGGGTGAATACGAGGGCCTGAAAGCCGAGATCGAGACCAACCCTGAGCGGTCGCCGGATTTCGGCCCGGCCCGGCTGGGTCGGGCCGGAGCTACGGTGGTGGGCGCACGACCGCCTCTCATCGCCTTCAACGTCTACCTGGGCACCGAGGATGTGGAGGTAGCCAAAGCCATCGCCCGCGCCGTGCGTCACTCCAGCGGCGGTTTGCGCTACGTCAAGGCTCTGGGGCTGCTGGTAGAAGGTCGGGCCCAGGTGTCCATGAACCTGACCGATTACCGCCGGACCCCCATTCACCGCGTGGTGGAGATGATCCGCCGCGAGGCCGCCCGCTATGGCGTGTCCGTGGTGCGCAGCGAGGTGATCGGCCTCGTCCCTAACGAGGCTCTGGTGGAGGCCGCCCGCTTCTACCTGCAACTGGATGGTTTCTCAGGCGGGCAAATCCTGGAGAATCGGCTGGCCGCAGGAGATTAGCAGTTTTCCACCGAGGATAATTCCTTGATGTTTCCACCTTTTCGTGATATACTACAGATGCTTGACAAAGGGAGGTGACAGAGATGTTTGACAGAATTACCATCGATCCAGAGGTTTATCATGGCGAGCCGTGTATCCGAGGTATGCGGATACCTGTCTACCTGGTTGTAGAATTGGTCGCAGCGGGGATGTCCTTCGATGAGATCATCGAGAACTACCCTGATTTGGAAAAGGAAGACATCCAGGCTGCTCTCAGATACGCCGCTTTCGTTACCAGAGACAGAATCATTCCTATCAAGGTGGCAGGTTGATGCTCAAATTCCTGGCCGATATGCCTGTCTCGATGAAGACCGTCGCTGCCTTAAAGACTATGGGTTATGATATAGAACACCTTCGCGAACGAGGTATGCAGCGAGCAAGGGATACCGAGATCCTTCAAATGGCTATCGCAGAAGGTCGGGTTATCCTCACTATGGACCTGGGCTTTGGCACTCTTCTGGCTCACTCCGGTCAGGTTTGCCCTGGTCTCATCATTTTTAGATTGCATCTGACGACGCCAGCGCGCGTGAATGCTGCGCTGGCAAGTTTGTTAGATACCGCCTCTGAGGAAGATATAGTTGAACATATTCTCGTAATTGAGGAAAGCCGGGTGAGGACGCATCCACTTCCCATCTAGGCCGTAATTTTTATTCGTACTTTGTGCCGTCGGGCATGATGGCCCCCTCCAGTTTGGCCTCGCTCAGGTTAGCGGTGCTCACGTCTACCTTGAACAGATTGGCCTCGCTCAAGTCGGCACTGAACAGGTTGACCTCGCGCAGGTCGGCCTCGCGCAGGTTGGCTCCACTCAGATTGGCCTTGCCCAGATCGGCGCTGAACAATTTGGCCTCGCGCAGTTTGGCCTCGCTTAGATTAGCCCAGTTCAAGTCGGCCCAGCTCAGGTTGGCCCGGATCATATCTGTCCTGCTCAGATCGGCCTCGCCCATAGTGGCCCCGCTCAGGTCAGCCTCACTTAGATCGGCCCCGCTCAGGTTAGCCTCGCTCAGGTCGGCCCCTTTCAGGTTAGCGTAGCTCAGGTCGGCGCCGCTCAGGTTGGCCTGGTACAGGTTGGCCCCGCTCAGGTTGGCCTTGCACAGGTCGGCCTGACGCAGGTTAGCCCCTTCCAGATTAGCCCTGCTCAGGTTGGCCTCGCTCAGTTTGGCCTGGTTCAGGTCGATCCCGCGCAGGTAGGCCCCACTGAAGTCCGCGCCAGCGAGCCAAAGCGGTTTGGGCGAGTTCATGATCAGGTACAGTTCTGCTCTTGTGAATTCCATTGTCTGTCTACCCTCTCTAGCTGGCGATAAGGCTCATCTTCGCAAACCAGGTGTGCAGCGGAGCGAAAGGTATCGGTTTCTCAGCGGTCGTTAAGCGCCGCCACGCCGGGCAACACCTTTCCTTCCAGGAATTCCAAGCTGGCCCCGCCCCCGGTAGAGATGTGGGTCATTTTATCGGCCAGGCCGGCTTCCACGACCGCCGCCGCCGAATCGCCGCCGCCGATGATGGTCGTGGCCGAAAGTTCGGACAAAGCGCGGGCTACAGCCGCCGTGCCTACCGCAAACTTGGGAAACTCGAAGACGCCCATCGGCCCATTCCAGACCACAGTTTTGGCTCCTGCCAGCCTCTCCCTGAAAAGCTCAACCGTTTTGGGGCCGATATCCAGGATGCGCCAGCCTGGGGGCACGGCCTCCACCGTCACCACTCTGGAGTCGGCATCGGCGGCGAAACGGTCGGCCACCACTGCGTCTACGGGCAATACCAGCTTATCGCCGGCCCGATCCAGCATCTCTTGGGCCGTATCCAGGCTTTCGTCTTCTACCAGCGATTCCCCCACCTCGTAACCCTGGACCTTGAAGAAGGTGTTGGCCATCCCGCCGCCGATTAGAATAACTTCCACCATAGAAAGCAGATTCTCGATAACCCCGATCTTATCGGATATTTTGGCTCCACCCAGGATAGCCACGAAAGGGTGTGCGGGGCTTTCCAGGGCCCGGCCCAGAAAGTCCAACTCCTTTTCCATAAGAAAACCGGCTACGGCCGGCAGATAGTGAGTTACCCCCTCGGTGGAAGCGTGGGCGCGATGGGCCGTACCAAAGGCGTCGTTGACGTACAGGTCGGCCAGGGAGGCCAGTTCACGGGCAAAATCAGGATCGTTGGCCTCCTCTGCGGCGTGAAAGCGCAGGTTTTCCAGGAGCAGAACCTGGCCCGGCTCCAGCTTTTCGGCTGCCGCTTGCACCTCATGGCCTAGGCAGTCGGCGGTGGTAGCCACCGGTTTACCCAGCAGCTCCGCCAGCCGCTCGGCTACGGGCGCCAGGCGCAACTCCTCTTTGACCTTGCCTTTAGGTCGTCCCAGGTGGGACATCAGGATAACCCTGGCTCCATTATCTACGAGGTAGCGGATGGTGGGCAGGGCGGCCTTGATACGGGTGTCGTCGGCCACCTGGCCCTCTTCTAGAGGGACGTTGAAGTCCACGCGCATCAACACCCGCTTGTCCTGTACCTCGACATCTCGGACGGTTTTCTTGTTCATCTGGACATAAACCTCCAAAGCGTTCTTATTTTCGGAACCCAAGGGGTTTGTCTTCAGGCCCAAAGCCCTGTTCGGGGGTCTGGATTTCGCCGTATTGGTCCTCGAACTTATCCAGGTTCTCGCCCAGCGCCCGCAGGAGAAGTTTGGCGTTCATGGGAGTCATGATGATCCGGGCGTAGACTTTGGCTTTGGGCACGTTTGGCAGCAGGCGGGCGAAATCAAGGATAAACTCGGAGGGAGAGTGGGTGATGAGGACGAAATTGGAATAGACGTCCTCCAACTCGGCTGGCAGTTCGACGTTGAGCTGGACCGGAGGGGGCTGCCTCCCTTGTGGTGGTTGGGCCATGACTGTACCTCCAACCTATGGCCTGGAAATCAAGTTTCCAAGCGGATAGCCTGAGCGCGCTAAAGCGCACTATAAATAATCTTTAAATAGCAAACTTTAGCTTGCTTCAGTTTTTAGCCTGGGAGTTTGACTCCCAGGCTCCATAAGCCGTCACTACGCTTTGTAGCAACGACTTTAGTCGTTTGTCGTTTTAATGCGTGCAACTAACGTTTGGGTCCCAGGCAGGGCGGGCTATTTCAGAAGGGGATTTCGTCCTCTCCTATGAACGGCGGCTCCTCTTCAATAGAAGGCTCCTCGGCTGCCACTCCACTGGGTCTAGCCAGGAATCTCACCTGGAGGGCCGTCAATTCGAAAGAGGCGCGAGCCACGCCATCGTTGCCTGTCCATATCCTCGGCCCACCGGTTTCGGGGTCCGGCCTCAAGTGCCCCTCCACCATGACTTGCTGCCCTTTAGACAGGTATTGGTTGCAGGTCTCAGCCTGCTTACGCCAGGCACTCACTCGCCACCAGGTGGTTCGTTCTTGAAGTTGACCCTCCTTATCATACCATTTCTCATTGGTAGCTACGCTGAAAGAAGTAACTGGAGTGCCATCTGCTGTGTAGCGCATCTCCGGGTCCCGGCCCAGGTTGCCGATAATGATAACCTTTTGGTACATTTCTCTCGCTCCTTTCGCAAGATAGGTGTTGCCATAGCTCAGATGAACTAATATTACCGCAAAAAGGAGCGATTGTCAACAAATGGCCTCTTCTTCTGCCAGGGCGACCAACAACTGCTCCTTGAGGGCCATAAAGGGGGCCGTGGTGACCACGGTTCGGCGGCGGGGGCGCGGCAGGGGGATGGGCAGTTCCAGCTTTATGCAGCCTGGCCGGGCGGTCATGACGTAAACCCGGTCGGAGAGAAAAACAGCCTCTTCCACGTCGTGGGTGACGAACAGGATGGTCTTGCGGAAACGTCTCCATATCTCCAGCAACCACTCTTGTAAAGAAACGCGGGTGAGAGCATCCAACGCGCCAAAGGGTTCATCCAGGAGCATCACTTCTTTGTTATAGAGGAAGGTGCGCAACAGGGCGGCCCGTTGTCTCATCCCTCCCGAAAGAGCGGCGGGATAGCTGTTCTCAAAACCCTCCAGCCCGAAGAGAGGGAACAGGTCCAGGGCCTCCTGGCGGGCGGTGGCCCGGCTCTGACCGGCGATCTCCGGCCCCAGGATCACGTTGTCCAGGACGCTACGCCAGGGCAAAAGCAGGTCTTTCTGAAGCATGTAGCCCATCGTACCGATCCGTTGCCTGGCGGGCCGACTGTCCAGCAAAATTTCTCCCCGATCCGGTTCCATCAGCCCGCAGAGGATGTTGAAGAGGGTGCTTTTGCCGCAGCCGCTAGGCCCGATGAGGGTCACGAACTCCTCTGAAGCGGCGGTGATACTGACCCCGGCCAGAGCCGTTACCACCTTTCCGTCCACCCGGAAGGCCTTGTGGACATCTATCAGTGCGATTTTACTGCTCGACTTCACTGGGACATTCGGGCAGGAATTCATTGGTGAAAGCTTTCTCGGCCTCGATGAACTTGGGCAGCACCTCCCGTTCGGCCATCCAGTCGGCGTAGCCCTGCCAGATTTCCAGCTTCTGCTGTCCCCAACAGGGAGCATCGGCCTGGTACTGGTCGCTCAACCATTCCTGGCTGGCCTTCACCAGTGCGGGGTTGCTCTCCGGGGCGTAACTCAACAGGATGTCGGCGGCCTCCTCCGGATTCTCGATGGCAAACTCGTAGCCCTGGCTGGTGGCAGCCATGAAGCGCCGAATTAAATCCGGCTGCTCCTCGATGGCCTGCTCGCTGGTGACGATCACCGGGGTATAGTAGTCCGGCACACAATCGGCCCAATCGCTGAGCATCACGATGTTCAGTGGCTCGTCCCTTAGCTCGGCCTCGATCCCCGTCCAGCCGTAGAAGATCCAGGCAAAGTCTACGTCCCGTTTGGTGACCACGAAGTAGTCCGCCCACCCGACGTTGACGAACTCCACCTCAGCCACGTCGCCCTCGTCGCAGGCCATCAACACCTCCAGCACGGCCTGTTCGATGGGCGAACCCCAGGCCCCGTATTTTTTACCCTCGAAGTCTTTGGGCCGGGTGATGTCCTTCTCTTCCGGCGAGGCAAAACCGGAGGTGTTGTGCTGGATGATGGCCGCTATGGATACGATGGGAATGTCCTCCGCCCTGGCGTGAGATACCTCCTCCTGGTAGCTGATGGCAAAATCGGCCTGCCCGGCGGCTACCACCTGCACCGGCGTGCCTCCTTCGGCCGGCTCCACGATCTCCACCTCCAGCCCTTGCTCCTCGTACCAGCCCTTGTCCAGGGCCACGTACAGGCCGGTGTGGTTGGTGTTGGGTACCCAGTCCAACATCACCATCACTTTGTCCGGCTCGGCCGAGCCCACCGGCGCGGCGCACACCAGGATACCCAGTATCAACAGAACGACGGTTATCCGCTTGAACATGCTTTTCCTCCTTTTTCATTATCCTTACTTTCAGTACATTCCAAAAGCTAGCCGGGGACTCTGTTCAAGCCACAGAGAGCACGGAGAACACAGAGAAAGAGATTCTTCCCTCTGTGCCCTCTGTGAACTCTGTGGCTCATAACTCTTCCCACTGCTCCTCGCGGCTGGCATAGTACCAGGGCAATAGCAACCGCTCCAGGGCCACGACCGCCAGGAACATGGCGATGCTGATCAGGGAAGTGACGGCGATGGCGGCAAAGACCCGGTCGGTGAGGAAGGAGTTGGAGGAGCGGATCATGAAGATGCCCAGCCCCCGGCTGGCTCCCACCCACTCGCCGATGATGGCCCCGATAACGCTGTAAGTAATGGCGATTTTGAGGCCCGAAAAGAAAGAGGGTAAGGCCCCCGGCAGACGCACCTTGGTGAAGATCTGGCGCTTGCTGGCTCCTATAGCTCTCAGCAGGGCGATGAGGTCAGGGTCGGCGGCCTGTAATCCATCGGCGGTGCTGACGGCGATGGGGAAAAAACACACCAGGGCGACCACGATCACCTTGGGCAAGATGCCGTACCCGAACCAGATGATCAGGAGGGGGGCGATAGCCATGATGGGCACGGTCTGAGAAGCCACCAGCAGAGGATAGAGGGCGCGTCGCAGAAAGGCCGACAGGTCGATAGCCATAGCCAGGGTCAGCCCGGCCGCCAGGGCCAGCACCAGCCCCAGCCACGTTTCCTGCAACGTCTGCCAGACGTGTGGGCCCATCATGGTCCGCGCCTCGGCCGCGGCGGTCACGATCTGCCACGGCGAGGGAAGCAGCCATTTGGGGATGCGCCAGACCCAGACCGCCATCTGCCAGCCCAGCAACAATAACAGGAGCAAAAGCAGGGGCGAGACGTAGCGGCTCAGGGCTTGCCAGGCGCGAAGGGGCTTTTGATTTTCCTTTTGATCCTCAAAGCCCTTCGGCCAGCTTTCGGCTATTTCTGCTTCGGAGCCCGTCTTTTGTTTGGTGGTCATTTTCTGTACTTGGCTACCTTTTCTTCTATGGTCGAGCCGTCTACGGCGTCCACGATCTTGACGAAAGTGATGACCCGTTGCGCACCTGCGGCAAAACAGGCCCGATGGCCCTCTTTGACGATCTCCAGCAGGTGATCCAACTCCCCTTCCATGGTCGTTTCGTGGGGGCCTACCTCGTACTTGACTCCCGATCGCTGCACGACCTCAATGGCCTTATCCACTACGGGATAAGGGTCGTCGCAGAGGGGAATAACCTCAAAACTTACGGTTATATCAGCCATGTCCTCCTCCTCCTCCTTTGTCCTTTGTTTCATGCTTCTCTCACGTGTATAGCCAGGAGCAGGTTGTGTCCGACCCGCACTTTGGCTTTGGGAGCGGTCATCACGTTGCTTATCCCGCGCGCCAGACCCAGACGCAGAGAGCCATCTCGTAAAGCATATTCCAGGCCCTCGGTGTAGATGCCGGTCACGTCTCCTGTCAGCGGCAGCAGGGAGACCAGATCGCCCACCTGACCTTCAATGGTGAGCTCCTCCCTGACCATGACGACCTCTTGTCTTTCGTCCACGATGCTGGCTTTAACCCCCTCCAGGTCGGGCATAGCCAGGAGCAGGACGTTAGCCAGGGCGTGATCCAGCCGACCGCCCAGCGCCGCCAGGATGACGATTTCCTGCGCCCCCTGGGTCAGAGCGTATTTGATAGCCAGTTCGGTGTCTGTCTCATCCTTGCGTGAAGGATGGACGATGAGGTGACAGCCCTCCTCCTGTAGTTTGGTTTGCAGAGAATCGTCGATGGAGTCCAGGTCGCCGATGACCACCTGGGGACGCAGACCCAGGGCCATGGCGAGCCTGGCTCCACCATTGGCGCAGACGATAAAGTCCGAAGGGGCCACAATAGCCCGGTAGAAGTCGTGATCCTGGACGTATCCATTAGTAATGACGACTGCTCTCATCTGCTGGGACTCCTTATTAATAAATAGACAATTTTGTAAACAGCATTTGTGCAGTCAGGCGGCCAAAGCGGCCTGGCGGTTAAAGAAAAGGCTACTGTCCTGAATAAGGCCAGTAGCCTTCTAACATCTGGCAAGAGCACGCCTTTGTGCTCGTAGTGCCCGTTATGCCCGCTTTCCTACGCTGGCATTATCCAGATCAGGTTCAGAGGGTCGATGACAGTCGGCAGATGATCATCGGCCTGAAGGGTCATCCTCTCAGCCCGGCTCACCAGGCTCCCCTAGCTTTATTTGATTGTTCTATTGTGAGTTTACCATATAAACACGTTTCTGTCAAGAGCAACCGGAGCTATCGGGGCTATGAAGCTATAGCCCCCCTCCATCACTGCTCAGGAAAGGGAGACGATTTTCTGCCGCAGTTGGCCCAGGGCGTATACGATCCCGCTCTGGAGGTCGCTCCTGGTTACGATGGCAGAGAGGTCTATCCCTAAAGAAATGATAGTCTGCGCCACCTCCGGGGAGATGCCCACCAGCACGCATTTGGCTCCCAAAAGCCCGGCTGCTGTGATCACCTGGATGAGGCCGTCAGCGACGCGGGTATCCACCATCGCCACCCCGGTGATGTCTATGATCACCACCTCGGCCCCGTGGTGGCCGATGGCTTCCAGCAGCATTTCCATAATCTGCTGGGCGCGGGCGGTGTCGATGCTCCCTATCAGGGGCAGGACCAGCACTCTATTCAGCACGGGCACCACGGGGGTGGAAAGCCCCAATATAGTTTCGCGTTGTTCCTCGACCGTGGTGATCATGCGCTGCAAGTTGGCCGTCATCTCGTTCAGATTGTGCCCCAGCACCATCAGCGGGTCGTCGGCTTCGTGCTCGTCCCCTTCCAGGGACAGCCGGGCCGAGAGGTTGCCCTCTCCCACCTCCGCCATGTACTCGACGTACTTTTGAACCGTAGCCCGCTGATACTCATTGCGCTGCTTCAGACTGTTAATGAGCTCCCGCAACTGAGCCGTCATACTGTTAAAAGCCCTGGCCAGGCTAGCCACTTCAGCCGGCCCTGCAATGGCCGCCTGCAATCCCGTTTCGCCTCCGGCAATCCGGGTAGCAGTTTCGGTTAAGTTGCGCAGGGGCACACTCAATCGACGCGCTACCCCAACACCGATCAGGCCAGCCAACACCGCCACAGCTAACATAACACCTACCGATATCGCTGCGTCTCGAATAACCTCCCGGTAAGCCTCTTCTACCGGCAACTCGGTCACTACAGCCCAATCAGGCACCCCCAGGGGAACATAAGTTCCAACAATGGTTGTCCCATTAATGCCCGAGGATATATTCGCCCCAGTCTCATCGACAGGCGCAGGATTGCTGGTAAACTCACCAACTTCTTTCAAATGACCTACATTTTCGCCCCGCAAAACACGAGCGGTATCGCCAAAAGCTATCAGATTACCTTGCCTATCAACCACATAGGCCAGGCCCGTCTCGCCAATCTCCAGCCTATCTACCAAATCCCACATGAACTTCAAGTTCACTTCGACCATCAATGTCCCTTGAAAATCTCCAAGGACATCTGTGGCCGGAACAGCCATTATCACCAGCGGCTCACTGGTTATTTCATCAATGTATACCGGGCCGATATACCTTTCTCCCTGCTTGACTTGAGCAAACAAATCACTCTCGGCCTGATCTGCTAGTTGCCCTGACGCCGCCTGCGATAGACGAGAGACCTTGGCTAGCTCCTGTTCTTGTGGGTTTAACAAAACCAACTGGCGAAAGGCCGGTTGGAGGCCCAGTAAATTCTCCAGGACCCGTTTCTGCTCTTTCCGAGAGACAGAGGCTGGATTGCCAAGTTTGACCGCTGTTTCCAACACGCCGAATTTTTCCTGAACGAAACTTGCGACCGTCTTGGCCGCATCTTGAGCAATGAGTTGTTGCTTACTGGCAACAAGCTCTTGTTGGGTTTGGAAGTTGAAGAATATTTCCAAGCTGCTGGCAATTAATAGCACTGCCACACTCAAGGCCAGAAAAGAAATGGCTAATGTAGCCGTCAGGCTGCGCGAGGTTTTGGGCTTTTCTGCTTTAATCTGCGTAGACATAATCTCACCTTGTATGATGTATTTGTGTGGGGATGCCAGCCCATCCCCACTTGACTTGATGGGCCATCTCTGGCTACCTGGGAGTTGGCCCAGGGAGGGCGGCGCTTTATACAGAAACGCCTGAAGACCTCCGGGCGATACCTCTCGACGGCGTTACCTGGCTAACGAATGACCTCCATCGCCATGCTCAACATACCTTCAGGCACCGTCAGCCCCAGTTCTTGAGCCACTTTGTAATTGATCCGCAGATGTGCCTCGGGTGTGACCAAGGGGATTGTGCCCGCCGGAGTACCTTTAAGGACTTTGTCAGCTATGGGTGCCGCCAGTTCACCGTTTTCAGCGAAGTCAATACAGTAACTAAAAACACCTCCAATGTCTGCCGAAAAGAGTGCGCTGCCGACGAGAGGCAATTTGTGTTCCGCCGCAAACGTGCTGATCGCCTCCCAACCAGCCGGCGACTGGGTAAGAGCCTCTGGTAGAATCTGAATGGCGTCCATGCCGGTATCACCGGATGCGGCTCGCGCCTGCAGATCAGCCTGAATCTCCTCCACGCTGGTGACAGGAGTTTCCACCAACGTTACACCATGAGACGACGCAACCGGTCGCAACGCCTCAAGCGCAGGGGGACCGTTAGGGTAATTGGGGTCGTAGGGTATATAAAGTCGTTTGATCTGGGGGGCCAACTCATGCAAGAACTCAAAACGCTTGACCACCAAATCTGGGCCAGGGTAACGAACACCGGTGATATTCCCGCCTGGTTGGCGCACACTCTCTACCAGGTCATTCCCTTCTATGCCAGCTATAGCGAAAACCACTGGAATGTCTGTGCCCTGGGTGGCTGCCTTAGCCACTACGGTTGCCTCGGTGGTAAACGCGAAAATCAAGTCAACCTCATCGGCCACAAATTGCTCGAGGACTTGCTGCATCCCGGCCGGGTCAAAGTTCGCTACCTGCACATCATAAACAATGTTCTCACTCTCTACGTAGCCTAACTCGGCCATTCTGGCCTTGAAGCCGTCTGCTGTAGGGGCAAAAGCTTCTAGGCCACCTACAATGCCCACCCGGTACACCTTGGGCTTCTTGGCACCACAACCGCTCAAAAGCAGGCTGACCACGACAACCCCAATGAGCATTGTCCACCAAATTCCAGTTCTGTTCTGAGAATTGTTTTTTCCTCTCATGATGTTTTTACCTCCTCGTATAATAGTTGCAAATAGTGGGTGACCCAGGGATAATGGTCCTGCGCTCAGACACAGAGATGGGCTGTTCCATTCCTCCTTTCCGGCAGGTCAATTATATTTTAACACAAAAAAACAACCCCCACCTTACGGAGTAGGTTGGAGTTGCCTTTGACTTTGGTTGGAGCAAAGTTGGAATTTGGTTGGAGCGCCGTTGATTACGAACTCAGCCACCTGCTCGAAGACCTCTTGCAGCCCTTGAAGAAAGTCCCTATCCCGTTCCGCGAACCAGACCGTCAGCGCCCCGCCAAAAATCCATCTGAATCAGCCGCCCCCGTGGCTCAGACAGGGCGTGACCGTTCAGGGCGCCGAAAAAGCGTTTGTTCCACCGGGCCCTATTATCCCACTCCCACCACGATGGCGGCGATATTATCCTGGCCGCCACTTTTATTAGCCGCTCGCACCAGGAGGCGGCAAGCCTGGCGCGCACTGGGGGCCTCATCTAAAATCTTGGTTATCTGTGGGTCACGCACCATCTCCCACAGGCCGGCGGAACAGAGCAGCAACCTGTCGCCCGGCACCAACTCCAGGTCGAAAGTATCTACCGTCACCTCGGGTTTTTCACCCAAAAGGCGATAGAGCAGGTGACGCTGGGGGTGAGTGTAAAGTTCCTTTGGTTGAATCTGGCCGGCCATTACCAGACTGGCCGCCAGGGAGTGGTCGCGGGTGATCTGTTTCAACTCGCTGGCCCGATACAGGTACGTCCGACTGTTGCCCACGTTGGCCAGATACGCTTTCGAGCCTTTGATCAGCGCCGCCGTGACGGTCGAGGTGGGGCCCTCGGTCTCTCTGGAATCGTGGTGCAGATTCACCAGCACCGTATTAGCCCCTTCGATGGCTTCGCTCAGCCGCGTTTCCAGGCGAAAATCCTCGCCGGTCCCAGGCGGCATCTCGGCTATCTCAAAGACCAGGTCCTCTTGCAAGATTCTAGCCATCTCAGCCGAACTGAATTTGGTCGTAGCCAGGGGATTGCGAGCCGAAGCGAAGAGATCGGCCAGCGCCCGCTCGATGCTGTTCACTACAACCTGGCCGGGCAACTCTGTCCCCGTCGAACTACCCAAGCCGTCGGCCACGATGAAAAGCCCCAGCGGTAATTCCTCCTGGGTCAGGGCCCACTGATAGTGAATCGCCCCTTCGTCCACATCTTTAACCCGGCCCGGGTCCTGTAGGCCGGCCATTTCGATTTGAATGGGCATGACTTTCTCTCTCCTTTTGAGTCTTTTTTGGTTATCATCGCCCTGGGGACAGGCTGATCTATCGAGTCAACCCTGTCACTACATTGCACTATTGAGTATAGCACATTAAGCGTTTTCTGACAATTGTTGAGGGGCGTCAGGGTTTGATGGCCTCGGATGCTCTAACCATCTGATCAGGTGTGGAAATGGTTTTGACAGCAGGACTCTAATATGGTATGATTTCATTAGATGAGCTCCGGCCTGAATTGCAGGGTGAAGGGAAGCGAGCGTATGGGTCTGATCGCCATCCGTTACGGTGAGATCGGTTTGAAAGGCAAAAATCAACTTTATTTCCTCAAAAAGCTGCGGCGCAACGTCAAGGATTGTCTGAAGAAAAACGGCCTCAGCGGGCGGGCAGAACGTGTGGGGCGGCGTATCTACGTCTATACCGATGAAGTGGAACGGGCTGTGGAAGGGTTGCGTTCCGTTTTCGGGATCACCTCTCTCAGCCCGGCCAGCCAGGCGCCGCCCGACATAGAAGCCATCCAGGCTGAGGCGCTGTGCGCCGCCCAGGAGGCCGCTCTGGGGGAGGGGCAAACCTTTCGCATTGAGGCCCGGCGGGCGGATAAGACCTTTCCTCTGACTTCCCCTGAGATCGAGCGTCTGGTTGGAGCGCACGTCAAGGAGAGGACAGGAGCGGGCGTCGATCTGTCTGAGGCCGCCGATCTGACCATCGGCATTGAGGTCATCGGCCCTCACGTCCTCGTTTTTGGACGGAAGGTGAAAGGGCTGGGCGGTATGCCCCTGACCAGCGAGGGGCGGGTGGTAGCCCTCACCTCCGACGGCATCGATTCGCCTGTGGCTGCCTGGCTGATGATGAAACGGGGTTGTGGGGTTATCCCCCTCCACTTTAGCCAGAACGAGACGGCGGTGAACAAGTTTCTGGACATTTGTCAGGTTTTGGCCCGTTACGCCTACGGCTGGGACATCCGGCCTATCGTGCTGGACCATGAGGAGGTCTTTGGCCCCACCCTGGAAAAGCTCCGCGCTGTGGGCGCTGAACGTTGGGCCTGTATCTTTTGCAAGCGCGCCCTGTTGGCCAAAGCCTCGCAGATCGCCGACGAGCACAAGGCCAAGGGCATCGTCACCGGCGAGTCTATGGGCCAGGTGGCCAGCCAGACCCTCGATAACATGCAGGTTATCTCTTACGGGTTGGACAAGCCTGTGTTACGTCCTCTCATCGGCCTCGATAAGGTGGAGATAGTGGCTCTGGCCCGACGTATCGGCACTTACGAGATATCGGCCCGTGCTTCTCAGGGTTGCGTCTACGTGCCACCCCACCCCCTGACCAGAGCCAGCCTGCCCAGGTTGCGGGCCATCATGGACGAGCTTGCAGCCTTGGAGGAATGATGAGGTCAGGAGGGCAATAGGCATAATGGCCTAGATCGGGGAGGTAAGGATAGGCCATTTGTAGAAGGCAGAATAAGCACATCGCCAGATGTATCCCCGACCGAAGAGCGTTATACTGATAATGTCTCCCCCGGTCCGCAACTTTTTACCATGTATAGGTGAGAACCATCGGAGGAATCAGCATGAAGAAATATCAATTATCGAGGCAAAGGCCGGGTTTGATCTGGGCCTTGAGCGGTTTTACCCTGGCTATCTGGATAGTATTGGCTATGGTGGCCTGGCATGGAATGCCGATGAGTGCGGCTGCCGAGCAGATTACGCTTGCCCCCTCTCCCGCCCCTACCGCGACTCCAGCCCCTTCCGATCCCCCACCTGGGGGAGAAACAGGCTCCCCCCTGGTGATCGAGGACCCTCCCCTGGACGAGGTGGACGCTCTGGAAGCAGAGGTAATCGATTCTCCTCCCGGCCGCGAGATTTACATAATATTCCATCAGGATCACCTCAATCGTGAGGTGGCTGCTTTTATCCAGACCGAGCCTGAGTTCCCATTCCACGACGTGGTGATAGCTTTCCATCCTGGCGAGATGAAAGTCACCGCTCAGACGGAGGTGGTGGGGCTTTCTGTCGGGGTAGAGGTGTGGTTAAAGGTCACGGCTGTGGACTGTAAGCCCGCGGTGGAGGTCACCTCCCTGGCGGTGGGGGGGCTTTGGACCCCTCAATTCATAAAGGATCAGATCGCCGGTTACATCTACGAGAGCCTGGAGAAATATCCAGATGATTACCCCATCTGTTGGACGAAAATAGAGGTGAAGGAAGGAGAGCTTGCTTTAAAGGGTGTAAAGCGTTGATATCGTGTGCTAAGCAGGGAGCGTCGGATGTCAGGTCAGGGGAAAGAAGTAGGCGCGCATAGCTTCTGGCTGAAGAGTGATTCAGATGAGGGAGAAGCAAGCTCCCCTCTGGTGATCGAGGACCCGCCCCTGAACGAGGCGGACGCTCTGGAAGCAAAGATAATCGATGTCCCTCCCGGCCACGAGATTTACATAATACTACATCAGGAGCACCTCAATCGTGAGGTGGCCGCTTCTCTCCAGGCCGATTCTGATTTATCGTTCCTGGATGTGTTTATAGCTCTCCATCCTGGCGAGATGAAAGTCACCGCTCAGGTGGAGGTGGTGGGGCTTTCTGTCGAGGTAGAGGTGTGGGCCAGGGTCACGGCTGTGGACTGTAAGCCCGCAGTGGAAGTCACCTCCCTGGCGGTGAAAGGGCTTCGGCTTCCTCAGTTCATAAAGGATTGGATCGCCGGTTATATCATCTACAACGGCCTTAAGGGATATCCAGATGATTACCCCATCTGCTGGAAGGCAATAGACGTAAATGAGGGAGAAATCGTCTTAAAGGGTGCAAAGCGGTAATCTTATTATGAGAGCCCTGGTTTACGACGGCGAACTGAAGCTGGTCGAGGACCGACCCAGGCCGACGCCTCCGCCGGGCGAGGCCCTGGTGCGGGTCGGGCTGGCCGGCATTTGCAACACCGACCTGGAGATTGTGCAGGGTTACATGGGGTTCAGGGGCGTCCTGGGCCACGAATTTGTAGGGGTGGTGGAGGAATGCGAAGATAGGAGCCTGGTCGGGCAGCGGGTGGTAGGCGAGATCAACTGCTACTGCGGCCAGTGCCCGACCTGCCTGGCAGGAGCGCCTACCCACTGCCCTGACCGCACCACTCTGGGCATCTGGGGGCGGGACGGAGCTATGGCCGAGTACCTGACCCTGCCCCTCGTCAACCTGCACCCCGTGCCCGATAGCATGTCGGACGAGGTGGCCGTCTTCGTCGAGCCTGTGGCGGCGGCCCTGGAGATCCTGGAACAGGTGCATATCAGGCCCACTGACCGGGTGATCGTCCTGGGCGATGGCAAGCTGGGGTTGCTGGTGGCCCAGGTGCTTCGGCTGGTGGGCTGTGAGCTGACCGCGCTGGGCCGCTACGAAGCCAAGCTGGACCTCCTGAGAGGCCAGGGGATAGAGGCCCGTTTGACCGAAGGGATGGAGGGTATGGAGGGTATCAAAGCCGACGTGGTCATAGATTGTACCGGGCATCCTGATGGTTTTGGTGCGGCCAGGGGCGTGCTCAAACCCAGGGGCCGTTTTGTCCTCAAGAGCACTTTTCGGGGCCACGCGGAGGTCGATCTTAGCTCGCTCATCGTCGATGAGGTGACGCTGGTTGGCTCCCGGTGTGGGCCGTTCGCGCCGGCCCTGCGTCTGTTGGAGCGACGATTGATCGCCGTAGAGCCACTGATCAGCGCCGTCTATCCTCTGGCAAAGGGGCTGGAAGCTTTCCACCAGGCGCAAACCAGGGGAGTGCTAAAGGTCCTGCTTAGAATATAAGACGGCGCTTGCCCAAGGTTGGGGTCTGTGTTATAATAATCCCAGGATGTTAGGCGGAAAATACTATAAGGAGGAAAAAAGCTATGTTGCGAAAATCTGCGATTTGGGTGCTCTGTCTGGTATTGATAGTGGTTTTAGCTCTGTCTTCCGGTGGAGTCGAGGGGCGGAAAGTGCAGGCCCAGCAACCGGAAGGTGAGGGGGACTCCTTCTCGCCGCCGATTATGGTGTCCTCCGATGGTAGACGTTCTGACCCACAAAACCGCCCGCCCGGCCAGGGAGTATCGGCTCAGGCCCTCATCAAGGACGAGGAAGTGGCGGTCATCGTGGGCAACGCTGTCAGCGTATGGGATCCCAGCCCGGCTGATTCAAGCGCTCCGGTGTCCTTCCAGATCGCCGAAGGGACCGGCTGGCGCGATATAGCCACCGGCGACTTTGACGGCAATGGCGATATGGAGATCGTGGTGATCGATAATTATGCCTGGGTCAAGGTCTACAACCCGGGCGGCCCACCCATGGGCTTCTCTTTCAGCAAGTCGTATTATAACGTGCTGCAGGGCCGCACCTGGGTTCGGGTGGCCACTGGCGATACCGATGGCGACAACCGGGATGAGATCGTGGTCATAAGCACTCCCATAAGCGATGCTTCCATCCTCTACGTAATTGATCCAAAGGACGGCAACGAGCCTAGTGTGGCTACGTTCAGTGGGGGGACGTGGTACTACATTGACGTAGGGCAATTCCTGGGCGACGGGAGAGCCGAGGTAGCGCTGGCCGAGTATTACAAGGCAGATACTACCAGTCCTGAAGCTTATTTCTACCTTTGGGACCCGTGGAATCCCATGACCACTATGTATGGCTATAAACGGAGCGGCCCGTTTTACGGTCTGGCAATGGGAGACCTGGATAGAGATGGTCGTGCTGAGGTCTTCTTGAGCAGAGCGGGCAAGCATGATCCGAGCCTGCTGGGCTTTGATTTCTATATCTCTCCGCCTGAGTACAAGGTTTATGATCTGGGGTCTAACTTGCCCAGCTGGGGGGAGGGACTGGGCACTGACGAGTATCCCGGTTGGGGACATGTCGATCTGGGAGATATTACCGGCAATGGCGATGACGAGCGGGTGGGGGTCAGAGACATACCCAAAAATGCGCCCGATGATTTCGAGAATTTCCTGGTCGGCGACAAGTACTACGTGCAGCCAGATGAGCCCAATACCTCCGAAGGTTATCATTTTATACCTGCCACCGAATGGCAGGGGGTGAAATTGCTGGATTACAATGGTGATGGCAACAAAGAGCCGGTGTTTCGCAAAGGTAATTACGTGGCAGGGTACGATTGGGTAGTGCTAGGAGGCGCTATGTGGCCGTTTGGCTCGGCCGCGTTTGCCGCCGATGTGGCCGCCATGGCGGTGGGAGACTTTGAAAGCCCCATGTTACAGGTTACTCCAGAGCAACTGACCTTCCTTATGGACAGGCACACCAGAGAGCTTGTCCCTGCTTCGATGAGTCTCCAGATCAATATTACCAGCGGCGAGTTTAATTGGACGGCCACTTATACTTCCACTCTCTCCTGGCTCAAAATGGTGCCCACCAGCGACACCGAACCCTCCAAAGCGTTCATCCTGGTCGATGCCGCGGCTGTGCCCACAGATACCGTACAATCCTACAACGGCTGGATCACCTTTAATGCCCCTTCGGGAGTGTACGATAGCCCTAAAGTGGTTACCGCGACCCTGAAAGTGCTCGATGAGATATTCAGCGTATATGAACCCCATGTCAGGCGTGATTGACCTGGTCAGCCCGAAAAGGCCGCGTGAATGGTCACCAAATCCCACGAGATTTGGTGACCATCGTTTTAGTTCAAGCGGTGCAGCCCTGCACCAGGCGGGGCAGCACCTCGGCCACGTCCTGGTGCATCACGATGGTAGCCCCGCGATCCAGAGGGGTGGCTTGATAATTGACGATAATGATCCTGGCCCCTGCCCTGTGAGCTATGAAAGGGATGTCCGAGGCCGGGGCAATCTGCAACGAGGAACCGGCCACCAGCATCAGGTCGCACTTTCTGGCTTCCTCCTGGGCTTCTCTCAGCACATCGGGGGGCAACTGTTCGCCAAAGAAAATGACGTTGGGCTTTAACAACCCCCCGCACTGACAACGTGGTATCCGGTTGTCGGCCAGGAATTGCTCTATCAGCCCTTCGGTCGGTACGACCTTATGGCATTTGAGGCAGGTGGCGTCGCTCAGGTTGCCGTGCAATTCGAGAACACGTCTGGAACCGGCCTGCTGGTGGAGACCATCGATGTTCTGGGTTATGACTGCTTTCAGGAGTCCCATCTTTTCCAGGTCGGCCAGGGCATAGTGGGCCGGGTTGGGTTTGGCCTCCAGCAGCAAGGGCGCCAGAGGCCGAACCCAGTCGTAGAAGGCGCGTGGTCGGAGACGAAAACCGATGATGGAAGCCACCAGCAGAGGATTGGCCTTGTTCCATAAACCGGAGGAGGGACTGCGAAAGTCTGGAATGCCGGACGGAGTGCTGTGGCCCGCGCCGGTCAGGGCCACCGCGTGGCGGGCGTGCTTAAAAAGTTCGGCTGCTTGCTGGATATCGGCAGATACGTCCATCTGAGAAAATTCCTTTTTAGATACCCACAAAGGCGCGCAGGGCACGAAGGTTTTATATGGTGGCGCTACAGATCAAAAAGGCTTAGTTGGCTGCCTTTCGGGGTGAGTTTTTCTCCACCGGCCACGCGGTGCGCGTATCTGGTCGTTTCCGGTAACCTGTAGCCCCGGCAGCAGTTCAAAACGTAGTCTATAGCGGACTCCAGATCGATCTTATGACCGATGGAAACGTAGAGCGGCTGAACGTCGGTGCGGGTACGCACTACCGCCCCGATGACTTCCTGACCAGCGTACAGGTGAACCCAGGAGCCCGCCTGGGGGGCTGGTTGGCGATGGGTGCCGTATAAACGCGATTTGGCGCAGCCGATGCTGGGCCTGTCGATGATAATTCCCATGTGGGTGGCAATACCCATCCGGCGCGGATGGGCTAAGCCTTGACCGTCGAAGATGAACAGGTCTGGCTCGGTGTCCAGCTTTTCCAGAGCGGCCAGGACGACCGGCCCCTCCCGGAAGGCCAGCAGCCCAGGGACGTAAGGGAAACTGACAGGCAGTGTCGCCAGACTTTGATCGATGGGAGTAAGCTCAGGGTAGCTGAGTACTACTACGGCCGCCCGCACCGTGTTCCTATTTTTAAGCCCCACGTCTATGCCGGCCACGGCGCTAACCTGGCTGAGAGTTCTTTCCAGTGATACTTTGTCGCGCAGGTGGCGTTGTATCTCGATGGCTTCCTCCCGGGAAACGTCCCAGCGGTGAAGAGGGTTGATTTTCATCGGGCAATAGATTTCTCCTCGTTTTCTATAACTTTAACACAAAAATTATCCCCTGGCAAGTTTGACAGGGCCTTCGTTTTGGTGTAATATATAAATACCTGCTTATACTTTTGGACCTAAAAAAGGGAGGGGCGAGGTGGGGAATGAGGCGATAAACGGGGCGGTAGTGGGAAGAATGGAACTCTCTGAGGCGAAGCGAAGGGTCAGCAAAGAAGCCCTGAAGGAAGCCCGGTCATATTTCAGGGCGCTGGGGGATTCTGTGCGCCTGCGCATTATCATCCAATTGTCGGCAGTGGGAGAGATGGGGGTTTCCAGGTTGGGCAAAGCCCTCAGGGTCAGCCAGCCTCTCGTTTCCTGGCATTTACGTAAACTCAGAAAGGTCGGCCTGGTCAGGATCAGAAAAGAAGGGCGTCAGGTGTATTGTTCGCTGGATAAGGAACAATTCGAGTATTATCAACGTTGGCTGGCCGACATTCTGGCCTCGTGATGGGGAGAGTAAAGGGACTGAAGGGCCAGGCATAGTGGGCGATATTGTAAGGAAGTGGACGAAAGGGGCTTTTGAGACGGCGGCTGGTCTCATCGACAGGACAGGCGTATCTGCCAATACCCTGACCTGGTTGGGGTTGGGCCTCAGTATAGGGGTAGCTTACTTTCTGGCCCAGGGATACCTGAAAGTGGGGGGAGTGCTCATTATCCTGGTTGGCATTTTGGATGGCCTGGATGGAGCGCTGGCCCGTTTCAAGGGCCGGGCCAGCCGGTTTGGAGCCTTTTTGGATTCGACCCTGGACCGCTTCTCGGAGGCGGTTATCTATCTGGGGCTGTTAATTTTTTACACGCAGCGTCATGTTGGTCAGGAGACCTTGCTGATCTACGCTACCATCGTCGGCTCCTTGATGGTCAGCTATGCGCGGGCCAGAGCTGAGGGGTTGGGGGTGGAGTGTAAAAAAGGACTGCTCACCCGTTTTGAGCGTCTTTTTGTCCTCGTTTGTGGCCTGATCCTCGACCAGACGCTCATCGCCTTGTGGATTGTGGCTATCCTCTCTAACTTCACCGCTTTGCAACGGATGTACAGCGTCTGGCAGGCTACCGACGGAAAAGAAGAAAGAAGCGATGGGGAAGCACAGAAGTAACGGGGCAATAGTACCTTTTGCTTATTGTCTTGTGCCCCGAAACCTGATATAATAAGTAGTGTATCTGAATTTTCTACCATCTGGAAACGGAGATGGCTTATGTTTATGATCGAGACCCAGGGGCTTACCAAGCGATTCGGCGATTTTACCGCCGTCGATGAGGTAACCCTTTCTGTGCCTGAGGGCGAGGTGCTGGCTTTGTTGGGCCCCAACGGGGCGGGCAAGACCACTACGGTGCGCATGCTGGCCGCCATCCTCAAGCCTACCTCTGGCCGGGCCACCGTCGCCGGATACGATACCGTGACCGAAGCCAAAGCGGTCCGCCACGTGGTGGGCTTATTAACCGAGCTGCCGGGCCTCTATCTGCGGATGCGCGCTCTGGACTATCTGGATTTCTTTGGGCAGTTACAGGGCATGTCGGCCAGGCGGCGACAACAGCGCAGTCAGGCGTTGCTGGAACGCTTTGAGATGTGGGAAGCCCACAACCAACGACTGGGCGAGTATTCCAAAGGCATGAGACAAAAGCTGGCCCTTATCCGGGCCATGTTGCACGACCCGCAGGTCCTTTTCCTGGACGAACCGACCTCGGCCATGGACCCCCATAGCGCCAAGCTGGTGCGCGATTCGATCCTGGACTTGCGCCGCGACCGACGCACCATCGTCATCTGCACCCACAACCTGCCCGAAGCGGAGCTTTTGGCTGACCGCATCGCCATCATCCGGCGGGGAGAGATCATCGCCCTGGGCGCTCCGGCCGAACTCAAGGCCCGTCTTTTGGGCGCCCCTCTCCTTGAATTGCGCCTGGCCCGTCCGCTCGACGGTTTGTTGCCTCTCATATCTGACCTGATCGACGTGGAGGAGCAGGGCGATACCTGGCTGCGCTATCGCACTACCGAGCCGGCAACGGTTAACCCCGCTCTGCTGCGCCGCCTGGCTCAGGAAAACGCCGATGTCATCACCCTCAGCGAAGTGCCCAGAAGCCTGGAAGACGTTTACCTGAAGATTGTCGAACAGTGAGTCTTGGTGATTAAAATGACTGTGAAGCAAGTTACCATTGAGGTCTCGGAAGAGTGCTATAACGATATGGTGTGGGCTAAGGATGAGTGCTCTCTCCCCGAGGTGGCCGATTTTGCTCGGCAGGCCGTACAGGAAAAAATAGGGGAAATGAAGCATCAGGTCTACCGGCGGGAATTAGAGAAGCTACGTCAAGAAGTTCGAGCGGCTGGCGGAGCGAAAAGTATGGGGCTGGGCGAAACAAAAGAAGAGATCATCGAAAATCTCAGAAAGCTGCGCCAGCAAATCTTTGAGGAGGAGTATGCTCATCTGTATCGATAGTAACCAGTTCGTCTTCGGGGTGATGGAAACCGATACAGATGCAGTGGCCTTGATGGATATTTTGCCTCAAATTGATGTGGTTGTCCCGCGCTTGGTCATCAGTGAAGTAGTGCGCAATCTGGAAAAGATTGGTCTGGAAAAGCAATTCTTCGCCACTATTTACCGCTCTGAGCGCTTTCAGATTATTGATGAACCTGTGCCCATTCAGCTTGTGGAGAAATACGTTGCTTCCGGGTTGCCAGCCAAAGCAGACGCAATTATTGGCGCTTTTGCTGAATGGATGGGAGCTCAATATCTCATCTCAGATAATAGGCATTTCCTGCAAGAGCTAACCACGGATGCTTTTGAGGTGCTCACACCAGGCGAGTTTTTAGACCGTTTTTCAGGCGGCTCGGAGGGATTAAGTAAATGAGTGTTGAAACAAAAACCTGGAAACCAATCGAACGCTCTACTTTGAGCACCGCTTTGATCATCACCAGGCGGGAGGTGCGCGATAGCCTGCGCGATTGGCGCATCATGATCCCTATTATCCTGCTCACCCTGGTTTTTCCCTGGCTGATGAATTTCACCGCCAATCTCGCCACCAATTTTGTGTACAAATATGGTGCTTCTCTGGTCGGCGAGCGCATGATCCCGTTCCTGTTGATGATCGTGGGCTTCTTCCCCATCTCCTTTTCCCTGGTCATCGCCTTGGAAACCTTTGTGGGGGAGAAGGAACGCAACAGTCTGGAGCCTTTGCTGGCCATGCCCATCACCGATGCCGAACTTTACCTGGGCAAGATGCTGGCCGCTCTGGTGTTGCCCTTGCTGGCCAGCTATCTGGGGGTAGTCATCTACGTGGGAGGGCTGTACTGGACGATGGGCTATGCGCCTCCCTTCAATTTGCTTATCCAGATATTTCTACTAACCAGCATGGAGGCGCTGGTGATGGTCTCCGGGGCGGTGGTGGTTTCCAGCCAGACCACCAGCGTGCGGGCCGCTAACCTGTTAGCCAGCTTCATCATCATTCCTATGGCTCTGCTGGTGCAGGCCGAAAGTGTCATTATGTTCTGGGGCCGTTATAATGTCCTGTGGTACATTGTGGCGGGGCTGCTGGTGGTCGATCTCATCCTGGTGCGTATGGGGATTCGCATCTTCAACCGTGAGGAGATCCTATCCAAGGAAGTAGACGAACTCAACCTGGGCTTCATCTGGCGGACCTTCAAGGGCTTCTTTTTGCGTTCCCCGCTGGAGCTTAAGGTCTCTGGTCCGCAAAGTGCCCGGCACTTTATCTGGAGGGTGTATCGTTACGACATCCCTTATCTTCTGCGTAGCCAGTGGGTGCCGATAATGGTGGTGGGGGTGGTGCTGGTGGGGGGGCTAGTGGTTGGTTGGGGGTACGCCCAAAAGTATCCTCTGCCCCAGGACGCCTTAGAGTTGCAGGATCTGAACAAGGAGACTTTTTACCACACTCCCAGCCTCGACTTTTTGCCCCGGATCAGCACCAGCAGTATCTTTGTCAACAACGTGCGGGCTTTGCTGCTGGCGGCTCTTTTGGCCCTTTTCTCTTTTGGGGTGTTAGCTCTCTTGTTGATCATGGTGCCTGTGGTGCTGGTCGGGTTTCTGGCCGCGGAGGCTTCTATCCTGGGGTACAATCCGCTGCTCTTTCTTTGCGCTTTTGTTTTGCCTCATGGCGTCATCGAATTGCCGGTGGCGGCTATCGCCACCGCGTTTGCTTTGCGTATCGGGGCCTCGCTGGTCTCGCCCCCCGGCGGTATGACCGTAGGGGAGAGTCTGCTCATGACCATAGCCGATTTCTTCAAAGTTTACTTCTTCCTGGTTGTGCCCCTGCTTCTGGTAGCCGCTTTCCTGGAAGCCAACCTTACGCCCCAGGTAGTGTTGTGGATCTACGGAACGTAAGAAGCATCGTATTTACCTCCCCTAAATCTTAACCAAATCTTTACCTTTTCTCCACCCAGAGCATTGCATTTATGTGATATACTCACATTAGGCTTGGAGTCGTGGAGCTCAGATGTTCATTTATCAAAGAAGGTGGAGGTAATGACTCAATTAACCATCTTGGGTTCGGCGGCAGCGATCCCCGACGCTTTTCGTGAAAACACCTATATGGTGCTGAGGGGAGAGGAGTCTTCGATCTTAATCGATTGTGCAGGAAGCCCTTTGCAACGGTTGCAGAGGGCCGGGGTGGAGCTGGATAGTCTCCGGTCCCTCATCATAACTCATCATCATCCCGACCATGTTTACGGCGTACCGGCCCTGTTTTTGGGGCTATGGTTATCTGGCCGGCCGGGACTTCAGGTGTTTGGTTCGCCTGATTGTGTGGAAAGAATTCTGCCCATGATGGACCTTCTGGAGTGGCGAAAATGGCCCACCCCTTTCCCTGTCTCTCTTCATAAAGTGGAGATGAGGGAGGGTTATCCGGTGCTGGATTCAGATGACTTTGCCATTACGGCCTCACCCGTTAAGCATTTGATTCCTACTATCGGGCTGCGGGTCGTCTCCAGGAAAACGGGGGGCGTCCTGGCCTATTCCAGCGATACCGAGCCGTGTGAAAGTCTGTTCCGGCTGGCAAGAGGGGCGGATATCCTCATCCACGAATGCACAGGTCCTTACCCTGGACACTCCACCAGCGTCCAGGCCGGGGTCATGGCCCGACGGTGCGGGGTGAAAAAGCTGGTGCTCATCCATTTTCCGGCTCTAAACGGAAATCTGGATACAATGGTAAAGGCTGCTGAAGCCGAATTCGACGGGCCGGTGGAGTTAGCCAACGACTTTGCGGTCTATACTTTCTGACCCGATCTGCAAAAGACCGACCGACTGCTGCGGTGGAGCAGTCGGTCTTTTTTTGGGCCGTTAGAATTCTCTTGCTATCATGTATTCTGCCCACCGAGATAGAAGGCGGCTGTAACTGGAGTCTGGGAGAGCGCTCAGGTGGGCCAGCGCGTCTTCCACGTATGATCGGGCCAGAGCTCTGGTGTACTCGATCCCTCCCAGCGAGCGGAGTAAATTGGTGGCTTCTTCTATGTCGTTTGCGGTGGCCTGCTCGTTACCGAGGGTGCTTATCAGACGTTCTTTTTGTCTGCTGGTAGCGTTTTTGAAGGCGTGATATACTATGGTGGTCCGTTTGCCCTCTCGAATGTCCGAGCCCACCGATTTGCCTAGCAGGGCCTCGTCTCCCACCAGGCCAAGAATGTCATCTTGCAGTTGAAAAGCAGTGCCACATTTGCTGGTAAAAGCCGAGAGGGCTTGAACCAGTTTATGTGTTGGTTCGCAGAGGTTGAGTCCGATCATCGCCCCGGCCTTGCCGGCGAATTCGTATAGCGTCCCGGTTTTCTTCCACAGCATATCTACGATCAGATCTTCTCCGAGCGACTCTATGGGATGCTTCGAATATTGGATGTCCAGCATCTCTCCCTCCAGCAGGCTGCTTTGAACCCTTATTTTCAGGTCCTCAATTAAATATAGAACCAGGTTGGGATCGATTCCCTGCTTACGGTGTAATTCGCACAGGAGGGAAGTGGCCCATCCTTGCTGAAGATCTCCGGCCAGTATGGCGATGGAGAGGCCGTAGTGTTTGGCCTCGCCATTACTGTAATGCAGTTCCCGTGCTGCCTTCTCTCTGAACTCTTGGTGAACGGTGGGATGGCCTCGTCGTTTTCTATCCCTGTCGATGATGTCATCGTGAACCAGCGTCCAGGTGTGGTACACCTCCACCGCAGCCGCCGCGGGCAGGGCCTGGTCCTCGTCGCCTCCCACCGCCCCGCACGAGAACAATAACACCGCAGGACGCAGAGACTTGCCGCCTGATGTAATGTAGCTGTATACTGCTTCCCGGATGTGAGCTGGCGAAAACCGCTGTTTATACTCCTCGGAGCACAGGTAATCGTATACTTTGTCTCGTCTGTCTGAGATTTCCCTGATGAGGACCGATTTTTTACTCTCAAAGGTCAAAGGCGCGCTCCCTTCGAAGTTCGTTGTTTTTCTGTCGTTCGTTGTTGATCTGCCGGCGCGGTTAGATTTTTATAATAGGGGTATCTTTCAGCTCTTGAAGGTTCCTGGCGCCGCTGCAAAACATGGCGATGCGCAATTCTTGAGCCACTCCCGTCAGGTGCTCGATAACGGCCTCGGCGGAGAAAGCAGCCAGCTTCAGCAGGGGGGTGGCGATGGCCGCTGCGTCGGCGCCCAGGGCGATGGCTTTGGCGGCCTCCACCCCGCTCCGGATGCCGCCGCTGGCGATGAGGGTCACCTGTGGCGCGCCCTGTCGGGCCAGGCGGATAGATTCGGCGGTGGGAATGCCCCAGGTGGCGAAGCTTTCTGCGATGTGGCGCAGCCTCTCCGTGGGAGCGCGATGTTTCTCCACCTCGCTCCACGAGGTGCCCCCCGCCCCGGCCACGTCGATAGCCTGTACCCCAATTTCCACCAACTGTCTGGCCAGAGTCTCCGAAATGCCCCAGCCCACCTCTTTCACTATCACTGGCACGGGCAACTTCTGGCAGATGTCCTCGATTTTGGTCAACAGTCCGCTGAAGTTGGTGTTGCCGTTACCCTGGAGGCACTCTTGCAGAGGATTGAGGTGCAAAATGAGCCCATCGGCCTGGATCATATCCACTGCCCGCTGGCATTCGCTCAGACCGTAGCCATAGTTAAGTTGGACGGCGCCCAGGTTAGCCAGGAGCAGGATGCCGGGCGCCACGTCCCGCACCTGGTAGGTGTAGGCCAGGCGCTCGTCGTCTATAGCCGCCCGCTGAGAACCCATGCTCATAGCCAGACCCATACTTTGCGCGGCCTGGGCCAGGTGGCGATTGAGACGTTCGGCTGCTTCTGTGCCGCCGGTCATGGCCGAAATGAACAGCGGGGCGCGCAAAGCTTTGCCCAGCAGAGTCAAGGACAGATCGACCTCGGCCAGGCTCATCTCGGGTAGGGCCTGGTGAATAAGGCTATAGTTCTCCAGACCGGTGGTGATACCTTTAAAGGAGACCTCTTCTTCTAAACAGATGCGAAGATGATCGGACTTACGCTGAGCATGCATAACGACATTATATCACCTATAGTATGATTCACAATTGCGGTTCTTCGCAATGGGATCAAGCGCCCTCCACTTCCGTAATCAGGCGTTTGCACAGTTCTACGCCAGCGACCCCATCGGTCGTCCAGTAGTCGGCGCCCACGTACTGACAGACTTCTTCGCTGATCTGACCGCCGCCAATGATGATGGGCCCTCGATACCCTTGGGCCCGTAGCAGAGTGACCGTCTCACGCATCGCGTCGTAGGCACTGGTCAGCAGCCCTGAGAGGCCCACAATGTAGGGCTGCACCTGGGCGGCTTGCTGGACAAAGGTGGTGGGCGACACGTCCACGCCAAGATCGTGGACAGCAAAGTTGTGGCAGCTCAGGAGCATGTTGACGATGTTCTTGCCCAGGTCGTGGATGTCGCCCTCGACCGTGCCCAGCAGGATACGTCCCGAGGCCTGGCCCGAAACCTGGCGCTCTACTACGGGCTGGAGCAGTTCCATCACCTGGCTAAAGATCTCGCCGGCCATGATGAGCCCAGCCAGATAGTATTCGTTTCGCTCGTAGCGCACGCCCACCTGGCGCATCCCTTCTTGACAGTCTTCGATGATCAGTAGCGGGTCGTCGCCGGCCTCCAATCGCTGAAGGACGAGGGCCAGGGCGGTCTCTTCTTGGAGATCGCTGATGGCGGCGATCAGCGTTGCACTTGTGTCTGTGTTGCTCATGTATTGCCCGTCTCCTAATCGGGGATGCCTATGGTGGCGGTGAAGCGAAGGCGGTCGCCAGAGCAAATGAACCAACCCCAACTGACCGGCCGGTCATCAAAGTCGTAGAAAATATGCTCCAGGCGAAAGGCAGGGACCCCCACCTCCAAGTGGAGCAGGGCGGCTTCCTCCTCGGTCAGCACGGTGGCCTCGATGGTGAGGTCGCCGCGCTTCAGATCTGACCCGCTGCCCCCACTAAAGAGGCCACGCAGGGCGGTGACCTCCATCTCGGCCTCGATGAGGGGGCGGGTGGGGTCGTAGATCACGTGCTCGCGGTGCAGCAGCATCGGTTGCTCGCCTTGGAAGATCAGCCGCCGGATAAAGACGGTCCGATCCCCGACTTCGATGGCTAGCTTGCGGGCCGTCCGCTCGGTGGCCGAGGTGATGTGCGCTTCCACAAGTCTGACCGTGGACTGGCCTTCGCGGAAGAGCTGCTGCAATCTGTCCAGATCGAAGGTGGCGGTGCCCAGTTCTAGGGGCTTGACAAAGGTGCCCCGCCCCTGTTCAGCGATCACCACGCCCTGGTCGGTGAGGATGTTGACGACGCGGCGCACGGTCATAGGGCTGACGCCGTAACGCTCGCAGAGCTGGGCTTCGGAGGGGAGACGGTCGCCAGGACGGAACACCCCCGCCGCGATCTGCCCCAGTAGAATGCGCACCAACTGGGCGTAGGCCGGTTCGTATGAGTTTCGGTCTATGGTGGCCAAAGGTTCCTCACTCAAAGATGTGCCTCGGAATGACAGGCTCCAGTTCTATATACAAGAAGTGTACAATATCCCGGTCCAAAAGTCAAACTGGTGCCGAGTGAATAGCCCCCTTGACAACTTCCCTATATAAGTGTATAATATTTGCGCCATGGTCCAACAGCTTGAAAGGTCATGCCAGATCCAAACCGGCGAGCAAGCAGCGGTCATCGCCTGTGCGACGGTGATCGAGGAAATGCTGCCGCACCTCCCCCCCGATATGAAGTACCATGTTCTGGATTTTGGGCTGCACGTCAACCCCGATGCGCTGAGATGCACCCTTCAAGAGGTCATTGACGTAGCGTCCAAAACGGCGGGGACGATCATCCTGGGCTACGGACTCTGCTCCCAGGCTGTGGTCGGACTGCGGGCCAACGGCTGTACGCTGGTGGTGCCCAAAGTGGACGACTGTATCGCCATCTTTTTGGGGTCGGGCGAGGCCTACAAAGCACAGGCCCGCTCCGAGCCGGGGACCTACTACCTGACCAAGGGCTGGATCGAGGCCGGCGATAGCCCCTTCGACGAGTACGACAGCCTGGTGGAGCGCTACGGCGAGAAAAAGGCCCAATGGCTCATGGGCCAGATTCTCAAGAACTATACCCGCCTGGCGCTCATCAACACCGGCCAGTACGAATTGGAGCGCTATCGCCACTACACCCGACGTATGGCGGAGCGCTTTGGGCTGCGCTACGAGGAGATCCCCGGTTCCAACACGCTGATCAAAAAGATGCTGTACGGTCCCTGGGACGACGAGTTCGTCGTCGCCCGCCCCGGCCAGACCATCTCTTACCTGGATTTCAAGAGAACGAAGAGCAAAACGTGAGAATGATCGGGGAGAAGATCGACGGCACGCGCCGGGGCGTGGCCCAGGCTATTATTGAGGAGCGCAACGCAGCTTTTAGTCGAACGGGCGCCGATGATCAACCCGATCAGCGGAGAGCCGAGGCGGCGGTGAGAGGAGGACTATATGGATCGACTTGCTCTATTGGTTGGCGCAAGAAGCCCGAGATCGAATCTTTGAGAGGAGGATACAATGTCAAAAAAACTTGTCAATGCCATCGCTGACATGAGGGAGGAAGAAGCCCTCAAATTAGTCAAAGAGATGGTAGAGGGTGGTTCAGACCCCATGGCGATCCTGGATTCAGCCAGAGAGGCCATGGCCCTCGTCGGCCAGCGCTACAAGGAGGGCGCCTACTTTTTGCCCGAACTGATGCTGGCGGGCGAGATGCTGAGCCAGATCACGGACCTGATCAGGCCCGAGCTGGCCAAGTTGCCGGAGATCGAGCGTCACGGCAAGGTGGTCATCGGCACTGTCGAGGGGGACATTCACGACATCGGCAAGAACATTGTCACCTTTATGCTCGACGTCAACGGCTTCGATGTCCTTGATCTGGGCGTGGATGTCTCCGCGCAAAAGTTCGTGGCGGCCATCCGGGACTTTCAGCCCCAGGTGGTGGGCCTGAGCGGGTTCCTGACCCTGGCCTTTGACGTCATGAAAGAGACCGTCGAGGCCATCGAAACCGCCGGCCTGCGGGACGGGCTCAAGATCATGATCGGCGGGGGGCAGGTCAACGAGGAGATAAGAAAGTATGCTGGCGCTGATGCCTATGGCAAAGATGCCATGGCCGGAGTATCCCTGGCCCAAAAATGGGTCGGCGCCAAGTAAGCATCCTCAGCAGAGAATGTGCAGGAGGCAATAAAAAAATGGAAAAGAAATGGGAAGAGCTATCACCAGATGAAAAGCAGGAGGCGATGTTCCAAAGGTGGCTTTCGCCGAAAGACCCTGAGGGGAATGACCTTAAATTCCAAAGCCCGGAAGCCGAGAAGTTGTACAAGGAAAGAATCACTAGGATAAAGGATGCCATCCAGCTGAAGAAGAAGCCTGATCGGGTGCCGGTGGCTGTAATCCCAAGCTTCTTCCCCGCTTTTTACAATGGAATGACCCCCCAGGAGATGATGTACGACTACGAAAAACTGCACGCCGCCTTTAGGAAATTCACCCTTGACTTTGCAGCGGACACGCATATCGGAGCCACGGCCCCCGGACCTGGGAAGTTCTTTGAGGTCCTTGACTACAGATTGTACTCCTGGCCGGGCCATGGAGTCTCGCCTGAACATAGCTACCAGTGTAATGAAGGCGAATACATGAAGGCGGATGAATATGACGCCCTGATTCAGGACCCGTCGGGTTTCTTCAGCAACGTCTACCTGCCGCGCATATTCGGAGCGTTAGAGCCCCTCCATATGCTCCCGTTTCTCCCAGGCATACTCGAGATATATGGAGTTGCCTTTAACTTCATACCCTATGGTATCCCCCCCGTTCAAGCCGCCTATAAGGCCCTTTTTGAGGCCGGGGGTGAAGCCCTGAAATGGGCAGGAGTCCTGGGAGCCCTCAATGCTGAATTGGCCGGCCTGGGCTTTCCGCAGTTATGGGGCGGGTTCACGAAAGCGCCGTTTGACATGATCGGCGACACCCTCAGAGGCACCAAAGGGATCATGCTGGATATCTACCGGCAACCCGATAAGCTCATCGAAGCGATGGAAGCCATAACGCCACTCATGATCAAGATGGGGGTTGGAGCAGCACAGATGACCGGACAGCCGATCATCTTCCTGCCGCTACATAAGGGTGCGGATGGCTTCCTCTCCGATGAGCAGTTTGAGAAGTTCTACTGGCCGACCTTGCAGAAGGTCATGCTGGGTCTGATCGAGGAGGGATGCGTGCCAAATCCCGCGGCCGAGGGCGGCTACAACTCGCGTCTCAAAGTCGTCAAAGATCTACCAAAGGGCAAGACGCTCTGGATGATCGACCAGTCGGATATGGTCAAAGCCAAGGAAACCTTGGGCAAGAACGCCTGCCTCCTTGGCAACGTGCCCTCCGCCATGTTGCACTTAGGCACACCCAAGGAGGTGAAAGACTACGCCAAGAAACTCATAGATACTGCCGGCAAAGGTGGTGGTTTTATATTAAGCAATGGGGCGTTCTTTGACCATGCCAAGCCGGAAAATGTCAAGGCGATGGTTGATACGGCCAAGGAATACGGCGTATACAAATAAACACCGAAGAGGGCTGAGGTTGTAATACCGGTAATTGTCTCCCTGATTTGACAACTTCTCTATATAAGTGTATAATGTGTGCAAAGTGCACCATGGATCACCAGATAGTGTTTGGACAAAAAGGAGGAAAAAAAATGGATACTAAAGATTTGACCCGTTTTCCAGAACCCGAAAACAAAAAGGAGGAAAAAATGGATACCAAAGGTTTGACCCGCCGTGAATTCCTGCGCGGCGCAGCACTAACCGGCGTTGGGCTGGTTGCAACGGTATGCGGCCCCGCGCCCACATCGACCGCAGCGCCTGCCCTAGCCTCAACCTCTCAAGCCAAAGACAAAATCGTTATTGGAGCGGCAAGACCTCTCTCCGGCCCATTAGCTTTTTTTGAAGAAAATGCCTTCGGGCCAGTCTATAAAATGTGGGTTGATGAGGTCAATGCCAGGGGCGGGATATATGTGGAGGAGTACGGCCAGAGCTTACCTGTAGAGATGCTCGTATACGATGATAAAAGCGATATGGGCACGATGACGAGGCTGCTGGAAAAATTAATTTTGGAGGACAAGGTTGACTTTGTGTTCCCTCCCGCCAGCACCGCTTTTCTTTTTGCGGCCGGCGCGGTAGCCAATAGGTACGGGTATATACTGATAGGAGCCGAGGGTGGGGCAACAACCATCAGGGATATGCTTCCTGGTATGCCCTACTTCTTTGGCGTCTTGAATTTTTCTGACCACAACCAGATACCGGTGCTGGCTGACATTTTTGAGGAAGCCGGCGTGAAGACGGCGGCGATTATGTTCATTGAGGACCTCCACGGCATAGAGTATTCTGGAGTGGCGACTAGAGAATTTGGGAAGAAGGGCATTGACATAGTATTGATTAAGAGCACTCCGCCTGATATTAAGGACGTATCGCCCATATTAAAGGAGGCGAAGGCGCTTGATGTCGATGTCTTTTGCTCTTTTACCTATCCCGATGCGGGCTTCCTTGTTACCGGACAGGCAATGGAGCTTGGCTTTAATCCAAAGGCCTTTCTACTCGGTCCTGGGGGCAATTTCGAAGTTTATAAAGGGATCTTTGGGGCGGAGGCGGTAGAGGGAGTAATGGGTGAAGGAGCCTGGAACATGAAAAGCTCTCCCGCAGCCCAGGAATTCTATGATAAATTCATCGCACTCTATGACCCAGGCATACTTGATTGGTGGGGACATCTATTCTACTGGGCTGGACTGCAATTCTTTGAGCAGGCTATCGAGAAGGCCGGAACCCTTGACCAGGCCGTAATAAGGGACATAATGGCTACAGAGAAGTTCGAAACAGTTCTGGGGCCGACCTGGTTTGATAATCAACTTTTGGCAGTTGAGTGTCATCCCGGCGAGATTGGTCAGTGGCAAAACGGCATTTTCGAAGTCATAGGCCCAAAGGATAAGGCTACCGCAGAGCCTATCTACCCCAAGCCGCCGTGGCCAACACCATAGACATTAAGTCTAACAACAAATAAATAATATAGTAAGCAGGCTGTCTAGAGGGCGCAAAATAACCCGTTCTAAGTCGGTTATTTGCACCAGGGGACTATTCCTGCGCCTTTTAGGCAGCCTGCACTCTTGACTACCAAAGCCAGGAAGCTATTATCATGATCGTGACGATCCTAGACGTAGTGATTGCTGGTTTACTGCTGGGCGGCATCTATGCCCTGATCGCCGTGGGGCTCAGCCTGCAATATGGTGTGGCCCGGGTGCTGAACATATCTCATGGCGAGTTTATTATGCTCGGGTCTTTCGGCACCTGGATGCTGTACACCATGTTGGGCATTAACCCGCTGGTCTCTCTGGTCATTGTCGGTCCGGTTGTATTCATAATAGGTTTTATACTTCACAGGACTCTGTTCACACGCCTCAGAATCTCGTCAGCATCAGCGGCTGCCTTTGAGGGTAGTTCCCTGTTAGCCTCTTTTGGTCTCCTCTTCATCATTCAAAATGTGGCCATATTAATATGGGGTGCCGACATAGAAGGGTACTCTTATTTAGCTTTTGGGGTCGATCTGGGGGGAGCGATATTTGCCGCCAATCGCCTGGTAACCCTTTTGTTTGCTGTCATCATAGGGGTAGCCTTCTATCTCTTTGTAGCCCGCACCCGCCTGGGCAAAGCGATTCGGGCCGCGGCTCAAGACCCGGCGACAGCGGGACTCATGGGGGTAAACATCGACCAGGTGCTGGCTTTATGCTTTGGCTTTGGGGCTTTAATGGCTGGTTTTGCCGGCGTACTTTTAAGCATGTGCTACCCTATTAGAGCAACGATGGGCCTGGAATACACGGTAATTGCCATCATCGTGGTCGTCCTGGGCGGGTTGGGCAGTATCCCGGGCAGTTTTATCGGGGGTTTTATACTGGGTCTTATTGGCAGCATAGTCACCTATATAGAGCCGAGCTTATCACTGGTTGCCTACTACGTCATCTTCATGCTCCTGCTCCTGGTGAAGCCGACCGGTATTTTGGGGAAATAGCGAAATGGATACTGCCACGTTTACATCTAAGAGGTCCCTGGCCTCGGGGTCAATTATTCTCATCTTATTGATCCTATTAGCTACTTCACCCCTCTATGCCCCGGCTTATACTGTTATATTACTGAGCAGCATCCTGATGTATACCATCATCACTGTGAGTTGGGTTATTTTTTCCGGCCCTACCGGTTACATGTCACTGGCGCCGGCCGCCTTCTTCGGGGTCGGCATATATACTTCAGCTATACTGGGGAACGAATTCTCTCTGCCTATCGTTATCGGCATTGCTGGTCTGGCTAGTGTCTGTCTGGCCCTTCTCGTCGGCGCCTTGACGCTGAGGCTGAGGGGCATATATTTTGCCATATTCACTTTCGGACTCGTGGAGCTCATCAAGCATCTTGTCCTGTACCTGGAGCTTCACATAACGGGCACGCGTGGCAGATTCGTTATCCCCGTAGATCACACCACTGTGTATTACGTAATGCTCAGCATTTTTGTGACATTAATGCTTACCACCTACCTCATTAGACGCTCTAGATTTGGCTTAGCTTTACAAAGTATCGGTGAGAACGAGGAAGCCGCGGCCCACACCGGCATAAATGTAACTTTGGTGAAGGTTATCACCTTTGCCATCAGCGCTTCTTTCATAGGGGCCGCCGGGGCCATCATGGCCACAAGATGGACATACATTGACCCATACATCGCCTTTAACCCGCTCTTTTCTTTTATGCCCGTTCTGATGGCCATCTTTGGCGGTATGGGACAGCTTTACGGTCCAATCCTGGGCGCAGTTATTTTTTCCTACCTGGAAGAATTTCTGATAACCAGGTTTCCCGAATTATATATGCTCATTTTCGGCATCATATTAGTGGTCGCTATCTTATACCTGCCCCGGGGACTTGTCGGATTAATACAGAAGCTGTGGAAACGAGTTTCGGGGGGGCACCATGCCAATACTTGAAGGCGAAGGAGTGACCAGGTACTTTGGCGGGTTAGCCGCAGTCTCAAACGTAGACTTCCACGTCAACGAGGGCGAAATCGTAGGTCTGATTGGTCCCAATGGAGCTGGTAAAACGACGCTGTTTAATTTGATATCGGGGGCTCTTGTTCCTAATTCTGGAGAAATAAGATTCAAGGGTAAAAAAATCACCGGCTCAAAGCCGCATCAAATCTGTAGGGGAGGAGTGGCCAGAACGTTTCAATCGGTTAAAGTTTTCGCCAACATGTCAGTTCTTGAGAACGTATTGTTGGGCGCGTTATTCGGGACATCAAACAGGATGTCATCAGCGGATGCTGCCAGGGAAGCTACAGGATTATTAGAGTTTGTCGGGTTGTCGGCAGTGAGAGCGACCCCTGCGAAAGACCTGACCCTGGCTAACCAGAAGCGCCTGGAGGTAGCCAGAGCGTTAGCAACCAGGCCGGAACTATTGTTGCTGGATGAGCTGATGGCAGGATTAAATCCCACTGAGGTAGCCCAGACTATGGAATTGGTAACCAGGATTCGGGATAAGGGGATTACCATTTTCATGATCGAGCATGTCATGAAAGCAATTATGAGCGTATGTGACCGCATTATGGTACTCCATCACGGTGAGAAGATTGCGGAAGGAACGCCGCAGCAGATTGCCACCAGCAGAACCGTTGTTGAAGTATACTTAGGGGAGTAGGCTTATGCTGGGAGTATGTAATATAAATACTCTTTATGGTAAGGCTCAAGCATTATGGGATGTTTGTTTAGGAATCGATGAGGCAGAAATAGTGGCCTTGCTCGGTTCGAACGGAGCCGGTAAAACGACCCTGCTTAATACTATATCCGGTTTGCTGCGTCCAGCTTCAGGTAGTGTGGAGTTCCTCGGTAGGCGGATAGATGGTCTACCACCTCACTCCATTGTGGAACTGGGTATTTCTCACGTACCCCAGGGTGGAAGAGTTTTTCCCGACATGACGGTGCGTGAAAACTTGGAAATGGGTGCCTATCCTTACCAGGCGTGGAAACAGAAGGAGGAAACACTGGAGCGGGTTTATCGAGTTTTTCCCATGCTAAAGGAAAGGGAAAGGCAATTAGCTAGAACGTTGAGCGGTGGCGAGCGTCAAATGTTAGCCATGGGGCGGGGCTTAATGTCAAGGCCCCGGCTGTGCCTATTTGATGAGCCCTCATACGGGTTGGCCCCGCTATTGGTGGCAGAAATCTTCCGCATCATACAGGGGCTCCGCGACCAGGGGATTACCGTCTTACTGATCGAGCAAAATGTTCGACATACCCTGGAGATAGCCGACCGGGCATACGTGCTGGAAAATGGCCGAGTATGCCTGGAAGGGGCCTGTGACCAGCTCCTCCAAAGCGATTATGTGAGGAAAGCCTATTTGGGGTTGTAGCCGTAGCCAATTGATGGAAAATATTAAGCTCGGCAGGAGGAGAAAAGAGGAGGAGAAAGATGGAAATTAAAGCCGCGGTCGTCTTTGAGAAATCGGGAAATTTCAGCATCGAACAACTGGAACTCAGCGAGCCGAACGATGATGAGGTGCTGGTGCGGATAGTCGGCGTTGGCATCTGCCACACGGACCTGGCCGCCCGGGACCAGCATTTACCGATCCCTCCGCCGCCGAGTGTCTTCGGACACGAAGGGGCCGGCATTGTCGAAAAGGTGGGGGCGCGGGTGACCAAGGTAAAACCGGGCGATCATGTGGTATTGGCCTGGAACTCCTGCGGGACATGCGCTTCATGCAAGGCCGGCAAGGACTCCTATTGCCTGAATTTCTTCCTGTACAATTTCCACGGAGCCCGTCCGGACGGTACCACGACCTTGCGAAAGGGCGCTCAGGTCATCCATGGCTCTTTTTTCAGCCAGTCTTCTTTTGCCGATTTCGCGTTAGCCAACGAACGGAACGTCGTCAGGGTGCGGGATGACGTTCCCCTCGAGATCCTGGGCCCCATGGGGTGCGGCGTTATGACCGGCGCCGGTGCGGTCATGAATTCGCTTCAGCCCAGGCCCGGGGCTTCCATCGCCATATTCGGTGTCGGCCCGGTGGGGATGAGCGCTGTGCTCGGGGCGGTCGTGTGCGGTTGTACCACCATTATCGCCGTGGATATCAATTCGGACCGCCTGGAGACGGCCAGGGAATTGGGCGCCACCCATACCGTCAAGGCCGGTGAGGTGGATCCGGTTGAGGCCATCCTGGACATTACCGGCCAGGGTGCAGAATTCAGCCTGGAGTGTGTCGGTAATCCCAAGGTGCTTCGGCAGGCCGTGGATGTTCTGCCCCGTTGCGGGGTTTGCGGACTCCTGGGGGTTGTGCCACCGGGCACGGAGGTCAGCCTGGACATGGACAGGATCATGAATGGCCGGATGGTTAAGGGGATCATCGAAGGCGATGCCATCCCGGATCTGTTTATCCCCAGGCTGATTGAACTGTACAGCCAGGGGCGGTTCCCCTTTGACCGATTGATCACATTCTATCCATTCGACGACATAAACCAGGCGGTGGAAGATATGGAAAAGGGGCGTGTGATCAAACCGGTTCTGCGGCTATAGCGCCACCTAATTTATCGTTGCAAGGAGGTAGATATGAAGTTCATAAGGGTGAACGTGAACGAAAAAACCATTAATATTGAAGATGTGCCACAGGATTACGTGGGGCTTGGCGGCAGGGGCCTTACATCAATAATGATCAACGCAGAGGTGCCGCCAAAGTGTGATCCCCTGGGGCCGGAAAACAAGCTCATTTTTGCTCCGGGCTTTCTAAGTGGTACGCCTCTGCCGAATACCAGCCGGATATCCATAGGGGCGAAAAGCCCGCTGACAGGGACGATCAAAGAGAGCAATGTGGGGGGCACCGTTGCGGCGGCTTTAGGCCGTTTGGGAATTACGGCGGTAGTTATCGAAGGGCAGGCGCCGGAAGGAGAACTCTACTTCCTCAGTATTGACGAGAAGGGAAACGCCAGTCTCATTCCAGCCCAGGAGTACCAGGGAATGCGAACGTACAAACTGGTGGAAAAGCTCCTGGAGGTCTACGGGAAGAAAACCTCAGTGCTCTGTATCGGGCCGGCTGGCGAGTATAGGCTGACCGCAGCTTCCATACAGTCTTCCGACGTGGACGGTCGCCCCTGCCGCGCCGCAGGCCGAGGAGGCCTGGGGGCGGTTATGGGGGCCAAGGGGCTTAAGGCCCTCATTGTAGATCAGCGCGGGAAGAGCGCTGACCCCATAGCCGATCCGCAGGCTTTCAAGGACGCGGCCAGGGCTGTCGTCAAAGCCGTAAAAGAGGATCACATGAGCGGTGAGGTGATGCCCAAGCTCGGCACCGCCGGTCTCGTGGCTCCCGTCAATTCCATGGGCGCCTTTCCCAGTTACAATGCTCGAAAGGGCGTGTTGGACGGTTGGGAGAAGATCAGCGGGGAGGCCATGGCCGAGCTTATCCAGGAACGGGGCGGAAATACGACCCACATGGGCTGCACCCAGTGCATCATCCATTGCTCCAATGAATTTGTGGATAAAGAGGGGAGGTATGTAACCAGTTCCCTGGAGTATGAGACTATCTGGGCGATGGGCGGTATGACCGGCATTGCCGATCTGGATACGATTGCTCGACTCGACAATCTGTGCGATGACATTGGGGTTGACACCATGAGCACGGGGGTGGCCCTTGCCGTTGCTATGGATGCCGGGCACAAAGAGTTTGGGGATGCCGAGGCGGCTATAGAGATGGTGGAGGAGATCGGCATGGGCACAGAATTCGGCAGGATCCTTGGAAACGGGCCTGCTGCCGTAGGCGAGCATTTCAACCACGCCCGGGTTCCCGTGGTCAAGGGCCAGAGCATTGCCGCTTATGATCCGAGGGCCATGCTGGGTCATGGCGTTACTTATGCCACCTCACCCATGGGTGCCGATCACACGGCAGGAAACGTGGTCGGGGCATATTTGCAACAAATGCTCGACCCATTGAACCCGGCAGGACAGGTGGAGACCTCCAGATTCCTTCAAATCGCCATGGCCGCTTTTGACAGCACGGGGCAGTGCTTTATGGCGAGTGTAGCCCTGTTGACTCCCGAAGGTGGCGAGGCGTTTCGGAGGGTGATAAATGCCAGATTCGGCACGGAGCTTGGAGCGGATGACTTCCCTTACGCCATGGGGGTGCGGGTGTTGAAGGCAGAGAGGGAATTCAATAGAAAGGCAGGGTTTACCAACGAGGACGATCGATTGCCCAGGTTTTTCTACGAAGAACCTCTGCCTCCCCATAACACAGTCTTTGTCATCGGTGACGAGGAACTCGACAGCACCTTTGATTTCTAACGGGAAGCAGGAATGAAGGTTAAGGTCAAACTATACGGAACTTTGCGCCAATCTTTCCCCGATTACCAGCATTCACAGGGCATTGAGGTTGAGATTCCAGATGGGGCGACGGTCGAAGACCTTCTCGCCCTGCTGGAGATCTCAGAATCCCAAAGGGCAGTGGTTATTATGGAAGGCCGAATACTCAAAGCCGATGATAAAATGCGGTGCGGAGTCCCTGTGAACGTTTTACAAGCTATTCACGGCGGATGATACGTCTGTGTCTTATCTGGAGTAGGCGGTGAAAAATGGGCGATACAAAGAAGACAAAGGAGCAACTCGTAGAAGAACTGGCAGAGGCACGCGCTCGAATTGCCGAATTGGGAGCGTCAGAAGCCGAGCGCAAGCGGGCGGAGGAGAGCCAAAGGAAGGCTTTGGCTGAGGCGTTACAAGCAGCGCAGGCGCTGCGGGAGAGCGAGGAGTGCTATCGCTCTATAGTGGAGAGCATTGGCCTTGGGCTCAACCTCATAGATTGCGACCACAATATAGTCATCGTAAACGCTGCGCAAGGCAGACATTTTAACAAATCTCCCCGTGAGATGATCGGAAAAAAGTGTTTCCGGGAATTAGAAAAACGTGATACGGTTTGCCCACATTGTCCTGGAGTCCAGGCAATAGCTACCGGTCGGCCCGCAGAGGTCGAGACTGAAGGTGTAAGAGATGACGGCAGCCGTTTTCTTGTGAGGCTTCAGGCTTTTCCAACCTTCGGGCAGGATGGCACAGTGAAAGGATTCATAGAGGTTGGGCAGGACATCACGAGGCGTAAGCAGGCAGAGGAGGCGCTGCAGTGTGAAATCGCCGAGCGGGAACGGGCACAGGAAGAGAACATACGCTTGCAGCAGGAGGTCATCGAGACGCAGAAACGGGCGCTCCAGGAACTCTCCACGCCCATCATCCCTGTGATGGAGCATATCATCATCATGCCGCTGATCGGCAGTGTTGACACGATGCGCGCCAGGGATATCACCCGCGCTCTGCTGGCGGGGATACGGAAGCACCAGGCCAAAGTGGTGATATTGGACATCACTGGCGTGCCCATCGTGGACAGCGGTGTCGCGGCTTACCTAAACAAGACGATCCAGGCAGCGCGGCTGAAGGGTGCGCGCACCATCGTGACCGGCATCTCCGACGCGGTGGCTGAGATGATTGTGGACCTGGGGATAGATTGGAGCGGCATCGAGACGTTGCGTGATCTGAAGACAGGGCTGCGGGTTGCGATGGCCGGGATGAGGCAACGCGGTGAGGGATGATGCAATTGTGTGTATCTGTGCACAATAATGAACTTGAGGAGGTAGCTAATGGCAGACTATGAGGCCCTGAAGGCAAGAGTGCAAGAACTGGCCGAAAGAGACTGGGATGTGCCAGCCATTGAGGCCAGGTACAAAAAACTGGCTGCGGAGGGGATGCCCAGGAAGACACTTAACCGGAATGAGATTTTGGCCCACAAGCAGCAGATTCTAGATCGCGTTCAGCGGCGGGGCGAGGAATATAATTTCCTTGCCCGTAATTGTGCCAGGAGTACAGCGCTTGCCGTGATGGAGGAATTTGGCCTGGGCGATATGGAGATTATTAAAGCCTTGTCCCCATTTCCTGGTTTCGGTGGGACTGGCTGGATGTGTGGGGGTGTAACCGGGAGTCTTATTGCCCTGGGGCTCTATTTTGGCAGTGATGACCTGCTGGATTATGCGGCTGTGGGGGCAACTATAATGGCTGCCCGGATGTTTATGCCCCGCTTCGAAGAGGAAGTAGGCTCTGTAGTATGCCCGCAGATACAGGAAGAGGTGGTATTTGGACGTTACATGGATCCCGCGGCCAGCGAAGAGAATATGGAGGCCTTCGCCAGGGCGAAAGGTTTTGAAAAGTGCGGTCTCCTGCCGGGGATAGGGGCCAGGCTCGCCGCTGAGATTATCATCGAAAGCATGGAGTGAAGTACTACGTTGCCTGTACGGGAGTTACGTATGGATGAAAAGAAAGCACGGTTGATGGAAATAGTCGGAGAAGCCGGCGTTTTTGACAATCCTGAAATAGGAGAACCATTTTCACTGGATCACACTCTAATTCCGCCTATGAAACCTCGCTTCATGGTCAAGCCGAGGGATGTGGATGAGGTGCAAAAGATCGTTCTTTGGGCGAACGAGACGCTGACCCCGCTGGTGCCGGTGAGTTCAGGCGGGCCACATTTGCGCGGTGATACGGTTCCTACCGCCCCCGAGTCAGTCATCGTTGACTTGAGCGGGATGAAGCGAATACTGAAGATCGACCGCAGGAACAGGCTGGCTCTCATTGAGCCGGGGGTAACGTACAGCCAGCTTCAGCCCGAGCTTCAGAGAGAAGGCTTGCGCATTGTTATGCCGCTTCTACCTCGGGCCAATAAATCGGTATTAGCAAGTCTCCTGGAAAGAGAGCCCGTGATGTCTCCGAAGTATCAGTGGAATTTGCTCGAACCACTGCGGAGCCTGGAGATCGTGTGGGGCAATGGGGACAGGTTATGGAGTGGAAGCGGTGCTTTTCGCGGCGAAAAAGAAGAGGATTGGCAGAAGGGCTTGGTGCCCGTGCAGGGACCCGGGCCGGGACAACTGGATTTCTACAAGTTCGTTTCGGCAGCTCAGGGCAGCATGGGTATCGTTACCTGGGCCTCGGTAAAATGCGAAGTTTTTCCGGATTTCCGGAAGCTTTTCTTCGTTCCGGCCGCGAAGCTCGATGATGTCATCGATTTTGCGTACAAACTACTCAAGTTCAGATTTGGCGATGAACTCTTCATGATGAATAACGTCTGTCTGGCATACGTCCTTGCCCATGAACCGGATGAGGTTGAATCCCTGAAAGATGCACTCCCCGCCTGGGTAGTAACCGTGGGGATTACAGGCGGACACATTTTGCTCAGGGAAAAGGTTGAAGCTCAGGAAAATGATATCCGGGACATCGCCCAACAATTCGGATTGAAGATGGTGCCGGCAATCCAGGGCTGCCGTGGCGGTGAGTTGCTGGAGCTTTTGCTAAAACCTTCCACAGAGCCGTACTGGAAACTGAGATACAAGGGGGGATCGCAGGAAGTATTCTTCCTGACCACGCTTGATAAAACGCCCGGCTACGTTACGACGATGTATTCAGCGGCCAATGAACGACAATATCCGGCCCCAGACGTTGGAGTTTATATCCAGCCGGTGCATCAGGGGGTCGGCTGCCATTGTGAATTCATTCTCCCGTTCAGCCGGAAGAATCGGGCGGAGATGCTCAGGACTCAGGAGTTGTTCCGTGACGCCAGCCTCAGGCTGTTCAGGCAGGGAGCATTCTTCTCGCGGCCATACGGGATGTGGGCTGACATGGTCTACAACGCAGATGCCATGACCATGATCGTAACGCAGAAGATCAAGGGGATATTCGACCCCAATAACGTAATGAACCCCGGCAAGCTCTGCTTTTAACACTACAAAGTACACAGGAGAATAAAGAATGGCGCTGGAAGATTTTGCAGCGGAAATGGACAGATGCAGTCAGTGTTCCTACTGCAAGTGGATTCCGTTTGACCAGGTGAAGAGCTGGCGGTTTGCCAAGAACTGTCCCAGCGTTTCGTACCATAATTTCAACAGTTACTCCGCACGCGGCCGATATGCGGTTGCCCAGTCCCTTATGAGAGGACAAAGTGGGTATTCAGATACGGTTCGGGATATAGTCTTTAAATGCATGACCTGCGGATCATGCGATGTAAGCTGTAAGATCTGCCGCTACAATCTGGATCCCCTGGAGATGGTGCGTGAACTCAAGTTCAGATTGGTTGAGGATGGTCAGGGTCTTGATGAACACAAGGCCGTAATCGAGAGTCTGGCTAAAGAACACAATACCATGCTACAACCCAAAACCGGACGGGGAGAATGGGCGGACGATCTGGATGTCCCGCGTCTATTTTCGGAAAGGGCCGAAGTCCTTTTTCATGCAGGCTGTAGATTTAGTTATGACCAGGAGCTACAGAGGTCTGCCAGGGCCGCGGTACTGCTTTTGAAGAACGCGGGTGTTGGCGTCGGGATCATGGGGGAGCAGGAGATGTGTTGCGGCGGCAGGGTATACTCGATGGGCTACAGGGATGAATTCACCCGTTTTGCCAGGGCGAATATGAAGGCATGGGCCAGAGCCAGGGTGGAGACGGTGGTAACTTCATGTGCTGACGGCTACCATGCATTCAAACGTCTTTACCCCCAATTGGGTTCTCAGGTTGAAGTGCTGCATACCGTAGAATTCATTGATCGCCTGATCAGGGAAGGAAAGATCGCGTTCCGTTCTGGAATTCCAATGTCCGTTACCTATCACGACCCCTGCCACCTGGGAAGGCAGGGGGAACCGTATGTACCGTGGAACGGTGTGGAGAAGAAGATCAAGAGTCAGATCATCGTCTATGAGCCGAAAAAGCCGAGGTATAACGGAGCCTGGGGAGTGTACGATCAGCCGAGGGAGATCCTCAGGAGCATCCCCGGAGTGGAGCTGGTGGAGATGGAGAGGATACGGGAATACAGTTGGTGCTGTGGGGCCGGGGGGGGAGTTCGTGAAGCCTATCCAGAATTCTCCATGTGGACCGCCACCGAAAGAATCGCGGAAGCCAGGGCTACCGGTGCCGAAGCGCTGGTAAGCGCCTGCCCGTGGTGCGAGAGGAATTTCATGGATGCCACTAGTGCGCTGGGAGATACGATGAAAGTCTATGACATTGTCGAGCTTGTGCAGAAAGCGGTATAGCGGAGGGGAGGGAGCAAATGACACTACCTGAGAACGTGTACATGGCCCTGGAGGACGTTGTAGGGGCGGCGAACATATCCGATGACCCGGCGGTACTTGATTCATACAGGTACTCGCTGGCCCATACTGCCATTCATCTCGGCCCTTATTTCAACACATATACCCCAAGAGGAGCGGCAGTCCTTCTGCCGGGGAGTACTGAAGAAGTCCAGGCCATAGTCAAATTGTGCAACAAATACAAAGTAAAGTTCAAGGCCGCAAGCACCTTCTGGTCCGCACAGGGGTACCCCTCAGAGGACGATACCATTCAGTTGGACATGAGACGGATGGACCGAGTTCTTGAGATAGACGAAAAAAACATGTTTGCCGTAATCGAGCCGGGGGTGATAGGGGCCACGCTTCAAGCCGAGGCCATGAAGGTGGGCCTGAATACTCATATCCCGGGCTCCGGCTGTAGCTGCTCCATATTGGCCGGCGCCACCTCGTACTTTGGGTCCGGGCCGAGCAACCTGTACGGCGGTTGGCATTACGATAACTTGCTGGGACTGGAATGGGTTATGCCCACGGGCGAAATCTTGAGAACAGGATCGTTGGGTGCCGGCTGCGGCTGGTTCTGCGGTGAAGGCCCGGGGCCAAGCATGAAGGGCGTAGCCAGGGGATTTATCGGCTCCAAAGGCGCTATGGGGGTATATACGAAATGCGCGATCAAACTCTTTGCCTGGCCCGGCCCGGAGAAACTTCCTGTGGAAGGGATAGTACCAGCCTACAAGGTATCACTCCCGGACAATTTCAAGGCATATACCGTGGCTTTCCCGTCGTGGAAGGCATGGGCTGATGCGGCTTATATGATATGGGACACCGGCATAGGGTATCTCGCTCACCGGCAGTACAACATGTTCGGCAGAGACCTGAAGCAGGCCATGGTCAAAATTCTCACCGACCCCACTAAAACCCTGGGAGACCTTGAGGACATTCTTGAGGATCCAGAAGTGCAAAGAGTTACGGAGGATTCCAAACGCGATTTCCAGATCATTCTGGTCGGTATGACCCCACGGGATATGGAGTGGCAGGAGAAGGCATTTGATGAAATACTGGCCAGGACCGGAGGCTGGAAAGTGGAAGCTATGAATGAGCCTGAGATACACGATTGGGTGCTTCTTTACCTGATCAGGCTGGGACACAAAAACCTGAACCTCGTTTTCGGCGGGGGATATGACGGTTGTTTCGGTCTGCTTGGTGCGGCGGACTACGGGACATCCCACGCCGAAGAAGCGGCTGAGTTCAAGAAAGTGTGGGAGCAGCGGGGTGCCGTGGTGGAAGCCGGAGGAGACTGTATGATGGGCCCGATAGGCGGTCAGGGAGGGGGAGGCACGTGCCTTTGGGAGAACTTTACCTGCTTCGATCCCCATGACAGGGAATCAGTAGAGGGCACCCTCGAGTTCTTTGATGCCTGCACCAGGCTGGGGCTGGAAAGAGGTTGGGGTGTCGGCATGGAGAAGTGGAACTCGGTAGCACGCGGGGCCGACGGCAGGACGACTCCCAAAGAAGAGCGCGACAGGATTCATTGGGCCGCACCGCAGCCATCCGTTTTTCGTTATCAGCACAAGGTCAGGGAAGCCTTTAACCCGAACGACCTGGGGGATGCATACTACGAAACGTTGGAGGATTCATAGTCTGAGGGTTGACGAGACTCTCGATAAGTGCAGTGAACTATCCAAACTATATCCCAAACTATATCAAGGAGGTATTAGTATGGCTGTCCTAGAGGAACCGATCAAAGAGCCATTAGAGCTCAAGAATTTCATTGATGGTGAGTTGGTGGCGTCCAAGGGGGAGCTTAGAGACGTCGTAAACCCTGCTACTGGTAAGGTCATAGCCAAAGTTCCTATTTCAACGAAGGAGGAGCACGACCAGGCAGTGGAAGCAGCAAAGGAGGCTTACCCAGACTGGCGAAGTACACCTCCAGTAGCGAGAGCAAGGTGTCTTTTCCGGCTGAAGGAGATGCTGGAGGAGAACTTTGAGGAGTTGAGTAGAATTCAGACCATGGAACATGGGAAAACCATTGATGAGTCTCGGGGAGAAACGAGAAGAGGCATAGAGAACGTGGAAGTCGCCACGGGGATACCATCCCTGATGATGGGGTACAATTTAGAGGATATTGCCACTGGCATAGACGAGTATCTCATCAGACAGCCATTGGGGGTTTTCGGAATCATCGGCCCCTTCAATTTTCCTTTTATGGTACCTCTATGGTTTGCGCCTTATGCTGTCGCCACAGGGAATTGCATCGTGGTCAAGCCCTCTAGCGAAGACCCCATCAGCCAGGCGAAAATTGTGGAGCTGGCAGACGAGGCAGGGATTCCACCCGGGGTATGGAACGTGGTTCATGGCGGCAGAGAGGTTGTATCGGCCATGCTGGACAACCCGGATATCAAGGGAATATGCTTTGTCGGTTCGACCCCAGTAGGAAGGGATGTTGTCTACAAGAGGTGTGGAGAGACAGGTAAACGGGTTATCGCGCAGGCCGGCGCAAAGAACTTTGCGGTGGTCATGCCGGATGCGGATATAGACCGAACGATGGCGGCGTGCATGACCTCGTTTTATGGCAACACGGGGCAGCGTTGTTTGGCCAACGCGAATCTGGTTATAGTTGGCGAAGGGCTTTCCAAAAAGGAACACGAAGCTTTCTATAACAAAGTAGTAGATGCTTTTCTAGCGTCGGCCTCCAGGATAAGAATAGGCTACGGGCTGGATGATACAATCCAGATGGGCCCTTTGCGCGATCAAAGCAAAAAAGAGAAGGTTTTAGGATATATTGAGAAAGGCATCGAAGAGGGCGCCAAACTTAGACTTGATGGAAGAAAACCGGCTATCGTGGGAGATTATCCCGACACGTGCTTTGTCGGGCCGACGGTTTTTGAAGAGGTGACCCTGGATATGACCATCGCCCAGGAGGAGATATTTGGGCCTGTGGCAATGATGATGAAAGCTGACAGCTTAAACGAGGCCATCGAAATGATCCACACCAACCCATTCGGAAACGCGGCGTCCATTTTTACCGGAAGCGGGAAATGGGCTCGAGAGTTCCAATATAGGACTGAGTGTGGGAATATTGGTATTAACGTGGGCATCGCAGCTCCAATGGCGTTTTTCCCCTTCAGCGGCATGAAAGACTCCTTTTTTGGCTCGCTCCATGGCCAGGGGCTGGAAAGCATTCGATTCTTCACTGAAAGCAAAGTAGTCATCCAAAGGTGGTTCTGAGATGAGAAATTCGACTTTAACTGCTTCTGCCATTATGAGCTTTGCGGAAAAGCTGGAAGACGATTCCTCGGCTTTCTACGAAAAGCTGGCCCAAAGATTCGATGAGGGCAAAGAGGCATTTCTCGGTTTTGCTGAGGAGAGCAAGAAGAATAAGACCCACCTGGTAAGAACCTATCAGGAGACCATATCCGATGCGCTGGAAGCTACGTTTTCTTTCGAAGGTTTAGAACTACCTGATTATGACTTCGAGACCGCCTTAGCTGAAGACGCTAGCTTCAAAGACGCGTTAGAGAGGGCTCTAGAGATCGAGGAACGAGCGTCAGAACTGTACGCTCAAATAGCGGAACAAGCGCAGTCGCTCCTGGCCACGATACCGAGGGCTTTTTCAAGGGTCGCAAAAAAGAGGAGAGCGCGGCAAGAGATCTTGCAACCCATGCTAGACAAAGCTTAAGTAACACTTTAGCTGAGTGAATACGCCGTTTTGACGGGAGGTCAGGGCTGTGCTATAATGCAGTAGCCCTTGCCGCACAGGGAAGGCGCCGGGAGGGAACGTGTATGGCGGTAATCGCCGTTGATGCTATGGGTGGAGATTATGCCCCTGGTGAGGTCGTGGCCGGGGCAGTGGCGGCGGCCCGTGAATATGAGGTAGACCTGATCCTGGTGGGTCAGGAGGAGGCCCTGGAGACGGAACTGGCCCGGCACGAGATCGAGGGCCTGTCCATCTCGCAGGTCATCGCCAGCCAGGTCATAGCCATGGACGAGCAGCCGGCCATGGCCGTGCGTAACAAAAAGGATGCCTCCGTGGTGGTAGCGGACCAACTGGTCAAAGAGGGCCGGGCTCAGGCCTCGGTCACGATGGGCCATTCGGGAGCCGGTATGATCGCGGCCCTGTGGATTCTGGGACGGATCGAGGGCATCTTACGTCCGGCGGCGGGGGTCGTTTATTTCGGGCTTCAGGAAAACACCTTCGTCCTCGACCTGGGCCTTAGCCTCGATTGTAAACCCCAACACCTGGTGCAATTCGCCTTGATGGGCAGTATCTATGCTCAGCGGGTGCTGAACATCGCCCAGCCTACGGTGGCCCTGCTCAGCAACGGCGCAGAGGATAACAAGGGCAATCAGGTGGGCCAGGAAACCTTTGCCCTGTTGAAGCGCAGCGGGTTGAATTTCATCGGCAACGTGGAGGGCCTGGACATCCCGGCTGGAAAGGCCAACGTCGTCGTCTGCGACGGATTCGCGGGCAACGTGGTGCTCAAGCTCTCGGAAGGGTTGAGCGAGACCCTGTTAGACCTGGTCGAAAAAGAGGTGGGCGCGGCCCTCCCCCCACAGATCGTCGAATCGCACTTCTTACCGGCCCTGTCTAAGGTGCGTCGGCTGGCCGATTACGCCGAAATCGGCGGCGCCCCGGTGCTGGGGGTCAACGGGGTGGCGGTTATCGGGCATGGTCGTTCCAGGGCCAAGGCGGTCCAGCGCGCCATCTATCAGGCCCAGGTGGCGGTGGAAAGCGATCTCATCGAGGCCATTAAAGAGGGCTGGCAGGAGATGAGAGACGAAATAGATTCCCCTCAGTCATTTCATTAAGGGTTCATTTAGCTGCTGCATTTGATAGCCTCATCAGCCACGCAGTAGCAGTGGTAGCAACCCACCGTATCCCACTCCCCAAAGGAAGTTCAGCACGGTCCAGGCTACTACCGGTCCCCCTTTGAAGATGCCACGCACGATCACGCCCACGATGCTGAGCAGGGCAGCCAGCCCAACACCCAATCCCAGATAGAGCTGGGGGGCCGTATCAGGCCAATGGCCAGCCACCCAGGTGTACACGAAAGCGGCCAGCCAGCCAAAGAGCAAGGCCGCGATCAAGATACCTTGCTCAGTGGCTCTGCGTGGGAGCGGACAGGTCTGCGTGCCCGCTCCCCAACTTGCATGATCGGGCATTACCGAGTATAATACGGGCTGTGAAGCTGAAGAGCTTTTGAGCATTGTGAATGGTAGTACAATAATTAGTGCTATGGAAAAAAAATTGCATTTAATAAAAGAGACGCCCCTTTTCTCCGAGCTTTCAGAGGAAGAGCATCAGATCATTGCGGAGAGGATGCGTCGCGAAGAATACGAAAAAGACGACTCGCTTTTCTCCAAAGGGGAACGCAGTCGGGCCCTGTACCTGCTCGAATCTGGATGGGTCAAGCTGGTGGCGGGGGGCACGGCCGTGGCTACCAACCTGGGGCCGGGCAGTCTGTTGGGCGAAGCGGATATGTTCCTGGGGCGGCCTCGTTCCACGGCAGCTTATGCTGCTTCTCAGGTGAGCCTCTGGATTCTAACCCAGCGGGACCTCACCGAGTTGATCGCTGACCGTCCTACCCTGGGACTGAAGTTGAGCGCCGCCTTCGGGACCAGAATCGATCAACTCCAGGAGTACCTGATCCAGCGGCGGTTGAAGTTGTTGCCCTTCCTGGCTGAACTGCACCGCGAGGCGTTGCTGGCCGTGGCCGAAAAACTGGAGGTCAAAACCTACCAGGCCGGGGCGGTGATCGTAGAGAGCGACAGGCTGGCCGATACCGTGTTCATTGTCGAAGCGGGCCAGGTCGAGATTGCCCTCGACTCGGACGTGTGGCAGGTGGAAGCGGGCGGTGTTTTCGGGCAGACCGCGTTGCTCACCACCCAGCCCTACGGTATCACCGCCCGCGCTCTGACGGAGGTCATCGTCTGGACGCTGCGCATGGCCGATTTTCGCGAACTGATGATCCGTTATCCTTCCCTCAAGCCTACCATCAGTCGCGGGTTGCAGGCGCCTCTCGGCCCTGGGGATCGTGCTCAGGCCGTGGAGCGGCTGAGGACCATTCCCCTTTTTGCCGACTCCAGCGCCGAAACCTTGCAGGAAGTGGCCAGTCGTCTGTTGCTGTGGCACGTCCCTTCCGGGGAATGGATTTTCCACGAAGGCTCTCCCGGCGATGCCATGTATATCATCGGGCTGGGCGAGGTTAAAGTCGTCTCCGAAACGGCCGGCGAGCACAAGGTATCCCACTATCTGAAAACAGGCGATTGCTTTGGAGAGATGGCCCTTCTGACCGGCAAGAGTCGCACCACCGCGGTGCGGGCCGTGACCGACGTTGATCTGTGGGTGCTCCACCGTTCCGATTTTGATGACTTGTTGGTGCAGTACCCCTCTATCAGCCAGGGGTTGAGCAAACTGCTGGGCGAGCGTCTGGCCGAGGGAGAGCAGGCGCCGGCCCCGACGGCAGAAGCGGAAGTGGAAGCGGAGCAGGTGCCCTCTGAACCCGTGCCCGTCGAGCCGCTCGAAGAGGCAGGCGAGGTGGAAATGGCCGGCCCGCGAGACCAGACCAGGGTGATGACCAGGGCCGTTGAACCGGCGGCGGCCAAATCTCCGCTTCTCAGAAAAACCTTTGGCCCGGTCAAAGCGCGCGTGGTGCCCAAAGTTGTAGAAACGATCCCGAAGCCGGTCAGAGTGCGGGCCGTGCCCAGAGTCGTGGAGTCGGAGGCAGAGCTGGCCGAGGAGGAGGAGCGGGAGAAAGTTAAGTCAGGGGCCGGACTGGGGGGCACCGCGGTGTGGTTCGCGGCCCTGAGTGCGGGAGGCAAGCTGCGTCTTGTGGGCCTGTCCATGCTTTTCATCTGGCTGTGCTGCATCAGCGTGCCGTTCTTGATCATCTACACCGTGCCCAGCACAGGATTGGATTTAAATCTGATGACTCTGTTACAAACGGCTACCCCTACTGTCACCCCTGCCCCGACCTTCACCGAGACGCCAGCCACTACCTTGACGCCCACCGAAGCGCCAACTGCTACCCCGCTGCCCACCGACACGCCATTACCTACGGACACCCCGCCGCCTACCGATACTCCCACCCCTACTTCCGAGCCTGTGGGTATCGTCAAGGTCGAGACCCTCAGAGTCCGCAGCGGGCCCGGCACCGAGTACGAGGCCGTCGAGACTCTGGAACAGGGCGCGCGGGTGGAGATCCTAGCCCGAAACGAGGCTGGCGATTGGGTGCGGGTACTGCTGCCCAGCGGCGAGGAAGGTTGGGTGGCCGTAGAACTGCTCGAGACCAAGATGGATATCACCGCCATAGCTATGGCCGAAGACGTGCCGCCTCCCCCCACCGAGACGCCTACCCCGGAGCCGACGCCTACCCCACAGCCTGCCCCAGAGGAAGAACCGCCCCCCGAAGAAGGGGAGCAACCCCCCGAAGAAGGGGAACAACCTGCGCCAGAGGGAGAACAACCCGCCGAGGGAGAGGAACAACCTGCCCCCGAGGAGTCGGGCTTGCCCTATCCTGCTCCCCGGCTGATTTCCCCACCTGATGGGACGATCATTAGCTCCGGCAAAATGGCAGAGGTCGTCTTCGAGTGGGAGGACATGAATCTGGCCGAAGACGAATTCTACAATGTTACCATTCATTGGACCTATGGGGACATCGACCATTTCTGGGGCGATGCTATCACGGGGCCCCGGCTAAAGTTGCAGACCCCACACTGGATATACGGTAAGGCCGACCACGATGCATTCGATTGGTGGGTCACGGTCAGGAAAAAGGAGCGCTTCAACGAGGCCGGTAAACCTGACGGCCCGGCTATCAGCCCCGATAGCGAATGGTGGCACTTCAAATGGTACTAGCGCCAGAAGGCGGTTCGAGCTCACCAGCGGGTTTCTTAGGAAAATGGCGTTGACAAAGCCACAACCCGGTGATATAATTTTAATATGAAGTAAGTTTGAGCTTCGAGCTTAGTCTCAGTTTGTGTGATGCAAAGGGAAAGGGGGTGATATATAAAAGTCTATTATCGCATGTATACAGTAGATACTAACGGACAAGGATCATTTGATTCTGTAATTGAACAAGGAGGTTAGAAAATGGATAAGGTTAAATCACTTACCGAGTCCTTCTCCAAAGGCCGGATAAGCCGCAGGGAATTCCTGCGCCGCGCCGCCGTTCTGGGCCTCTCAGCTCCGGCGGCGTTGGCTGCTCTGGAGGGGACCACCAAACCGGCGGCAGCTAAGACGTTCGAGGCCCCCTACTTCAAGCCGGAGACTACTATCAAGCTGGCCCACTACTTCGACCCGCTCCAGAGCCCGGCGGCCCAGGCCAACGTGGACTGGATCGAGCGCGTTATCGCCCAATTTGAAGGGGACAACCCCGATATTAAGGTCGAGCAGGAATACTTCCAGTGGGACCAGATCGATAACCGTTCCATCCTGGACTTCGAAGCCGGGGTCAAGCACGACCTCATGTTCGGCTCGCCGCAACTCATGCCCAAGCACTTCGATGTGGGCGATTACCTCGACCTGGCTCCTTACCTGGAAACCTGGTCTGAGGAAGAGGTGGCGGACTTCAGTTGGAGCCCGGTCTGGGCCAAGAGCGGCGGTGAGGGAAAGCAGATCGCGGTCCCGACCGGGGTGCACACGCGCACCACGGCCTACCGGCGTGATATGTTCGAAGCGGTGGGGCTTGACCCCGATAACCCCCCGGCCACCTGGGAAGAGTGCCTGGAGGCGGCCAAAGCGCTGACCACGGACGAGGTCTGGGGCCTGGGGATGTACTTCGGCCCTTCGCGGGCCACCATCGAGCTGTATTTCGCCCCCTTCGTCTGGAACTTCGGCGGGGATCTTTGGGACCCGGAGGAGAAGAAGGCCGTCTTCGCTTCCGAAGCCGGGGTTAAGTCCGCAGAGATTGTCTATGACCTGGTCTACACCCACAAGGTTACCCCTGAAAGCGCCATCGGCGGCGAGTACAACTTTGTCATCCTGGAGGAGTTCAACAAGGGGACGCTGGCGATGGCCTGGGGTTTCGGGAGCTACTGGATCGAGCAGATGGAGGTCAACGGCTTCATCAAGAACTGCTTCCCGGCCAGCGGTGAGTGCGAGGTAGATACCGGCTCGGTCATGCTCACCCCAACCATCCCGCACGCCCAGTTCACCAACGCCTGGGTGATGGCCATCCACGGCCTCAGCGATTACCCGGATGAAAGCTTCCAGTTGATGGAGTACTTCCTCATGCCGGAGAACCTGATCGACTTCCCCGACGCCGGGTTGCCGACCAGGCTCTCCCTGTGGGAGGCTCCGGAGTTCCAGACCTCTTACTACCAGACCTGGCTGGAAGCGGCCAAGAACGGCAAGCCCATGCCTTACACCGTCTACTACCCGGAGCTGGCCGATACCTGCGCCGCCTGCCTCCAGGAGATTCTGGTGGAGAAAGCCCCGATCGAAGAGACATTGAAGAAGTTCGAGGACGAATGGAATGCCAAGTACGCTGGTAAGTAAAAGACAGCTTACCCAGCGACAGCAAAAACGCGGGAGCCTGTACCTCTTTCGCAAGTACAGGCTCCCCTACCTGTTTTTGCTGCCGACGGTGTTGTTCTTGGTGCTTTTCCTGGCCTGGCCGATGTCTTCCATGCTCTATTTTTGTTTGCATAAGACTCCCCTGGGAGAGGCTTCCCAGTGGGTTGGGTCGGGGAACTTCGGGCTGCTGCTTAACGAGGAGCGCTTTATCAGCAACGTGCTGGCCTCCCTGAAATACCTGGGGGGGGTGTTGGGTCTTTCCGTGCCGGTCGCTTACCTGGCGGCGGTGCTTATCAGCCGCAAGATGCGCGGGGTGGGAGTCTTCCGCACCTTCTTCTTGCTCCCCTGGATCATCGCCCCGGTGGTGAGTGCCATCCTCTTCCGCACGATGGTGGACCCTGGTTCCGGCCCTATTCCTCTCTTCCTTAAATGGCTGACCGGCCATCAGTTCCTCTTCCTGGTCAGACCTTACCTGGCGGTGCTGACCATCGTTATTCATAGCGCCTGGCGTTCTTTCCCCTTTGAGATGCTGCTCATCGCGGCCGGCCTGACGGCCATCCCCGACGAGCTTTACGACGCCGCCAAAGTGGATGGCGCCGGGGCCTGGGCGCGGTTCCGCCACATCACCTTCCCTCTGACGCGCAATCAGCTTGCTATCGCCGTCCTGCTCATCACCATCTGGACTTTGCAGGATGCCGAAGGGGCCTATTCCCTCACCCAGGGCGGGCCAGGCTACGCCACCGAAGTCACGGGCGTGCGCCTTTTCAAAGAAGCTTTCATCTACTTTAACATCGGCCTGGCCTCGGCCATCGGGGTAAGTTTGATTATCCTGAGCGTCTTCTTCGTCTTTCTCTATTTGCGTGTCCTGGGCACGGAGGAGAGGGTCTCATGAGAAAATGGGGGAACGTCCTGGTTTGGTCAGGCATCTTGTTCATCGCCGTAATAACCTTTTTCCCTATTGGATGGGGGATAAAAACTTCCATCACGGCCCCTCTGGGCATTGGGCGGAAAGCTACCGGCATCATCCACTTTGCCAGCTATGGTTATCTCCTGAGTAAGCCGGGCTTTTTGCTCTCCATGCAGAACAGCCTGTTTGTAGCCCTGGGAGCGATAGCTTTCACCTTGCCGCTGGCTATCCTGGGGGGCTATGCCCTGGCTCGTTTTGAATTCCCTGGCAAGCGGTTCAGCTATCTTTTAATGGTTCTGCCCTTGCTCCCGGCCATTGCCGTGCTCGTGCCGCTTATCATCTACATGCGCATGGTGGGACTTTATAACACCCTGGGGGCCGTCGTCCTGGCCAATGTGGTCTTCAATTTGCCCTTCGCGGTGTGGATGGCGCGGGGCTTTATCCTCTCCATTCCGGTAGAGATCGAAGAGGCCGCGGCGATTGACGGTTGTTCCCAGGTCAGCATTCTGTGGCGCATCAGTCTGCCCCTGGCCGCCCCAGGGTTGATTGCCATTGGCATTTTTATCTTAATTAACGCCTGGAACAACTATCTCTACGCCTTCGCCTTCACCACCTCGACGGAGCTACGCGTCCTGCCGCATACTCTCCTTTCATTCCTGGGGGCCTGGGGCACGAACTACGGGGGCCTGACCGCCGCCGCCACGATGGCCATGATCCCGCCGGTAGTGCTCTTCCTCGTCTTCCAGAAGTGGTTCATCATGGGCATGTTGGCTGGCAGCGGCAAGTAGCACCATCATTACCCGCTCGTTTTACTTAGGTATTAAGGAGGAAATTGTGCAGTACAGACTATTGGGAAACACAGGGTTGTTGGTTTCGGAGCTTTGCCTGGGCACGATGGTCTTCGGGGAAGAAAGCAAGCGTGGGACGGATGAGGCCACCTCGCAGCGCATGATCCACCGTTTTCTGGACGCCGGGGGCAATTTCGTGGACTGCGCCAACGTGTATGCCGGCGGCGTTTCCGAGGAGATCACGGGCCGCGCCCTGAAGGGGAAGCGCCAGGAGGTCGTCCTGGCCACCAAGGTCTTTTTCCCCATGGGAGAAGGGCCAAACGAGAGAGGTCTTTCCCGCAAGAACATCGTGGAGGCCATCGAGGCCAGTCTGCGTCGCCTGGATACCGATTACATTGACCTCTACTACGCCCACTGCTGGGATCTGCTCACCCCCCTGGAGGAAAGCCTGCGGGCCTTCGACGACCTGGTGGCGGCGGGCAAGGTGCACTACATCGGCGTTTCCAATTTCCGGGCCTGGCAGATCATGAAAGCCCTGACCATCAGCGATGCTTACGGTTGGGCGCGTTACGTGGCGGCCCAGATGCAATACAGCCTGGTGGTGCGCTACATCGAACATGAGTTCACCTCGCTCTGTCTGGACCAGGGCATAGGGATCATCCCCTGGGGGCCGTTGGGCGGCGGCTTTCTTTCCGGCAAATATAGCCCCGGGGATAAGCCAGACTATGGACGCCTGGCTGTGCAGGGTGATGATGGAGAAGAGGCCTGGCATCGCCGAAATAGGGAGCGCAACTGGCGCATCGTCGAGGCCGTGGGCGAAATCGCCGAGGCGCGGGACAAGACTCATCCCCAGGTAGCTCTGGCCTGGCTGCTGGCCCAGCCGGCCGTCACCGCGCCCATCATCGGCGTGCGCACCGAGGAGCAGTTGGAAGATAACCTGGGCGCGGTGGGCTGGAAACTGTCCGCCGAGGAACTGAAACGCCTGGACGAAGCCAGCGCCCTCCCGGAAACTTACCCCTATCGCTTTATCGAGGAGATAGGAGGCTCTGCCCGTGGTGTAAGGGCGCAGTAGGACGGCCCCATGGTCGAAGCCAAGCAGTACACCGTCCACATGATCGGCAATGCCCACATCGACCACGCCTGGCTGTGGCGCTGGCCGGAAGCGAAAGAGGAAGTCCTTTCCACCTGCCGCGCCGCCCTGGAGCGCATGGACGAGACGCCGGATTTCACTTTCTCCTTCAGTTCGGCCCTCAGCTACAAATGGATCGAGGAGGAAGACCCGGCCCTCTTCGAGGAAATCCGCCGGCGCGTGGCCGAAGGACGTTGGAACATCGTCGGCGGGTGGTGGGTGCAGCCCGATTGCAACATCCCCTGTGGCGAATCTTTGGTGCGCCAGGCGCTCTATGGCCTGCGTTACGTCCGGCAGAAATTCGGGGTGGAAGTGCCCGTGGGCTACCACGTGGATAGCTTCGGCCACTGCGCCGCCCTGCCGCAAATCCTGCGCAAATGCGGCCAGCGTTATTACCTCTTCTTCCGCCCCGACCCGGAGTTTGAAATCCAGCTTCCTTATCCTGTCTTCTGGTGGGAGGGGGGCGATGGCTCGCGCGTCCTGGCCTGCCGTCCCCCGCTGCATTACAATACCGGCCCGGACAATATAGAGGGGCAAATCTGGGCCGCCTACCTGAAGACCCCGCCGGGCTTGCGCGACGTGCTTTGCTTCTACGGCGTGGGGAATCACGGCGGCGGCCCAACCAAAGCCAACATCGCCGCCATAGAAAGCCTGGCAGGGCGCGCCGAGGCCCCGCAGGTCGTCTTCAGCACCCCGGAGCGTTTCTTCCGGGCGGCCCTGGCCCGCCGCGGGGATTTCCCCACCTGGCGCCACGAGCTCCAGCACCACGCGCGTGGCTGCTATACAGCCGTCTCCGCCATCAAGCGCCACAACCGCCGGGCAGAAAACCTCCTCCTCTGCGCCGAGAAATTCGCGGCCCTGGCCCACTTCCTCTGTCGCTGCCCCTATCCCCAGGCGGAGCTTACCAAAGCCTGGCAGAACGTGCTCTTCAACCAGTTCCACGACATCCTGCCCGGCAGCAGCATCCCGGAAGTCTACGACGACGCCTATCAGATGTATGCCGAAACCTACCACCTGGCTGGCAAAGCGTTGGAGGAGGCGCTGCGGGCCCTGGCAGAACGAATCGATACCCGGGGCCCCGGCCGGGCGCTGGTGGTCTTCAACCCCCTGGCCTGGGAACGGCGCGGCCCGGTGGAGGTGCCCCTGGGAGTAGGGATTAGGGAGTGGGGAGTTGGGAATGGGGAATGGTGGCGGCGGGGCGCGTCGCTGGAGCTTGAGTCGGGGGAAGGGCAAGTGCACATCCTGGATGAGCAGGGCAGGGAGGTCCCTTCCCAACTGGTGACCGATGGGAAAGATGGAAAAGGACGCACCTTTTTGCTCTTCCTGGCCGGAGTGCCCGCTCTGGGCTATCGGGTTTACCGGGTGGTGCCCGGCGAAAGCCAACTGCAAAGCAATGATACACTTCCAACCTCCAACTTCCAACCTCCAACTTCTAACCAACTGGACAATGCCCGCTGGCGGCTGGAGGTGGATGGGCAGGAAGGTTACATAACCAGCCTTTACGATAAGCGATACGGGGTGGAAATCCTGGCCGGGCCGGGGGCCAGCCCGGTGGTGCTCGACGACCCCAGCGATACCTGGAGCCACGGCGTGGTGGCCTACCGCGATGAAATCGGGCGCTTTGGGCAGGTTCAGGTGGAGGTGATAGAACGGGGGCCGGTGCGGGCCGGACTGCGCCTGACCAGCCGCTTTAACAACTCCACTCTGCGCCAGGATATTTTCCTCTATCGGGACTTGGATTACGTCGAGATCCGGCTATGTGTAGACTGGCACGAACAGTGGCGCATGTTGAAGCTGAGCTTCCCCTGCCGCATCGCCTCCCCGACTGCCACCTACGAAACTCCCTACGGTCACACTGTCCGCCCCTCCAGCGGCGAGGAGGAGCCCGGCCAGAGATGGGTGGACGTTACCGGGGTCATCCGCGACGATGAGGGCGTGCCCCTCCCCTACGGGCTGGCCCTGCTCAACGATTGCAAATACGGCTTCAGCGTGCAGGGGCCGGGCCTGAGCGAGTTCCGGGAGGAGGCGGTGGACGTGCGGCTCAGCGTCCTGCGCAGCCCCCTCTACGCCTATCACGAAGATGCCCCCCTCCCCTGGGGGCCGGAGAAGATGGAAGAATTCACCGACCAGGGGGAGCAATCCCTGACGGTAGCCCTCCTGCCCCATGCCGGGCCCTGGCCGGAAAGCCACGTCCCCCGCCACGCCGAGGCGCTCAACAGCCCCTTCATCGCCCTCCCTGAACCCACCCACGAAGGGGATTACCCCCCGGTTCAGCCCTTCGCCACGGTGGAGCCGGCCAACGTCTGCCTCACCGTGCTCAAAAAGGCGGAAGACGAAGAGGCGCTCATCCTGCGCTTTTATGAGACGGCCGGCCGAAAGACCACCGCCCGCATCCAGATGCCTTATCTGGATTGGTCGTGGGAAGGGCCTATCGGTCGGGGCGAGATCAGGACGTTGAAGGTTTCAGGCCCCGATCCCTCCGTTGTTATGAGGGAGACGGACCTGCTCGAACGCGACTATGGGTGATGCTGAAAGCCAGACCATCTTGTTTCCCATTGACTTATAGGGATTCTTATTGTATACTATGCTTGCATGATGGGGATGCGCGAGGGGATTTCCGCATAATTCCCTGGGGTATATTATAAACCGCAGAAAAAGCTGCATAATCAATAGTTAGCCCGTCCGTCGTAGCGCAGCAGTCTGTCCGTTTACAACTATGCTGCCGTTTTTCAACTCAACTGCTATAGTTCGAAGGAAATCTGGCCCATGGACATAATCGCTGTTACAGTTAGTCTGCATGGAGCGGGTATTACTATCGAGCCAGCAGGCGGGCTAACAAGCGGTTGCAGCCGATACGCTTCGCTCCGCGTGCGGCTGATGCATGTGCCGTCAGGCGCGGCTTTAGCAATATCGCTTGCCCTTCTCAAACAGCACACACTTTAAGGTATGCGACACCTGTGAAAACCTATGCCTGGAACGAGGAAAAGAATCAACGCCTTAAAGCAGAGCGGGGTATATCTTTCGAGGAAGTGATTGTTTACATTGCCGCTGGCGATTTGCTCGACATTATCGAGCATCCGAATCCAGAAAAGTATAAAGGGCAACGCATGTTTATCGTCAAAATGCGTGACTACGCCTGGCTTGTCCCTTTCGTCGAGACAGAGGACGAGATATTTTTGAAAACAATCATTCCAAGTCGAAAGGCGACCAGGAAGTATTTGAGGAGATAAGCAAGATGTTCAATAATTTCAAATTAGAAACTGAAGAACGAGAACTACTGGAGTCCTACGAACGGGGCGAGTGGCAATCTATTGATGCATTGCAAGAGAAACTCCAGCAATATCAGTCATACGCGACTGCCGCCCTTGAGGCAGAGGGACTGGTTAGCATTATCCTGCCCGGGGAAGACCTCAAAGCAATTCAGCAGAAAGCGGCTGAGGCTGGTATATCCTACCAGACGTTCATTGCGAACATTGTGCATCAGTTTGTAGCAGGGTATCTTGTTGAAAAGCCACGCACCTAACAAGCGCGTGTAGCTCTCTGGAATCACTTGCCGACTATAGCCGTTCTCCGCTCGCTTCGCTCGTGGGTGGCTGAACCGTGCTGTCAACCCGCCCCGTCACAATTGCACTGGTCAGAAAATTTAGTCTTGTCTGGAGGCAGATTATGGAAATTCATGAACTGGTGATCGAGATGAAGTTACTTGAACGCCGCTTGACTCTCTACGGAGAAAAGCACGGCGTTCTCAACGATATTTATAACTAAAAGGAGAGTAAAATGAATATCTACGTAGGAAATTTACCACGCGAAGCGACCGAAGCAGATCTGCGGGAAGAGTTCCAAGCCTTTGGAGAGGTCGCCTCAGTCACCATCATCAAGGACAAATTCAGTGATGAATCAAGGGGATTTGGATTCGTGGAGATGCCCTCTAAGGCCGAAGCCCAATCCGCTATCGCGGGGCTGAACGGCAAAGAACTAAAGGGCCGAACACTCACCGTAAACGAGGCGCGTCCTCGTGCTGAGAGGCGCAAAGGTCGGGAAAGGGGAGGAGGCGGCGGTCGGAAGACGGGGGGCGGTCGTCGTTCCTGGTGAGTGGGGTAAGCTATGTTCCAGTCTTACCCGGCTGTCATACCTTCGGAGAGACTGTAGAGGAAGCCCGTGCAAACATTGCCGAAGCGATAGAACTCCACATTGAAAGTATGTTCGAAGATGGAGAGCATATCCCCTCCCCATCACAAGCATGTTCCGAATGAAAGATTCAATGACCCCCAAAGAACGTATGCTCACGGCCATGCGGCGCGGCATCCCGGACCGGGTGCCTGTTTGCCCCGATATCTCCAATCTGGTGCCTGCCAAACTCACCGGCCGGCCTTTCTGGGATATCTACCTGTACAAACGGCCCTCCCTGGGCCAGGCTTACATCGAGGCTTTGAAATACTTCGGCTTCGATGGCTGGTACATCTACGACGAGCTTAAGGGCGGCAATGCCGCCCTTTTCTCCCCCAAAGAGGAGATGGTCTCCCTGGCCCACGCAGGGGGCATGATCCCGGCCAGGATGCTCCGCACGGAGGTTGTCAGCCGCACGGATGCCAGCATCCACGTCAGGCGCGAAGTGGACACCCCTCTGGGGCCGTTGAGCAAGGTCGATATCTACCCTGTAGGCGACGCCCCCTGGCCGGGGGAGAAGTGGATCAAGGACCTCGACCGCGACTGGCCCCGGCTACGCTACCTCATGGGCGAGGATTGGGAATACGACCTGACCATGCCCCACAGGGACAAACTGGGCGATCTGGGCGTTTACTCTTTGATGGTCCTGCTGCCTCTGGACTGGTGGTTTTACGTTCGGAATGGGACCTACGAGCAGACCGTCTACGATCTGGCGGACGAGCCGGAGAAGATGTCGGAGATCTTCTCCTATTACACCGGGTTCGTTCTGGCCCTGTTAGATGCTTACCTGGAGGCCGGCCCTGACGAAATTCAACTTCAGGGGTCTGTCTCCAGCCTGAGCCTTAGCTCGCTCAGCTCCTACACTAAATACAATCTGCCCTTTATACAAAAGATAACCGCCATTTGCAAAAAGGCCGGCCTCATTACCCACCAGCACGTCTGTGGCCGTTCGGCCAGGATCGTCGAACTCAGTTATGCCCACACCGATCTGGACGTGATGGAGCCCCTGGAAGGGCCGCCGGGCGGAGACGTGGACCTGGCCGAGGCCAAAAAACGATATGGCGACAAATTCTGTCTCAAGGGGAATCTTAACACCTTTGACCTGATGCTGAAGGGCACCCCCGAAGAGGTGGAGCGCGCCGCCAGGCAAGCTATCGACGCCGCGGGTGAGGGGGGTGGCTTCATCCTCTCCACGGGAGATCAATGTGGCCGGGACACGCCCCACGAAAACATCCTTAAGCTGGTCGAGGTCTCTAAGACCTATGGCCGATACCACTAAGCTCCGGGTTCGAGGGGTTTGAATATGACAGGGATGACTTCTAAAGAGCGTTTCATGACCGCCCTGCGCGCCTGCCAGCCAGATCGAGTGCCCATTTTTGACTTTCTCTTCAGCCCTGAAGTATACGAAGCGGTCATCGGCCGGCGGCCCCAGGAATATAACTCCGAGGACCTCATCGCCTGCTCGAGAGGTCTGGGCCTGGATGCGGCTTTTATCTTCATTGGCTCTCCTCGTGGGTTCGAAAAACGCTATCTGGCCGAAGGGACATTTGCCGATGAATGGGGCACGATCTACAAAGAGGATACCAAAATCTCCTGGCCTTCGGGTGCGCCCATTGACTACCCCATCAAGAGGCGGGAGGATTGGCGCAACTACGTACTGCCTGACCCCCACGCTCCCGGCCGGCTGGATGAGGTCAAAGAGGCCATCGAATTGAGTCAGGGCGAGCTGGCCGTTCTGGGAGGCGTGCTGGGCCCTTTCACCGCCGCCTACCAACTGACGGGGCTGGAACGTTTCTGCCTCAACCTCTACCTCGACCCAGAACTTCTGCGGGAGATTCTTGAGGCTGTAACCCGCTTCTTCGTCGAAGCCGGGCGGCTGCTGCTGGAGGCGGGAGTTGACGTTCTGTTGATCGCTGACGATCATGGCGGCACCGACGGCCCTTTCATATCCTTGTCCCACTGGCGAGAGTTTATTGCCCCCCACTTCGCTCGAATGGTGCGAACCTTCCGCGGTTGGGGGGTGCCGGTGATGATGCACAACGACGGAGACATCAGGCTCTACCTGGACGACCTGGTCGGAATGGGCATTAACGCTTACCATCCCGTAGAGCGAAACGCCCACATGGACCTGCGAGAGATCAAGGCCAGGTACGGTTCCCGGCTGTGTCTGGTCGGGAACGTGAACAACAAGACCACTTTGGTCACCGGCAGCGAAGAGGAGGTGGAGGAGGAGGTTCTGGAGTGTCTGCGCTTCGCCGCTCCAGGGGGTGGCTATATCCTGGCCTCAGACCACAGTTTGCACGACGACATGCCCCTGGGCAACGTGTTCAAGATGTTTGAGACGGCCAGGCGATATGGCGCTTACCCGCTGCAATTGCCCGAAAGGAGGCGTTCGAAATCGTAAGGCTTAACCGTCGAGATTTCCTCAAGGTGCTGGGAGCGGGTACGGCAGCCGCTCTGAGCACGCTAAATCTGAGCAATATAAAACACAGGAGGGCTGAAATACTGATGGATAACAAGAAATACACCGCCATAATGGTCTCTGAGACTCACTGGGATCGAGCCTGGTACTCTCCTTTTCAGGAGTTCCGCATCCGGCTGGTGCGGCTCATCGACCGGCTTATAGACCTGCTCCAGCGCGACCCGGAGTTCAAAAGCTTCATGATGGACGGTCAGATGGTCCCCATCGAAGACTATCTGGAGATTCGACCGGAAAAGGAGCCAGTGCTCAAGGAATTGGTAAAAGCTGGCCGACTGTTTGTCGGGCCCTGGTACGTGCTGGCCGACGAATACCTGGTCACTCCTGAGAGTCTCATCCGCAATCTGATGTCAGGGCTCAAGATGGCGGAGTCTTTGGGCGGGAAGACAGGGGCGATAATGAAAGAGGGCTACGTGCCCGATGCCTTCGGACACATCGCTCAACTGCCCCAGATTCTAAAGGGATTCGGCATCGATTCGGCCATTTTCTGGCGGGGGGTGGGGGACGAAGGCGAAGACCTGGGCACCGAGTTCTGGTGGCGCGCCCCCGATGGCTCCCAGGTGTTGACCATCTTCATGATCGATGGCTATCATAATGCGGCTAACCTGGGCTTCCCCATGCGGTGGGGAGACCCCAGCGCCATGGAATTCGACATGGAGATGGCTATCAACCAGCTTAAAAAGGCCATCGCCACCCTCACTCCCTACGCCCACACCCCATTTTTGCTCCTGATGAACGGCATCGATCACTCCGAGGCCCAGCGCGAGACGCCCCAAATTATCCAGCGGACCAATGCAGTGTTTGAGGACGTGGAGTTCATCCACGGCAACCTGCCGGATTACGTGCAGCGCGTCCGGGAGGCGGCTCCTGAGTTGCCTGTGTTCGAGGGCGAGTTCAATCGTGGGCGCTACTCCATCATCCTCCAGGGCGTCTATTCGGCCCGGATGTACATTAAGCAGGCCAACGAGCGGGTGACCACCCTGTTAGAACGCTACGTAGAACCCATCGCCGCCTGGGCTTCGCTGCTGGGCGAGCCTTATCCTGGCCCTTTTATATGGACGGCCTGGCGGCATCTGTTGCAAAATCACCCTCACGACGACATCTGCGGCTGTAGCGCCGATCAGGTCCATCGTGAGAACGTGTACCGCTTTGCCCAGGCAGAGCAGATTGGGACCACTTTGGTACGCGACGGACTGCGGCAGATTGCACACCACATCGACCGCACCGCTCAGCCGGGGCTGCCTGTGGTGGTGTTCAATCCCCTGGCCTGGGAGCGGTCCGAGGCTATTGAGGCGGTGTTACCTTTCGATCTCGACGATCCGACCGCCGAGAATTTTTCCCTGGTAAACGGCGATGGTGAGCCCGTGCCCGACCTCCAGGTGCTTGGTCGGGAGGAACTGTTCCACCTGGAAGTGCTGAAGGGCAGCCGCAGACAGGGCGTAAGGGTGGCCTTCCCCGTCCAGGACGTCCCGCCCTGTGGCTATCGGGTTTACTACGCCGTTCCGGCCCAGGCCGCGGCCAGTTCCACCGAGGAGCTGCAAGTGCTGCCCCAGGGGATGGAAAATCGTTTTTTGCGGGTAGAGATCAACGAAGATGGAACGCTCAACGTCTGGGATAAGGAGACCGGTCGAGCTTTTGAGGGCCTGCACTACCTGGAAGACACAGAAGACGCCGGCGACGAATACGATTTTTCTCCCTGTCCAGAGAGCCAAACCCTGACCTGGCGAGGGGGGCAGGCCGCAGTGGAGTTGGTCCACGCTGGCCCTGCTCAGGTGACTTACAAGATCGGCATAACGCTCAACCTCCCTGCGGGCCTGTCGGAGGATCGGCGAAGACGCCGCCAGGAGGTGGTTGAATGTCCCTTCACCTCTCTGGTTACTCTCCGGAGAGGGAGTCGGCGTATTGAGGTCATGAGCGAAGTGGATAACCGGGCGCGAGACCACCGCCTGCGGGTCTGTTTCCCCACCGAGATTCAGGCCGCCCATAGCTACGCCGATGGTCACTTCGACGTTATTAAGCGGGAGATCGACCTGCCCGCCAAGGATAAATGGGCTCAGCAGCCCGTGCCTACCCGCCATCAGCGGTACTTCGTCGATCTGAGCGATGGAACTTATGGCCTGACGGTACTCAACCGGGGTCTGCCCGAATATGAGGTCGTGTCAGAAAAGGGAGCGCGGAAGGTCGTAGCCCTCACCCTTCTGCGGTGCGTTAGCTGGCTCTCCCGCGGCGACCTTCTCACCAGGCCAAGAGATGCGGGGCCTTCCCACGAGGCCCCGGAAGCTCAGTGTCTCGGCAGACATACGTTCGAGTACGCCCTCCTCCCCCACTCAGGGGACTGGGAACAGGTTTACCAGGAGGCGTACGACTATGGCGCGCCTTTGCGTCTCATCCGCGGGGATGAACACGAGGGCTACGACCCCCGAGATTGGGGCCTGGAGCCGCTGGAGAACTCCCTGCACATGAAAGATATTCCCCGCACGGGAGAACTGCCCGGCCAGCTCTCTTTCCTTTCCATCCAGCCGGCGGCCCTGGTCTTGAGCGCCGTCAAGCGGAGCGAGCGGTCAGAGGGCCTTATCGTGCGGTTCTATAACGTCACCGCCGAACCTGTGACCGCCAAAGTCAAGCTGTTCCGGCCTGTGGCCGAGGCATTTAGGGTCAATTTGAACGAAGAGCAGATCGAACCGCTACGGGTTGGACCTGAGGGAGCCGTCTCGCTGCCGGTGAAGGGCAAGGAGGTCGTCACCCTGGAGCTCAGGGTCAGTTAAAGCAGTCTGATGGTCTAAATCATGCGGCTTTCCCAACTGTTAGAGGCTCTACCCCAGAAAGAGGTCTACGGCGACCTGGAGGTGGACGTCGGCGGCCTGGCCCACGATTCTCGCCGCGTGCGTCCCGGCGACCTCTTTGTGGCTATAAAGGGGCTGGAATCTGACGGGCACCGCTTCATCCCCCAGGCTCTCGAAAAGGGGGCCGTAGCCGTCGTGGGCCAGGATGTGGCCGCCCTGAGCGCACAGCCGGTAACAGGCATCCTGGTGGCCGATTCCCGCCAGGCTCTGGCCCACCTGGCGGCGGCCTTTCACGGCTATCCTGCCCGTCGTCTGCGCGTGGTGGGGGTGACGGGCACCGACGGGAAAACCACCACCGTCAATCTCATTCAGGCCATCCTGGCCGCCGCCGGACACAAGACCGGCATGATCAGTTCCGTCAACGCCCTGGTCGGCGACCGCTATTACGATACGGGCCTGCACGTCACCACCCCCGACGCTCTGGAGGTACAGGGCTACCTGGCGGAGATGGCGGCGGCGGGCGTCGATTACGCCGTCCTAGAGAGCACTTCCCACGGGCTGGCTCAGCATCGCGTCACGGCCTGCGAGTACGACGTGGCCGTAGTGACCAACATCACCCACGAGCACCTGGATTATCACGGCAGCTACGAGGCATATCGGGAGGCCAAAGCCCGTCTCTTCCGTGCCCTGGCTACCTCCTTCCGCAAGCCGGACGCGCCCAAAGTCTCGGTCCTCAATGCCGACGACTCTTCTTTCTCTTACCTGCGGGACATCCCCGCCGACCTGCAACTGACTTACGGCCTGGATACCCCCTGTGAGGTGACGGCGGAAAAGATCGTCCAGGAATTGAGTTCCGTCTCCAGTTCCATCGCTTTCCAACCTCCAGCCTCCAACCTCCAACCTCCAACTTCCAGTTTCATCGCTTTCACGGCCTGCACCCCCGCCGCTCGGTTCGAGGTACGTTCTTCTCTGCTCGGCCTCTACAACGTTTACAACGTCCTGGCCGCCATCGCCGTGGGCCTCTCGCAAGCCGTGCCCATCGAGGCCATGCAGGAGGGAATCGCCGCCGTGACGGGCCTGACAGGGCGCATGGAGCGCATCGATCTGGGGCAGGATTTCATCGCCCTCGTCGATTTTGCCCACACCCCCAATGCCTTGGAGCAAGCCCTGAAAGCAGCCCGTGCGCTGACGGCGGGGGAGGTAATCGTGGTCTTCGGTTGCGCCGGACGGCGTGACGTGGGGAAAAGGCCCATGATGGGCGAAATCGCCGGACGGCTGGCCGAGCGGGTGGTCATCACCGCCGAGGATCCCCGCACCGAGAGCCTAGAAGACATCATGGCCCAGATCGCGGCTGGCTGCCAGCGGGTGGGAGGTAGAGAGGGGGTGGGTTACTGGAGGATTGGCGACCGGGGGGAGGCTATCGCCTTTGCTATCGACGTGGCTCGGCCGGGCGATGTGGTCGTCGTCACCGGCAAGGGGCACGAGCGGTCGATGTGTTTCGGCACTACAGAATATCCCTGGAGCGATCACCAGGCCATGCGCGAAGCTTTAAGGCAACGGTTGGGGCAGTGAGCGGAATAGATCGTCGGTCAGGCCCGTGTTGAACTCAGCCTGGCGGACGGTTATCGTACCGTGTCCCAGCGTGGGGTGGGTGTAGATTATTTTGAACGGCATCCAGCTTTCACGATCTACCCAGACAAGCGCCTGGCCACAAGAAGGTGCCTGGCACTTTGGAAGTGCCAGGCACCTATCGGATAAAGACAGCTTGTAAGCCCTGTTAGTCTCTCCCTCCAGGCTGATGGTCTCCACTTTTGCGGTGCGGATCAGATCGTCCAGCCAGGTTAGCAGGCTTTGGGCCAGGGGCAGCCTGACCGTTCCTGGTTCTCCGGCGGTCACTTCCCTACGGGCGGGATGGTAGAGCCAGGCTTGCTGGCCGAGCACCACCACCGTCAGGCCCCGCAGAGTGCTCTGGCCCGCTTCCAGAAGCTCGGCCCGAAAGCGGTCCGGCTGTTTCTCCCACACCTCTACCGTCCAGCGATCTTGCATGATGCCGGCCTCCAGCTCGAACTCCAGGACCAGATGAGCGTCGTCGATGTTGGCCTGGACCTTTCTCATTCTGCGCACGACCTGCTCCGCGCTGATAGGCTGGTCAGAACGGTGGGCGATGGCCGTCCAGGCAATCAGACCGGAGACAACTAACACCCCCAATAAGCAAATGAAAACGCGAATAAAGCGAAATGCGCCCCATTCGCGATCCCCATTCGCGATTGCTTTTTCGTAGTCCGTCGTTCTCAACCTATGATCTCCCGGAAGACGCGCATAAAATTGCCGCCCATAATTTTTTTGACCTCTTCCTCCTTGTAGCCTCGCTGGAGGAGGCCTGCGGTAAGGTTGGGCATCTGGGAAACGTCCTCCAGGCCAGGCACCCGTTCGGTTTCGAAGAAGCCGTCAAAATCGGAGCCCAGCCCCACGTGATCCATACCTGCCACCCGTGCCACGTGCTCTATGTGATCCAGCACCCGCTCCAGGTGGGCGTTGTTCTCCTCCACATCCAGCAAATTGGGGACAAAAGTGATGCCCACCACCCCCCCGGTGGCCGCTATGCCTGTCAGTTGCTCGTCAGTCAGGTTGCGTCGGTGGGGACAGAGGGCATGGGCGTTGGAATGAGAAGCAATCAAGGGCGCCTCGCTGGCTATCAACACGTCGCGGACGCCTCTGGGAGCCAGGTGCGAGACGTCGATCACCAACCCCAGACGATTCAACTCCTGCACCAGTTGCAGGCCGAAATTGGTCAAACCGCCGCTGGAGCGGGTCTCATCCACGCCGTCGGCAGCCTGGTTGCGCAGATTCCAGGTCAGGCCCACGCTGCGCACCCCCAGGCGATAAAACACTCTGAGCAAGGCCAGGTCCCCTTCCAGAGCCTCGGCTCCCTCCAGACTGAGGACAGCGGCTACCTTGCCTTCTTCCTTAGCTTGTTCAATGTCGGCCACTCTGGTGGCCAGCACCAGGTTCTCCTGGTTGTCTTGCAATTCGTGGTAAAAGGTATCTATCAAGCGCAGAGCTTCTCTGGTCGCTCCCGAGGGCAGATAATAGGGGCGCACGAACAGAGCAAATATCTGGACGTTGACGCCCCCCTCTTTCAGGCGGGGCAGGTCCAGATGGCCCTGCTCTGAGCGTGTCCCCAGCCTGCGTTTACCGGTCAGGGCCTCTAACAGGGTGTCGCAGTGAGCATCGAAGACGAGGCATTCCTTATGCAACCGGTATGGATCCAGAGTCCTTCTTAGCGCAGCCACTTTCGCATCGTTACTTTGGTCCCTTGTCCCGGCGTACTTTCGATCTCGAACTCATCGACCAGGCGTTTGGTGCCTGGCAACCCTTTGCCCAGCCCTTTAGAGGTGCTGTACCCATCCTGCATGGCCAGTTCCACATCCTCGATCCCCGGGCCCTCATCCTCACAGACCACCTCTATACCCTTTTTCCCATCGTTAGTGACCACTCTGATAGTTACTTCCCCCTGGGGGGTGTACAGCACAACATTACGAGCCAACTCCGACACAGCGGTGGAGATGCGAGCCTGATCGATAATCCCAAAGCCCAACAGTTTAGCCACCTCGCGCGCCTCTACCCGGGCAGATATAATGTCCAAATCATTTTTAATGGGAATACACCGCTCCTCATTCTCCATCATGGCCGCCACCCTCCATCTTGAACAGGAGAGGCGCGCTGTCGCTTCCGTCTGCCTCGTCCTCTGTGTCGTTGCTTGCCTTGCGCAGAGCTTCGATCCCTTTCTCCAGATTCAGAGCGGTGATTATTCCTTCCAACTCCAATCCCAATTCCACCAGGGTGATGGCCACGGCCGGCTGTAGACCAGTGATGACTACTTTAGCTCCCATCAGCCCCGCCATCTCCCCAATTTCGCCAATCAGTTTGCCGATGAAACTGTCTACCACGTCCACAGCGGTTAGATCCAAGATCAGGCCCTTGGCTTTGGTTTCGTAGATCCGATGCAGGATATCATCTTTGAACTGAATAGCCGATCTATCGTGGAGGGCCACCTGAATGGAGGCCACCAGATAGTCCTCTATCTTGAGTATTGGGATGCGTGGTATTTCGTACATGCACTAGCTCCTTTCCTCGATGGATTATATTGACAAATCGCATTATTTCTTGAAAGCTCGTATCACCTCACAGGTAGAAGACCCTGGTTTAAGCGCCCTCGGTTTTCTGCAACGTGCTATCTGTTTCAAGACTGGTTCGCTCCCGCTTTGCAGATTGGCTCCAACCGGGGACAGCCATGCCCAGCTTCATATTTTAATATCACTCTACAGGCCCGCAAGGGGGGAAACTCCAATTTGACGAGTTAGTAATATTGTATCACATTTTTGAATAAAGTTCAAAGAGGGCGCTGAGGGGAAGGAAGGCATTTAGTATACATGCTCACAAATTGGGGACTTTTCGTGAGTTTCACCCTTCAGCGAATACGCCGTCCGGGTTTTTGGCAAAAAGATTATCGGCCACCCCTTTCATCGCTGATTTGAAGTGAAGTGTATTTTGAACCGGCTTCGCTCTCCGGGCACGCGACCGGGGACGGTCGTCCTCAACTTCGCGGGTTCTCACACCGGGATATCACTTGCCAACCTGCGGCGGGGTAAACTCCGGTTGGACGAATTAGTAATATTGTATCACATTTTTGAGTAAAGTTCAAAGCGGGCGTTGAGAGCAAAGAAGACATGTAATATGCTCACCGATGGGGGGCTTTCTGTAAACTGTGCCTTGCGACAATACGCCGTCCGGTTTTTCGCAAGGCGTACTCGATCCCGCTTTGTAGGTTGGCCTGGGTGCTGATACTCGATAGATCCACTCCCAGGGACACGATGGTCTGCGCCACCTCGGGGGAGATGCCCACCAGCACACACTCCGAACCTAGCAGGCCAGCGGCCCGAACCACCTGCATGAGATGGTTGGCTACCCCGGTATCCACCACCATCACCCCTGTGATGTCAACGATCACTACTTTGGCCTGGTATTGGCTGATGGCTTCCAGCAAGGTCTCCATGACTTGTTGGGCACGCCAGGTGTCGATGCTGCCCACCAGGGGCAGGACCAGCACCCCCTCTATCACGGGTACGATGGGGGTGGACAGTTCTTGTAGCGCCCGGCGTTGGGCCTCGATGATCTTGTGTTGCAGACGTTCCCGATCCTCTTCCAGCCGCTTGCGCTCGGTGATGTCCGAGAATATACCGTCAGCATACAGCGCCCCATCTTTTTCATAAATAGATGTGGCTCTCTCGTGTAGCCAGATCCAGCGTCCATCTTTTCTTTGGATCCGGTACTCAACGTCAAACTTCGTGTTTTCTGTGAAGAGCAATTTATACGCTTCTTGCACGTGCTCAACGTCCTCGGGATGGATTCTTCCCAGCCAGAGACCACCCTTCGCCTGAAGAATTTCCTCTGGAGTAAACCCATATACTTCTTCCACGTTGGCACTTATGAAGGAGGTCCCACCCTCGTAACTGGCCGTCCAGGTGACATCTGGGATGTGGGCAATGAGCGAACGATACTTTCTCTCGCTCTCCCGCAGGGCTTCTTCGGCCCGCTTTTGCTCGGTGATGTCTCTGATAATAGCCGCTACCCCTATAGGGTTGCCCCCTTCATCGGTGAGGGCAAACACCGACAGGTAAGCGTCGAACAGACTGCCATCCTTACGTTTCCGGCGCATCTCGCCACGCCAACCGCCATCCATGGCCTGGGGCAACACTTCTTCGGTCAGGATGAGGACATCCTCTTCGGGGGAGAGGGAGGCGAAGGGTAGGCCCAGCAGCTCTTTCTTTTCGTAGTCGAAGCCAAACAGGTGGTAGCAGGCCCGGTTGCCGTAAATCAATTTACCTTCCAGATCGCTTATGGCGATGGCGTCCACTGAGTTCTCAGCCAGGGTGCGGAATACTCCTGCCGTCAGGTCAAAAGGGATCCTGCTCATCTTAAAACCCTCCTTGTACGGTTTTGTGAGATGCATTTTTAACCGACCGTATCCGCTGTGTAAACAACCAGGGATAGCTGCCCCACCTTCGTAACTTCGGCGGATATTGCTTTCCAGGCTCGCGGCGGAACAATGTCAGTATGGTGGCAATTATATCATATTTTTGAGCAAAGTTCAACATTCAGTATTAGTATAAGGGAGTATGATAAAACCAGCATTAATGAAACCTAAACAAAACATAAAAGAATCGCCTCAAAAAAGGGATGTCCTCTCACGCGGGACTTTATCATCATCGCTCACCCCCATTCTGATGTACGCCCCTCGAACGGCAATCTTGTCAGTTAGGCGGAAGTCTGATATACTATTATCGCCCCAATCTGGGAGCGCACCCATTATAAAAACTACGAGGAATAACGAAGACCGTGAATATGCTGAAGGAACACCATAATGAACTGCTGCGCTGCAACCGTTGCGGATTCTGTCAGGCGGCCTGTCCTACCTACGAGGTGTTGCGGCGCGAGTCGGTCACGGCGCGGGGCAAGATTCAACTTCTGCGGGCGGTGAGCGAGGGCCGCCTGCCTTTTTCGGCCGAGATCAGCCGTGGCCTTTACTATTGCCTGGATTGTCGTTCCTGTCGTCAGCAGTGTCCTGGCGGGGTGCACACCAACGAGATTTTTGCCGTTGGTCGGCAAGCCATGGCCCAAAGCGGATGGCTGCCGCTCCCCGCCCAGGAGTTGGGGGCCCGCCTGGCGGAAAGCCACAACATCCTGGGGCAGCCGAACGACAATCGGGAGCGGTGGAGCCACACCTGGCCGAACCAGGGGCGGGCTCTCTACTTCATGGGCTGTATTTCTGCCCTGGCCCACGACCTGGAAGCGGTAGCCACGGCCTTTGGTCAGGTATTGCTCCAGAGCGGCCAGGAGTTTCAGGTTCTGGGCGGCGAGGAGTGGTGCTGCGGTCATCCTCTCCTGGCGGCCGGACTGTTCGACGAGTTCGAAAAGGTGCGGGCCCACAACCTGGCACTGGTGAGGGAGAGGGGGGTGCAGAGCATTTATTTTAACTGTCCCTCTTGTTACCTGGTCTGGTCGCGGGAGTACGAGGCCGAGGGCCTGGAACTGCGGCACTCCACCGAACTCCTGGCCCGCTGGGTAGTAGAGGGCAGGCTCACTTTTGAACCGTTGGATATCCCCGTCACTTATCATGACCCTTGCGATCTGGGGCGAGGAATGGGCATTTACGAGCCTCCCAGAGAAGTGTTGGGCAGCATCCCCGAACTGATCCTGGTGGAAATGGAAAGTAACCGCCAGGAGGGCCTTTGTTGTGGCGGAGGAGGGATCTACGAGAACACTCACCCCGACGAGGCCGGCCAGGTGACCGCGCGGCTGACTCAGGCTCTGGAAAGGACCGAGGCCGAAGCGGTTATCACCGCCTGTCCCAAGTGTCTGCGCATGATTCAGGGCCGGACCAGAATGATGGTGGCTGATATCCTCCAACTGGTGCTCGAAGTGGGCCAATTTAAGAGCGGAGGATAGAAAATAGAGGGTGCAAAACAAAACAAGGAGGTGTAGGATGGCTACCAGGATAGTGGAAGACCATTTTCCCCCCTACATTTTCGGCATACACGACCCCGGCGGGGAAGACCTGATGATAAAGACCGAAAGACCGGGCTGGGTGCTGTTTACGGAGAAGGTCAGCGACCAGCCCCATAAGTACGAAGAAATGGTCAAAGAGGACCTGAGGGTTATCGTGCGTCTCAATCATGCTTATCCTCCCGGCGGCACTTTGCCCTTTTCCGCGCACTACGACCAGTTTGCGCGGGATTGCGCCAGCTTCGTCAAAGCCTCCAAAGGATGCCACATCTGGATCATTGGCAACGAGATGAACCATGCTTCGGAGCGGCCCGGCGTCCAGTACGATTTCACGACCAACACCGTTAGCCACCCTGGCGAAGAGATCACCCCTGCCCGCTACGCCGACTGCTTCACAAGATGTCGCCGGGCCATCCGCCAACTGCCCGGCCATGAGCACGACCAGGTGGTGATTGGCGCGGTAGCTCCCTGGAACGATCAGACCTCGGCTTCTCCCCAGTACCAGAACAACCCGGAGGGCGACTGGGTGGATTACTTCAGGGAAATACTCCTTCGTCTGAGGGGGCAGTGCGATGGCATTGCCATTCACACCTACACCCACGGCCATAACCGGGAAGTCATCACTTCCACGGAGAAGATGAAGTATACCTTCACCAACCGACATTATAATTTCTACGCCTATCGTGACTTCATGGATGCCATTCCCCAGGAGATGCGCGATCTGCCTGTCTACATTACCGAAACCAACCCGCACCCCGGTTGGCCCGACGGCGACGAACCCACCGGCTGGGTACAGGCCGCCTATGAGGAAATAAACCGCTGGAACCGGGACCCAAGAAACCAACCCATCCAGGCCCTTATCCTTTACCGCTGGACGGCCACCGATCAACCACGGTGGATCATCCATAACCGTGACGGCGTCAAGGCCGATCTCAAAGCGGCCATGAGGCACAAATACGCGGTACGTTTTCCCGGCTTCCCCTATCGAGTGCGGTGGCTGAAGATCGAGATGCCGCAGGAAATGGTGCTGGGCCTTACCTACACTGCCCGCCTGCGCCTGGTGAACGAGGGTATCAGGACCTGGGTGAGGAGGGGCGAAAATCAGATGCGCCTGGGCTACCGCTGGTACAACCCCGACGGCTCGGAGGCAGACCAGGGAGAGGACATCCGTACCCCCCTGCCCCGCAGCGTGAGGCCCAACCGCCAGGTCACTATCAACCAGGCCAGCGTGACCACCCCCAACCAGCCCGGTGATCACGTCCTGCGCTGGGATATGATCGAGGAGGGGGTGGCCTGGTTTCACTGGCACGGATCGCCCCGCCTCGATCGGCCCGTGACCGTGGTGCAAAACGAATACCTGGTGCAGTGGCTCGATTACAACGCGCCCCAGACCATCGCGGCCGACACGGTGGCCGTGGCCGACTTCGAGCTGGTCAACAGAGGCTCCAAGTCGTGGGCCCACGACGGGCCCAACCCTGTTCATCTGGGCTACCGTTGGCGCACTGTCACAGGCGAGGAGGTCCCCGTGCGCGTCGGCATCAGGCACGAATTGCCCCAGGACGTGCCCCCTGGCGGAAGGGTGAAGCTGACCGAGGTGCAGACCGTCGCCCCGGACAGGCCGGGGAACTACGTCCTGGTCTGGGACCTGGTGGAGGAAGGCATCACCTGGTTTGAGGACCAGGATTCGCCTCCCCTGGAGAAGAGGATCGAGGTGACGCCCCCGCCTTACGGCGTGGAATGGCTGGCGCCGACAATGACAGACTGGCCAGCCAGGGTCGCTCCCGGCCAGGCTCTCAAGCTGCGCTTCCGCCTGCGCAACACCGGGGCCAAAACCTGGACGGCGTTCGGCCTCCGACCGGTGCATCTGGCCTATCACTGGTTCACGCCCGGCGGCCAACTGGCCGGAGATTGGAACACTTTCCGCGCTTCTTTACCCCACGACGTTGGGCCCGGCCAGGAGGTGGTTCTGCCGGAGGTGGTGATCAGGGCCCCTTCCACCTCAGGCGATTACATGCTGCGCTGCGATCTGGTGGAGGAGGGCGTGGCCTGGTTCTCCAGGGAGGGAGCCGCCCCGCTGGAGGTTAGCATCCAGGTGCTCGAAGAGGATGCCACCATCGCCGTCTGGAAGGGAGAGGCCAGTCACCACGCTGACCAGGTGGGTCGGGCTTTCGACGCCAACCCTGACACCTTCTGGAGCAGCCAGGACGGCCAGGAGCCGGGCATGTGGTTCGAGCTGGACCTGGGAAAAAATCGGCTGATCGAACGCCTCAAGGTCGAGAGCCCTGGCCGGGGCTTCCCCATCGGATACCGGCTCCTGGTGGCCGCCAGAAAAGGAGCCTGGAAGCTCATCGACCTGCAGGAACGTAACTGGACCAGCTCTATTGATGCCCTCTTCTCTCCCTGCCAGGTGCGTTACCTCAAGATCGAACAGACGGGCCAATCCAAGTGGCCCTGGCTCATCGCCGAGATCTCCGTTGGGCTGGCCGAAGCCTGGGCCGAAGCCAAAGCCAGCCACAACCCCGCTGGCGTGGCGCAAGCCTTCGACGGCAACCAGGAAACCGCCTGGAGCAGCAAGGACAAACAGCAGCCGGGCATGTGGTTCGAGCTGGACCTGGGTGCGGTGCGTACCTTCGACGGTCTGCGGGTGGATAGCCCCCGCAGCTATGCCCCACGTGGCTACCTCGTCAGCACCTCGAAGGATGGCCAGCAGTGGCAGGTTCTGGCCGAAAAACCCGATAACTGGCACAACATCGATCTCGAATTCGACCAGGCTCCCCGCCAGGCGCGTTACATCCGCATAGAACAGACCAACTCCTCCAACTGGCACCCCTGGGCCATCAGCAACGTCGGCGTGCGGCGTGTTTCGCCCGCCTGGTTGCGGGGGCGTTGAAAGCAAGGACAGGTTGATTAAATGTAGTAAGGTCCAGCGAGGACCTCTGACTGACCATCATGAAACTTCCGCCGGCATGAAAGGAGTGAAAGACCATGAACGATAAACCGCTCAAAGTTTTGCTGATTGAGGACAGTCCCGGAGAGGCCCGACTCATAAAGGAGATGTTGGCCGAAGTGAAGGGTGCTCGGTTCGACCTGGAGCATGCCGACCGACTCTCGAGCGGGCTGGAGCGCCTGGCCGCGGGAGACATTGACGTGCTCCTTTTGGATCTCTCGCTGCCGGACAGCCTGGGGCTGGACACCTTCGCCTGGGCACAGGCTCAAACGCCACAAGTGCCGATCATCGTGCTGACCGTTCTTGACGATGAAGAGGTGGCAGTTCGAGCTTTACGAGAGGGGGCGCAGGATTATCTGATCAAGGGGCAGGTGGATAGCAACCTGCTGGGACGCGCTATACGCTATGCCATCGAGCGCAAGCAGGTGGAGGAAGCCCTGCGAAATGCCGCCGAGGAGTGGCAGAAAACTTTTGATGCTATTCCAGACATGATCATGTTTATTGACTCGCGGCATCGGATCACTCGCGTCAACCAGGCGACGGCCAGGGCACTGAGACTTTCTTACCAGGAGATTTTGGGGCGGCCCTGTTTTCTGTGCATCCATGGAACTGACGCCCCCCCTGAATTTTGCCCCCATGCCCGAGCCATGGTCGATGGGAAAGAACATACCGCGGAAGTCCACGAAGCGAGCCTGGGCCGGGATTTTCTCGTCACGACAGCCCCCTTGTTCGATGAGACTGGCACCCCGACCGGGTCGGTCCACATCATGCGCGACATCACCGAGCGCAGGCAAGTAGAGGAAGTCCTGCGCTTGATTGTCGAGGGGACTTCTGCGGTGATTGGTGAGGGTTTCTTCTACGCGCTCGTCCGCCCTCTCGCCAAGGCACTCCAGGCCCGTTACGCCTTCGTCGGTGAGTTGGTGGATGGGGGAACCGCGGTCCAGACCATTGCGATCTGGGCTGGCCAAGACTTTGGCAAAAACTTCAAGTACGACCTGCTCAACACCCCATGCCAGGGCATTATAAACCAGGGGCCGTGTTACTACCCCAGGGGCGTGCAGGAACTCTTTCCCGAGGACCATTTGCTGGCCGAGATGGGGGTGGAGAGCTATCGGGGGGTCCCGCTCCGCGACTCATTGGGCAATACTCTGGGCATCATGGTCGTGATGCACGATGGGCCGATGGGCAGGGAGCACCTGGCCGAGTCGATTTTGAAAATCTTTGCTACACGAGCCGTGGCCGAACTGGAGCGCAGGCAGGCGGAGTAGGATCGACGGCCTCAATTTGCAACCTGGTCTCAAGTCTGCTATACTATGCTTGTTGTTGATAAAGGATTCGGAGAGGTTTGCCATGACAGTTACGACGATTCCAGGTCATGTGCGTCGTTTGGCTGAGGTTGTGCGTCGCCTGAGTCCCGAGGAGATGCGTCAACTTGTTGCACTGGTGCCGGAACTCGAACGGATCCACTCTCCTCAGGCCCTAGAAGAGGAACGCCAGGCGGTGGCCTATTTCCGACAGGCCGCGCTGGAGCTAACGGGTGGGAAATTGCCTACTTTACAAGATGAATTTATCGAGGGACTAAGTTACGAAGAATACTTTATGCTGCCTGGGGCCGAGCAAGCTGCTCTCTGGGAACGCATCTTTGTTGAGGACGAGACGGGTTCCCACACTCTAGAGGAACACGATGTCCGACCTGGCGCTCGTGTGGCTGCTCGATAAAAACGTCATCTGGAGGGCAATTGAGGGTTTAGGAAAGTCTCTGGCAGGAGGAGCGCTGGCTTCAGAGGAAAGTCTGGCTGTTCGACTCTTAACCCGGGGAAAAAGAACCGGCGCGCGCCCGATGATCACACCGGAAGCGGCGAACATCCTGAGCCGACGCAGCTATTTGCTCCCGGTACGCCTGTTCATGGCAGAAGTCGAAGTCATGTGCCGGAGTCGTTACTTCAAACGCTGGGCGCGTCGGCTTCAGGAGCACGGTTTTACCTATGAAGACGCCAAAGTACTCAGCTACGGCACCTTCGGCCTTGACCCATCGAGGTTGGTAATAGGAGCCAGTCTCGTCATTACTTTTGACCAGTCTTTTATCCGTAATTTCGAGATTCAGCAAGCGGCTTTGCGACGACGGCTACGTTCCATGACGACCCAATTGAGCTCTCCCTACCGGGAAGCCATGCTTCCTGACGTAAGCTGCCCCGAACGCGTGTTACAACAGGTGGCTGAGGAATAATCGTTCTAAGATGCCCGAGCTGGACAACGGGCTATATATACATTGATCACCGGGAGGACAACCTGACGAATGGACAAAGCGGAACGCATCTTGCGCTTGCTGGAAGGGGAGCTACCCCGCTTCCTGAACGATCTGGAAACGTTGGTCAACATCGACAGCGGCACCTATTACAAAGCCGGAGTGGATGCGGTAGGTCGCTGGGTGAGGCAAAGCCTGGAGGGATTGGGCTGTGATATCACCCTGTATCCCGACCAGGAGTTTGGAGATAGTGTGCTGGGAACGCTCAAGGGCCAGGGACAGGCCCGTATTTTGATGCTGGTCCATCTGGATACCGTTTTCCCAGAAGGCACGGCCGCGGCCCGTCCCTTTAAGCGGGAGGGGAACATCCTCAAAGGGCCGGGCGTCTGCGATATGAAGGCGGGAGTGCTGGCAGGTTACTATGCCATGAAGGCTTTGACCGAGATCGCCTTCACCGATTTCGCCGTCCTGGGGCTTTTCTGCAACAGTAACGAGGAAGTGGGTTCCCCAACCCTCAACGAACAGATCGGCGACCTGGCCAAAGAGTACGATGTGGCCCTGACCCTGGAATCGGCCCGTGCCAACGGCGATATCGTCAGCGCCCGCAAGGGCACCGGCCGCTATATCCTGAAAGTACATGGCCGGGCCGCTCACGCCGGGGTCGAGCCGGAGAAGGGCCGCAGCGCCATTCTGGAACTGGCTCACCAGATCATCGCTCTGCACGCTCTGAACGGCATAGCTCCAGGGGTGACGGTCAACGTAGGGGTGATCGAGGGTGGGATGCGCTCGAACATTGTGCCCGACTTCGCTCAGGCCGAGATCGACGTGAGGGTCGTCACCCGGCAGGGCATGGACACTCTGGAAAAGGCCCTGCACGACCTGCGGCAAAAAACCACCGTGCCTGACGTCACCCTCTCCCTGGAGGGAGGAGACAATAGGCCACCTATGGAGAAAACGGAGGCCGTCGCTTACCTGGTGGAGTTGGCCCAAAAAGCAGCCGAGGAGTTGGGTTTCTCGGTGCGGGATGCCGCCACGGGAGGGGCCTCCGACGCCAACCTGACCGCCGCCGAAGGCGTACCCAGCCTGGACGGGCTAGGCCCTATCGGCGGCCTGGACCACGGTCCCGACGAATACCTGGAAGCGGATAGCATCGTGCCCCGCACGGCCATGCTGGCCCGCCTGATCACGCTGGTGGCCGAAAATGTCGGTGAGTTGGCGGAGATGGAATATTAGGTGAAGAGGAAGTAATGAATCTTCGCACTGTGCGATGAAAGTACCAAATGCGGATCGCGCCGTAGCGGATATTCGGAAACTGCGCGATTACAGCCTCAACTTAACCCACAGAACAGGTAAGCACAAGGCGCACATGTTTGCAACTGTGTTAGGCATGACCGCTGATGACGCTGAAGCCTTGCGTGACATTCTGCTCAGAGCCGTGCGGGAGTGTGATGCTGAAGTACGCTTGAAGGACAGTTATGGACAACGATATCAAGTGGACTTCCCATTGGAGTGGAAAGGCAGACGGGCAATGATCCGCAGTGCGTGGATCATCGAACCCAATGTACCATATCCAAGATTGACCAGTTGCTATGTACTGGAAGAACAGTGAGGCAATATTTATGAAAGACAGTATCAAACTACTTGACGTAGTGGCATTGACGGTTGACTTACCCGAACACAACTTGTGGCGTGGACAAGTTGGCACAGTGGTGGAAATTCTCGCCGATGGCGATGCTTTTGAGGTCGAATTTAGCGATAGCGACGGGCGCACGCATGCATCACTAGGCTTGCGGGCGGACCAGATTATGGTATTGCACTATGAGCCATTGCCAGCGCATGGGTGAGTGCCAGCGTAAGAAAGCAAAGGGCATAATTGATGTATGGAGTGGAGGCAATGTCAGCCATAGACTCGGAAAACCTTCTGATGACGCTGAGAGCGCTGAAACACGAGATCGCAACCCGATACAAAGCCAGGGATATAGGACTCTTCGGCTCCTTTGTGCGGGGGGAGCAGAGGGAAATCAGTGATATTGACGTTCTGGTGGAGTTTGAAGAGGGAGCAGACTTGTTTGACCTGGTGGGGCTGGCACTGTTTTTGGAGGAGAAACTTCACCGGAAAGTAGATGTGGTGTCCAAGAGTGCTCTAAGGGCAGAACTTCGAGACTCGGTGCTCCAAGAGGTCGTGCTTCTATGAGAGACTACAGGCTCTATCTGGAAGACATTCTGGCCGCGATGAAGAGCATCGAATAAGGTGATTAACTAAATTATACAAGGGAGAGAGGTATGGATCTGGACACCATAGAGATTTTGATGCGCGATCAGGATATCGAGTTTGTGCGGTTCGAGCAGCCGGATACACACGGCATCTCCCGCAACAAGA
>CAZYHC010000017.1:0-86986 GCA_964646625.1 uncultured Anaerolineales bacterium
GTCCCGTCCTGGGTCGAGGTCCCTATCGAGGAAAGCCCCGGTGAGGCTGCTGAACTGGAGACGGTCACCCCAGTCCCGTCCTGGGTCGAGGTCCCTATCGAGGAAAGCCCCGGTGAGGCTGCTGAACCGGAAACGGTCACCCCAGTCCCGCCCCAGGTCGAGGAGGCCGTTGTCGCCCCTGAGCGGGAGCCGCCGTCTCCACCCATAGCCACCCTGGAAATAACAACAGAGAATATCAGCAGGTGTATTACGGCGCTTACTTTGGCCGTGGTGTTGTGTATATGCACGCTGGTCGTCGTCATGGCGGTGCTGCGCGTCGCTGTGACCGGCCCATTGCCGATTGAGATCGCCACCGGCCTGGAGAGCGAGACAGCCCAGCCCGCTCCCCTGCCCACAGATACTCCCACGGATACGCCGACGCCCAGCCCTACCCCTACGCCCACCTCTACCCTTACGTTGACCCCGACCCCGACCGACACGCCCACTTCGAGGCCGACCGAGACGCCCACCCCGATGCCGACCGACACCCCTGTCCCTCAGCCCGTCGAAGAGCCCGGGCCTGGATCGGGAGGGGCATCCCCCCCCGAGGGGGCTACCGAGGAATCTACCGCCCCACCTACCAACACGCCGACGGTCACCCCCGTGCCTGAGGTGAAAGGCAAATTCACCTATGCCATCCTCGGCAACGTTGAGGGCAAGACCCTGTACGAGGTCTACGTCATCAACGCCGACGGCAGCGGCCGCCAACTGATAGCCTCGGGCTTTCGCCAGCCCTCTTTTCAGCCTGGCGGGAACCAGATCGCCATGAACGGCGAGGGGCTGCCCAATCGAGAAACCATCTTCGTGGTGGACTTAAGCGAGGGCCGCTTGCGAGAGGTCAGCGCCAACGTGGAGGACAGCCGTCCCCACTGGTCGCCCGACGGCAACCAACTGATTTTTTTCACCTCCAACGTCAGAAACATCGTTCACAAGCTGGGCATCGATCGCGACGACGTGCGGCACGAACTGTATTACGCCGGTACTCCGCTCTATGGCCGCGACCCCTCCTGGCTGCCCGACAGCCGTTTCGTCTACAACGGCTGTGACAATTGGGCCGGTAGCACTAACTGCGGCCTCTACATCACCGATATCAGCGGCTCCACCGAACCGATACGCATCACCGACTGGGCCGAAGACATGGCCCCTGCCGGCTACGGGGAGCACATCGCCTTTAGCTCTAACCGGGATGGGAACTGGGAGGTCTACGTTATAAAAGTGGATGGCACCGGTCTGAAGCGCCTGACGAATAATCCGGCCAACGACGCAATGCCCGTCTGGTCTCCCGATGGCTCGCTGATCGCTTTTATCTCTGATCGGGACAGAATATGGGCGGTGTGGGCCATTTGGCCCGAAGGCGGTGAGCCTTTCAAGCTCTTTGAGCTGGGTGGCCGCCTGGGGAGCGATTGGCTGGCGGAGCAGATATCCTGGGCGAAGTGAGAGGCCGGCTTCTGTGACCTTTGACCACCCGCATGGGCAAAAAGTATACCCCCTTCACCACTGAAGGGGGTAAATCGTGTCTGGGGGGCCCCGATTCAATAGCCCAGGACGCGGAACAGAGAATCACAGATGCTTTCTGCTACCTTTCGGGCCTCGGGGTGTTCGGGGTTTAGCCTGAGCACCTCTTCGCTGAAAATAAGGGCGTCCAGGAGCTTGCCCTGCTCTCGGTAGATACGTCCCAGATTGGTAAGGGCCTCGGTGCAGGAGGGATCGAGTTCCAGGACCTTTTTGTAGGCTTCGATGGCTTTGTCGTCCTGGCCTTGCCGGTGATAGACCCCGGCCAGAGCGCGATGGGCGTCAATGTGATCGGGTTGAAGCCCAATGGCGATCTGGAAGGCGATAATGGCCTGTTCCTGTTGTTCGTTCTGGGCGTGCTCCAACCCGCGCTGGTAGAGACGTTGGGCCTCGACCTCGTCCTCTCCGAGCGAGGATTCTCCCTCCTTAAAGGCTTTGGCCTGTGCTTCTGCTCTTCTCATGTAGGCCCAGGCCAGACCTTCCTGGATATATTCGTTGTCAGGAGCCAGGATCAGGCCTCTCTCCAAACAGGCCACCGCTTCTTCGGGGTCGGGAGAGGTGCCCGCCTTCCAGAGCAGAGCCTCAATGTTATCGGGCTCCTTGTCCAGGGCCTTGGAGAAATATCTATAGGACATTTTCATGTCGCCGTCGTCGAAGGCTCTGATACCCAGCCCCATGAGTATGCGTACATCCAAATCAAAACCCGACCAATCGCTCACCCTGCTACCCCCTATCCCTCGCGGTGTGCTGAGGACGGATTTATTTCTTGAGGGACTTCGTCCTTGAGGCTATTCTGGTGCTTCTTCCAGCAAATTATTCCGTAGACCACACAAATCGACCGCATCCGTGGCTGGCTGTGAGCCGCGGGGCTATGGCGCGCACAAAATACGCCCGCAACTGCCACAAGTGCTCAGGGTCTCTCCCTGGGCGATTTGCTGGGCCTTGCCCGTAGGCAAAGTCACGCCACAACCCTGACAAACTCCTCCCTGGAGCAGAGCCACCCCGCGCCCTCCTTTGCGATGGCATAGCTCATCGTATAGGGCCAGATCGTCGGCTCCGATGGTCTGCCGCAGGGCTGCTCCCTCATTTTCCAGTTGGCTCAAACTGGTTTTTAATTCTTCCTTTTCGGAGGAGAGGCGGGCCTGATCTTGGTGCCAACTTTTCTCAATTTGACTCAACTCTTCGCTCAGCCTGGCCACCTCGGCCTCGCCTTCCTCAATCTCGACCATCGCTTCTAACATCTCATCTTCCAGCTTGTTTTTCTTGCGCCGCAGGTACTTGACTTCTTCCTCCAAATTGCTCAACTCTTTGGGGTTGCGAACCCGACCGCTGTAAAGGCGGTCCTCGGTGGAAGAGATTTTGGCGACCAGGCTTTTAGCCTCAAGCTCAAACGCCCTTAGCTTCTTGCGCCACGCGGCCAATTCTTTCTTTCTTTCCTCCAGGGTGTGCCGGGCCTGGCGCAATTCTTCGGTCTCCCCCAGCCTGTTCTCCACTTCTGCGAGACGATGACCGTGCTCTGCAAAGCCCAGTTCGACAACTTGTAGTCTGTAAAGCACCTGAGCCCTATTCATCGTTTGTTACCTCCTCCATTCCTGGTAATCAGGCGAAAGGTGAGGTTATCACCTCCGAGACCCGGACAGGGGTGTCCGCTTTTTCGGAGATCAACTGGGCCAGACAGGACAGGATGGGCCGCTCGCTGTAAAAGTGTCCCACTTCGATCACGGTCAGGCCCAGCCGGGCTGCGGCCTGCGCCTGGTGGTATTTGATCTCGCCGGTGACGTACAGGCTGGCCCCACTACCCCTGGCGGCGGCGATCAGCTCCGTCCCGCTTCCCCCACAGACGGCCACCAGGCGGTGCTGCTCGCTCCCCCCTGGGGTGAGACGCACCTGGGGGGCCTCCAGGGCGGTCTGCGCTTTTTGGACCATTTCCGTGGTGGTCAGGTGGGCACGCCCGACGCCCCCCCAACCCAGACGCCCCAGATGGTTGGTCAGCGGGATCAGATCGTAAGGCACTTCCTCGTAAGGATGGGTGCTCAACAGGGTATCCAGCACGGTGGGCAGGCGATCCTTATCCACCACTGTTTCCAGAAGATGTTCGGCCACCGGGGTGGTTTTTTCGTTGGGGGACGCGGGGATGTGGGGACTGCTGCCTTCTTCGGCCCGGAAATGCCCCAGCCCCATCGTATGCCAGGCGCAGAAAGAATAACGACCGATCTGGCCGGCGCCGGCCTCTCCCAAAGCCAGTCTTACCTCCTGCACGTGGTTTTCTGGGACAAAAACGCGCAATCTATAAGAAGTGTCGGGCAGAGGGGCCAGGGTGCGAATCTCGGTCAGGCCCAGCGCCGCGGCCAGCGCGTAGCTCACCCCGCCAGGGACCAGATCGAGGTTGGTGTGGGCAGTGTAGAGATTTAGGTCATGGGCCAGGAGCTCTTTGATGAGCCGCCCCTGATAAGAGGCCGTGTCCAAACGCGGTAGAGGAGCAGGCAGCAGTGGATGGTGAGTTACGATGAGGTTCAATCCCGCCTCGACAGCCTCGGCCACTACCTCCAGAGTGGCGTCCAGGGCCACCAGTACGCCGCGGGCCTCCGCCTGAGCTGAGCCAACCTGCCACCCACTGTTGTCCCATTCGGCGGCTAAGGCGAGCGGGGCCAAGCCCTCGATAATCTCAACGATGTCTTGAGCTTGCATGATCTCCCCTTTTTCCCTCCGCCATAGAGCTGTTTTGCCCCAGCCTGTCAATAAAAAGAGCCTAATGCCCACAGGCACCAGGCTTCAGAAGCCGGATAGGCGTGGAGCCACTCCGTCCGATGGCGAGGAATGTTTTAGCTACTAACGAAATATCATCTGGTCTGAGCGTGCATCCTGAAACCATCTTCTCTTCACTCCGCTCTTTCTTGATTGATTATACCACATTTGTTCTGTCTAGACAAGAACCTTTCCCCCCGATTTTGGCCTACTACGCCCCCAACGGCGCTTGACAAAACGGGCCTTTTCTGGTATACTGTATACGGTCGTTCGTATAGTGCATACTGTATACAAATGACAAGTTCTCCTGAGGCCGATGAGCTAACCGCACTGAAACGAAAGTGGAAAATTGGACGGTCAACGTCCATAGAGATTTGTGAGAGATTTATGACAGGACAGTTGTTCGAGAGGATAAAGCCAAACACATTACGCGATGAAGTCGTGGATATGATCCGCGACGCCATCGTAAGTGGCGAACTCAGGCCTGGTGAGCATCTGAAGGAAAACGTCATCGCGGATCAGATGGCTATTAGCCGCAGCCCGATTCGAGAAGCCTTGCATCAACTGGAACAAGAGGGCCTGATTGTCAGCATCCCCAATCGGGGCCGCTTTGTCAAGGATTTTGACGAGAAGGATATCAGGGAGATTTTCACCCTGCGCGCTGCGCTTGAAAGTTTGGCCTGTGAACTGATTACAGAGTTTGGAAAGCTCCAGCCATCTGATTTCGAGCAACTTGAGGACTGCATTAACGGGCAGAGAGAAGCTGTGGAAGCCCAGGACTTTGATCGATTGACCGAGCTGGACATGCGGTTCCATGAGCACATCTGTACGAAAGCCGGCCATGAGCGTCTATGGAAGGTTTGGCAAAGTCTTCATGCTCAGCTCCGGGTCGTGTTCCACAAGCGTTTTCGAGCCATGCCCGATTACGTGCCGCAGACGGCTATCAACGATCACCAGGCTATTCTGGAGGCCCTGCGCCAGAGGGATGTGGAGTCGGCTACTCAGCTCAACAAGGAGATAAACGCCAGGGTAGCGGAGGAATGTATACAGATAATCCACTCAGGTAGAGAGGAGCAAGGTTCTTAAATGAATATTCCTTGCTCTTTTCTTTTGTATCTAATATATATTTGCAAGGAGGCGCATTGTGACTAAAGTTGTTGATGCCCATGTTCACACCTTTCTGTTCAAGGAGCACTGGTCAGAGTGGGCGGCGGAGGCCTACGCTTCTATCGCGGCCGCCGATCACTGGGCGACCGGGAAACCGATGGTGGCCTCTGACTTTCATTCACCGTATGAGTGGGTGATCGAGAACATGGATGCCGCCGGGGTAGACGAGGTTTTTCTCTTCGGCAACTTCCAGGATCCCCACGACATCAGGGTGCCCCTGGACTACCTGGTCGAAGCCAAAGAGGCCTACCCGGATCGGTTTCATGCCTTCGTGACCCCCGATCCTGCAACTCCTGAGAAATCATGCCAACAACTGGAGTGGGCCGTGAAGGAGAAGGGATTTACGGGGTTGAAGATTCTCCCCACCTACAACTACCTGGATCCCCTCGACGTCAGGTGCCGAATTATCTACCGCAAGGCCTCGGAGTTGGGAGTGCCCGTTGTATTGCACTCCGGCTACGGCGTCATGCGCTTCAACCTGCAACAGTGGCAGGATCCCAACCATTTGGAGGAGCTCTTCGTGGAGAACTACAACATCAACTTCTCCCTGGGGCATACTGGCTTTCACCGGATCGGCGATGCGCTGGCGCTCATGGTGAGGTTGCCCAACGTATACGGCGACTTTGCCTACTGGCACTTCACCCCCATAGACTTCATCGCTCGCTGGTTCGTGTACGCCAAGGCTCAAGGGGTCTTCAACCGACTGATGTGGGGCACCGACTTCCACCACGTCGATATGAAGGCCGACCAGGAAAGGTATAAGAGGCTTCCAGAGTACACGCGCAAGCATGAACTGGAGCCCTACATTACCGAAGAGGATCTGGAGATGTTCTTCGGCGGTAACGCCTTAAGGTTCCTGGGAGTGGAGGATTAGACCCTTCGGGGCTATGCTTGCAGCGCGTAACGTGCCTACTATCAATCGATTGTTTGGAGGAAGGAGGTGAGGATATCGCCCCATTTATTTTGTCGGCTATCCGTGAGGACGCTTGATGCAAGCGTCGCCAGTTGAATCCGAAAGTATAAAAGGGAGGTAAGATGAGAAAGGTAACAAAGGTAGCGTTTTTGTTGCTGGTCGTGGTAATTTTGGCCGGCCTGACGACGGTTGATGTCCCGGCCCAGGAGCCGCAGAGGTACGTGCTGGTGACCTTCTCGGCGGGCCACGAGAGCTGGAACCAGATGGTTTTGGCCGCCCAGGATATTATAGACGCCCTGGGCCTCAATGCCACGATCGAGGGGCCGCAGGGCCCAACCGAGTGGGATGCCGCTGCTGAGTTGACCGTCCTGGATCAGGTGGCCGCTACGCAGCCGGACGGGATCATCATCACTTCAGCCGATGCAGAGACCCTCGTGCCGGGCATCGAACGCGCCGTGGAGGCGGGCATCGTGGTGCAGTGCCTGGACCTCAAGGCCGCCACGCCCTTTTGCGACTTCTGCGGGACCGACTTCCGTGAGATGGGCATAGTCGCGGCCTATCGGGTCGTCGAACTCTGCCAGGAGGACATCGAGACCAAAGGGAAGTGTGAAGTGGGCCTGACCGAGATCGCCGGCGTCTATTCTGAGGAGATGCGCAAGGAGGGTTTCAACTCGGTGCTCAAGGACTATCCCGAGATCGAGGTCGTGGCCGACGTTGACGACAAGTCCATCCCTGAGACCACGGTGACGGTGGTCGGCCAGATGCTGGCCGCCAACCCGGACCTCCGCATTCTGCACTGTCTCCACGGCCAGGGGGCCGCGGCCATGGCTACGGCGGTTAAAAACGCGGGCCTGGTGCCCAACCAGGACGTATACATCATCGGCAACGACCTGGGGGGGACCACCCTGGACTGCATCAAGGCCGGGGAGTGTGACTCCACCGTCGGACAGGACATGTACATGATGGGCGGCTACGCTTTCCTCAACTGCTACATGAGGAAGAACATGGTTCTCCAACATACCATCTTCGAGGGTAAGTACTCGGTTCCCTACATCAACCCGGGCACCAACTTAATCACCGCCGAGAATCTGGGCTCCCTGCGAGAACGCATCACCGTCATCGAAAAGATGTTCAGGTAGCCCCGTGAAGGCGTGAGCCGAACTAGCAAGAAGGTTGGAGGGCCGTGGCAGGAGTTGGTCTTCGGCCCTCCAGCCACTACTATTAGCTCACCTGGAGGCAGCTTCAATGACAAATCAGCGAACAGAGGCTGAGAAGGAAATCATTCTAGAGGCCAGGGACATTGACAAACGGTTTGGCGGGGTGCACGCTCTCAAGAACGTCAACTTTAAAGTCATGAGAGGCGAGGTTCATGGCCTGGTGGGGGAGAATGGGGCGGGCAAATCGACTTTGATCAAGATCATCAGTGGAGTGGAGCATCCAGATAGCGGGGAGATACGTTTCCGCAATCAAGTGGTCTCCATGAGCACCCCGCTCGAGGCGATGGCCCTGGGCATCGGCACGGTATACCAGGAACTGAGCCTGGTTCCCCTGCGAACGGTGGCTCAGAATATATTCTGCCGACGGGAGCCGAAGAACAGGTTCGGGTTGATCGATATAGCCAGGATGAACCGCGAAGCCGGACAACTCATGCAACAAATGGGTTTAGATATCGCTCCCGACACCCTGGTCGGAGATCTCAGGGTCGGCGATCAGCAGGTGGTGGAGATCGCCAAGGCCCTCGCGCGAGGGCCGGAGTTGCTCATCCTGGATGAGCCGACCTCTGCCCTGGCCAAGACAGAGATCGAAAGGCTCTTTGAACTTTTGGATAGGCTTAAACAATCAGGCATTAACATCATCTTCATCTCTCACAAGTTGGACGAAATCCTCCAAATAGCCGATAGCGTCACGGTCCTGCGCGATGGTAGTGTGACCGGCGCGATGAAAACCGCCGAGACCGACATGGACCGCATCATAGAACTCATGGTCGGGCGCAGGCTGGAGGAGATGTTCCCAGAGAAAGCTTCTCGGATAGGGCAACCGATTTTGAGCGTCAAGAACTTCTCTCTGGGTGGTCAATTCGAGGGGGTCAACTTCGATTTGTACGAGGGAGAAGTGCTCGGCGTCTTTGGCCTGATCGGGGCCGGGCGGACACCCCTGGCTCAAGCCATCTGTGGTGCCGGCCCCAAAGACTCTGGAGACCTTGTTCTGGCTGGTCAGAAGCTAGATATCCGAACGCCAGGAGAGGGTATTAAAAACGGTCTGGTGTATATGACGGAGGATAGACTGGGCGACGGTCTGTTTCTCCGCCTCAGCGTGCAGGAGAATGTGATTGCTTCGAGTTTGGCTAAGTATTCCCAAAAGGGCTTCTTGAGCAAGGCCACAATGCGCAGGGTGGCCCAGAAGATGATCGACTTGTTGAGAATAATGACGCCGGGGCCTGCCACCCGGGCAATAGAGTTGAGTGGCGGCAATCAACAGAAGGTCTTATTGGGCAAGGTTCTTTCCACAGAGCCTCGCGTTCTGGTGGCGGACGAGCCGACGCGGGGCGTCGATGTTGGGGCCAAGGCCGAGGTTCACGCCTGGCTGCGACGGCTGGCCAGTGAGGGGGTAGGCGTAATCATGATTTCCTCAGAGTTGCCAGAGATCCTGGGTATGAGTGACCGGATAATGGCCATGCACGGGGGCCAGGTGAAAGCCATTGTAGACGCCGACGGAGCGACCGAGGAATCAATACTTGCCTGCTGCTACGCTCCGGCAAACGGCTAGATAGCTCCTCACCAGACCTTGAAGCCAGGAGCATGACAGCCCCTCCACGGTTTACGGGGGATACCACCATCGGCAATAAATTGACAAAATAGATTAACAAAAGGCAAGGAGGTAAACTCCATGGCATCACAATCAGATAGTAAAGCAACCACAGCGCAGACGCAGGTGGTCAGACCTGCTGGGGTAGGATGGTTGGGCGTATTGTTGCGTAGGCGGGAGATAGCTGTCCTGGGACTCATCCTCTTCATATCCCTGACCTTGATGACACTCACTCCCCATTTCACCAATAAGGCCAACATCAAAGTTGTCACCGATACCATCGCGCCCGACATGTTGATCACCATCGGCCTGACCCTGGTTCTACTTACGGCCGGCATTGACGTTTCTGTGGGGTCCGTACTGGGACTATCGGCTGTAGTTGCTGCCGACCTGATGTACTACGAACACAACATGTGGCTAGCCATTCTGGCCGCCGTGCTTACGGGGACATTGATAGGGGCTATCAATGGCTTCTTTATCGCGGTCGTCCGCGTGAACCCCCTGATCACCACTCTGGCTATGATGGTGGCGGTGCGCGGGGCCGCCATTGCCAGGACGAGAGGATTCCTGGTGGGGAACTTCCCGGAGCAGTTCAAGTTTTTTGGTCAGGGGTCTATTGGCCCTGTTGGAGTGCCCATCCTCATTGCCCTGATCTTTTTCGCCGTGTTTTACGTGCTCCTCAACTATACTTCCTTTTTCCAGCAGGCCTATTTTGTAGGGGGCAACGAAAAAGCGGCCAGGATGTCAGGTGTGCGGATTCAATGGGTCAAATTCGTGATCTACGTCATTTCCGGGGCCCTGGCGGGCTGCGCGGGCATCATTACCTTGTCGCGCACGATGGTAGGGACTTCCCAGATGGGCCTGCAAGCAGAATTCCGGGCCATTCCGGCGGCGGTGATCGGTGGGGCCAGCCTGATGGGGGGCGAAGGCAATCTCATCGGGCCGATGTTGGGCGTATTGCTGCTGGCCCTGATCAACGACGCCCTGGTTCTCATGGGAGTCTCCGCCTACTACCAGGCCCTGGCTCAAGGGTTGATCTTGCTGGCCGCGGTGTCCCTGGATTCTCTCCTGCACCGTGGTGAAACACGCTCCTGAGGCGGCTGGTAAGGAGCCCCACAGAGCAAAACTATGAAGTTCATGCTTCCCAGATTTGCGCTGGAGGCTTATGGAATGGGGGCTCACGTGGCTGCGGTATACCAGCCGCCAGAATAGTGGCGTGGGGCCTCAAACCCATCTCTGTTGAATCCAAAGGAGGAACGGGATGAAGATCCTCATCTCTGTTGACATGGAGGGGGCTTCGGGCATTGTTACCGGTCGCGAGACAGGCTATCCCCGCCACCCGGTGAGCGACCCCCAAACCACCCCAGACTACCTTGCCGGACGCCGCTGGCTGACCGGCGACGTTAACGCCGCGATAGAAGGGGCGATGGAAGCAGGGGCAACCGCTTTCGTGCTGCACGATTCTCACGGGTTCGACTACCGCAATGTGGACCTCGACGAGCTGCATCCAGCCGTCGAGGTTATTCGTGGCCTGCCCATTATCTTCTACGAATACGAGGATCTGGACGACTCCTACGATGCCGCCTTTCTGATCGCCATGCACGCCCGCGCCGGGCAGCCGGGAGTGCTCAGCCACGTGCTGGATTGGCCGCTTCTGCGCGAGGTAAGGATCAATGGTCAGCCGGTGGGAGAGAGCGAGATCACGGCGGCGCTGGCCGGCCATTTTGGAATACCCACCGTACTCATCACCGGCGACGACGTGGTCTGCGCGGAGATGGCAGCCTGGACAGGCGGGCAGATCGAGACGGCAGTGGTCAAGAAGTCCCTGTCGCGTTACGCGGTGCGCTGCCTGCCCCTGGCGGAAGCCCGCGAACGCATCCGTCAGGCGGCGCGCCGGGCGGTGGAACGGATTGGCGAGATCCAGCCCCGCCGCTATGAGCCGCCTATCACTCTGGAGGTGGACTTCGAGGATCGCCAGGTCGCCTGGTACGTGTCCTGGATGCCCCAGGTCGAGTACGATGGCGATGGCACTGTCTCCTATACGGATGATGACTTCCTGAACGTCTACAAGTCGCTGTTAGCTATGCTTTGGATCGCGGAATCCAGGTTGAGTCCATGAATCAAACAAGGGGGCAAATGTTGCCAATGATGGAATCAGAGTTGTTAAAGCAGTTGCTTGAAGGTGTGGTGGAGGGGAGAAGGGATGACGTCCGCGCCTTGACTCGAAAGGCCCTGGAAAGCGGCGTTGAAGCAGATCAGATTGTAAATGAAGCTATCACTCCTGCCATGGAGATTGTGGGTAAGAAATTCCAGGATGGTGAGTGGTTCCTGCCGGACATGCTGACTGCCTCTTTCTCGGCGCAGGCTGCCTTCGAGTTGCTCAGACCTCACCTGGCCCAGACAGGCGCCCAGGAAGGAGCCAGGAAGACGGTCGTCATCGGGACCATCGAGGGGGACATTCACGACATTGGCAAGAACATCGTAGCCGCCGCGCTGGAGGGAGGGGGCTTTAACGTGGTGGACCTTGGGGTCAGTGTGTCGGGGGAGAGGTTCGCCCGAACTGCTACCGCCACCAAAGCGGATATCGTGGCTGTTTCGGCTCTGCTCACTACGACCATGCGGAGCATGGAAAAAGTGGTGGAAGCCCTGGAAGGGGCGGGGGTGCGGCAGCGCGTCAAAGTGCTTTTGGGCGGGGCTCCGCTTACCGAGGGCTTCGTGAAGAAAATTGGGGCGGATGCTTATGGCAAGGACGCGATGGATGCTGTCGCCAGGGCCAGGGAACTGGTGACGGCTGGAGAACAGGCATAGGAGGCGGTGAGATGAGCAAGGAACTGACCTCTCGCCAGAGGGTTCTACTGGCTATCGAACACAAGGAGCCCGACCGAGTTCCCATTGATATGGGCAGCGCCATCACCACTATAATGATAGGGGCGCCGTATGGCTACAAAGCCCTCTGCGAATACATGGGGATCGAGGACTATCCGGAGCCTGAAGTGTGGCTGTTCAGTAACACTGTAGGCAACGTGGACGAGCGCATCTTGCAGCGTTTTGGGGTTGATTTGAGAAGCGTTCAGGCTGGCGCGCCTCCACCGGAATTTCTCCTCAATGGAGATATCAGGGTAGAGTGGGGGCTTATCCTCACCCCAGAGGGGCCGGTCAATAGCATAATGAATGAAAAAGCTCCTCTTCGCCACGCTGAAACCATTCAGGAGATCGAGGATTATCCTTATTGGCCCGCTCCGACCGATCCTGTAATCGCCGCCGGCAAAGCCGAACAGGCCAAATCGTATCGCGAGCAGGGCTACGCGGTCATGGGGGTTTCTGGCCTGGCTATGGTTAATTCTCACATGTACGCCTGGCTGCGCGGCTTCGACGTGTGGCTGACTGACATGCGGTGGAACAAGAGGTTTGCCCACGCCCTGTATGAAAAGATAAGCGATATAGCCGTCGAGTATACCCGCACTTTCCTGGAGGCAGTGGGGCCGTATATAGACATCTTATACATGAGCGATGACGAAGCCTCGCAGGATAACCTTTTCATCTCGCTCGATGACTACCGAGAGTTCATTAAGCCCTGGCACAGAAGATGGATCGAGGAGGCCAAGAAGGTCGCTCCCCACGTCAAGATATTCTATCATTGCTGTGGGGCGATGCTTCCCTTGATCCCCGATCTGTTGGATATAGGGATAGATATCCTTAACCCCATCCAACCTAAGTCTCGAGGGATGGAGCCGGAGAGACTGAAAAGAGAGTTCGGTGATAGGCTGGCTTTCCACGGCGGCATAGATGTTCAGGAACTATTGCCCTTCGGCAGTCCTCAAGATATCAGGCAAGAAGTGAAAAGGTACACTGAGACGTTGGCGCCTGGTGGTGGCTACATCTTGGCGCCTTCTCACGAGTTGACGCAGGATATACCCCCGGAGAACATTGTAGCCCTGTACGAGGCTGCATTAGAGTATGGCTATTACAAAACGTAGGCAGGAGTGAGCTATTGCCTGCGACCAAAAAGGAGTAACATGATGATTATCGACGCCCATTTTCACCTCAATCTCTATCCTGAGCACTTTGGCAAGGATAGCGCCGAAAGAAACCTGCCCAAGGGGATCAATTGGGCCACTGGTGAGGAGTGGAAACTGGAGGATATGAACGTCACCGCCGATTGGGCGGTGCAGCAGATGGACCGCATTGGCATCGACAAGGCATTTCTGTTCGGCAATGCCCAGATGCTAACCGGCTGGATCGTTCCTACGGAGTTTATTATCGAGGCCGTGGAGAAATATCCAGATCGCTTCGTCGGCTTCGTGATGCCCAACCCTATGGGCGGCCTCAAAACCGTGCGGGAGATTGAGAATGCCGTTAAAGGACATGGATTCAAAGGGGTGAAGCTGATCCCCACCTATAACCGCATGTACCCCAACGATCGGCGGATGTGGCCCATCTTCGAAATAGCTCAAGAGCTGGACCTGCCGGTCACGGTGCACACTGGCTGGGGACCATATAGCTACCACAGGTTGGAGTGGCAGCGGCCTGACTACCTGCACGAGGTCGCTGACGAGTTCCCGGACCTCAAAGTGATTTTGGCTCACTGCGGGATGCAGTGGTCGGAAGAGGCCATCCTGATGCTCTGGAAACTCCCCAATTTCTACGCCGACTTCGCCTATTGGGGGTTCCTCCCCATAGACAAGGTGGCCCGCACCCTCGTCCTGGCCAAGGCGGTGGGAGTGTGGGATAAGCTGTTGTGGGGGACCGATTTCCCCTGGACCGATCCCGAGGCGGACATCCAAAAATATAGAAGAATACCCGAATACACCCGGCAGTACGGCCTCGAACCCCATATCGACGACGCAGAGATAGATATGTTGTTAGGCGGCAATGCGGCCAGGTTGATGGGAATCGAGGAGTCGTGACCGTGAAACTTAAGGACAAAGTAGCCATCGTGACCGGAGCGAGCAGAGGACTGGGCAGAGCCGCAGCCCTGGCCCTGGCCCAGGAGGGATGCAGTGTGGCGGTCAATTACCTTTCGTCGGAGGACGCGGCCCAGGAGGTGGTCAGGCAGATCAGGGCCTTGCCCGGTAAAGCTATCGCGGTTCGCGCCGACGTCTCCAAAGCGGACCAGGTGAATGAGATGGTCAGGAGGACTTTGGAGGAATTTGGCCGCATAGACATCCTGGTCAACAACGCCGGGATTCTCAAAGGCGCCTCCCTGTTAGAGCTGACAGAGGAAATGTGGGATGAAGTTCTCGATATAAATTTAAAGGGCACTTTCCTGTGCTCCAAGGCCGTGGCCGAGGTAATGGTTAATCAGAGAAGGGGGAAAATAATCAACCTATCTTCGGTGGCGGGCTTCCTGGCTGTGCCGGACTACCCCCACTATGCGGTCTCTAAAGCTGGCGTGTTGGGCTTCACCCGCTCGATAGCGGAGGACCTTGGCCCATTCAACATCCAGGTTAACGCCATAGCGCCGGGCTGGATCGACACGGACATGAACGCCCCGGCCAAAGGGACACCCGACGAGCAAAAAGTCTGCGACCAGACCCCGTTGAGGCGGTGGGGCACGCCGGAAGAAGTGGCCGACCTGGTACTGTTCCTGGCGACTAACGCCGACTTCATCACCGGTCAGGCCATTATCATCGACGGTGGATTGCATAACACTTACTTCAAGCTTTGATAGGGCCGCGGCAGAATAAGGCCATTAGTTTACAAAGGAGGTACTTTGATGAACCCCAAATTTGCGGTCATCCTGTCGATGATGGGGCAAATAGGAGATCGTTTCGCAGTTTACCACCAAGAGCGTACCCTGGCCGAGAGATTTGAGCTGGCGTCCCGAGTGGAGGGCCTGGAGGGCCTGGAAATAGTCTATCCTTTCGAGTTCGAAGACGTTGAGGAAGTGAAGAGGTTGCTTAAAACCCACGAACTTCAGTGTTCAACGGTAAACGTAAACGTCAAGGCTGAGCCTAAGTTCCATCGTGGCTCATTCACCTCTCCTGACCCTGAAGTGCGAGCAGAAGCAGTGCGCTACTTAAAGGAAGGCATGGACGTGGCCGCCGAGGTGGGATGCTTCATGGTAACTATCTGTCCGTTGGCCGACGGTCACGATTATTCCTTCGAAGTGGATTACCGGCAAGCCTGGCGGTGGCTGCGCGAAGGCGTTGCCGAAGCGGCCCAATACCGCTCTGATGTCAGGATCAGCCTGGAATACAAACGCAGTGAGACTAGAGCCCACGTTATCCTGGGCTCTGCGGGCGTAACTCTGCATCTCTGTGACCAGATCGGGCTGCCCAACGTCGGGGTGACAGTGGACATGGGCCATGCCCTGTACGTCGCAGAAACGCCTGCCCAGGTGGTGGCCTTGTTGGCCGATGCAGAGCGGTTGTTCCTGGTTCACGTCAACGACAACTATCGGGACGCCGATTGGGACATGATCCCGGGTACAGTTAACTTCTGGGATTTGTTGGAGACCATGCTTTACCTCGACGAGGTGGGGTATGAGAGCTGGCTCACCAGCGACGTCTTCCCCGCCCGGCTGGATCCGCTCGGGGTCGCCAATATGACGATCAAAGCGGTCCAGGTTGCTCTGGCCCTTCTCCAGAGGATCGGTGCTGCGGAGCTAAGGCGGCTGATAAGGGAAGGTGATACTCTCACGACCCTAGCTTACGTGCAGGACAGGTTGCCAGGCAGTTGAGGTGAGGTGCTACCGACGATGTGAATTATGAAAGGAGCTGCTGAAGTGGAAGAATTAATTATTTGTGTAGCGCCCTATCCGGGAGAAAGACAGGAGGAAAAGTTTCCGGGAAAGATGGATGTGGCCGAAGAAGTCATCCGTTCCCATAACGCGGGGGCCTCCATCGCCCATCTGCACGTCCGGGATGAAAGCGGCCTGCAAACGACAGACACCCGATGGTTTCAAAGGGACGTAGAAAAGATTCATGCCGCCTGTCCAATAATCATAGAAGGTTCGACCGGTGGTGCGCCGGAACACACCCTTGCCGAACGCTGTGTCTCCTTTACAGTGCCGGGGGTAGAGATGGGTTCTTTGAATCTGGGTTCCATCAATATGTTTGGTGATATTTATAGGAACTCGATTTCTGACATGCGTTTTTACGCCCAGGAATTGAGGAAAAGAAATCTGACGCCTTTCCTGGACTGTTTCGACCTTTCTCACTTCAGTTATATAGAAAGGCTGGAAAAAGAGGAGCTTATTTCACCGTCTTATACGGTCGGTCTGCCTTTTGATATTCCCGATACGTTGCCCTATAAGGACAGGTATCTGGACATTTTTCTGGAGGAACTCCCCGCCGACAGTGTTTGGTTCCTGATCCGGCACCATGCCAAAGGGGCCAAAGATTTTATGAAGGCTCTGGAACAGGGGGGGCACGTCCGGGTTGGTTACGAGGATGGGCCATTTTTGTCCGATGGCCGTCGCGCCCGTTCCAATGCGGAACTGGTTGAGGATGTCGCTAAAGCGGCCGAAAAGGTGGGGCGCAAAGTGGTTGGGCCCGACCGGGCCAGAGAGATTATGGGGATGATGAAATCGTGAGCGATTTCGATCAGTTTATCTTGCCGGAAAACCCAGCGTCGGAAAATTATCTGGTGGCCACCTATTTGCTGCGCTCTGAGGCCCAGGATGTTCTTAAGCTGGCCGCGACCATGGCCTCCGAACAGACCACCGGAACCTGGGTACGCGTGCCGGGGGAAACTCATGAAATGCTGCTGAAGCACCAGGGAAAGGTCTTGAATGTCTGGGAAATACCGGATATAGAGAACATCAATTCAAGGGAAGACCCCCTGCGAAAACACGTTCTTCAAATTGCCTATCCCTGGGAGAACTTCGGAGCGCAGATCCCTATGCTGTTAACCACGGTGTTCGGCAACATCTCCATGATAGGGGATATCAAGCTGCTGGACCTTTCCTTTCCCAGAAAACTCGTTGACCAGCTTCCCGGCCCAAAGTTTGGCATTACTGGTATTCGTCAACTGCTTGGGGTGCCGAAACGTCCTCTGCTTAATAACATGATAAAGCCGTCCACTGGTATTACGCCAGAGCAAGGCGCGGATTTATTATACAGGGCGGCTATCGGCGGCACGGACATTATCAAGGATGATGAAGTACTGAGCGACACCGCTCTTTCGCCTGTTTTAAGACGGGTGGAGCTTTACATGAAAAAGCTTCACAAAGCCGAAGAGGAAACAGGGGAGAAAAAACTGTATGCGGTTAACGTCACGGATGAACCGGAACGGTGCATCCAAAAAGCGGAAGCGGCCGTTGACAACGGAGCTAACGCAATTATGGTTAACTACCTTCCGGCAGGGATAGGGATGGTCTCCTCTCTGGCCCGCAACGATAAAATCAGGGTTCCCATTTTAGCCCACCTTGATTTTGGGGGAGCTTTTTATGCCAGTCCGTGGCACGGCATCAGTTCGCCTCTGCTCTACGGCAAGCTGGCCCGCCTGGCGGGAGTGGACTTGCTTTGCATTCCGACGCCCTATGGAAAATTTGCCCTGACGTACGAAAAATATATCCGCATTGTCCTGGGACTCCGCAGTCCGCTTTACGATAAAAACGGCACGTGGCCCATTGTAGGGGGGGCGATCAAACAGGGGCACCTGCCTCGCTTATTTGAGGACCTGGGGACAGATTTCATCGTCGGGGCTGGCGGGGCCATTCATGCCCATCCTATGGGAGCCACAGCAGGAGCCAGGGCTTTTCGGCAGGGCATCGATTTGATGATGCAGCAGGGCAGGTTTGACGGCGCAGAAAATGATTATCCGGAACTCAAGGCAGCCATTGACTTGTGGGGAGCTTATGGCGCAAAGTGACAAAGAGAGAATCCTTTTAGCGTTTTATGGCGATGACTTTACGGGCACAACCGCCACCGCGGAAGCTTTGACGGAAACGGGCACACCCACAGTAATTTTTACGACACCTCCGACGGGATCCTTTCTGGCCGACCACTTTCCCCGGGTTAAAGCCGTGGGTGTGGCCGGTACGGCGCGCACCCTAACGGTTGATAAACTGGAAGGCGTTTTATCCCCTGTTTTCGAAACTATGAAGAGATATCACGCCCCAGTTTTTTTGTACAAAGTATGTTCGACCTTTGATTCTTCCGAGAATATCGGGAATATCGGGCGGGCGATAGAGATCGGGAAAAAAATATTTTCCCCGGATTTCGTTCCCATTCTGCCCGGAGCGCCCAAGCTGGGAAGGTTTACGGTATTCGGCCACCATTTCGCGGCCCTGGGTCAGGAAGCGATATACCGCCTGGACCGTCATCCCTCCATGGCCCATCACCCGGTTACCCCTATGAAGGAATCGGACCTGAGTTTGCACCTGGCAAAACAGACCGGGCTGAAAAGCGGCTCGATTAACGTTTTGGCCCTGGAGAAAGGCCACGATCACGTACAGGCTTTGTTGGACAAGCTTGTTGCCGAATCGATTCCCCTCGTCTTTTTCGACTGCCTTTACGAGCAGCACTTGATGACGGCCTGCGAAGTGGTATGGCAACGCGCCAGCCGGGAGAAACCTGTGTTCTTCGTTGGATCCCAGGAGTTGGGCTATGGTTTTGGCAGGGCGTGGCAGGATGCCGGTCTAATCCCGTTAAACCAGGCTGGTTCCGACGACGAAAACGCTACCGAAAAGGGGCCACTGTTTGTACTTTCGGGCAGTTGCGCCACGGTAAACGGCCAGCAAATCCGATGGGCCATTGAAAATGGTTTTGTCGATGTTGAAGTACAGCCCCAGAAACTGCTGGAGCCAACCGACAAATCTCTTGAACAGGAAAGAATCGTCGAAGCCTCTCTTGCTGCATGGCGGCACGATAATTCAATTGTCGTACATACTGCCCTGGGCCCCGATGACCCTCGCATAAATTTGATGAAGAAAAAGACAGATGAATTATCGCTCACTTACGAAGCGGCCAATGAAATCTTAGGTGATGCGTTGGGAGAAATGGCCTTAAAGATTCTGGAGCTTTCCAACCTGAAAAGGCTGGTGGTGGCGGGGGGGGACACTGCGGGCAGAATCCAAAAACATCTCTGCATTCAGGCCCTTCAGGTATCCAAACCCATTGGGATTGCCGCGCCGCTTTGCTACGTTTACAGCGACGTGCCAGGGATCAATGGTCTGGAAATGGCCTTTAAAGGGGGGCAGGTAGGCGCTGTTGATTACTTTGGAAAAGCTCAAGCCGCCCGCACCCTTGATTTTGAAGCCGCTGCTTTAGGAAGGTTTTAGTTAGAGCCATGATTACGCGACAGGAATGGCAAGAAGCACGGGATTGGGCCTGGGATTTGGTCCGCCAGACAGGAATTATCATAAGAGATGAGGAGAGCGAGCACATCGAAGTGGCGGACCTGGGCCTGAGCGAGTTGTCCATGACAGGTCTTCAAATTCTGACCCTGGTCAGCACCGAGTGGATCGGGGCCAAGCTTCTCATCCTGAGACCACATCAGTTCTTCCCCCAGCATCGGCATCCGCCTTCGCCGACGGAAAACTATCCTGGAAAAGAGGAGATCTTCCGCGGGCAATGGGGGGAGGCTTACCTGTATGTGCCAGGCGAGCCCACCCCTGACCCCAAAGGGCATCCGCCATCTCATCGTCGAGCTTACTGCACGGTCTGGCGCGAAGTGATCTTAGGCCCAGGAGATCAGTTCTTATGCCCTCCCAACACCTGGCACTGGTTTCAGGCAGGGCCAGAGGGGGCTGTTGTCTGGAGCTTTTCTTCGAAAGTCACCGACGCGGAGGATATCTTCCTCGATCCTGAGATCACGCGCCGGACCATTATCTGTGACTGAGAGGGGCAATATGCAACGTTTATCAATCGAAGCGGACTGTTGATCGGCTGCGCTCCCCTATCATGTGGGGAGCTTTTCTCTTTAAGACCAAAGTTGAGGGTGGCCGGGTCCATTTTATTTTTGACGTTTCTGGCGAAAACGAATATAATTCGGTTGTGGATAGTAGTACCTTTTGCTGGAATCTGGCTCATAACAAACATGGGAGGACAAGTGAATGGACCTGGCAAGTATGATCCGCGATGTACCTGATTTTCCTGTAGAGGGTATCCTTTTTAAAGACATTACCACCCTGATCAAGGACGCCCAGGCTTTCAAACAGGCTGTCGATGGCCTGCTTGACCGCTATCGAGGGCGGGATATTGACCTGGTAGTTTCCATCGAAGCGCGCGGCTACATTTTCGGGGCTCCCCTGGCTTACGAACTGGGGGCCGGTTTCGTGCCCATTCGCAAGCCGGGCAAGCTGCCGGCCGAGACCATCAGCGTGGAGTATACCCTGGAATACGGGGCCAACGTCCTGGAGATGCACAAGGACGCCGTCAAGGCGGGGCAAAAGGTACTGGTGATAGATGATCTGCTGGCCACGGGCGGGTCGGCCAAAGCAACCATCGAGCTGGTGGAGAGATTGGGCGGTCAGGTGGTGGGCGTAGCTTTCCTGATCGACCTGACCTTCCTCAAAGGGGTGGAAAAACTGGAGGGCTACGAGGTTTTTTCCCTGATACAGTTTTAGGCCAGTTTCAGATTGGGGATCACGTCCAGGTCCCAGGCGGAGTACTCATCGTGGCGCCAGTGCCAATAGGCTGCGCCGGCCACCATGGCCGCGTTGTCACAGCACAGCTCCGGTAAGGGGCTGATGACGGGGATGTTGGCCCGGCGCTGCATCTCCCGCCGCAAGAGGGTATTGGCCGCCACTCCTCCGGCCAGCAGGATGTGTACGGCTTTGTATTCCTCTGCCGCCCGACGGGTTTTCTCCACCAGCACGTCCACCACCGCGGCCTGGAAACTGGCGGCCAGATTGGCTACAGGCAACGCTCCTGGGGCCTGGCTCTGCCCTGCCGCCGAGGGGGGCAACCCCTTATCTTCGTACCGCTGGACGAGGCGCAGCACGGCCGTTTTCAGGCCGGAAAAGCTGAAATCGTAGCTGTCTCCCAACCAGGCGCGGGGCAGTTTGAAGGAGGTGGCTTTACCTCCCCGGGCCGCCTGCTGGATGGCAGGTCCACCGGGGTAGTCCAGCCCCAGCAAGCGCCCCACTTTATCGAAAGCTTCTCCCGCCGCGTCGTCGATCGTGCCGCCCAGCCGTCGGTACTGGCCGTGCCCGGCCATCAGGATCAGCTCGGTGTGTCCCCCAGAGACGATCAAACAGACCAGGGGAAAAGCAGGAACTATCGGCGGGGCGGATATCGCTTTATTATTGCCCTCAACTGTAGCTGAATCCTCTATCTTGTACAGCCAGTTGGCGTACAGGTGTCCTTCCAGGTGATTGATCCCTATCAGGGGCAGTCCCCTGGCCAAAGCCAGACCTTTGGCCAGGTTCACCCCCACCAGCAGAGACCCCACCAGCCCCGGCCCATAGGTGACGGCCACGGCGGCCAGGTCGTCCCAGTCCACTCCAGCCTGAGCCAGAGCTTGCTCCACAATGGGCACGATGGTCAGGATGTGCTGGCGAGAAGCCATTTCGGGGAACACGCCCCCGTACTGGCGGTGGAGGTCCACCTGGGAAGAGACCAGACTGGAATGAATGAGCCGCCCATCCTCTACCACCGCGGCGGCGGTGTCGTCGCAGGAGGTTTCGATGCCCAGGATGAAAGCCATGCCCCTGTCCTTCCCCAGATTTGCCTCTTCCGTGTCGATCCTCTGGCGGTTAATCGATGGTGGCTTCCATCGGGGGGGCAAAGGCCAGGCCCAGATCAACCGCCCCATCTTTTCTGGTGAAGCTCAACCCTTCCTCGTCCACGTCTATCACCACGATATCCCCGGCCTGGAACTCGCTTTGCAGCAGCTTCTTGGAGAGGGGGCTTTCCACCTCTTTCTGGAGGAGTCGTCTGAGCGGGCGGGCCCCAAAGTCTGGGTCGTAGCCTCTCGCGGCCATCCACTTGCGGGCCGGCTCGGTCAGTTCGATGTTCAGCCCTTGCTCCACCAGGCGGGCGCTGATCTCTTCCAGTTGAAGATCGACGATTTGCTCCACCTGCTCCTCGGTCAGGACGTGGAAGATAATAATTTCATCGATGCGGTTGATGAACTCCGGGCGGAAAGTTTTTTTCAGGCCACGCTCGATCTCCCGTTGTAGCTCTCGTTCATCGCCCTGAAGATCATCTTCCCTGCGAAAGCCGAGGCCGGCCCCTTTTATGGCGTATTTGGTGCCCACGTTGGAGGTCATAATGATCACTGTGTTGCGGAAATCCACGGTGTGTCCCTGGCCGTCAGTCAGCCGACCGTCTTCCAGGATTTGCAGCAGCGAGTTCCAGACTTCGGGATGGGCCTTTTCGATCTCGTCGAAGAGGATGGCCTGGTAAGGTCGGCGACGCACGGCCTCGGTCAGTTGGCCGCCCTCTTCGTAACCCACGTACCCCGGCGGAGCACCGGTCAAACGGGAAACGGTGTGGCGTTCCTGGTACTCGCTCATGTCGATGCGGACCAGGGCGTCCTCATCGTCGAACAGGAATTCGGCCAACGCTTTGGCTAATTCGGTTTTGCCCACCCCTGAGGGGCCCAGGAAAATGAAACTGCCGATGGGCCGGCGAGGGTCCTTGAGGCCGGACCGGGCCCGCCGGATGGCATCGGAGACGGCGGCCACGGCTTTGTCCTGGCCGACGATACGTTCGTGGAGACGTTCTTCCATATACAAAAGCTTCCGGGCCTCGGTCTCCATCATGCTGCTGACCGGGATGCCCGTCCAACTGGCCACCACTTCGGCGATGTCCTTCTCATCCACTACCTCGTCCAGATTCTCAGCGCGTCGCCAGTCCTCCCGCTTGGCGTTGAACTCGGTCTCTAGCTTGAGGCGGTCGCTCTTAAACCGGGCCGCCAACTCATAATTGCGCGCCGTCCAGGCGGCCTCTTCATCGTCGATCAACTTCTGCAATCTGAGCCGCAAGGCTTTGAGATCGGGCGGCAGGCTGTAGATGGCGATGCGCAGCTTGGAGGCGGCCTCGTCAATGAGGTCGATGGCTTTGTCGGGCAGACGACGTTCGGTCACATAACGGTGGGAGAGGCGGGCCGCTGATACCAGGGCCGCGTCTTCATAAACGATGTGATGATGTTCCTCATAGCGATCACGCACTCCGCGCAGCATCTCTATAGTTTCATCTACGGTGGGCTCCTCTACATAGATAGGGGCAAACCGTCGTTCCAGGGCGCTGTCTTGCTCTACGTGCTGGCGATACTCGTCCAGGGTAGTGGCCCCGACACAGCGTAGCTCGCCTCTGGACAGGGCTGGTTTCATCATATTGGAGGCATCGATCGCTCCTGAAGCCGCCCCGGCCCCCACTACAGTGTGTAGTTCGTCGATGAACAGGATGATCTCGCCCTCCGCGCGTTGTATTTCTTCCAGCGCCGCTTTCAGGCGTTCCTCGAATTCGCCCCGAAAGCGGGTGCCAGCCACCATCGCGCCCAGATCAAGGGAGACCACCCGTTTGCCCATCAGCATCTCAGGCACATCGTTCTCCACGATCCGCTGGGCCAATCCCTCCACGATGGCCGTCTTGCCCACTCCCGCCTCGCCGATGAGCACCGGGTTGTTCTTGGTGCGCCGGATAAGGACCTGGATGACGCGCAATATTTCTGCCTCGCGGCCGATGACCGGGTCAAGCTTCCCCTCTTTGGCCATTTGGGTCAGATCGCGGCTGTACTTTTCCAGGGTGCGGTACCGACTCTCCGCATGAGGATCGGTCACCCGTTGACCACCGCGCACGTCGTTTAAGATATTGTAGATGCGGTCCCTGGTCACCCCGTAATCGGACAGGATGCGGGCCGAAGGCGTGCCCTTCTCGCTGGCGATGGCCAGAAAGATGTGCTCGGTGGATATGTAATCGTCCTTGAGACGGTCAGCTTCCTCAGAGGCCAGGTCTATGATCCGCTTGACACGCGGAGTGATGAACACCTGGCCCATCGCTCCCCCATAAAAGGGGGTCCTGGGGCTGGCCTTCAGCACATCCGCCACCCTTCTCTTGATGCCCTCCGCGTCAGCCCCCAACCGATCCAATATCTGGAGCACGACCCCATCAGGCTGCTCAAGCGAAGCCAGCAGGATATGTTCGGTGTCTACCTGGCTGTGTTTGTAACGTTGTAATATCTCATAAGCGCGCATGGCTGCATCCTGGGCGCGCTCGGTGAATCGATCAAATCGCATCATGGTATTTTACCTCGCTTATCTATTTTGCATCTTATAATTGCTATCCATTTCCATCTTCAGGATAATAAGCGCCTACAGAGATAGATACCCCTTCTTTCAACAAAATATCCAGGCTTCTGTCTGCCATCTCCTCGCTTATTCTTATCTCTTCTTCTTCACTAGGTGTTTCAATCAGAATTAAATATCCTCCATCAGGCACGGGAGCACTGCTGATGATCTTGGCCCCAGGATATTTGACCCGAACTTCCTGGCAAAGCTCTTCTATCAGGCGCTTTACTTTAGCTTTCATCTAACTATCTCCTTCACACACTCTACGAAGTTCCTGGCCTTACGTAACACCCGTTGGGCGACTTTTGGGCCAATCATATTTGTCGTGTAATCCGCTATACGACGCTTGACCATGACCTCAAGCAGGGCACTTCGGAGAGTATCGGGTAAAATCTTTCTACGTTTAATCAGTTGCTCGGCCAGACTGGCCTGCACGTAATCATGGCCCCAGTGGCCATCACGGGCCTGGATGCCAAACTTCAGCAAAGCGGCGATGGCGACGTGAAACATAGCGTAGTAACAACGGTTGACGCTGGCATTGTAGAAACCATTTTCCAGGCACACCGTCGCCGCCTCGATATTTTCTTCTGCTTTCGCCAGCCAGTGCTCAGCCATCTCCTTTGGCTCTCTTCAATCTTATTATACCTCACTTCTCATTCCAAAGCAAGACTTTCTCGCGCAAATAGATATATTTTTAAAGGTTGATTTTGTCAGGTGGGGCAAGCAGTCAACGGATTTTGGAACGGATTTAACGGATTACATCGCTTAGTATCCGTTAAATCCGTTTTTAATCCACTGACCGCTCGTTCTTATGCCACCTGCTCTAAGCCCCGGCTTTTTTCAAAGACCAGTTCCCCATCCCTGACATCGACCGTCACTTTATCTCCCTCGCCGAACTGGCCTTGCAGGATTGCTATAGCCAGGGGGTCCTGGAGCTCGCGCTGGATGGTGCGTTTCAGGGGACGGGCGCCGTAGACCGGGTCAAAGCCGTCCTCGGCCAGCTTGCGTTTGGCCGCCTGGCTCAACTCCAGCTCGATTTTACGCTCCGCCAGCAGCTTGCGCAGGCGTTCCAGTTGGATATCGACGATCTGCACCAGGTGTTCCAGGGCCAGGGAGTGGAAGATGATGACCTCGTCGATGCGGTTGAGAAATTCGGGCCGGAAGTGCTGGTCCAGGGCCTCCAGCACCAGGCGGCGCATTTTCTCTTCGTCCCGGCCGCCCAGTTCTTTGATCCACTGGCTGCCCACGTTAGAGGTCATGATCACCACCGTGTTTTTAAAATCTACGGTCCGTCCATGCCCGTCGGTCAGGCGGCCATCGTCCAGCAGTTGCAACAGGACGTTGAAGACTTCAGGATGGGCCTTTTCGATCTCGTCGAACAGGATGACGGCGTAAGGGCGGCGACGGACAACCTCGGTCAACTGGCCGCCTTCCTCGTAGCCCACGTAGCCGGGCGGGGCCCCGATCAACCGGGCCACGGTGTGCCGTTCCTGGTACTCGCTCATGTCGATGCGCACCATAGCCTCTTCGTCGTCAAACAGGAATTCGGCCAGGGCACGGGCCAGTTCGGTTTTGCCCACGCCCGTAGGTCCTAAGAAGATGAAGCTCCCGATGGGCCGCTCAGGGGCCTGGAGGCCGGCCCGCGCCCGGCGCACGGCATTGGCTACGGCGGAGATGGCTTCGTCCTGGCCCACCACCCGCCGGTGCAGCCGTTCTTCCATTCTCAGCAACTTCTGAACCTCGCCTTCCATCAAGCGAGAGACGGGGATGCCCGTCCAGTTGGATACCACCTCGGCCACGTCCTCCTCGCTGACTTCTTCTTTAAGCATCCGCCTATCTTTCTGGAGTTCGGCCAGGTGCGCTTCCTGCTCTTTAAGCTGGCTCTCCAATTCGCGCATCGTGCCGTAGCGCAGGCGGGCGGCCCTTTCCAGGTCGGCCCGACGCTCGGCCTGCTCGATTTCCAGCCTGGTCTGCTCGATGCGTTCTTTGGTGGTGCGGAGGGTCTGGATGGCTTTCTTCTCCTGCTGCCAGTGAGCCTTGAGGCCGGCGCTCTGCTCTTTGAGATCGGCCAGTTCCTTTTCCAGGCGGGCCAGGCGCTCTTTGGAAGAACGGTCTTTCTCCTTCTTCAGAGCCTCACGCTCGATCTCCAACTGCATAATGCGGCGCTCAATTTCGTCCAACTCGGTGGGCATACTGTCGATCTCCATGCGCAGCCGCGAAGCAGACTCGTCGATGAGGTCGATGGCCTTATCGGGCAGGAACCGGTCCGAGATGTAACGGTGGGAGAGCACCGCCGCCGCCACCAGCGCGGCATCCTGGATGCGTACCCCGTGATGAACCTCGTAACGCTCCTTGAGGCCGCGCAGGATGCTGATGGTCTCTTCCACCGAAGGCTCGCCGATGTAAACGGGCTGGAAACGGCGCTCCAGAGCGGCGTCCTTCTCCACGTGTTGCCGATATTCGTCCAGGGTGGTGGCCCCCACGCAATGCAATTCGCCGCGGGCCAACATCGGTTTGAGCATGTTGCTGGCGTCCATCGCCCCCTGGGCCGCCCCGGCCCCTACCACGGTGTGCAGCTCGTCGATGAACAGGATGATCTGTCCCGCCGAGTCGGTGATCTCTTTGAGGACGGCCTTCAGACGTTCCTCGAACTCGCCCCGGAACTTGGCCCCGGCGATGAGCGCCCCCAGGTCAAGGGCCACGATGCGCTTGTTCTTGAGTCCTTCGGGCACGTCGCCGCGTATGATGCGTTGGGCCAACCCTTCGGCGATGGCGGTCTTGCCCACGCCCGGCTCGCCGATGAGCACCGGGTTGTTCTTGGTGCGCCGCGAAAGGACCTGGACGACGCGCCGTATTTCCTCGTCCCGACCGATGACGGGGTCGAGTTTGCTCTGGCGGGCCAGGGCGGTCAGGTCGCGGCCGTATTTCTCTAGGGCCTGGTATTTGCCCTCCGGGTGCTGGTCGGTGACGCGCTGCGTGCCGCGAATCTCGGTCAGCACCCGGTAGATGCTCTCCCTGGTGAGACCGTAGTCCTGCAAGAGACGTTGCACCGCTCCTGAAGCCCCATCGGCCAGGGCAATGAGCAGATGCTCGGTGGAGACGTATTCGTCGCGCATACTGTCCGCTTCGCGCTGGGCGCGCTGGAGGACCTTCACCAGGGCGGGCGACATCCCGGCCTGGACGGCCGCGCCATACACTTTTGGTTTTCCCTGTAGCTCATTCTGTACCTGGCTCAGCAGTTGGTGCGGGCTGCGTCCCAGCTTGCTCACGACCTGGGGCACCACCCCATCCTCCTGGGCCAGCAGGGTGTATAACAAATGTTCGGGCTCGATCTGGCTGTGGTTGTATTCGAGAGCCGTTTCCTGGGCCTCGAGCACGGCCTCCTGAGCCCGCTCAGTGAATTTATCCAGTCTCATGGTCCTTATCCTTCCTCAATCACGAAGATAATTACAGGGCACAGCTACCCATCATCTATTCTAGATCATGTGTATTAGAATAACGTTTGAGGAAGATTAGAGTTTTGTTAGAAAAAGCCGGCGAGCAACCAATCGGCAATCGCCTGGCCGAAAAGCAGGACAGACAGGCCACCCACTACCAGGTAGGGGCCATAAGGCACGTAGCTTTTTAGTCCTTTGAGCCTGACTATCAGCAAGGCGATGGCCACAATCCCCCCGATGAAAATGCCGATGACCAAAGCAGAGATGACGTTGGGGAACCCTGACACCAGGCCGATGAAGGCGGCCAGTTTCACGTCACCGCCCCCCATCCCGCCGGGATAGGCCAGGGCCACCAGGTAGAAGAAAACGAAGCCAATAGCCCCACCGATAAGGGCGCTTTGAACCCCCACTACCTGGCCCAACAGACTGCCTGCCAGGGCCAGGACTATGGCTGGATAGACCACCGCATTGGGGATGATGCGGTGTTCTACGTCGGTAACAAAAATCAGGATGTAGACGCAGGTATAAGCGGCTACGAAGAAAAAGCGGAGGGAAAAACCGTAGCGTCCCCCCAGAAAGGCGAAGAGCAGGGCCGTAGCCAGTTCCAGGAGGGGGACACGCAGAGGATAAGGGGCGTGACAATGTTGGCAGCGGCCGCGCAGCAACAGGTAGGCGACAACGGAGACCCGGCCCAGCGGATCGCGCTCGCGCTGGCAATAGGGACAAAGGGGGGTGGTAAGTATGGACTGATGTTTGGGCAAGCGGTCAGCGCACAAATTCAGAAAGGCGCCAACCAGCAAGCCCAGTAAGGCGTAAAGAAGTAGCATGTCAGGGTAGCGGCTCCAAAGCTATCTCCCCAAAGCGGCGGAAGTCATCAAGGTTGTAAGTCAGCAGACGAGTAACTCCATAAGTCAGCATGGTAGCAACGATGTTGGCATCGTGAACCTGTTTGCCACGCACCTGATAATGGTGCACCAAAGCAAACAAGCGGGCAACCGTTTCCTCCGTCTCTTCCAGCCAAGTCAACGTAGGGAGTATTGCCTTCAACACATCTAACGCCTCTTCAGGGGCAAAACGCTGCTTAAAGATGTCCCCGCGAGTGAGCACCACCAGGTATTCTCGCGCAATCTGGGGCGTAATGCAGAGGGTAACGCCCTGGCGGTGAAGCGCTGCCAGCCATTGCCGGGCTTCCTGGTAATGCGGGTTGCTATCAACAGTGCCGTAGACCAGCACATTGGTATCTACCATGACGCGGTCAGCGCCCGTCGTCATCGTAGATCTCCTCACGCCGCAACTTGCCGCCCAGATACCGTCCGCCATGCAGCACAGGCCAGGTCAACGGAGATGGCCGGGCTGTTTCCTCTCCGGACTGAACGGGGGAATACAACACGATCACCTCTACTTCCCCTTCCGGCAATCCCGCAGGCCCATCCAGGATTTCCAGCCGCCCATCCGAACCGATGCGCCCTTTGAGTTTGATAGCCTGTAGCGCCATAAGTTCGCCTCCTCCGAAAAGGCTTCACTCATAGTATACCAGATTCCTACCCCTTCGGCAACCTGTCTGGCAAAACCGGTACTTCCTCTTCTTCCTCCATTTCCAGCTTCTTTTGTCGGCGGCGCCAGAATAAGAGGGGCACAGTCTGTAGAACGAGCAGGGTCATTATACAGGAGCCGCCCCATAAGCCTATCCAGGCCCCGCTGTTCTCTAGGAAGGTCAGCCACTTGTTGGGCAGGGGCAGGCTGGCCCGCCATTCGTCCTCCAGTTGTTTGAGGGTGACGCCCAGCGCCCGTTCGACCCCACGCTGGCAGGTGGCTCCCAGGCCGTAGGCGGCGACGAGCCGGGATAATCCTTCCCGACCGTAGTGCTGGCGGACAAAGCGCACCACGCTGGCGCTCTGGGCGTAAGCAAGAGTGGCCTGCTGAGAATCGAGGGGGAAGGGGGCACACAAGGTTTCGAGGGGAAGCAGGCCGTTCCGGGCGAGGGCCGCTTTAAGGGCGGCCTCTCGCTGGGGGGTGGGTAACTCCTCGTTGAGCACGGCCAGCCCTTCGTCCAGCCAGGGCGGCACGTAGTCCGGCGCCACCTGATGGACGACCAGATGGCTGATCTCATGAGGGATGACGCGCTGCATCTCAGTGACGCTGTCCTGGTCGGGAGAGATGGCTACCAGGAAAGTGGACAGCCTGGGAAAAGCCTGCCCTGCCACCCATTCCCGTCCGCCCGGATGCAAAGCTCCGTGCAGGTCATCCAGGTTGGCGTAGAGGTAAATTTTGAGGGGAGCCTGCATCTCGCCTTCCAACCCGATCTCGGCGCTGAGGCGCTCCCTGGCCTGTTTAGCCACTTCCAGAACCTTGCGGCCAAAAGCTTCTGTGCCCCTGTACCAGGTCACGATGATGCCCGCCTCCATCAAAGGGGCGTGCCAGGAGAAACGGTCGTCGTCGTAGGCGAAGGTTACTGCTTCGGTGGTCAACTGCTGGCCGGCCGCATCGGTGATGGTCCAACGATAGGTAATCTCGGTGAAAGGCCAGATATAAGAGCGCCGCAGGTCGTGGACGTGCTGGACGGAGACGTGTGACCCGGCCGCGAAATCGGGGCGGACGGTGAAAGGTCTGGGCTGCCCCGCAACCTGATAGGATAAAACAACCTCTGTTATCTCGTTACGGCCCGTCGCCTCCAGGTAAAAGTCGATCTCCTGGGCGAACTGATAACGGTGCTCGTTGACCAGGACGACGGCATCTCCCTGAGCCGAAACAGGTCGAATGGCGAGAAAAAACAGGCAGAACAGGAGTAAATAAACTACTTTGCCAGGCTGGTTCACCGTTTCTGCTCCTTCTCTATTGGATGACGACAGGGGGGTTAAATTCGCCCCCTGGCTTTACCCCTCCTGGGAGCGCGCGTAAAGCAAAACGGAAGCCTTGTAACGGTAGCCCGGCCTATTCATAAGGCGCTCCCGTAGCTCCCGGTAAAGCTCGTCCTGCTCAACGTAGCCGGTGGCGCGCGCCAGGGTATAGTTTTCTTCGAGGGTAGCCCGCACCCTGGCCAGCGGATTTTCTTCAGTAGAACGGTCGCGCTCCAGGTTGATGAGCCACACGCGCCGCGGTTTGGTCTGGCGCAAATATCGCTCTATCTCCTCCAGCCCAAGACCGGGCACAAACAACTGGCGGTGGGTGCCCACCATGAGTAGAGTGTCGGCGTAGTTCAGCCGACGGTGGTAGTGGTCGAAAGGGATGGATGGATCGCACACGATCACGTCGCCCGGCTGATAGTCGGCTCCCACGGCCTGAACCATCTCCCTGGTGGGCACCAGGTATAGAGGGTTGAGAAACTGCCGGTCGGCGTAGTGATTCCACAAAGCAAAGGCCCGGGTCGCGGTGATCAAAACCAGGGCGGCTGCCAGCCAGCTGGGCCTGGTCCGCAGCCTCAGCACTCCGGCGGCCACCAGCAGACAGAAGAAGGGAGCTATGAACAGGGTGCGGCTGCCCAGGGTGATGAAAGACAGGTTGGGAAACAGCCAACCGCTGATAATGAAGACGTTGTAGAGCATCGGCACGACGATCAACAGGGCCAGCCACAGCGCGACCCGGAACCGACGCCTGGCGCAAACCACCACCCCCAAAACGAAGAGGGCCGCGATCAACAGTAAGCCCGCGACAGCGGCCGGATGCCAGGGAAAGATGGTTTCGCCCATGCTCAGCGAATACAGGATGTAAGAGGTCTTGACCGCCAGGCCCTTGAGCCCCAGGGCCAGATCGGCCGGCCCTCCGGCGATGCGCCGCCCCTGGGTGACAGTCATGGGCAGCCAGAAGACCAGCGACAGCCCAAGACCCAACTGGGCCGCCACCCAGCGCCACAGTTGAGGCCGATATCGTCGCCAGTTCAGCAGCCAGAAAAGGTTCTGGGCCAGAAGCAGCGAGGGCACGAAATAGTCGGTGTAAAGCACCAGGAGGCTGGAAACGAAGTAAGCCAGCCAGTAAAGGAGCCTGGGACGGTGCAAAATCCACCAGAAAAAGAGACAGGACGACAACCCCGCCAACACGGTCAAGGGGTAGGCCCGTACCATCCGCCCAAACAGCACGTAGGCCGGCGAGATGACCAGCAGGTAGGTAGCCAACAGGCCCCACCACTCGTTTCCCAGAGTGCGCCCCAGGGCGAAAAGCAAAGCCAGAGAAAGGACGCAAAACGTGACCGACAACAGTCGCAGGCTGAAATCGCTGTCACCGAGTAGCAGCGTCCAGCCGTGCAGCAGCAGATAGTAGAGAGGCGGGCGGCCCTCCAGAGCGGCCACGGCCTGTAACACGCCGCCCCAGTCATCCCGGCTGACCACGTAGACCGTGACCTCCTCGTCTATCCATAGACTTTTGCCCTCCAGGCCCCACACCTGCAATAGAGTGCCCAACAGAATAACCGCTATCAGGGCCAGGTGGACAGGGCTGAGCAGCGTGCGGGATGCTCTCAACGGCCTCCTCCTTCAGTCTGAGGTCGAACGTACCTGTGCACCGCGATCTTGTAACGGTAGGCCGGGCGGCGCAGCAGTTTTTCTTTGACCTGCTGGTAAGTTTCGTCCTGTTCGGCGTAACCCCGTTCCAGGTCCAGGCGATAATGCTCACCCAGCCAGTCGAAAAGCTTGGTCGGCGTGCTGGCCCGCGTGCCGTCACGGCCTAAAGTCACCAGCCAGACCCGATCGTTGCCGTGCCTTTCGAGGTAGGCGATGGCCTTCTCGGGAGAGACGATGAACAACGGCGGCGTGCCACAGCCCAGTTGGGGGCAATAGTAGTCTATCCCGCTGTCTTCATCGCAGAAGATGACGTCTCCCGGACGGCCCTCCGCGGCCAGCAGCGCCGCGATTTCCCGCGAGGGCATGACGTAAACGGGGTTGACGAAATGCTGGTCCCGGTAGTAATTTGTCAGTGGGAAGAGCAGGGCCAGGGTGACCGCCAGAAGCAGACCCCCCCGCACCGCCGCCCGCTCGAAACCGGCCACGCCCCAGGCCACCACCAGCACGAAAAAGGGAAAAGCGAACATCGTGCGGCTGGGGATGCTGATGAAAGGGGTGCTGACCGAGATGAAAGTGACGATCAAAGCCGTGCCCACAAGCGGCAGGACAATGCAAAGCCCCAGGAAAAGCGCCTTTTCCGGCTCTTTTCGCACCAGCCGGTAGCCGCCCCACAGGAAAAGGGCCAGTACCAACAGTGCTCCGGCTAACCCGGCCAGTTCCCAGGGGAAAATGGTCTCCCCGGCGGCAAAGGCGTAGGCCGGGAAGGCGATCTTAAGCACGTAGCCTTTCAGCCCGCCCGCCAGTTCAGCCTGGCGGGCGCGGCTGATGCGTGCGGCCTGGCTCAGCACCACGCTCAGCCAGGGCAGATAGGCTACAGCCACGAGGATCTGCGCGATGAGCCAGCGCCCCCACAGGGCACGATATTTCCGCCAACGCAAGACCAGGAAAAGGTTCTGGGCTGCGAGCAGCGAAACCGGCGGGTAGTCGGTGTAGATCAGCGCTGTCGAAGCCAGGAAGTAAGCGGCCCAATCCCACTTCGCCCCGTTGCGCAAAAGCCGCCCGAAAAAGTAACAGGATGCCAGCCCCAAAAGCAAAGTTAGCGGGTAATAGCGGGCCATGCGACCGTACAGCACGAAAAAGGGCGAGAGGGCCATCAAATAAGCGGCCACCAGCCCCCAGCGCCCCACGCCGAGCAAGCGGCCCAGCCGGTACACCAGCGCCAGGGATAGTACGCCACAGACCACTGAGGGGAAACGCAAGCTAAACTCGTTAGCGCCAGCCCAGCGCACCCAGAAGTGGAGCAGGAAGAGGTAAAGGGGAGGGTGCAGGTCCACTTTAAACACCTCGTCCATGATGTAGGAGAGGCTTCCCAGGGCCCAACGCAGGCTGTAAAACTCGTCCACCCAGAAGCTTTTGGCCGCCAGTTGCCAGAAAAGCAGCCCCGCGCCCAGCAAGAGGACGACGACGGCCCACCTCCTGCCGGTTTTCGCGTTCATCTGCTCCATCGTTTTCATCCCTTACCTCTCAGGCGTCAATGCCCCGCAGCCTCTTTCCTATCAGGCGCAGGGTGTCGAGCATCGTCTGCCCGACGTTCATCTTGCTGGCCCCCGGTTTGAGGTCGTAGCGCAAGATCAGCGGCGCTTCGGTTACCACCACCCCCATTTGCCGCAGCTTCAGCAGGATGTCCACCATGCAGGAAAAGCCCTGCTCGCTGACGAAATTCTCCCCCCAGCGGGCAAAAGCCTCTTTCAAAACCGCCGCCCGATAGGCGCGGTATCCACAGGTGTAGTCCTTAACCCCTTTGAAGGGAAACAGCACCCTGAAAAGCCAACTGGCTCCCCAGCTAAGAACCCGTCTCTGGGCGGAAAGGCCGACCTCCTGAGCGCCCGGCGCGTAGCGCGAGGCGATGACCACGTCGGAGCCCTCCTCGATCAGCAGGGCCATCCTGAAAATCAGGCCGGGGCTGTGGGTGTTGTCGGCGTCCATGGTGACCACGATGTCCTCGTCGGCGGCCTCGTGGAGGGCGTGCCGCAGGCCCGTCTTTATGGCTTCGCTGAGCCCTCTGTTGTCCCCGTGTTCGACGAGCCTCACCTCCGCGTGCCTCCTCTCCTTCTGAAAGGCGCGCACCAGCGACGCGGTGTTGTCCGTGCTGCCATCATCCACGACGATCACCCTGGCCGCCTGAAACCTGGCTTCCAAAGTCCGGGCCAGTTTGTGGAGCAGGGGCGCGATGGCTTCCTCCTCGTTGTAGGCTGGCAATACTACGATGATCATGTCCCTGCTCCTGGGCGGGGCAGGCTATCGGTTTCTGAAAAGCTCTTCACGTTCTAGTTCCTCTTCGTGCTGGCCTGGTGGGCAACCATCTCGTACACCCTCTCCACCTGGCGGGCCATTCTATCGAGGGTGAAAAACTCCTGGGCGCGTGCCTGGCCCCTGGCCCCCATCTGGCGGCGCTGCTCCTCGTCCTGGGCCAGGGTCAGGATTGCTTCGGCCAGGCGGGCCGGGTGGCGCGGGGGCACGAGCAAACCGGTCACCCCGTGTTGCAGGGCCTCGCCTGTGCCGCCTACATCGCTGACCACTGCCGGAAGTCCCGAAGCCATCGCCTCCAGCACGGTCAGCGGCAGTCCCTCCCAGCGGGCGGAGGCCAGGACGAAAAGGTCGCTCACGGCCAGGATTTCGGGCACGTCTCGGCGGATGCCCGCCAGGGTCACGCTCTGGCCCAGCCCCAGGGCCTCGATGGTCTGCTCCACCTGGGGGCGGTCTGGGCCGTCGCCCACGATCAAAAGGTGAGCCTGGGGCGCTTCCCCTTTGATGGAGGCCAAAGCCTTTAATAGCGTAGCCGGGTCCCTGGGCTGGTACAGCCGACAGACGGTGGTCAGCAGAAAGGCCCCCACCGGCAGGCCCAGTTCCAGCCGTTTGGCCTTTTTCTCCACGTCCACGGCCCGGAAGCGATCCAGGTCGATGCCATTCCAGACCACGCGCACCTTATCGTCCGCTGCCAGCCCGGCGCGGAGGAAAGCCTCTTTCTCCGCCTGGGAGACGCAGATGACGGCGTCGGTCACAGGCCCCAACGCCCGCTCCAGCCAGAGCAGGGCCGTCCGTTTCGGAAAGCGATAATGCGGGGTGGCAAAGCCGTGCACGGTGAAAACCACCCTGGGACGTTTCCGCAAAAGCGACAGCGCCGCCAGCCGTCCAAAAAGCGCCGCCCGCATCCCGTGACAGTGGATCACGTCAAATCCGCCCTCCTGCCCGCCTTCCTGCCCGCCCTCCTGGATGAAACGGCGCAGCCTGAACACCTCTGTTGGCGAAAAGCCCGCCGCGATGTTCAAAGGCAGAAAAGCGACCCCTTCAAAGTCGTGGGCGGTCACGTTGCCGCCGTCTTCGGACATGGCTACGCCGGGCACGAAGCGGGTGCGGTCCAGCCCTTTCACCAGGCAGCGAACGTGCTCCGCGCCTCCACCCCGCGTGGAAGCCACAACGTGCAGAACGGCTATTGCCATCACCTACCCCGCTCTTTACTGATAACACGGACGGCCATCGTCTTACCCGGCCTCCGCTCTATTATAACCCAGGATTCTGGCGATATCAAGCAGATTCAAATTGGGAATGGTGCTCCATCTTCTTTCATCTCTTCCATTCTTCCATCGCCAGCAGTGGGGCCAGCCGACGTTCGATCTCGTCCACCTGGCGATCCCAGGAATGAGCCTCGGCCACAGCCCGCCAACGGGCCTGCTCCTCCTCCGTGGGAGGGCAGGCCAGGGCCTCCCGCACCCCGGCCAGGAACTCCTCTGGCGTGGGCGCGATGTGGATATTAGCCGCCTCCCGCCGCAGATAGGGCAGGTCGGTGGCGACCACCGGTTTGCCCATCGCCAGGTACTCGTAAAGCTTGAGGGGAGAAACCTCCCGCGTGGCCGGGGTGATGACGTAGGGAATGAGGGCCACGTCCAGGGCGGCCACGTAGTCAGGCACCTGGGGGTGAGGGCGGGGGCCCGGCAGGTGGACGTTGGGGCAGGCTTGCAGGGGGGCGAGGTTTACCAGGTGGCCCTTGGTCGGGCCGACCAGCAGGAAGGCCACCTCCGGCAGACGGGCGGCGCAGTGGACCAGGAGGTCCACGTCCAGCCGATTGTCCAGCGTGCCCACCAGACCGACGCGGGGGCGGGGGAGGGAAGCGACATCGGCAGGGAGCAGGCGAGCGCGGGCCGGGTCAAAAAGAGCGGCGTCCACGCCGCCGGGCAGCAGGAAAGTACGGGGGTTGTAGCGGCGCTTGTCGGCCACCAGTCCCTCGGTGCGAGCCAGGACCAGGTCCACCCGGCGGCATAGTTCCGCTTCCATCCGGGCGATGGTGCCGGGGGCGACCAGAGGGTAGCGGACGGCGGTGAAATCGTCGATGCAGTGGTAGACGGCGAGCCGCTCCTTTAGCCGGCCGACCAGGTAAGCGGTGTGGGGCCAATAAGTCCAGAGGATATCCGGCTGCCAACCCAGACGGGCCAGAGCGGTGCGCAGGTAACGCAGGAGGAGGCGCTGGTTGAGAGCGTTGGTGAGACGGTGGTAGTAAATGGGCAGGACAGGTGGCGGCGTGTAGACCAGCGGGCCATCGGGCACCTGGCGGATGCGCCCCATCCGTTGCAGGGCGCGGCGGGTGGCGGCCGGGGCGGAGATGAGGGAGTGGAGGGCGCGAGGGACCTCGACGAATAGCACCCGGTGCCCTCGCTGGGCAAGTCGCCACGCGATCTGCTGGCGAGAGCCGAACTGGGGAGCATCCCAGTCGGTGGTGGAGAGCGTGAGGAAGGTCTGGTCTTGCATGTTTGGCCCCATCATGTTACTGGCCGAACCAGGTGCGGGTGAGATGCGCCAGCAGGTCGTTGAACACCGCGATATCGAACGTCTGCTGCGCCAGGCGGCGTCCTGCCTGCCCAACACGGCGCGCCACGTCGGGGTGAAGGCGACAGTGGCGGATGGCCTCGGCCAGGGCCTCCGGATCGTCGGGGGGGACGAAGAAGGCGGTTTCGCCAGCGCGCAGGAGGCGCGTCTTCTCTGAGCTGGGCGAGGTGAGCACCGGCCGGGCTAAAGCTAAGGCCTGGATCATGGTGGAGCTGAAACTACGGTCGCCGCGAGGCAGATTGACAAAACCACTGCACCATACGTCGGCCATCTGGATGTATGGAGGGAGGTCTTCGTAAGCCACTTCGCCTAACAATCGCTCGTGTGCTGCCCCCTGGCCTGCCCGCCCGATGAGCACCAGGGCCACCGGTTCACCTCTCTCAGCCAGCCGGGCTACGGCGGCCCGCAGCGTTTCCAGGCCGTGCCAGGGATGCCACAGGCCGTGGTAGAGGACGATGAAGCGGTCAGCGAGACCCAGTTCGCGGCGCAGACGAGAGACCTCGTCGTCGTAGAGGGGAGAAAAGTGGGCGGTATCGACCACGCTGTAGACGGTGTGCACCCTGTCGTCGGGGAGGGCGTGGACGGTCCGCAAGGCCTCGGCCATCGACTCGGTGTGGACCAGCACGCAGTCAGCCCGCCGATAAGCCGCCCTTTCGAGCCCGACCGGCCTGTGTCTGGGGCCGGATGCCGGGTCGGCCAGCCGCACGTATGAGACGTAGTGGTCAATGACCACCCGCCGCCCAAGCCACTTAGCGGTTAAGGCGAACAGGGGCAGGAGCGGCTGAGGGGAGAGGAAGACCAGGTCGGCGCGGGCCAGGTGCCAGGGCCAGGATAGCAGACGCACCAGGCTGCGCCAGTCACCAGGTCCGGCCACGGCAGTGACCTGGTGACCCCTTTTCTGGAAGTGGGTGACTACCTGTTGGGCGCGAAAGTATAGCTCCCCATGGCGCCAGGGAGGGCGGTAGAGGAGTATGCGTAAAGGACGCTGGTCAGTCATGGGCCTTACCTTCGATCTTTTTGCGGGCATAGCAGACGAGGAACGAACCGTGTCCGAGCCAGGCAAAATTGAACAACCGGTCGCGCCGACGCAGGAGATTGAGCACTCCCCACACCTTACGCCACCGCCCGCCCCGCTCGCCTGAGATTAGTATCTCGAAGCCGTGTTGGGCCAGCACGGCGTGCAGGCTCTCCAGGGTGAAAAAGGCCCGGTGGCTGGGTTCACGCAGTCCCCGCCGGAAGCCTGGCCCATGCACGGCCAACAGTCCTCCGGCGCGCAGAACCCGCGCTATTTCCCGCAGGGCGTGGTGGTAGTTTTCCAGGTGTTCGAGTACGTCCAGCGCGGTGACGATATCAAACAAATTATCTTCGAAAGGCAATGGCTCGGAAGCAACGTCCACTATGGCCAGGGTCGCATTGGTATATCGCGACGCCTGCTCGACAGCGTGTTGCGAGACGTCCACCCCCCAGGTGGTGAAACCAGCCTGGCCGGCCTGAGCAAGGAAGAAGCCGTAGGCACAGCCCACGTCGAGCAGACGACCGCTGGTGTAGCCCAGATATTTAATCTCCTGTAATATCCGGGTGAAGGTGGGGTTGTATCGCTGTTGTTCGTAGCACTGACCACTTGAGCCGTATTTTTCAAAGAAATCTCGTTCATATGACATAATGCAATTCCTTTGAGGTCATCGTTTCTGGCGACGATATAAAGTGAGTCCCACAAGCGAGTACACTACGTTCGCTCCTGCCCGACCAGCAGGAACTCCCAAAGGGCCCCATAACACCAGCAACAGCGGGGGGAGCAGCACTCCCACCACCGCAGACGTAAGACGGATCAGGTACAAGGCCCGTTCTGCCTCTTCTAACCGGAAGTACAATTCAAAAAATCCTCCGGGGATGGACAGGACGAAAGCCAGCAGCAGAATCCAGACGTAAGCCAGGCTGGAGGCATATTTGGCCGAAAAGAGCCAGGGAACTATAAACGACAAACCGGCTCCCACTCCAATAGTCAGTATTGCGAAGGCAGGAGTAGCCAACCGGGTCTCTCGTCCCACCTGTCTCCACCGCTCGCGGGGGGGTAAGGTGATGAGACGTGGATAGCTGACGGCACAGTAGATATTCCACAGCGCCCTCATCTGCTCCAGAAACAGATCGCCAATGCTGTAGTCGGCCAGGGAGGAAAAGGAGACGAAACCACCCAGCAACAACGCCCCAACGCGATTATGCGCCAGCCCAATTGCACTCAGGGTTGTCATGTGGGTCCCGAAACGATAGAGTTGGCTGCGCTGTGAGGCGGATAGGGGAAGGAGTTCACCTTCCGGAGGACGCAGCCAGGCCCAAAAATAGACGTTCAACACCGAAAGCAAAAGCCACTCAAACAGGACGATCCCGGTGGTCGTCTGGCCTGACCACAACCACAACCCGATTCCCGCGGCCAGCAAAAAGGCCGCCGAGCGCCCAACGTTATACCAGGCCATCTGTCGAAAGCGTTTGAGGGCGCCCAGGATGCCGCTCACCAGCCCCAAAATCTGGGCGGTGGGGAAAAAGAGAGCGGTCAGGAACCAAAGGGAGGGCATAACCTCGCCCTGTTTGGTGTGGATTCCTATCCACCCAAAAGCGACCAGGGTGAGCATCGGCAAGAGGGCCAAGAGCAAGAGACGACGCATCCCTGCCCGGATGGCCTCCCAATGTCCTTTAGCCACGTACTGAGCGATAGCTACATTTAACCCCGGCAGCCCCAACAAAGCGATGACGGGCAACCAGTTGAGCAAATAGTTGAGGGCGCCGTAGTCTTCCTTGGATAGAAAATTGGCAAGCAGCACATTGCGCGTAAGCCCCAGCACCACAGTGATCAACTGAGCGACGAGCAGGGGGACACTGGCAACCACGAGATACCGCGTGATCAGGAACCGCCACCTATCGCGCACAGTTGCAAGCCAAAAACCTGGAGAGCGCATCCTCTGACTCAGTTTACCTCTTCCATCCTACCCATCGCCTACCTACCGCGATGAGTGTGCCAGAATAGCGGAAGGATACACGACTGATAAAAGATTCTAAATAGATGACTGAGAATATCTAAATGATTCTATGGATAAGACTTCTGTACAGGTTTGTGACAAAAGACTATTATCTTGTGACCGATCAAATCTCCCACAAGCGGCGCTGATCTCAAGCGCGCCAGCGCCGGCCAGCGGCCCTCGCCAGCGACGCGGTGCATTTGGCCCTCGACCACGGCAAAGTAGGGCGCGCATAAACTTTTAATGCGGCGGGCGCTGAAGGGCGAGAAGTGAGTGGGGTCGTCGGCTGGTGAGGCGCGGGTGCCGTGCAGATAACTGAGCCAGTCGTAAACGCGCTTGATGGGATAGTTGGGGGTAGTCAGGATTAGCCGCCCCTCCGGTACCAGAACCCGCGCACTCTCCGCTATTACGGCGGCCGGGTGCCAGGTGTGTTCGATAACCTCCATCAACAGCACCAGGTGAAAAGTCTGACTGGCGAAGGGTAGTTTTTCACTATCGGCCTGCAAAACGGTGAATCCTTGCTGAGCGGCACGTCGTGTCCGTATCCCGCTGATATCTATCCCCACGCCGAACCCCTGAGGAACCACCTCGCGGCAAAAGGCCAGGAAGCGCCCATCGCCGCAGCCCACGTCAAGGATGCGGCCACCAGGCGGCACCTGTACGTAGGGGGCGAAGGTGGCCGGTACCGAGGGCGGCATGTGCCGTTCAGTGGCGTAGTTGTCGAACACTGTGGTTTTCTTCATCATGAACAGAATCTCGAACAGAATCTCGGTCGTTTCTTTTTGCGGCCACAACGAAGTAGCCAGTGGTATAACTGGATAGATAAGGCGAGCGCGCAGCCCAGGGACGATGGTCCAGATACAGCAGCAGCCCTATCAGGGGCAGCATGAGCAGGGCCACAGCCCATCGCACCAACGTTGGCCGAAGACGCGCCAGCCCGGAACGGATCATTTCGGCCAGCACGGTAAAATATAACCCTTGCGGACGGATCTCCACCGTGGTGAAACCCGCTGCTTGCAGCATCTGCTCCAGCTTGAAGGCGGTGTACCGCTGATAATCGTGCGGGTCGGCATGGACGGGCGCAAGGAAAGGCGTGGAAAGGATCAATTGTCCGTCTGGCCGCAGCAGACGGTAAGCCTCTGCCAGCACCTTTTTTGGAGACCAGACGTGCTCCAGCACCTCGGTACAGACGATGGCGTCAGCGCAGGCGTCGGCCAGGGGGACACAGGCCACATCAGCCACGACGTCAGGAGCCACCTCCGGCGCAATGTTCAGGCAAATCCAGTGCAGGTCGGCACGCTGCGGGGGGCGAAAAGAGCCGCGTCGGTGTCGCCACTCGCCGCCCACATCCACCACCGTACCAGTCATCGAGGCCGCGGCCTGGGATAAGGCTCGATCCAGCAAATGGCGGCGGAAGGAGGTGGTGAGCCTGATCATCTCTGCCCCTTTCGACATACCAGACGCCATCCAACGCTATCCTCGGGATGGCGTCTGGCCTGGGCAACCTTCCAGTTGCTCAAGCGCCGGTAGAAGGTTAAGGACACGCCCCCTACCAGATCAATGGCCCCGGCCAGAGGAGTATCCAGCACTATGGGCATAAAATCGCTGCTGATGAGAAACCCATTCCGCTCTATCTCCGCTCTCAGGGTGGCCGGGGTGTACTCCACCTTGTGATCGGGGTCGGAGTAGTAGAAAAGGCCAGCCCGCTTCAACCTTCGTTTCCAGCGGGTGTCCCTGTTTGGTGCAGAGAGCAGTAGCAGGCCCTCCGGCCTGAGCACTCGATGGATTTCCCCCAAGACGGCATCCCGTTCCACCAGATGCTCGATCACGTCCAGCAGGAGAACGGCATCGAAGCTCGCCTCCAGGAAAGGGAAACCGGCTTCGGCATCGCCGGCCAACAGCGCCACATTTTTCCTCTCTTCGCCCTGAAGGAGAGCCTGACCTCTTTTTATCTCTCTCAGATCGTAGTCAAAACCCACTACGTAGTGACCATGTCGAGCCACACTAAGGGTATGCCGGGCGTTAGCGCACCCTACGTCCAATACCCTGGCCTGTGGTTCAAGGTACTTCAGATACCAGTTGTGCTCTGGACGCAATTCGAGCAGGTGGTGTGGGTGCATGGGCACCGGGCTTTTGCCAGTCAGTTTTGTCAGGCGCAAAGAGGCTGACTTCAGCCGCCGATTGCCGTATTGAAGGAGGCGCAAGCACGCCCGCTCCAGTTGGATCATCTGCCCCCTTCCTTCCGGTAGAGTCGCTCGTATCGATCCACCAGCCGATCGTGGACGAACTGAGCGGCCCGCTCACGGGCTGCTGCCGCCAGCCGGGCACGCAATGGAGGGGAGTCGGCCAGCTTGGTCACCGCGGCGGCCATCGCCGCCGGGTCCGACGGGGGGATGAGCAGGCCCTCCACCCCATCTGTGGCGACCTCTGGCACGGCTCCCACCTGGCAGGCGATGACAGGCAGCCCGGCCTGCATCGCTTCCAGCACGCCCAGCCCGAAGGACTCGTAGCGCGAATGATGGATAAAGACGTCAGCCAGGGCCAGGTAGGATGGCACCTCTTCGCGTGGCACTTCTCCGGTCAGGGTTACGTTGGTCAGGCCCAGTTCGGCTACCCGCCGGCGCAGAAGCGGCTCCAGTTCGCCGCCGCCGACCAGGATGAGCCGACAGTCTGGCCGGGCCAGATGGTGCCAGGCCTCCAGGAAGACCAGGGGCTCCTTGACCGGATAGTGACGCTGCACGGCGACGAAAACGATCTCTCCCGGCTCTATATCCAGCGCATGTCTCAGAGCCGCCACGCGGGTTGGATCGGCGGACGCTGGAGCCACGCCGTGGGGTATCACCTCGATATCCCGCCTCAGGCCGGTTTCGCGTGCCAGGCGTGCCAGGTCACGGCTGGGGGCCGTCACTACGTCAGCACCTCGGCAAACGGCAAGCGTAATGAATTGCTTCAGGCGGGGCATCCTGGCAAAATAGTAAGTATCGTACCCCATTAAACTCACCACCAGCCGTACGCGGCTCAGTCGGCGGGCCACCAACCCGGCCAATCCAAACGCCGGGTGGAAGAGATGGATCGCCTCGAAGGGCGCCAGCCGGGCCCAGAGTGCCCCCTGCACGACCAGATAGCCCACCAGCGGCCACGGCCGGAAACGGATCCACTGAGTAACGTAGGTTTCCCCCGGCTGAGGCGGCCGCTGTGCCCGGTCGGCAAGCGGGGCCAGTACCGTTACCTGGTGGCCGCGGCGTCCCAGCACCTCAGCTACGCTGGCGACGACTGTCTGAGTGCCTCCCGTCGTGGGATAGAAGAACTCGGTGACCAGGGCAATTTTCACAGGACACTCTCATAGGCAGCGATGAACGCCCCAATCTGCCCCTCGATGCTAAACCGGCGACGTACAAGGGCCCGGCCTTGCTCAGCCAGGCGGTTGCGCAGAGATGGATCTGCCAGCAGCCGGTTACAGGCCGCAGCAATGGCCGCGTCATCGAAGGGGGGGATCAGCAAGCCGGTCTCCTGGTCAGCGATCACCTCCGGCGTGCCGCCGGTAGTCGTGCCGATCACCGCGGCCCCCGCCGCCAGGCCCTCGATCGGCCCGCGCGCGAACGGTTCGGGCCAGGTGGCGGTGTGCAGCACAATGTAGGCAGAGGCGTAGGCGTGAGGCATTTCCTTTGGATTCACAAAATCTCCAAAAGTGACGTGAGTGTCCAGTCCTTGCGCCGCGGCCTGCGCTTTCAGGGCCGGTAAGGTGCTCCCCTGTCCCACAAACACGAAGTGGACATCAGGGTGTTGGGCCAGGATGGCGGGCGCGGCTCGCAGAATGTCGTCACTCCCCTTGTAAGGGGCAAAGCGGCCAGCATGGAGCAAAATACGGCGTGACGACGGAATTGCATAGCGACGATGAAGGTAAGTGGGATCCAGGTCCCTGTACTCAGCAAGATCGACCATGTTGTAGCAAACACGCATCCGTTCGACCGCAAAGCCATTGGCCTTCAAGATGGCCTGCATACTCTGGCTAACGGGCAACAACAGCGCCAGGCGACGCACGTAATATTGGCGCAGCTTCAGGCTGATAAAAAGGAGGTGCCACTTGGCTAACCTGCGGAGCCTGCTGCGGCTGGCATCTCGTTGGGCGACGCAGTGGCCGATGTGGCGGTAGTGGCAGACGGTGTTGAGCTGGCGTGTGGTGGGATCGGTGTGATCCCAAAAGGGGCAGGTGGCCCAAAAGCCGTTGAAAGTCGCCGCCGGGCGGCCATAGCGACGGGCCATCACCACCGCAGGGATGGTGTCCATGCCGTGGGCGTGGAGCACGTCAAAGTGTAGTCCATGGCCATGCAGGTAACGCCGTAACTGCCAGCCCATCACCAGGGAGGCCCAATCCATACCCCAGGCTGTGCCCGGCCGGGCGATGGAAAAAGCCTCGTGGCGGATGATGCCAGACTGCTCCCAGGCCGCCATCTCTCCCCGCTGATCCCCGTAAGAAGGAGGGTGGGTGGTGAAGACGTGCACTTCATGCCCCTGCTCGGCCAGCCCTTTAGCGATGTAGAAAACACTCAAATGGCTGCCGCCTCGAATGAAGGGCGGAAAATAGAGCGTGACCAGCCCGATTTTCATCATCCCACTCCCTGTCCCACTCCCTGCAAAAGCGCGATCTCGCGGGCCAGCACCCGCTCCATCGAGAATTTATCTACCACGTAGCGACGCGCTTGCTCCCCCAGGTGCGCACGCAGGTCAGCCGCGGCCAGACGGCGCAGTCCCGCGGCCAGACCATCCACTGTTGGAGGAGCCAGAAGCCCTGTTTCACCATCAATAATCAGGTCACGGATGCCCTCTATATCGCTGCCCAGACAGGGTGTGCCGCAGGCCATCGCTTCCAGCAGCACTTTGGGCATCCCCTCAAAGTGCGAAGGGAGTACAAAAGCCCAGGCGGAGGCGTAGAGTGCTGGCAACTGGTCGTTAGGAAGCGTGCCCGTAAACTCGACAGTCAGGCCCAATTCAGCCGCCAGGGCGCGCAAAGAGGTCTCTTCTTCCCCCTGGCCGACCAGTTTCAACGGGCGCTGCCGGTCTGCCTGGGCCACAGCCCGAAGGAGAGCAGGCAGGTTTTTCTGGGCCGTGAAGCGGCCCACAAAAAGAAGGTAATCGGACCGAGGGGGGCCATCAGGGCGAAAACGGTCGGTATCTACAAAATTGGGGAGCCAGACCATTTTGGGGGTGCCGTAGCGGGCCCCCAACTGCTGCTCTTGCTCCAGCGTAGCCACGATGATGCGGTCGCTGGCCCGGAGCGCGATCTTTTCCACCAGCCAATAGAGCGCATACTTGAGCCAGCCGCTTTGAAAGCGGACGAAGTCGGGCAGAGAATAGCCATAGGAAACGAAGATGGGCGCGCCGGTAAAGGCTCTCAAAAGCAGGGCGGGCAATGCCCCGGTGATATTAAAGGTGCGAATAGCCGTGGTGTGGCGCAGAGCATGGCGGTGGATGAGCGGCGAGAGCACGTGGTACAGGGCCCTGGTAGCCGGGAGCCGAGGCATGGGGTGATGAAAAGCGTTGGAGCAGCCCCAATCGGCGGTATAGTCACGAAGGTCGAAGGTGCAGACGTGAACGGCCTCGAAATGCTCAGCGTAGACCTGCAACCGGGTCAGAAAGCGAGGATACGAGCCGGCTTGCCGATAGGACGCCATGCTCCCGGTAGTAGAGAACATCAGCGTCAGGACGCCCTGTTTCATGCTTCTCTCCTACTCAACTCAATCTCCATAGGAAACACCCGGCAGTCTGCCCCCGTAACGGAAGGGCCATAGGGAGAACCAGGCCTTGCCCACGATATCCTCTCTGGAAAGAGCACCCCAGAGGCGGGAATCGTTGCTTAGGGGTCGATTATCCCCCAGCGTGAAGTACTGTCCCTCTTTTAGCTCCAAAGGGCCGTAGGAATCACGGCCAGAATAGATGACGTAAGGCTCGTCCAGAGGATGGCCATCGAGGAACACTTTCCCACTCTGGAGGGCTATTTCCTCTCCCGGCAGACCGATGATTCGTTTGACCAACACCTTGCCGGGTTCCTGGGGAGAGCGCAGAAGCACAATGTCGCCCCTGGCCGGAGGCTGAAAACGGTAAGCTACCTTGCTGACCAGGAGGTATTGACCGTTATGCAGGCTGGGTTCCATGCTGTCGCCAGCGATTTTGGTGCTCTGCAAGGTGAGGCGTATGGCCACGAAGGTAACCACGGCCACCGCCACCAGGATCAGCGATTTGCTCAGGCAACTGATCAGAGTGGAACTCTGGGCCTGATTCGTCTTTCCTTCCACGTCACCCTCTGCATACCGTTCAGCAGTCAACCTGCCTGGGTTTCTCAGCTTGAACCTTTGGAAAGCCGTCTGTCTGGGGCGGGCGGTTCGGCGTGTAGAGCGAGGTCCGTTTTGATCTGATCGAGCGCGGCTTCGGCGGCTTCGCGTCCTTTTTGCATCATGGCCTCCAGCCTGGACATCCTGGCCCAACCGAAATCGCCGAGCACCGGGCGGATCAGGCAGTCGGCTTCTTCAGCCTCACGGCGGTTATAGGCCATGACGGTGTAGATGCTGGTTAAGATGACTTCGAAGATGTTCTCTGGTTTATACTTCATGTCGGGCGTTTTGGGCAAGAGGTCTACGGCGATAACGTAGTCGGCTCCCATCTGGCGGGCCACCGAGATGGGCAGGTTGTTCAGCAGGCCGCCATCGACCAGCACCCGTCCATCTCTCTCCAGAGGGGTGAACAGGCCCGGTATGGCACAACTGGCCAGCACGGCCGGGGCCACCCGTCCTTCCCGCAGGACCACCATTTCTTCGGCCACGATGTCGGTGGCCACCGCCGCGAAAGGGATGTCCAGTTCCTCGAACCGCCGATCACCGATCATCTCAACGAGCATTTTCTCCAGGCCCTCCGCCCGGAGCAGCCCCAGTCTGGGACGGGTCAGGCGTCCTATTTTTAGCCAGCTTAACTTTTTGGCCCCGGCTTTCAACTGCTCGAGCGGTGCTCCTCCACAGTACAAAGCTCCCACCAGCGCGCCCACGCTGGTGCCCACTATACAATCAGGGCGAAGGCCCTCCCGTTCCAGCACTTCTAAGACGCCCAGGTGGGCCGCGCCCCGCACTGAACCGCCGCTCAGAGCCAGACCGATCCGTCGTTTCCCTTTTTCCAATTGGCCCCCGTTCCCTCTACTGCGCATCGTTACTGGCTTTAAGCTCCTCGTAAAGCCGTCCTACACTGAGCTTGAACTCCTGCTCGAACTCCTCTGGGGTTTTCTCCTCCAGGGGAAAGAGGGTAGTCATATCCTCCAAAGCGCCGACTATCTCCGCTTTGCTGTGCCCGGTATTGTAGAGTTGACGAACCCTGGACCGCAGCCGTCTCACGTAGTCCGACACGGCCCGGGTGCTTTCCCGGTCGCAGAGCGGACCATAGCCGGGCACGATGATCTCCGCCTTCGATTTTCTGATGCGAGTCAGAGCTTTCAACCACTCCCCGGAGTTGGCCTGGCCCAGGAAGGGGTGCACTCCGTTCACCACCACATCGCCAGCAAAGAGCACGTTTTCCCTGGTATCGTAGACCATGCCGCTACCCGGCGTATGCCCTCCGATGTGGATCAATTGTAGCACTTTTTCCCCAAAGTGTAGCGTCATCTTGTGGCTAAAGGTGATGTGGGGCAGCACTATCTCCAGGGTCGCAAAATCGGCGGCCATTTCGGGGTCCCTGGTTTTCAGCGAATCGATCAGCCGCTGACGCCAGGTATCGCTGTACCCTTTCATATCCCTCCAGGTCAGGTCGTGGGCAAGCACGGTCGCCTTCCTGAAAAAGCGATTGCCCGCGCACTTCTCTTTGTGGGAATCGGTGTTCACCACGAAAACCACCTGTTTATCTGTCACCTGTCTTATTTCTTTCCAGAAGGTGGTCAGTTCCCAACTTAGCATGGGGGGGTCGATGATCAGCAGGCCCTCCTGGGTCACTATTGCGCCTGCGTTCCCGCCCCGAAAACCGGCCAGAACATATATATTCGAGGCCACCTTTTGCATATCCACCCCTCTTTCCAACCTACAACAACTCATTGCTTACCCGGGTTGCGTCCGCCTCTCGTCTGGCAATCGATACATCAGGCCCTTTACTGCTTCTCGGCGGCAGGGAGAGCAAAGGAGAATAGAGCGGCCACCAGGGGCAGGAGGGCCAATAATCCCAGGCTGAATGACAAACCATAATGGTCGGCCAGCACCCCCGTGACATAGACCCCGATCCCTTCGGTAGCAAAGGCGAAGCCCATTCCCAACCCCGAAGCCAGGCCCAGACTATGAGGCAATTGGGCCTGGATGGTAATAATGAGCGGAATGTGGGAACAAATCAAGAGCGAACCTATCAGGGGGGCAGTCAGCAGAGGAACAGGCCAGGGACCATATAGAAAGGCCAGCGCCAGGGGCGTGGTGGCCGCCAGAGTGAGGGCTATGACCAGACGGCGCTCAAATCGATCGGAAAGAAAGCCCCCCACCAACGTGCCCACCACGGCCGCGAAAAGAAAGACCGATAGAATCTGGCTGCCAGCAGCCAGGGTTGCGCCTCGTTCTTTATACAACGAAGGGATGTAGCTGACCAGCCCCTGCTGCGTCCAGGAGCGCAAGGTGATCAGCCCCATGGGGACGAGCAGCCCGGCCAGAAGTTTCAGGTTTTGCCTCGGTGCAGTGCTGTTCCCCTCTAGCTCCGGAAGGGAGGGGGACGAAGGAGCAGCCTGCTCCATCCTGATCATGGTCATGAGTTTATAGAGTAGAGAGGCGGCCAGCAGACCAATGGGAATCAACAGAACAGCGCCTCTCAGACCGGCAAAGGAGAAGGCCGTAGCAGCCAGCAGCGGGCTTATGGCGTAGCCCAGGCTCCCCCCGATAGCGAAAATGGAGATCCCGCTTCCCCGGCGGGAACCGCTAACCCGCGAGGCGTTGGCTGCTCCCTGGGGATGGTAAGCGCCCGACCCCAGGGCCGCCAGAGACACGATAGCCAGCAGTGAATAGTAACTCCAGGCAAAACCAATCAGGCCCATGCCCACCGCCACCCATGCTATCCCTACGCTGGCCAGCAGGCGGCTTCCGAAGCGATCAGCCAGATACCCAAAAAGAGGTTGAGTCAGGGAGGAGACCAGCAGGTAACAGGTCACCAGAAAACCGACCTGGGCGTAGCTCAGATCCAGGGAGGTCATCAGGAGGGGATAGGCTACCGGCAGGAGATTGCTGTACAGGTCGACCGACATGTGGCCGAAAGACAGGGCCCACAGGGCTGTATTTTTCAGGATCATAGGCTTTCACTCAAGGTCTGATAAGCTGCGGCCAGGGCCTCCTCCAACTTTTCGGGGCGGGAGCCACCACCCTGAGCGAAGTGTGATTGACCTCCACCTCCGCCCCCGATGATCCGGCCTGCTTCTTTTAACAAAGCTCTCATGTCGTAGTCCACGTCGTCCGAACGAGCGAAAGCGATCTGGGCTTTATCTGCTTTCAGCCCCAACAGGGCCACGCAGGCCGGATGCTCCATGAGGCGCGAGGCCAGACGCTTGATCGTCTCGGCGTTCCAGGGCAGAGGTTGGGTCTCTGGCGTGGCGGTGAAGATGGCCCGCACAATGCGGACCCCTTTCTGCTCCTGGGCTTCGGCCACCAGCCGAGCGGCCTCGTGATCGAGCAGCCGGTCCCTGGTGGCGTTCAGCAGGCGCCGCTCGACTTTGGCCTGTTCCCTCAGCCTGAGCACGGCCTGGACCAGCTCCTCGGCACCGACGGTGAACTCGTTGACCAGCTCACCGACTATGAGATTCTTGCGGCGATAGTCTGCCAGGGCCCGCCTTCCACACAGGAACTCGATGCGGGTCTCTTTTCCCCGTCGTTCCGCTCGCTGGATGGCGATCAGCCCGATCTGGCCCGTACTGCGGCAGTGGGTACCGCCACAGGGCGAATAGTCAAAGTCCTCCACCTCCACGATCCGCACCGCGCCCTCCACCGAGGGCGGCTTGCGTAGCGGTAAACGATTCACTTCCTCTGGAGACAAAAAATAGGCGTGCACCGGCCGGTCAGCGAAGACCACGTCGTTGGCGGCCTCCTCAACGGCCTCCAGATCGGCGCTGGTCAGAGGGGCCCGATCCAGATCGATGGTCGAAGTCTCCTCCCCCAGATGGAAGCCCACCGTCTCGGCCCCCTTCAATTGAAAGAAGGCCTGGGAAAGGACGTGCTGGCCGGTGTGTTGTTGCATGTGGTCGGAGCGCCTGGCCCAGTCAATGACCCCCCGCACCGTCCTTCCTTCCACCTCACCTTGCATCTCACCTTCATCGGCCAGGAGATGTACCAGGCGGCCATCCTCCTCCCGCTCGATGACGTCGATCACGGCCACCCCGTTCAGAGAGCCCGTATCGTGGGGCTGGCCGCCGGAAGTAGGATAAAAGGCGCTGCGGTTGAGAACCAGCCCGACCTTGTCCCCCACCACTATCCGAGCCACCACTTCCGCCTCGAACTCCCGCAGGTAGGCATCGGTGTAGTACAAACGTTCCGTCACCATCTCCTCCATTCGCTTTGTAATAACGGCTTTAGTCGTTTGCCTGGTGGGGACGACTGAAGTCGTCACTACGCTATATTATTTGTTTTCTTCACCCCCCCAGAGAGAGGTGGGCTCCCAACAGGGGCAGCAGGCTGTAGGTCAAGCCAAAGGCCAAAAGCAGGAAAACGAGGGCCGTCAGCAACTTGATGGTGGCGGCGTGGCGATTAACGAAATGGCCCAATTGCTCCGAACCGGTGCCCAGGTAGGCCAGCACAAAGATGACTATCAGGGGCAGGACGAACATCAGGTTGTAGAGCACCAGGTACAAGCCGGCCTGGGCGCGCAGGTCCGGCACGTCCAGCACAAAGAGGATGGTCGGCAGGTAGACCTGGCCGGTGCAGGCCAGCTCGATCACCGAGATCACCACCCCGGTGACGAAGGCCACCGGCACGAAGGCCCGCATACTGGCCCCCTCACGGATGACCCGGTTGATCCAGCGCCGCAGACGGAGGGGCAATTTGAGGCGCATCTCTTCGGGTTTGCCCTGACGGGCCTGCCACCAGTCGTACAGGCTGCCGAGGGCCAGAACCAGACACAGCAAGGCCGTCAGCCCGTACACCCAGTGGCTCACCGTGCTCAGGAAGGGCAGGGCCGCCAGGAATTTGAGGACCCCCACCCCCACCCCCAAATAAGTCAGGAACACCGCCAGGGCGAAGGCGCCCCCCACCGCCAGCACCTCCCCTCTCTTGCGACCAGTAAAGGCCAGGTACGAGATGAAAAATACGATGGTGGCGAAGGCACAGGGATTCAGCCCATCCATAAACCCGGCGGCCAGCACCGTCAGCAGGCCGAAGGAGCGGAAACGCTCGACGATGTTCTCGGCGGCCTGGCTACGGGATTCTTCCCACCCCTCCCACACCGCCTCGGCGCCACTGGCCACGTGACGAGCGATCAGGTCTTCCAGATTACGGGTGTGCAGGTCCTCGCCCACCAGCCCCTCGTCGCCGACGAACACCGCCGGGGCGATCAGCCGCTTCTCTTCCGGCAGCCCGGCCCTCTCTCCCAGCCATTCGAGCAGGGCAGCCTCCTCCTTGGCGTCGAACTCGTGGACGATGAGTTGCGGATAGCGACTTTGCATATAATTCAAGTCCAGTTCCACCCGGTCGCACTCCCGGCAGCCGCTCTGGTAGAAGTAGGCCAGGTGAATAGGTTGGTTTTCGGCCACGGTGGTCGCTTCGGGGGTGAAGGTGGCTGTGACTGCGGCGGTGGGCGTCACTTCAGGAGTGAAGGTGGCTGTGACTGCGGCGGTGACCGTCACTGCGGAGGTGGGCTCAGGCGTGGCTTTAGAGGGAGCCGTAGCCTCTGCCACTCCGGTGGCGGTGGGGGTAACGGTTACCAGGGTCGGCCTGGGGATCAGTTCCAAAGGCGGAAATCTGTAGCCTCCTTCGTCCAGGTTTTGCTGAATCTCTTTGTCCAGGTTTTCCTCGATGACTTTCGAGCCGATCATGACCACATGTTGCATAAATATTTCAGGGATGCCGGCCTTATCCTCAGGCACTCCATAAATAGATTCCAGCCCCAGCATCAGGGCGTAGTTGTCTATATCGGAGATGTTAAATTTGCTGATGATGAGCTGATCGCCGTATTTCTCTTCAATGCCAGGCAGAACGTTCTCCATAACGTAGTGACAGTGGGGGCACGTTTCAGAATAGAAAAGCAGAATCTCAACCACGGGCTCATCTGCCCTGATGGTAAGTGAGAGCGTTGAGAGGAAGACGAAAACTAACATGGCGAACACAATCGGTCTTCTCATCTTGCTGAAATCCCCTTTTTCTCGATTAATGGTCAGGCGGAAATGCGCCTCCATGTATTATATCACAATTTGGGCTGATTTTCCAAAAATGGAAGTGGTGGGGTGCGTCCGGAAATTTTGGCCACTGCTCATAGCCCTCGTCCCCGAGGGCGGGCCAAACAAGCCGTTTCGCCCCTAAGTCGCCCCCGGGACGGGGGCCTGGAGCTTTTCTGAAGAAACCCGCTCTCCTGCCTAAAATCCTGGACAGGCCCCTTCTCCAACCAGGCCGCGAAGCACGGACAAAAATCCCCCTCCTGAATCCAGGAGGGGAACTAACAGAGGAAGTTATTAAAAAAGGGCGACCACTACGTGTCTCGCGCGTCGATCATATTCAGTATGTGCCCCTCCAGGGCTTCTACCAGTTGATCTTTGGGCACGCCGCTGACCTTGGCGCTAACCAGACGGTTGGTAACGTCCTCGCCCAGGAAGGTGCCCAGGGCCACGATGTTGCCGCCCATCTCCACAATGGTGTGGGTCAAATCTGCCAGCACTCCCTTTTCCTCTTTCACCAGCATGGTCAGGCGCACCCCCTGTTCTCTGGCTCCCAGGAGCTCCAGGAAGATCTTGAACAGATCGGTTTCTGTGATGATGCCCACCAGCGTGCCGTTGCGTACGACCGGCAGGCCGCCGATCTTGTTATCGGCCATGATGCGGGCCGCTTCCTCAATAGGGCAATCCTCACAGATGGTGATCACTTCCTTGGTCATCAACTCCTTAATCGTGAGTTTGGCCAGCAGGTAATGAAGCTCGTGGACGCTCAGCGAGGTGGCCGGCGAAGGAGAAGCGTACAGCAGATCTTTCTCCGAAACGATGCCTACCAGTTTACCCTGTTTGTCGAGCACCGGAAGACGGCGCACCTTCTCGTCCCTCATCTTTTTCAGGGCTTCGCTGATCGAGGTGTTTTCGGTGATGGTGACGGGGTGTTTGCTCATCCTCTCGTATACTAACACTGTCCATTCTCCTTTCTGCTCTTGGGCGGGAATTTATATCGCTCTAAGGATACCATAATGGAAAGTCTTTGTCAATAGCTCATTCCCAGGAAAATTTTCTTTCAAAAGGGGGCATGCTTTGTAAGGCTCTGCGGGTCAGCTTTTTGTCCCCGCTGAGCTGGCTCTTGTACCAGGCGCTCTGGTCAAATTGCATCTGGCCGGCCGAGGAGATGAGCCAGGGACAGGCGGCAAAAAGGTAGTCGGGCAGAGGTTCGCCGTTGGAGAGTCGCCCGGTGCGAAACCAGGAAAACAGTTCGAGGTGCCAATCTCGGTGTTGCTCCATGCTCACAGGAGGGTACTTGTCATCTTCCTGGATGCCGACCGTCCAGCCTCCCTCGCCGCAGATCATGGGCGGCACGCTGCCCAGCCGGGCCTGGAAGACGTGGGCATACTTAAGAAAACCGAGGACGCAGAACCAGTCCTGATCGACGGTCTTGCCCGGCTCCCGGCTTTGCATGTTGCGGTCGTAAGGATAGGAAGGGGGATGGTTCGAACCGTAAGGATGGGGCACAAAGAACATTTCATTTAGCAGATAGCTCTTGCCCTGGGCCACTATCTCGTCAATCAGCGGGTTCACCGTCTCAGGATCGACCAGTTGCAGGCCCGGAAAACCGCCCGCCTGGTAGACCTGATCGGCCAGGCCGATCCAGTGCTTGATGAACAGCTTGATGGACATGCTCCTGTCCTCTGCCCACTCCTGATGGACTTCGGGCTCGTTGTACAATTGTATGTAGCCGGGCATCCCCACCTCGTTGAGGATGTCCATGTCCCGCTGGATGTATATGTAGCCCCCGGCAGGACGGATATCAGGCCGCCAGATGACCATGATCCCTGCGTTCCGGAACTTGGTGGCTGCCAGCCGCAGCATGTTCTCGTCGTTATAGAGCACCACGCACCACCTCATCTGCTTCTGGTGCATAAGCTCGATCAGGCGGTCCACCGCCCAATCGGCGTAGTAGCCGGTGGGCAGGAAGTGGATGCCCAGGCCGTTATCGTAAGGGGGGCGGGGCCAGTCGGATAGGGGCCGCATCTGGTCGGGCGACCACTCTCCCTCTGGAATGCCACGCGGCCCAATGGGGGTGAAAGCTATCGGCTCGTAGGGGGCCGGGACCGGGGACGGCTCTGGCACCCCCCGCTGAAAACGGAGACGATAAGCGTGACAATCTCCATCTCCTGCTCCTGTCGGCGACTTGACGACGGGCAGACCGCCGCCGCTGTCGTCCGTGATCTCGATGGTCCAATCATCTTCCACCGCTAAAGCCAGTTCGACCAGGCCCTCCCCCTGCGCTCCGCTGGTCACGATAGCGGGCGCGTCGTCCGGGTTGGCTCTGAAGGCCAGGTTCACGCCGTCAAGCGGCTGGCCGTTCTCGTCGAGCACTTCCACGCTGAGCGTGGCCCCTTCCTCCTGGCAGGACGGTTCGTAGGCCACCAGATAGAAGCTCAAAGGGCCGGGCGTGGGGGTAGGCGTCGGCGTTAGGGTCGGCGTGGGGGTGATGGTGGGCGTCGCCAGCATGGGGGTGATGGTGGCGGTCAGGGTCGGCGCAGCGGTGGGAGGCGGTGTGGGAGTGGCAAGCGGCGCTGGCGTGTCCGTTGGGATGGGCGTTGGGGCAGGCATCTCCGTCACTGGAGCCGTGGGACTGACAGCAGATGGAAGTTGGTCGGGCAGCGCCGCTGGTTCCGTTGGCCTCAGCAGCGAAGCCAGTTCCACACAGGGACAACTTAGAAAAGCCAGCATCGAGCAGGCAAGTATAATCCGTTTCACCTGATTCATCCTTTCTCCCTGGCGCAGAGGCCAGGTGAGAAGCATTATATCATCCCTTGGTCAGTTTGGCAAAAAGGCCAAAGGCCAGAGCTTGACTTTACCCACGTTCTGGCGGAAGTTGTTTTGCCTCGGGAAGGGACTGTAGCTTTGCGCGGAAGTCAAAATTGGGGTACAATAGCGTCCGTGAACTCTGCACGGTCTTTATCACGTTAGCAATGGAGGAAAACATGACTGGCAAAGTAGCGTGGTTGAAAGGCATTTTCCCGGCCCTGGTGACCCCTTTTACCAAAGACCAGGAGGTGGACGAAGCCGCTTTACGGAACCTGGTGCGCTACGTCAGCGACGAGGTCGATGGGGTGGTGCCCTGTGGCACTACCGGCGAGTTTCCTTACCTCTCGGTCGAGGAGCAGAGACGCATCCTGGAAATTGCCATCGACGAGATGGGAGGACGAAAACCGGTCATCGCCGGTACGGGAGCGGCCAGCACCCGGCAGGCCATCGAATTGGCCCGTAACGCCCAGGAAGTGGGGGCCTCGGCCTGCCTGGTAGTCGTCCCCTATTTTCTGCACCCTTCGGATAAGGGCCTCTATCAGCATTTTTATGAAATCTCTCAGGCTGTTGCCCTGCCCATTATAATGTATAACATCCCCCAGGTGGTGGATGCTCATCTGCCCCGCCCCGTCGTCGAGGACCTGTCCGAGGTCCCCAACATCGTGGCCCTCAAGGACTCGTCGAGCAACCTGGCTTACATCATGGAAGTTCTGGAGATGGTTCAGGGGCGCATCGACGTCCTGGTCGGTCACGACGAAGTTGTTTTGCCGGCCCTGGCTGTGGGCTGCGCGGGCATGATCCTGGCCAGTGCCCAGGTCTTTCCCGAAATCTGGCGCCGGGTGTTCAGGGCCGTTCAGGAGGGCGATCTGGAGACGGCCCGCCACTGGCAGATGAAGGTGCAGAAGCTGACCCGCATCTTCTGTCGTCACGGGGGCGGGGTGGCGGTCAAAGCGGCTTTGAACATGATGGGCCTCAAGGTGGGCGGCCCCAGGCGGCCGCTGAAGGGAACGGGCGGGGCGCTCCTCCACGAAGATCGGGCCGAGATCCAACTGGAGTTGGAGAAGCTGGGCAAGATAGAGGCCAAAGACCAGGAGTGGCCCGTGCCGGGGGGAGCCTTGGAGGAAAGATTTATCGATATAGGGCTGGCTGCGGCCACTATCCGTCAGGCGAGCCTGCGTCTGGGGAGCGGGCGGGCCGGTCAGGCACCGGAACAGGTACAATTAGACCTGGTAGCTGGCCCCAAATCCGGCCCTCTGGCCGAGGTTTACGCTTACCAGTTGACCTATCCTTTGCGCGGTCGTGAAGCTTTGACCACCATCCTGGAGCCCAACCTCACCGTGCGTCCCTCCACCCTCATCGTGCCCACGATGGAGCTCGAAAATCTGCGCCAGGCCAATATGATCTATGGCCCCACTCAGGCCGCGGTAGCCAGGGCCATCGTGGACAACCTGGAATCGGGCCTCATCCCGCAGTCGGCTGTGGACGAGGAGGTCATGATCGTCCAGGCCAGCGTACATCCCAAAGCCCTGGACCGTCACGCTCTTTACAAAAGTGTCTATCAGGCCATGAACGAGGCCCTGAAGCAGGCTTTTGGGCCTGCTGAAAGGGCCTGACCGTCGGAGCAGCCTGGCAATCAGGTTACCAGGTCGATTCTCGGCGCAAAGGATAGGAGAGACACAGGCGCAGGATGTCGGCGTAGATGGCCCTCTTCCGCCCCAGGAAAAGCCAGCGTGGAAAAATGGCGGCCAGGAACATGGCCCTTAAAATAGCGCGGTTCAGAAAAGCGGCGTGTTTGTGGTAATAGTAAAAGCGGCTTTTGTGCCGCTCGATATCTTCCAGTTGATGACGGTCTCCCCGCCCGCGTCCTACGTCGTGAACGATGCTGAAGCGGGGAAAATACACTATCTTCCAACCCCGGCCATGCATCCTCAGGCACCAATCAGCATCCTCGTAGTACATAAAAAAAATCTCGTCCAGCAGGCCGACCTGATCGATGGTCTCCCTGCGGACGAGCAGACAGGCTCCCGTGGCCCAGTCGATCTCTCTCAGGCGGTCGTGGTCCCAGTAAACCCGTAAATACTCGTTGATGGACCGCCCCAAAAATCGCCCCAGGCTGACCCCCAACGTTCTTCTTAGTTCCACGTTGGAGACCAAACTCGATACCCGGCTCAGGCGCAGGAACTCGGTAAAGAGGTTAGGGAAGGCGTTATTGGAGGTCTGGATGGTCCCATCGCGGTAGGTCACTTTGGGGGCCAGGGCCCCGTAGTGGGGGTGGTCGTCCATGTAGCGGACCATTTCGGCAGAGGTCTCGTCTACCAGGAGAGTATCGCAGTTGAGGAGCAGGACATATCGTCCCTGGCTGATTCGTATGGCCTGGTTGTTGGCCCTGGCAAAACCCAGGTTGCGATCGTTCTGAAGCAGGTTGACCCAGGGAAAGGATTGCTTCACCATCTCGGCACTGCCATCGGTCGAGGCGTTGTCCACCACAAACACCTCGTAAGCGAGGGCCTGCACCTTTTCGTGGATCGACTCCAGGCAGGCTTTGAGCCTGGCCTGATCGTTTAAATTTACAATAACTATGGAAAGATCCACCTTCGGCGTTTCCCAACTATCGAAATCAAGTCCAGGAGATGGTCAGGCCTCACATCAGATACCTTTGGGACGGAAGGCGATTTCAGAATAGATTAAGGGGGCAAGACGGTGAAAATAACGCCCAGATCGACGATCTCATCGGGCTTCACGGTTACGTACAGGGTTTTGCGTCTGATATCGCTTACCAGATAGGAGCTATGTGGCGTCCAGACCACTATACCGTAAATTTTGGGTTCCACGTCAGTGAAGTAGAAATAGCCGTAGGGGTCGATGGTAGCTGCCGGCGCGATGTTCGTCTCCAGGACAGGGAACAGGATATCTGGGTTTTGGACCGCGGGCACGGTTTCGGCCAGGAAGAGTGTGCCGGGCCAGGGCCAGTACTCCCCATCGGCGCCGGCCACGCGGCCGTGGACTGTTCCCAGCCCTTTCTGGGGGGTGGGGACAGGTTTGGCGGTAGGGGTGGGAGCCGGGGTGGGGGATGGCGAGTAGAAGGTAGCGGAATCCGGCGGCGAGGAGGAAAAAGGCGTCGGAGAAACCTTGTCACATGCTGGCAGCATTATGATGATAGAGACCAAAACCAGTACATAAAGCGACCTTTTCAAAGTGTTATCCCTTCTTACGTAAGCGAAAATAGTCAAGAGAGCCACCGTAGATTAGTGGCTCTCTTGATCTTTTGTCATCAAAGCGCGCTCTACACTCTGGCTAGTAGTTGATACCACCGGTCATGGTGTAGAAGTCGCCATATTGCTGCCCATAGCGAGGGTCGGTAGCGTAATCGTAGCGGCTGATAGCAATACCGACCACCTTCCTGCTGCAACTGACCAGGACCGAACCGTTGTAGTCGGTCGGCATGTTAGTGGCATTGGGCGCGAACTCTGAGTGGTTAATCCCGGTGTTCAGAGTGGGGATCGCTGCGGCTGTCGGGACCGTTGCGTCAGTATGAGGAGAGTAGGTAGCCGAGCAGGCATTGCCATCCTCCAGGGACTGGATTCGCCAACCGCTGGCGTAACCGTAGAACTTGGACGAAATCTGCGGGAAGGACACCCTGGTGGTGGCATCGTCAAAGGTGAACGCGTTGTAGGCTACACCATATCCTACGCTACGTTCCTCCTCGTTGACGATGGCTATAATCTCCGCTCCGGCGGCTGAGGCCATGAAAGTAGCTGCGCCACCGCCAGTCACCGGGCCCAACGGCGAGCTTGCCGGGGGGTTACCCATGAAGTAGCCCCAGGCCTGGTACTGGCCCAGGGTCGGCGAAGTCTCCGTATAGTTGGTACCACCAAAGTTATAGGTGGCCTGCACCTGGGTGGGCGTGGTGGAGATGTTCATGACCTTGAATCCACCCTCATAGCCGGCGTAACCCTTGACTATACCCGGCGCGTAGACCGTTCTCGCGCCAGACCCGACACCGTTGTAGCTCTGGAACTGGGCATTGGTGTAGGGGGTGGCCCCGGCCCCGGAAGCGAACACGTTGCAGACTACGGCGATGTTCTGGCCGCCACCTTCGATGTAGACCGAGTACACTGCGCTACCGGGCAGGCCGGCAATGTCCGACAGGTTGAAGATGTGGGTGGCGAAGGCCGGGATGGCGGAGCTCGTAACGGCGCCACCTACTTCGGCCCCAGTGGTATCATAGAAGTGGAGAGTGGCGGTGGTCGAGCTTGAGCCAGCGTTCTGCACTGCCAGGTAGGAGTTCCAGTCGTAGTAGGCCTTCACCGCGTGCGGTACGTAGGCATTCGGGGTCGGGTTGCCGACACCGCTGGCCGTACCTATACGCATGGGGTTGGTCTGGGTGCCGTAAGTACCTGTGTGTGATGGGGTCGCGGTGTTGAGGGTGGCCGCAATCTGGCGGTCAGCGCTCACCACTGCCGAACCAACGAAGGGATCGGGCAGACCACTGACATCGGTGGGAATGTACAACTTGAAGGAGCTTCCCGCGGCGGCGGTCCTGTTGACGGTCGCGGACGTGGCCCCGTTGGTGTCGTAGAAGTTCACCACCACGTTGGCACTCTGGCTGCTGTCCAGGTTCACTACCTGGATACCGGAGACGTAGGAGTAGCTCGCCTGGGCGCCTCCCACCCCACCTTCCGGCTCCACCGGCGCTTCCACTACTTCAGGCTCGGCGGGGATGTCAACTGGCTCCAGAACCGGGGTCGGCTCGGCGTCTGCGTCAACGGGGGCCTCGACCGGTAGCTCAGGAGGCTCGGCCGGCTCTACCGGCAGTACTTCCTCGGGCGGCAAAGCTTCCTCTTCGGGCTCAGGTGGGGCCTCAGGCGGGGCCTCAGGCGGAGCCGCGGGAGGAGCCTCGGGCGGGGCCTCAGGCGGGGCCGCGGGAACGTCAGGTGGAGCATCGGGCGCAGCCACAGGGCAGCCATTGGCATCCACCGACGCGCCTAAAGCCGTGCCCGGGCACTGGTCGAGGCTGTCGGGGACACTATCGCCGTCCGAGTCCACCAGTACGGGCGGCGGAGCGGGCAATGATGGATCCTCATCTTCGCCCTGGGCACGGACCAGCGCCGCGCCACCCACGGTGAACGTCAACAGTATGACGATCGTTAGAACGGACAATAATTTGAACAGAGTTTTCGCTTTCATAAAAAGAACCCCTTTCCTCAAATTAGAATTAGGTTTAAGCCATACAGGCACACTTCCAGGCAACTGGTATTCTCATCTTAACACAACCGGGATGGAAAGTCAATAATACCTTAGTTTTATTCGTCCTTCCGGTCGGCCCGAAGTGGCGTCGTCCAGGTTTTGCGCCCTTCCGGAGGGTTCGCTGCAAGCAGCGCAAGCGGGCGGGCCTTGTGCTTCACTTGAAGGTATCACCCCCCCTGCCCAACACCAGCACATCCCGGGCGGGGATGGTTACCGTTCCCTGCAACTTTCCCCCGGCCAGCAAATCCTGATAGACCCCCTCGAGGGCGACCTTTTGCTCCTGGGGGGTGTGATTCAGGAGGAAGATGAGGCGTCGCCCGTCTCCCTGGCGGGCCGCGGCCTCGACGCCCGGCGGGGTGGCCAGGAGCGGAGCCAGCCCTGCCTGGGGCAGCAGGCGCTCCAGAAGGGCGTCGTACAGGGCCGCTTCGCCCAGCGTGCCCAGATAGACGACCTGCCCCTGCCCGTAACGATTGGCGGTGACCGCCGCCCGCCCGGCATGGTAATCCTGGGTGTATGCGGCCCACACCTGAGCCGTTTCGGGCGCGAGCACCTCGTGCCAGAGGGACACCGGGATTTCCGGGCCATCGCCGAAGCGCACGGCGTTGACTATTTCCGGGGGCGGGGAGTCAAATTCTTCCACGGTCACCCCGGCCATCTCCGCCAGGAGGCCGGGCAGGGGGCGGGCCACGACCCGGTTGTGCTCGTCCTTGAAGCCGGCGCGGGGCCCCAACAGCAGAATCCCCCCCTCTTTGACGTAAGCGGCCAGATGGTCGGCTATCTCCTGGCTGACCACGTTGAGGGCCGGGGCCCACACCAGTCGGTAGGCGCTCAGGTCGGCCAGGGGATGGACGAAAGTAGCGGGCACGTTCCGGCGGTAAAATGCCTCGTGGACGTTCAGGAAATAAGCCTTCAAGCTCGCCAGGCCGGTCAGTTGTTGGCTGTGGGGTTGCATCTCCAGAACCCAGCGGCTATCGTAGTCATACACAATGGCGGCCTGGGGGCGGGGGGCGGTGCCTTCCAGCAGGGGAGCCAGGTGTTTCAGTTCCTCCCCGATGCGCTGCGCTTCGCGGTAACCTCGCGTCGGGCGGGCGGTGTGATCCAGGAGGCCGCTGTGGTACTGCTCCGAGCCGCTGCGGACTGCCCGCCAGCGAAAATAGACCACCCCATCGGCGCCGTGGGCTATGTCCTGGTAGGTTTTCAGGCGCACCTCGCCGGGGCGCAGGGCCGGGTTATACACCGACCAGTTGATTTGCCCGGCCTGCTGCTCCATGACCCAGAAATTAGCCTGGCGGAAACCCCACACCAGATCGTGGGAGGCGGCGATGAGGGCCGGGGTGGCCCCGTAAAAATGGTAGTTGTCCCAGGAAACGAAGTCCAACGGGGCCGAGAGCTCGCCATAGTCCAGCAGGTCGAAGAGGGCGGGGGGCATCAGGTTGTGGGTGATGAACTGGTCTGGAGCCAGGCCACGCAGGATGTCAATTTGTATCTGCTGATAGGAAACCCAGGAATCGGAAGAAAAGCGGTAGAAGTCCAACAGCAGGCCGGGGTTGTGTTGGGCTGGGGCGGCCCAGGGGAGAGGAATCTGCTCCCAGGTGGCGTAGACCTGGCTCCAGAAGGCGGCGCCCCAGGCCTCGTTGAGGGCTGACAGGTCGCCGTACCGTTCTCGCAGCCAGCGGCGGAAGGCGGTGGCGCACTGCTGGCAGTAGCAGCGGGCGGTCTCATGGCAGCCGAACTCGTTGTCAGTCTGCCAGCCGATGACGTTTGGATGTTGACCGTAGTGCTCGGCCAGGGCCGTGACGATGCGCCGCGTATATTCCTGGTAGGCGGGGCTGTTGGCGCAGCGGTGGTGGCGGCTGCCAGGCCCTTTGACCCGCCGCCATTCGTCAACGGGCAGCACCTCCGGGCAGGCCATTATCAGCCAGGGAGGCGGGGCGGCGGTGGGGGTGCCCAGCACGGTCTGGATGTCGTGCTCGGCCAGGATGCCGATGGCCCGATCCAGCCAAGCGAAGTCGTAGCGGCCCTCTTCGGGCTCCAGCAAAGCCCAGGCGAACTCGGCCAGGCGGGCCAGGTTAAAGCCGGCCTGGCGCATAAGGCGGGCGTCCTCGGCCCAACGTTCCTCGGGCCAGTGTTCGGGGTAATAATCGGCGCCGAAGTACATGGTTAATCCTCCTTAAATATTCAATGAAGTGCCGTGCACTTCCAAAGTGCGCGGCACTTAGAAATAATATTTAATATTTGGTGGCCCCCAGGGTCAGGCCCTGGATGAAATAGCGTTGCAGGAACAGGAAAACGATCACGGTGGGCACGGTGGCGATCAGCGAACCGGACACGATCACCGTCCAGTCCATGATGTACTGCCCCTGCAAGTTAGCTAGGCCAGTGGTGATCGGTTTGAGGGCGTCCGAGCGTAGCAACACCAGAGCCCACAGAAAATCGTTGAATATCCAGGTGAATTCCAGGGTAGCCAGGGCGGCCATAGCCGGCAGGCTCAGGGGCAGCATGATCTGCCAGTAGATGCGGAATTCGCTACAGCCGTCAATGCGGGCTGCGGACAGGATTTCGCCGGGCACAGTGAGCATGAAATTGCGCAGCAGAAAGGTGCAGAAGCCCAGTTGGAAGGCCATGTGGAAGAGTACCAATCCCCAGTAAGTATCGTAGAGGCCAATAGCGTCGGTGAGGCGAAAGACGGGCAGCAGGAGAATCTGGAAGGGAAGCAACATGCCGCCCACGAAGGTGAAGTAGATCAGCCGGTTGCCAGGGAAACGGAAACGAGCCAGAGCGTAGGCCGAGAGAGAGGAGAGGAACAGGGTCGCTGTAAGGGAAGGCACGGTGATAATGAAGGTGTTGGGGAAATAGTGGCTCATGCCCCCCCGCGTCCAGGCGGTAAGGAAATTATTCAGCGTCAACTTTTTGGGCAGGCTCCAGAAACCGCGTATCAGAATATCGTCGTTAGTGCGCAACGCGGTGATCAAGGTGCTGAAGACGGGGACCAGCCAAAAGAGAGTGAACACTATCAGCAGCAGGTAAAACGCGGTGCGGCGCACGGTTTTGAGTTGGATCATGGTCAACCTCCATTCTAAGTGCCGCGCACTTTGGAAGTGCACGGCACTTTAGTACTCTATCTCCGTTTGAAGCATACGCCACAGGTAGATGCCGATAAAGGAGATGCTGATGAGGAACAGCATCACGGCGATGGTGGCCCCATAACCCATTTTATAGTTGTTAAAGGCTTCGATGTACATGTAGTTGGCCAGCACACTGGAGGAGTTGTACGGCCCACCGCGAGTCATGACGAAGACCAGGTCGAAAGCGCGCAGAGAATCTATGACGCTGATCACCACCACGATCACGGTGACCGGGGTCAGGAGGGGCAAGATGATGCGCCAAAAAGATTGCCAGCGGTTGGCGCCGTCCACTTCGGCCGCTTCCAGCAGCGAAGGGTCGATGTTGTTGAGGCCCGCCAGATAGAGGACCATCACGTAGCCCACCTGACGCCACACCGCGGCGGCGATGATGGCGTAGAGGGCCAGGTCCTTGTCGCTCAGCCAGCCCTGGGCCCACGAGTTGAGGCCCAGGGTGCGGAGGGTGGCGTTGATCAAGCCGTTGGCCGGATGGTACATCCAGCACCAGATCAGGCCAATGACCACGAAGGAGAGCACCATCGGGGAATAGAAAGCGGCCTTGAAAATCCTGTCGCCGGCGATTTCCTGGTTGAGGAGCAGGGCCAGAGCCAGCCCCAGCACCACCGGTATGGTGATGAAACAGACCAGCCACTTGAGGTTATTGATCAGCGATTTGTAGAAGACGGGGTCTCTGAACAGCTTTGCGTAGTTTTTCAAGCCCACAAAATCGGGTACTGACACGCCGTCCCAGTTGGTGAAGCTGAGGTAAAAGGAATAAAACAAAGGGGCGATGACCCAGATTAGATAAATGATCAACGGGACGGCCAGGAAAAGATAGGGGGTCAGGTTGATCCGTCGCCGCCGCTGAGACTGCACAACACGAACGCTCATAGGTAGCCCTCCCGGATACATAAGATAAATGGGTGAGGCCCATGGCGCGGGGTCAGAGGTATCCACGCCATGGGCCGGTTCCCGGCTACATCTCCGAAGCTATTCTTCGGCTTCGAAGATCTCTTTTCTGGCCGCTTCCAGGCGGGCCAGAATGTCGTCGATGTTGTCGGGGTTGTCCCAGAATTCCATGAAGCCGTTCATCCCCTCGTCGGCCATCTCCGGCGTGGTATCCCGGTCGTAGAACTGGGCCACGAAATCTGCCCCTTTGATCAACTCGATGCCCCTCAAAGTGAAGTCGCTGTAGATCGAAGGGTCAACGCTGGTGTTGGCCGCAATGCGCCCCATTTTCTCGGCTATGAACTGCTGGGATTCGGTGGAGCCGAGGAAGGCCAGGAATTTCTTGGCCTCCTCAGGGTGAGCAGCATTGGCCGCAATGAAGTAGCCGTCGGTCGGCGCGTCTTCGCCGATGCCTACCGCCGGGTCGATGATGGGGAAGCGGAAGAAGTCGAAGTCCTCGTCATACTCGTCGGGCACGCTGTCCAGGATGAACTGTCCCATCAGGTACATGGCGGCCTGTTCCTGGAGCATGAAGGGGATGGCTTCCTGCCAGGTGTAGGCCGCAGGGTTTTCGATGAAGTAGCCCTTTGCGATCAGCTCCGCCCAGTACTCGAAGGCTTTCTTGACCCGGGGGTCGTCGTAGCTCTCCTTGCCCAGCATGAGGTTGATGTGGAACTCCGGGCCGTTGACCCGCATGTTCAGGTAATCGAACCAGCCGGCCGCCGTCCAGCGATATTTCGTGCCGATGGTGATGGGGGTCACTCCGTTGCTCTTGAGGGTCTCGCAGACTGCCAGGAACTCTTCCCAGGTTTCTGGCGGCTCGATGTCATACTTCTCGAAGATCGATTTGCGGTAGAACATGCCCCACCAGTACCAGGTCTGGGGCAGGAAGTAGACTCGGCCCTCCACCGAGCTCATGGCCTTGAAGCCCTTGGGGTAGAGTTCATCCCAGCCCTGCTCCTCCCAGAGGTCTGTGATGTCCATGATCAACCCCTTGTCAATGAAGAAACGGGCCCGGTTGCCGGCGAACCAGGTCAGCACGTCCGGCGGGGTGGATGAGGTCAGATAGGCGCGGATGGCCTGCTTGAAGTCCTCGTGGGCCACGATGCTGTGCACAATCGTCAGGTCGGGGTTGGCCTCCTGATACATAGCCACCAGTTCGGTGTCCGTCTCTCGTGGCAACGGGTCACCAAAGAACGAGTTGTAGATCAGCACTCCTTCGCCCTCTTGCGGCGGGGGAGTAGCGACGGTGGCGGGGGCGTAAATCAGGGTCAGGGACAGAATGAACAGAACGTACATACATTTTTTAAACATTTTTTCCCTCCTTTGGTTTTGTCGAGCGGGGTCTCCTTTGCCTCGCCCGTTTATGCGGACATTTTTTTCTGGTTGCTATCACCTCCTTATGTATAATTATAGTTACTAAACTGGACAACACGAGGTCTCATCTTGATTAGGGGTGTGTCCAGTGTTTGGGATTCACTGCGAGAATATTATACCACGAGAAGAAGGAGCGCGCAAGGTTTGTTTGACCTTTTGGAGAAGGTGCGATATAATTAGAACAGGCTTTCTACTGTCCAGACCGACCGCCTGGGTTTATCAAGCTATTCGTTAGCTCAGAATATCTGCACCGGAGGAGGGACATGGACACTATCAAAAAGATCGAGGTGCTGGGTCGTTCGGCTCAATACGACCTGTGTGGGGCCTGTGGCCCCCAGGCCAGCCGGGAGCGCGACGAGTTGGGCCGCTGGATCTATCCGGCCGTCCTGCCCGACGGTCGGCGGGTGGCGCTTCTCAAGGTCCTCCTCTCCAACGCCTGTCAGCAAGATTGCTATTACTGCGCCAACCGCGCCAGCCGTGATTTTCGACGGATCAGTTTCACCCCCGAAGAGTTAGCACACGCCTTCGAGCAGATGCACCGCCGGGGCCAGGTGCAGGGCCTCTTTCTTAGCTCCGCGGTGTGCGGCCATGCTGCCGGGGCGATGGATGGCATGATCGCTGCTGTGGAACTGGTGCGCAGAAATTTCCCTGGGTACATTCACCTCAAAATCCTGCCCGGCGCAACCTTCGCCCACGTGGAACAGGCCGTAAAACTGGCCACCCGCGTCTCGGTCAACCTGGAGGCCCCTAACCGGGAACGTCTGGCCCGCGTCGCCCCCCGCAAGGACTTCGCCAGGGATCTGCTTCAACCCATGTACTGGGTCAGGGAGATCGTGGAGAACAGCGGGCGCCGTCTGGCCTCGGCCGGTCAGACCACCCAGTTCGTGGTGGGGGCCGCCGACGAATCCGACCGTGAAATCTTATCGACCACCGCCCAACTCTACGAAGAGATGGGGCTGGCCCGCGCCTATTTCAGCGCCTTCCAGCCCATCAAAGATACCCCCCTGGAGGATCGCCCGGCCACCCCTCCTCTGCGCGAACACCGTCTCTACCAGAGCGATTTTCTCCTGCGCAGGTACGCCTTCGCCTTCGACGATCTGATCTTCGACCAGGCAGGCAACCTGCCCTCCGAAGCCGACCCCAAGCTCGTGTGGGCCCGCAATCACCCCGAACGGTTTCCCCTGGAAATCAACCGCGCCAGCAAGGAAGAACTGCTGCGAGTGCCCGGCATTGGGCCAATCTCGGCGGAGCGCATCGTGCGCTGGCGGCGGGAGGGCAAACTCCGCACCCTGGCCGATGTGAAGAAAAGCGGAGCAGTGGCCCAACGGGCGGCCCCCTTTATCCTGCTGGACGGCAAACGCCCGACCTATCAGTTGAGTCTGTGGGACGAGGTCTCGTAAGGGGTCGGACCGGCAAGACCACGGCGGCTGCTTGTTCGCCCCAGACTGGTGAAGGTTGCGCCAGCCGCTGGCCCCGCCGGGACAAAAAGCGAGAGAGGTGATGACGTTCGTGTTTAAGTTTATATTTGGGCTGATTACCGAGTTGATTAGCGAGAAGGTTGTCAATTTTCGCTTGACTTTTCTGCCCATTTGCGGTATAATACAATGTGAAAAAAGTAACAAAGCCCCCGGTCATAGAGCGCGCCGGAGGCAAAGAGGTCCTACCAACCTGTGACGACGCTGGAGTACAGAGAGGTACTGCCAACCGCATATGTGACGCTTACGAGGCTCTGGGTGGTGATTTGGGAGCAGAGGCGCTCCTGGGTTCGCTTTGCTGGGGCCTTTCTTTTATGAAACGGGCTGTACGATCATTTCGGGACTTGTAAGATACGGGCTTGCAAGTTCGGTCGAGGAAGGAGCGCATGGAGTATGGAGATGGAGCAGGAGATGGAGCAGGAAACCCTTGATCTGGCCCCCTTGCAGGAGGTGCTGGAGGAGTACAAGACGCAGCGGGGGGCAGTGATCCCTGTGCTGCAAAGGGCCCAGGATATCTACGGCTGGCTTCCCAGGGAAGTACTGGAGACGATCTCCCAGGAGATGGGGGTCTCCTTGAGCCGCATCTACGGGGTGGTGACTTTCTATTCCCAGTTCTACCTCACCCGCCGGGGGCGACACATCGTGCGCCAGTGCGACGGCACGGCCTGTCACGTGCGGGGTGCGGCGCGCATTATTGAGACGGCAGAAAGGCACCTGGAGCTCAAAGCCGGGGAGACGACCCCCGATTACCGGCTTACCTACGAGGTGGTCTACTGCCTGGGTTCCTGCGGCCTGGCGCCGGTGGCTATGGTGGATGACACGGTGGTCGGCCACCTGGTGCCGGAGAAGATGGTCGGGATTCTGGACAGGTTGGAGTAGGGGGGAGGCGCGAGCTGTCCGCTGGCCTTCCTGCTCAACGGATGAGGGTGCGCTCCGTGTCTCTGTTGTGGTCATCGAGGGCACGGGTTTATTGTCGAAGGAGAAGCCGGTTGGTTTCTCCCCAGAAGGGAGGTAATTATGCCTAAGCTTAAAAATCTTGAAGATCTGCAAAAGGTTCGCGAGCAGGCCCAACAAGACTTCAAGGTCCGTTCCGAGACGAGCACCAGAATCATCGTCGGGATGGGGACCTGCGGCATCGCCGCCGGGGCTCGGGAAACGATGCACGCCATCCTGGAGGAACTCCAGGAGCGGGGGATTGACGCCCACGTCACCACCGTGGGCTGCATCGGGATGTGCTCCAAGGAGCCGCTGGTGGACATTGAGCAGGCGGGCAAGCCCCGGATCACCTATTGCAACGTCCATCCGGACATGGTGCCCCGCCTGATCAAAGAGCACCTGGTCAAAGGAAACGTGGTCCAGGAGTGGGCGATGGGCCGGGTGCCCAGTGAGGGCATCGGCCAATCCTGAGGGGCAGCACCACGGATGGGCGGAATTAAGGGATTGAAGAGGAGTTTGTTATGACTGAAGCATTATACCGCGCTAACGTGTTGGTCTGTGGGGGCACGGGCTGTAAAGCTTCTGGCTCGGACGACACCTATCAGGCGTTGGTGGCAGATCTCCAGCGCCGAGGGTTGGATGAAGAGGTCCAGGCGATTCACACCGGCTGCCGGGGGTTCTGTGCCATGGGACCGGTGGTAATCATTTATCCCGACGGCATCTTCTACTGCCAGGTACATGCCGGGGATGTGCCGCTGCTGGTGGAGGAGACGCTGCTCAAGGGGCGCGTGGTGCCGCGGCTGACGTACGAGGAGCCAATCGCACACCAGACCATTCCTTTCTACGGCGAGATCCCCTTCTACAGCAAGCAACTGCGGATCACCCTGCGCAACTGCGGGATGATTGACCCCGAGAACATCGAGGAGTACATCGCCCGGGGCGGCTACGCGGCGCTCTCCAAAGTGCTCTCCTCGATGACGCCGGAACAGGTGTACGAGGAGGTGAAACACTCTAATTTGCGGGGCCGGGGCGGGGCTGGCTTCCCCACCGGCCTGAAGTGGGAGTTCACCGCCCGTGCCCCTGGCGAGGTCAAGTACGTGGTCTGCAACGCCGACGAGGGGGACCCCGGAGCATTCATGGACCGCTCCATCATCGAAGGCGATCCCCACAGCGTGCTGGAGGGAATGATCATCGGCGGCTACGCCATAGGAGCAAAGGAGGGGTACATTTACTGTCGGGCCGAGTACCCCCTGGCTATCAGGCGCCTCAAGATCGCTATCGCCCAGGCCGAAGAGTACGGGCTGCTGGGGGATAACATCCTGGGGAGCGAAGTCTCCTTCCATTTGCACGTGAAGGAGGGGGCCGGGGCTTTCGTGTGCGGCGAGGAGACGGCCCTGCTGGCCTCCATCGAGGGGCGTCGGGGGGAGCCGCGCCCCCGCCCGCCTTTCCCCGCCGTTAAGGGGCTGTGGGACAAGCCGACCAACATCAACAACGTCAAGAGCTACGCCAACGTCCCCCAGATCATCGTCAATGGGGCCGACTGGTTCGCCAACATCGGGTCCCCACGTTCGCCGGGCACAGCCATCTTCGCCCTCACCGGCAAGGTGAACAACACCGGCCTGGTGGAGGTGCCTATGGGGATCACCCTGGGGGAGATCATCTTCGACATCGGCGGCGGGGTCCCCAATGGGAAGCAATTCAAGGCCGTGCAGACTGGCGGCCCGCTGGGCGGGTGCATCTCCGCCGAAAACCTGAACGTGCCGGTGGACTTCGACTCCCTGAAGGAGGTGGGAGCAGTGATGGGCTCCGGCGGGATGATCGTGGTGGACGAGGACACCTGCATGGTGGAGTTCGCCAAGTTCTTCCTGACCTTCGCCGCCGCCGAGAGCTGCGGCAAGTGTGTCCCCTGCCGGATGGGAGGGAAGCAGATGCTGGAGATACTGACCCGCATCACCGAGGGGAAGGGGAAGCTGGAGGACCTGGACGCCATCCGCGAGATCGCGGCTGGTATGGAGACCGGCGCGCTGTGTGCCCTGGGGCAACTCACTCCAGGGCCGGTGCTGACGGCGCTGCGCTACTTCGAGGACGAATTCATCGCTCACATCGTGGACAAGCGCTGCCCGGCCAATGTCTGCAAGGAACTGGTCCGTGCCCGGTGCACCAACGCCTGCCCTGCCGAAGTGGACGTGCCCAGCTACGTGGCGCTGGTGGCCCAGGGCCGTTACGCCGAGGGGCTGGAGATCCATCGTCGCCAGAACCCCTTCCCGCTGGCCTGCGGTCGGGTCTGCCCCGCCTTCTGCGAAGACCGCTGCCGGCGCGGGGACATCGACGAGCCTATCGCCATCCGTGCCGTCAAGCGCTTCATGGCTGACCACGAGCTGGAGCGGCCCTGGACTCCGCCCATCTACGGGGGGGCCAGGCCGGAGAAGGTGGCGGTGGTCGGCGCCGGGCCGGCCGGCCTCACGGCGGCTTTGCGTCTGGCGCAGCAAGGGTACGGCGTCACCGTGTTCGAGAAGCTTCCTGTGCCGGGCGGGATGCTGGCTGTGGGCATCCCCGATTATCGTCTGCCGCGCCAGGTCCTCAACCTGGAGATCGACAACATCCGGCGGGCGGGGGTGGAGCTCCGCTGCAACCAGGCGTTGGGACGTGATTTCACCCTGGATTCGCTGCTGGACGAGGCAGGGTACAGCGCGGTGGTGCTGGCTATCGGCGCTCACCAGAGCCGCCAACTGAGGGTGGAGGGCGAGGATAAGGAGGGGGTCATCCACGGCGTGGATTTCCTGCGCCACGTGGCCCTGGGCCACCCGCCCGACCTGACGGGCAAGCGAGTGGGGGTGGTCGGGGGCGGCAACGTGGCCGTTGACGCCCTGCGCACCGCCTGGCGGCTGGGAGCCCGCGAAGCGCACCTGATCTATCGCCGTCGCCGTGAGGACATGCCCGCCTACAAAGAAGAGGTCGAGGCCGCCGAGGAGGAGGGAGCCATCTTCCACTTCCTCACCAACCCCACCCGGCTGCTGGGGGATGGTCATCTCAGCGGGGTGGAGTGTGCCAGGCACACCCTGGGCAAGTTCGACCGCAGCAGTCGCCGCCGCCCGGTGCCCATCGTCGATTCTGAATTTGTCATCGACCTGGACGTTCTGATCCCGGCCATCGGGCAGGAGCCTGACCTGAGCTGTCTGGAGGGGGAAGAGGGAATCGAAACCCGGCGTGATCTCACCTTCGCCGTGAACGAGGCTCTGGGCACTTCCCGGCCGGGGGTCTTCGCCGCAGGCGATGCCGTCAGCGGGCCAGCCACGGTGGTCGAAGCGGTGGCCCAGGGGAACGCCGTGGCCCGCGCCGTGGATCACTACCTGCGCACGGGGGAGATGGAGAAGATAGTCACTCTCCCCGGCTACGAGGTGGTGGAGCAGCCCTTCAACCTGGACGACTACGCCGAGGCCCGACGGCCAGAGAGGCCCGAACTCTCCGTCGAGGAGCGGCGGGGCAACTTCCGCGAGGTCGAGCAGGGGATGGAGGAGCACCCCGTCCAGGAGGAGTGCAAGCGTTGCCTGCGCTGCGACCTGGAGTGGTTAAGGGATATGGGCATGGCCCTGGAGCCGGTGCCTGAGCGCCAGGTGGTAGAAGAAGCGTGACCAGGAGTAAGTTGGCCTTCACGAAAGGCACCTTGCTTTTATGTATAGGGAGGCAGCATTGAAGGACGTGAAAGAAGTAACGAAAACGATGAATATCACCATTGACGGTAAGAAAATAGCCGCTAAAGCCGGACAGACCATTTTGGAGGCCGCTATGGAGGCTGGCATCAGGATTCCCACTCTTTGTAACCACCCGGCCTTGCAGCCGATCGGGGCCTGTCGCGTCTGCCTGGTGGAAGTAGCCAGACAGCGGACCCTGCAACCGGCCTGTACCTTTCAGGTGACGGAGGGGATGGAGGTCTGGACACACTCGCCGCCGGTGGAAGAGGCCCGGCGCTTTGTGCTGGAACTGCTCCTCTCTGACCATCCACAGGATTGTATGACCTGTGAACGGACAGGGAACTGCGAGTTGCAAGACCTGGCCTACGAGTACGGCATCAAGCAGAGTCGCTTCCCTGGTCTGCAACAGACCTATCCTATCGACGACTCCAACCCCTTCTTTGAGCGCGACTACAACAAATGTATTCTCTGCCGCCGTTGTGTGCGCGCCTGCAACGAGATCAACGGAGTGGAGGCCATCGACGTCATCCAGCGCGGTTTTGCCAGCCAGATCGGCACCGCTTTCGACAGCCCCATGCAGGATAGCCCCTGCGAATTCTGCGGGATGTGCACGGAGCTCTGCCCTACCGGGGCCCTGGTGCCCAAGTTGCGCCAGCGCCAGGGACGACCCTGGGAGTTCAGTCGGGTAGCCAACACCTGTCCCTACTGTGGGGTGGGGTGTCAGTTCTACCTGGAGGTCAAAGATGGCCGCATCGTGCAGGTGGCTTCCAGGTGGGACGCCCCCGCCAATCACGGCTGGACCTGCGTCAAGGGGCGCTTCGGCTGGGACTTCGTCCACCACCCCGACCGGCTGACCAAACCGCTGGTCCGCCGCCAGAAGGGGGGCGAGCTCGAAGTCGTGGAATGGGACGAGGCCCTGGACCTGGTGGCGGAGCGGTTCGAGGAGACCAAAGAGCAGTACGGTCCCGATGCGTTTGGCGCCCTCTCATCCGCCAAGTGCACCAACGAAGAGAACTACGTGATGCAGAAGTTCGCACGGGCGGTGATGGGCACCAACAACGTAGACCACTGTGCGCGTCTTTGACACAGCGTCACTGTGACCGGTCTGGCCACAGCATTTGGCTCCGGGGCGATGACTAACTCTTTCGACGACATCGCCGACGACGCCCAGATCTACTTCATCATCGGCTCCAACACCACCGAGCAGCACCCTGTGTTGGGCATGCGCCTCCGCCAGGCGGTGAAACAGCGGGAGGCCAAACTCATCGTCTGCGACCCACGCCGCATTCCCATCGCCAAGTTCGCCACCCTGCACATCCGCCATAAGCCGGGCACCGACATTGCCCTGCTAAACGGCATCATGCACGTCCTCATCGCCGAGGAGCTCTACGACAGGAAGTTTGTGGCGGAGCGCACCGAGGGGTTCGAGGAGCTGAAGGCCAAAGTGATGGAATATCCGCCGGAGCGCGCCGCGGAGATCGCTGGCGTGCCGGCGGAGCAGATCGTCGAAGCGGCGCACCTGCTGGCCGCCCATCGTCCCGGGGCGCTTCTCTACGCCATGGGGATCACCCAACACACCACCGGCCACCAAAACGTGCTCTCTTGCGCTAATTTGCAGATGCTCCTGGGCAACATGGGGCTGCGGGGCGGGGGGGTCAACCCCTTGCGCGGCCAGAGCAACGTGCAGGGGGCGTGCGATATGGGAGGGCTGGTCAACGTCTACCCTGGCTATCAGCGGGTGACCGACGAGGCCACGCGACAGAAGTTCGAGGAGGCGTGGGGGGTGTCCCTCTCCGACCAGGTGGGGACCACGGTGGTGGAGATGTTCCACCAGGCGGAGCGGGGAGAGCTCCGCGCCATGTACATCATGGGGGAGAACCCCATGCTCTCCGATCCCGATATCAACCACACCGAGCACTGTCTGCGCAGTCTGGACTTCCTGGTGGTGCAGGACATCTTCCTCACCGAGACGGCGGCCCTGGCCGACGTGGTGCTTCCCGCCACCTCCTGGGCCGAGAGGCTGGGCACCTTTACCAACTCCGAACGGCGGATTCAGTTCACGCGCCCGGCGGTGTCTCCTCCCGGCGAGGCTAAGCCTGACTGGTGGATCGTGGGGGAGATCGCCCGGCGGATGGGTTACCAGGGCCTGACCTATCCCTCGCCGCGCCAGATCATGGACGAGATCAACCGCCTGACTCCCATCTACGCTGGCGTCACCTACGATCGCATCGGGGAGATGGGGCTACAGTGGCCCTGCCCGACCACCGATCATCCCGGCACGCCGATTCTGCACGTCGGGAAGTTCAGTCGCGGACCGGGGCACTTCAGCGCCGTGGATTGGCAGCCGCCAGCCGAGGAGCCTGACGAGGAATATCCTTTCATCTTCACCACTGGCCGTGTGCTCTGGCATTATCACACCGGCACGATGACCCGCCGCTCCGTGGGGCTGGATGCCATCTATCCCGGGCCGGTGGTGGAGCTCAACCCCGAAGACGCGGCCCGGCTGGGGGTATCTGAGGGCCAGATGGTGAAGGTTTCCTCGCGGCGAGGCACGGTCGAGGCCGCGGCGCAGGTCAGCCTCATGACCGAGCCAGGGGTGGTGTTCATGCCCTTCCACTTCGCCGAGGCCGCGGCCAACAAACTGACTATCGCCGCCCTGGACCCCATAGGGAAGATCCCCGAGCTCAAGGTCTGTGCGGTCAAAGTGGAAGCGGCGTAGTAACGACCCAATAGCAGCCAGCAGTTAGCCCTCAGCGAACTCTGCGCGCTCTGCGGTGAGAAAATGTATCGACAGAGAAGAATAATTCTGCTCAAGCTGTTGAGTGACTGCCTGGCCTATAGTTGGTGATCTACTTGTTTCTTTATTGCTTCTCATACGGCTGCCCGTCGGCGGCGGGCGGGATAGCCCGTCCGATCACCCCGGCCAGCACGATCATGGTCAGGATGTAAGGGGCCATTTGCAGGAATTCGGGGGGGAGCGCCACCCTGAGGGCCTGCATCTTGCCCTGCACGGCGTCGGCAAACCCGAACAGCAGGGCGGCGAAGAAACTGCCTATCGGCGTCCAGTTGCCGAAGATCATGGCCGCCAGGGCGATGAACCCTTCCCCGTGAGTCATGTTGTCCTCGAAGGAGCCCAGCCCCAGGGAAAAGTAGGAGCCTCCGATCCCGGCAATAAGCCCGCCGATAATGACGTTAACGTAACGCATGCGGTAAACGTCTATGCCTACCGTATCGGCGGCCCGCGGATGTTCTCCCACCGAACGGGTCCTCAGGCCCCAGGGGGTGTGGAAGATGATAACGTGAACCACCGCCAATAGCACCAACATGATGAACACCGTTGGGGTGTTGACGAAAAACTTGCCCAGAATGGGGAGGTCGGCCAGGAGGGGAATGCGGGTGGTGGCGATCGCTCCTGGGGCGTTCATACCGGCCGGTTGCAGTATGCGGATCTTCAGATAACGAGTCACGCCAGCCGCCAGGATGTTGATCACCGTGCCGCTGATGATCTGGTCCACCTTGTAGGTCACGGATAAGAGGGCGTGCAGGGCCGCCATCAATCCCCCGGTAAGCATGGCCGCCAGCATTCCGATCCAGTGGCTGCCGGTGGCGGAGGTGGCGGCGATGGCGGCAAAGGCTCCGAAGAGCATCATGCCCTCGATGGCGATGTTAATCACTCCGGCCCGCTCGCAGAAAACGCCGCTCATAGCGCCCAGGGTCAGCGGCGTGGCCGAGGTCAGGGTGGTCTGTAACAGGCCCGGCAGGTTCAACTCTTTGCCGCTGGTGATCGCTATCAGGAAAGAAGCCACCACCAGGAACCCGCCGGCTCCCAGCACCACGCTGAGGGAACGAAACCCCCGGTACAACTGCCAGCCGCCGACAAACAAACACAAGGCTCCCAGGGCATACAGCGTCTCTTGCGAAGGGGGGGCGATCAGCGTCCCTATTTTGTCGTCGAAAAAGGTAGCCACCTGCCCCTTCTCTACAAACAAGGCGGCAACGACGATGATGATTAACCCTGCCACCAGACAGATCGCGCCCAGAACTTTTTCCCGGCTCAGAAGCTCGCGCCATTGTTCAGACATGTGACTTTCTCCCCCTTAAGTGCCCCAACCACGAGTGATGGTGGTCGGTTCCAGTTCTTCTCGCTCGGCCCGCAGGCGGTATAAAGTGCGGATAATGGCCGGAGCGGCGATGAAGATGATGACCATGGCCTGTACAATAGAAGTTATCTCCAGGGGTACAGAGGCGATGGACATCATCCGCGTGCCGCCCGCCCGCAACACCCCAAACAGCAGGCTGGCCAGGGTGACGCCCAGAGGATGGCTGCCACCCAGGAGAGCCAGGGCAATAGAATCAAACCCATAGCCAGCCTGAAAGCCCAGGGTCATGTTGTGGGTGATGCCCAACGACTCGCTGGCTCCCGACAGACCGGCCAGGGTCCCACTCAGGAACATCGCCAGCACGATGTTGCGGCTGATGTTTGCCCCGGCATAACGGGCCGCGTCAGGATTGGCTCCTACGGTGCGCATCTCAAATCCCCAGGTCGTCTTCCACAGAAACCAGTAGACGAAAAAGGCCGCCGCTATCGCCAGCAACAGGCCCGCGTGGAGGCGGATGGGATGAGGCAGAAAACGAGGAAGCTGGGCGGTAGGCAGCACGTCGGGCGTGCGGTGCGTGCCCTGGATTTTTTCCAGCGGCTCCTTCAGCAGCCACTCGGTCAGCCGAAAGGCCAGCCAGTTCATCATAATGGTATTGATCACCTCGTGGGCGCCAGTCCAGGCTTTGAGGAAGCCAGGGATGGCAGCCCAGATGCCGGCCGCCAACATTCCGGCCAATATAGTCAGGGGCAGGTGGATGTAGACCGGCAGGCCGGTAACCGCGTACCCCACCACCACCGAGCAGAGGCCGCCGATGACAAACTGCCCTTCGGCCCCGATGTTGAACAGCCCGGCCCGAAAACCCAGGGCCACCGCCAATCCGGCCAGGATGTAGGGGATCGATTTGGTCAGGCTTTCCAGAGTCGGGCGGATGGCCTTGAGGAAATCGAGGAAATTACCTTCCACAATCCAGGATTCCAAACCGGCCGAAATCTTGGCCGGGCTGCCCAACGCCCCTTCGAACAAGGCCAGGTAAGCGGTGCTGACAGCCTGCCAGGCTGCCTGCAACACCGTGCCGGGGTCGTCGAGGAAGTGAGGAAGGGCCTGCATAACCTGGGGATCGGTGGCGGCGATGACGATGGCGCCAATGATAAAGGCCGTCACCACCGCCAGTATGGGGATAACCGCCCCCTGCAACCAGGCCAGCGACCCGCTCTGGGCGGTGATCAGGGCCAGGATCAGCAGTACAAATACGCCAACCAGGGGCAGGATCAATCCCACCCCGGTCTTACTAACGATAATGCCCGCTATAGCCAGGATTACCAGAACCATCAAGGCCAGACAGACGCCCAGGAGCAGACGGCGATTGGTCGCCAGGAACGAAGGTTGTGCCCCCTCGGCCAGGGGTTCGGGTCTGGCGCTTAACGCGGTTTCTTTATCGCTCAATGGTCTCCTCCTTCAATTGTTCCAATAGTTCAGCAAGTAGGATCCTGTTCGTCTTGACGGGCTTTCCTTTATCCCGCTGGCTAACAGGTTTCGGCTGTTCAGCAATGTCTATGGCTATAAAGTAGTAAGTCTTATTACCAGACTCAATTCGGGGAGGCCACTCGTCAGTGTTTATTGGACTCACAAACTCCAGTGGCTCAGGATCCAGGTTGAACACTATGACATAGCCTTTATCTTTCCCATATTTTGCAGCGTAATCCATCACCTGGCGCAGCCCATCACGGATCCGATTCTTTTTGTAGCCCTTGCTAGAATCCCATACCTTTACTTCCAAGACAAGGGGATCGTCTGTGTCCAATTCTGCTACGATATCGGCTCGACCACCCGGCGAGCGAGGCTCAGAAAGTGGGTAGTCAATCCCACTTTCGAAAAGGAAGCGACGTAAGTCACTATCTAACCCGTCCTCACGGTCACGGTCGTAGACCTCGCGTAGTCGTTCAGCTTCAAACCACATTGCCCAGCGCGTGTAACGCAAGAGAATATAGAGCATCGTGCTGGAAGCTTGAAGTTGGTGGACAAGATAGTGGTAGAGGGGAGTGACGAATAGTTTTGTAATTCTGTTAAGATGGTCTTGCTCGCCTACGAGCTCTAGTTGATGACAAACAAGACCGATGTAATCGTAATCGCGATCACAAGCCACCATCTGGTTGATGGCATCCCACCTCATGGCACAGCCTCTCTCCTCATCATCAGGCCACTGATTTGGCATATCTCGAAAAGCGACTTTGAAATCATAGGGGACTTGTGGCAATTGAGCCAAGCAATATGCTAACGCTGGTGTCTCTTCACAGTAGCGCTTAAATGCTCGCAGACGATCATGGTAGTCTAGATCACTGGCGTGTTCGATCTCGGTAACAAACTGTTCCAATCTGTCGCGTATTAGTTCTGTGTAGATAAACTTCATCGCACACGCCCCAATTTGTCAACCATTATTCTTGACCTTCCTCGCGCCTCTGAGCTGCAATCTGACGCACAGTCTCCATCGTACTGGGAAATTCTCTTTTGGCTCCGGCCATCCACAGCCCCAGTTCCTCGCGGGTAGCTTCGTCGGCCTCCACCAGGGCCAGGATTTCGCCTTCGTACATCACGGCGATGCGATCAGAAATGCTCATGATCTCGTCCAATTCGGCTGAGACCAGCAGGACGGCGGTCCCTTCGTCCCGCTTCTCGACCAGGCGTTTGTGGATAAACTCGATGGAGCCCACGTCCAGGCCCCGCGTCGGCTGAGCGGCAATGAGGAGAGAGATGGGGCGGGATAGCTCGCGGGCCACGATCACTTTTTGCTGGTTGCCGCCGGATAGATTTTTGGTGGGCAGAGCGATAGTGGGGGTGCGGATGTCGAAAGTGTCCACCAACTCGGCGGCCCGTTTGAAGATGGCTTCTTCGTTCACCAGCACCCCTCTGGCGAACGGGGGTCGGTAGTAAGTGCAGAGGATCAGGTTGTCGTAGAGCGGATAGCTGAGCACCAGGCCATCTTGTTGCCGGTCCTCCGGCACGTGGGCCACGCCCAGTTCGATGATCTGCCTGGGACTGGCGTGGGTGGTCTCCACCCCCTTGATCCAGATATGGCCCTCCGTGGCTGGCCGCAGACCGGTCAGGACTTCCACCAGTTCGGTCTGGCCGTTGCCCTGCACCCCGGCCACGCCCAGGATTTCGCCGGCCCGCACCTCCAGACTGACCCCGTTGACCGCGGGCTGATGACGGTCGTCCAAAGCATGGAGGTTCTCAACCTTCAGGATGACCTCCTGGGGTCGGGCCTCCTCTTTATCCACAGTCAGGATGACCTCGCGCCCGACCATCATGGCCGCCAGGCTGGCCTCGGTGGCTTCCTGTGGCCTGGTAACACCCACCACCAGACCGTCGCGCAGCACTATGATGCGGTCGGCCACGGCCAGCACCTCTTTCAGCTTGTGGGTGATGAAAATTATGGACTTGCCACGAGCAGTCAGGGAGCGCATCACCTCAAATAACTCGTCGGACTCCTGGGGGGTGAGCACCGCCGTCGGCTCGTCGAGGATGAGGACGTCGGCCTCACGGTAGAGAGCCTTGACAATCTCCACCCGCTGCTGAACGCCCACCGGCAGGTCCTTGACGTAAGCTTCGGGCTCGACCTCCAGACCGTACTGCTGGGAGATATCACGCACTCGCCGGGCATCGGTGATCAGCCTCAAGGGAATCAACTCCGTGAGCCAGAGCAAAACCTCCAGCACCAGCCGATACAGGCCGAGCAGGAGCCATAATCCGATGTAGGCCAGCGCCACATAGAGCACCAGGCGAAGCACGGTCCCGATCAGTCCCGCCACAGCGGGAAGCAGGCCGATCAGCCCGGCCCCCAGCGCGATGACCAGGGCCACGACGAGGGATAGACCAATTGCTACGAGGCGTCCCCGGCGGGTGCCGGACCAGGGAAGGGCCTGACTCCTGGTGAGCAACAAACCAAGCAGAAAAATGACGGTCAAAATGGCCCAGAACGAGAGGTTGAGGAGTAAAAGGATAAACTCGAACCCGAAAAGAAAGAGATATAAGATGGCCCACCCCAGCGCGGCCCAGCCCAGACGGTAGGGTTCGGGGAAGTTCCGCTGGAGGTAGGATACAAGGTTGATGCGGTGCAAAAAAGCCCTGCAACGCGCTCCCACAACCGTCAGGTTCAGGCCCAACAAGCCCTGGGTCTCGGTGCCCAGGACGACGTTTTCGGCCACGGTCATGACCGGCACCAGCATGAAATGCTGGTGCACCATGCCGATGCCCAGCTCAATGGCATCGCTCGGAGTTTCGATTTGGGCCTCCTGACCGTTGAGGAAGATTTGGCCCTCGTCGGGGGCGTATAGGCCATACAGGATGTTCATCAGGGTCGTTTTACCGGCCCCATTTTCGCCCAGAAAGGCCAACACCTCTCCCTTCTCCAGGGAGAAGCTTATCTGATCGTTGGCCAGCACGCCGGGAAATCGCTTGGTTACGTTACGAGCTTCGAGTACTGTGGTCATGGTTGCCTCACTCGCTGTCCTCGCTTATAAAAGCAATGATCCTGACACCGTGTTCGATACCTAACATCAATTCCTCACCAGCCAAAAAACTACTGATCTCCTCTCGTCTGCCCTTTATCCTGACTCGGTAAGCGATATCTCCGTAGCCTTCGCTGTCTGTTTCAGATACTTCCAATATCTGATCGGGAAACCTGGCTTTCAATTTCTCGAGCAAAGGCTCTGCCAGGGAAAGCACAAATTCCCTGGATTTTGGCCTGTCAATGGCCTCCAGGATTCGCCGTGTCTCTTCCTCGTCTATCCTAATTCGTCCCATTTGTTCCTCACCTCCTGCAAAAAGCTTCTGGCTTTATCCACAGAACTCTGAGCCAGGGTCACCGTTATATCGGCTTCCGCTTTATAATCGGCGTCCAGGCGATCATAATACAATTCATTAAGAGCCTCTCCCATCCAACCGGGAAAGATGCCAGGCAAAACCAGGTGCAACCCAAACAAACGGCATACCGCGTCGTGGGGACTGCGGCTGGTGATATCCACGTTAAGCCGCTCCAGACAGGCGCGGGCGGCGTGGTAACAGGCATAATAAGCCCGGCTCACCGCCGAACGATGTCTGAGTCCGCCCAGGTTCCATTGGGCATCGGCGAGCATAGTCTGGGCCAGTTCCAGTCTGGTCATGGCTCATGATGTATAGGGGGCGGTGCTGAGCGCGAAGCCCAGCACCGCCAGAGGCATCAAACAGGGGCAAGAGGTCGTTCCCAGGCTATCCATCCCCATTTCGACAGAGGAGAATGCCCTTCGGAACGGCACCTCATACCTCCTGTTTTGGGCTATTCTGCTGGTGGCCAGCCAGTATCGAGCTCACCGGCGATAATGGCGGCCTGGATTTCTTCCAGGTCAGCCTTGATGTTGTCGGGCACCCTGTCCTCGAAGTCGTGGAAGGGAGCTACCCCTACACCGCCGTTCTCCAGAGTAGCGATGTAGTTGGTCCCACCCCCAAACTTGTCCTCCAACGCACCCTTGATCACCCCGAATACGGCGTTGTCCAGACGCTTCACGGTGCTGGAGACCAGGATGTCTTTCTCGTTGGGCAGAGTGTAGTACTGATCCACATCCACCCCGATGCCCAGCTTGCCCCGCTCTTTGGCCGCCGCCAGACCACCGTTCCCGGTCTTGCCCCCCACGCCCATGATGATGTCCACGCCCTCGTCGATCAACGAGTTGCCCTGCACCTTCCCCTCATCAGGAGCCTCAAAGTCGCCCACGTACACCCCGGTGAACTCCACGCTCTTGCCATAGGTCTCGTTGTAGTAGTTCACCCCGGCCTCGTAAGCGTAGATGAACTGTTCCACAGGCGGAATCTGCATCCCGCCAATGTAGCCCACCTTGGGGTCATCCGGGTCCTCCAGGTCGGCCATGGCTGCCGCCAGGTAGCCGACGGGGAAGGAGGCTTCATCGACGTTGAACAGGATACCTTGCAGGTTGGGCAGTTCCGCTGTAGAGGGATAGTCCACGATGGCGAACTTGATTTCCGGGTACACTTCGGCCATCTTGTAGGTGGCGTCGCCCAGCAGGAAGCCGACGGTGAAGATCATGTCGTAGCCCTGTTCGGCGAACTCGGTGATGTTGTTCTCGTAGTCGGCCTGAGCCTGCGATTCCAGGAACTTGGCCTCCACGCCCAGACAATCGACCGCCCGCTGGAGTCCCGCCCAGGTGTTCTCGTTGAAGCTGCGGTCGTCGATGCCGCCCACGTCGGAAACCATCCCCACCTTGAGTGGAGGCTCTTCGGGCTTGGGCGGCCAGCCAGTGCAAAGCTCGCCCTTAATGATCTTGGCCTGGATTTCTGCCAGGTCGGCCTTGATGTTGTCGGGCACCTTGTCCTCAAAGTCGTGGAAGGGAGCTACCCCCACACCGCCATTCTGCAACGTAGCAATGTAGTTGGTCCCACCCCCAAACTTGTCCTCCAACGCACCCTGGATCACCCCGAACACGGCGTTGTCCAGACGCTTCACGGTGCTGGAGACCAGGATGTCTTTCTCGTTGGGCAGAGTGTAGTACTGATCCACATCCACCCCGATGCCCAGCTTGCCCCGCTCTTTGGCCGCCGCCAGACCACCGTTCCCGGTCTTGCCCCCCACGCCCATGATGATGTCCACGCCCTCGTCGATCAACGAGTTGCCCTGCACCTTCCCCTCATCAGGAGCCTCAAAGTCGCCCACGTACACCCCGGTGAACTCCACGCTCTTGCCATAGGTCTCGTTGTAGTAGTTCACCCCGGCCTCGTAAGCGTAGATGAACTGTTCCACAGGCGGAATCTGCATCCCGCCAATGTAGCCCACCTTGGGGTCATCCGGGTCCTCCAGGTCGGCCATGGCTGCCGCCAGGTAGCCGACGGGGAAGGAGGCTTCATCGACGTTGAACAGGATACCTTGCAGGTTGGGCAGTTCCGCTGTAGAGGGATAGTCCACGATGGCGAACTTGATTTCCGGGTACACTTCGGCCATCTTGTAGGTGGCGTCGCCCAGCAGGAAGCCGACGGTGAAGATCATGTCGTAGCCCTGTTCGGCGAACTCGGTGATGTTGTTCTCGTAGTCGGCCTGAGCCTGCGATTCCAGGAACTTGGCCTCCACGCCCAGACAATCGACCGCCCGCTGGAGTCCCGCCCAGGTGTTCTCGTTGAAGCTGCGGTCGTCGATGCCGCCCACGTCGGAAACCATGCCCACCTTGAAAGGCTCCTGGGCGTTGGCTTGGTGTGGCTTATTCACGGCTACCAACCCCACGCCAGCCACCAGGGTTACTATTATAAACAGATACAGATACTTTTTCATTTTACTCCTCCTTGTTGTGAATAATCTTCTTTGATTCTCCTTACCTAAAGCTAAAAAAGCATCCAGACTCTACATGCGATCCAACCACCTCCTTTCCGCTCCGCCTGGCATCGGTTTGCCACAACAGGGGACAACCTTTGCTGTTTGTCGGTGTAGGCTCCTGGCACATTATTATAACGTATTTGGCAGAGATAGGCAAATTTGGAAGGGGGCGATAACTCCTTTCGCTTGCAAATTTTACCCACACATGCTATAGTATCCTTAAGACGCGTTCCTTTAACCGAGGGACCTCCTCCAGAGATAACGTCCAATGCTTTCAGTATACGTTGCCTGCCCTGGGGAGAGCAAGTTATCAATGCGTCTGGTGGAGAGGAGCCAGATCATGCCTTTAGAAAAAGGGCTTGTCCAGGTGTACACCGGCCACGGTAAGGGCAAGACCACCGCCGCCCTGGGCCTGGCTCTGCGAGCCGCGGGGCACGGTTTAAAAACTTACATCATCCAATTTATGAAGGGGTGGCCCTATTATGGAGAGCTGGGTAGCGTGGAGAAAATACCCGACATCACGCTGCGCCAGTTCGGACGGCCAGATTTTGTCTACAAGGAGCGGTCCGATCCCGAGGACGTTCGCCAGGCCCGGCAGGCCCTGGAGCACGCCCGCCAGATCATGGACAGTGGTGACTACGATCTGCTCATCCTGGACGAGATCAACGTGGCCCTCGATTTCGGGCTTATCGGGCTGGAGGAGGTGCTCGACTTGCTGGAAGACAGGCCCCCGCAGATGGAATTGATCCTCACCGGCCGCAATGCCCACCCCGACATTATCCGTCGCGCCGACCTGGTGACGGAAATGCAGGAGATCAAACATCCGTATGCCAAAGACATCCGGGCACGGAAAGGAATCGAGTACTGAAGGGAGTGCATCAAGTATGGAAGCTAATAATAAGTCAACCCCGACAGAAGAAAAGGTTTCGCTCTGGGAGCGGTTGAAACGGCTTAGTGGGCCGGTGAAGATCGGCATCTTTTTTGGCGCGGTCGCCATTTTGATGGCCGTGGTGGGCATGATCAGGAACCCGGACGACACGCCGTTAACCGTGCGTTCGCTGGTCACGGCGGTGGTCATCTCCGGCGGGGTCTGGGGGCTGGTAAGCTGGGCCATCGCCACCGCCGCCGTCGAGGTGGAAAAAGACGTGGCCGCCCGGAACAACGAACAAAACAACGAACAGAACAACGAACAAAACGAACAAGATGAACAAGAGGGAGAGCCTTCAGAAAATTAAATATTTGACTCCGCCTGAGAAAGGGGCCCTGTCACGCTTCCTGGAGCGGCTCGAAAAGGAATATGCCGACCGGATAAGGCGGGTAGTGCTCTTTGGTTCCAGGGCGCGTGGTGATTATGACCCTGAGTCTGACATTGACCTGCTGATCGTGGTGGAAGGGGATGGGATAGAGATGGGGCGTTTGCTCGCTGAAGAGGACTTCTTTAGTCCATTGTTCATGTCGATAGAACGTTACCAGGAACATCAGCGGCTACGCGATCCCCTATACGTGAATCTGCGGCGGGACGGCATCGAGTTGTGGGATGTGGCCCAGAGCGAAGCCGAAGAAAGAGCCATACCTTTAGTGTTTGATGAAGGAGAGATACGAGTCATGGACGGAGCCGCTCAGGAAACGATCAGACTCTACCTGAAACTGGCCCACGAAGAATTGCAGGTGATCAGGGTGTTGCAGGAAGCCGGACTTTTGCGAGTCGCCCTTTCGCGGGCTTATTTCGCGGCCTTTTACGCTCTCACCGCTGCTCTCTATGCCGTGGACGTGGTGCGCAGCAAACACTCCGGCATTAAGGCCGCTCTCAGTGAATTCCTGGTCAGGCCGGGGCTGATAGAGGAGGAGTACAAGGATATCTACCAGCGATTGTTCAAATGTCGGCAGGTCAGCGACTATGAACCATCCTCCTGGCCGGAGTCTCAAGAGGCCCTCCACCTCCTGGCCGAGGCCGAGAGGTTTGTGGCCCGCATGGAGGCTTTTCTGCGAGGGCAGGGGGCTTAGGTGCCTGGCACTTTTGGAAGTGCCAGGCACCTGGGAGGAGATAACTATGCCTAACCCCTTCTATTATGGCGGAATGATCAAAGACCCGGCTAAATTCTTCGGTCGCCGGGCGGAACTGGGCAAAATTTTCAGCCGTCTGGGCACCAGCCCCATGCAATGCATCTCGGTGGTGGGAGAGCGGCGCATCGGCAAATCCTCGTTGCTCTACCACCTGACCCAGGTTTACAAGGGAAAGCTCTCGGAGGCGGATAGCTACACCTTCCTCTACCTCGATCCAGAAAGCGCCCGCTGTCACACCCAGAAGGGCTTGCTGACCACCATGTTGAAAGGGCTTCTGGAGCAGATCGAGCTGGACCGTCGCCGCAACGAGGACAAAATCCTGGACGGATTATCCAGGACCCTGGCCGGAGGGCGAGAGGCGGACCTGCTGGCCTTTGAGAAAGCGGTGGACTACCTGCACAGCCCCGAGGGCGTCCACATCCGGCCCGTCGTCTGCCTGGACGAGTTTGAGAAATTGATCGAACGGCCCAATGAATTTGACGACGATTTCTACGACAGTCTGCGCGGTCTGGCCCAATCCGGCCAGATCGCTTTTGTCGCCGCCTCCAAAACGCCGTTAGAAGTCCTTTCCCGCCAGGGCAGCCTGACCTCGCCCTTCTTCAACATCTTCGCCAAAGTGCGCCTAGGAGAGCTTACGGAGGATGAGGCCAGAGAGCTGATCCGGCAACCAAGCGACATCCGTTTCAACGCCGACGAGGTGGCCCTGGCCCTCAAGCTGGCCGGCCGCCACCCCTGGCGCTTGCAGATCGCCTGTTCCATCATCTACGACGAGAAGACGACCAGGGGCCGGGTGGATAAGCAGGCGGTGAAGCAAGCCTACGAAGCGGAAGTGAAATCACTACCTCCGTGGCAGAAAGGCTACCTGACCGCCAAAAGGCACGGTCGGGAACTGGTGGGAGTGGCGAAGTACGTGGTGGATAAGTTCGTGGAGTGGAAGAAGGGATAAAAATGGCTCGCTTCCTTTTTGAGTGTTTGCGCCTCCTGTACTGGGTTTTCTTCAAACCATTCACCCTGGAGCGCCACATCAAAAGCATAGATCCGGAGCTAGGTCTTCAGTTCTCCGTGTGGGGGGCCCGCCACAAGCTGGGGGCCAACCCTGCCCTGCGCCGCTTCCTGTTCCAGGCCCTTTTTATCGTAATCACCACCCCTTTTATAGTGGACGTGCTCATTGGATATTTAGTGGTCGGTCCCGGAGGGGGGACCTTTGATTGGGGGCGGAGTCTATCCAGCGTGGCGAGCGGCGTGGCGTTAGGCGTGGCGGTCAGCGAGGCGGTCGGCGTGGCGGTCGGCGTGGCGGTCGGCGTGGCGAGCGGCGTGGCGG